>CAZMBE010000032.1:0-31721 GCA_964564625.1 uncultured Syntrophaceae bacterium | reverse complement strand
TCCTTTGTAAGACCTTTGAATGACTTACGATCTGTCACGTAATTGGTAAGCACAAATTGAATTATTGAAGATAAAGACCTTTTTTCTTTTTGAGCGATTTTTACAAGGGACTGATGCAAATCCTTGCTGGCACGAAAACTTATGAAGCTATCTTTTTTCATGAGGACGGCTGTATATTCAATAAATATGCTATCAAGTTCAGATATGCTGTTTTATTGCCAGCCATAGTTCCGAAATTAACAAGGGCCTCGGCAAAAATAAGTCAGCCTTCAATTCCATTTCCTGATTCTGGCTACCTGAATCCTTAATGCCGATTATGAAGACAGAAGAAGTTTTTAATTGAATATGCTGATCAGAATTAAGTTCTCTATAACCACCATTAGTGAGAACAACGTCATACTGATCATTTGAGAGCATGGCAATAATCTCAGAACCATCTTTCGCAAAGACTGCTTTATAACCGCGACTTACTATGATCTCCAACAAGAACTCCGGTGTGTCCGGCCTATCATCGTGAATTAAGACTTTCGCAGAGTCTACCACAATGTTCTTCATTTTCCTTTAATCCTGCCCTCAGCCTGGGTTGGTAGTGATTGATACTACACCACCTTACTATTCTGTATAATAGGTTTAATCCAAATGCGATTTTTCAAATTTATACAAAATATGGTGGTTAAAGTCAAGTATAATTACAATATATTGTGATTTATTATTTCTCCGAAAATTCATGTTTCAATAGAAAAAAGAACTATTTGGTTTGCAACAATGCAGCTCGGGACAGGCTATTGATAAACCTTTTCTTTCCCTGAGAAACCAATTATCAGCTTTTTTATGTCAATACTTATATGCATCCTTTTACAAGATTAATGTATATTAATTAATATTAACTATCGCTCATATTTTTTGCTTGACATTATTTAATATTAATATCAATATAATGCTGTTAGCATTTTACCTGAGGATGCGATGAAATGAAAAAAAATAAAATTAGACAGTATCGTGAAGCTATTCCATTAAGCCTTGCAGAGCTAGCAAGAAGGGCCGGTCTGGCTCCTCAAACCATCGCAAAAATGGAAAAGGGTTTGCCAACGAGAAGAAACTCGGAACTGAAGGTCGCGAAGGCACTACAAAAGAAATTTGAAGAAGTGTTCATGTCAGATGTCGATGTGTAATCCATTTTACAAATCATAAATATAAAAGCGTAGAATTATTGAAAACATAAAATATTAAGCTGAATTGATAAAAAGGAAGGTACAATGCAACGTGATGCTTCGATTCCTAAGAAACTAGATATATGGGATAGGCGTTCAGGGATTGACAGACGAAAGGTTGTTATCCCCAGATCCGAACCTGAAAGGAGATTTAATCAAGAACGCAGAAGCGGTCAAGATAGAAGAATAAAACAAGATCACACAAATGTTACTATTGCGAGAAGATATTCAGATCTTTACGAGGAAGTGTCTAAAACTCATAAGGGAATATCCATCGCCGCTTTTTTGAGTTTGTCATTATGGGCATTAATTATAATATTTTTTTTGATTTTTATTATAAGTAAATCTCGGTGACGCATACGATCATCATTTGGCCTTCGTCCATAAAAACATGTTATTTAATAATGATCGATTAATAAAAAATTATATTTTCAACATTGAAGTATTAATAGTATTAAAAATAATGATCGTTCAACACTTAGACTTCGTTGATACGGCATCCTTTTTCATTGCTATGCTGAGATCATGATTAATGTTTTAACCTGAGTACATGTAAGTATTCTCTCAAACCTTTGCATGGGATTCCTCCCATATATCAACCATACAACAATCCGAGCAATGCCTCTCTGCGAGTCTTCCGTCTGGATTCACAAAGAAAGGACTATCCAGATATGCGGGCATCTTGTTCATGATTTTTTAATTTCCGAATGACAGGATATCAGATGCTGACATTTCGTCTTCGTTTATAGGAATAGCTGTGCGGATTTTAGGATTAAAAATATATGGTTATTTGCATACTTTTTTTCGCAAGATGTCCATCATTGAACCAGGAACTATATAGTCCCACTTTGGTTTATCATATGAATCACTTGATAATACGGTGCTATATGTGTCATAGAAAATAATAGATAAAAACCGAGACATCTCGTTTTTGCAGTCTATTTCTTTTAAAGCCAGGCGATATGATAGTCTATCCCAGTCTTCTGTAAGCAAAAATCCCCTGGTTTTCAGATGTTGAAGACATTCCTCTCTACCCTCATCAGAGTAAACCAATTTATACCAAACCTGAACTATACCCCCTGCCCTGTGTTTTATACTTACCTTATTATAGAAAAGAACATTCCCAGTATTAGACCTTTCACCTCTCACCCAATCCGAAGAACCATTTACAGGGGTTACAAGTATAAGGATAAGCAAAAATGATAAAATAATGATTGAATAAGCCGTTCTCATATCTATTCCTTTCATATTATCTGCGGGAAAATAACTTGGAGGTGAATGAATAATTATAGCATATGTATAAACTATTTAGCGAAAATTACAAGGAAAATCAGGAAAGTTATGCATGAACTTGAAACAGCATGTGACCATACAATATAACGCCTCGTAATTGACAGTTTCTCGTTTAGTCAAATCATTTGACATGCGGTCAGGTTCTCTTTATGCTCTCCGCACACAAGAGAGGCGAATGTGGAGAATCTCGTTTCCATTAATATATCTCTATACGGAGTGACCTTGAATATGGTTGCAGAAACAATTGCTTACAATATTTCCAGCTCTTAACAAGTATGGAAGCACAGTTCTGTTATTTTACTTAGGATATTTTCTTATGGCCATAGATCCTCCGTATCGCTTCCATACGCTTGACGACATGAAATCGTTTATCGGCGGTTATTCCAATACACAATACCGCCACCTGGTAAAGGTTATAAAAAAGCATGCTGTAATTCAGCCCCCCATACTCTCACAGATTCCGGAAAGGTTTGATTTCCCTTTGTATAATGTAAGAGCAACAGTCCGTCAAATTATCGAAGATATCGAACTTACATATTACACTGATGCACCATCGCAACAAAAAGAAACGAACCAATTTGACTTTGCGGAAGATGTTCCGCTTAGTTATTTTGACTTGATCAGTGTCCTCCTCAGTCAAGGTCATAATATTCTGAAAAAAAAGAAGGCAAAGCCAGAGATAAAAGCAGCAACCCCGCAGCCTGTAAAAGGGCATTCCGCATCTGCAAAGATTCAGGATATGATTGACTTTGATGAGTTGCTCGCGGACATGCTCCGCCATTACTTAAACACAAAGGAACGTAACACTGGAATATACATCGTGAAAAGCATCTTTTTAATGCTTGCGTATGATCCGAAGAAGCTTCTTTTGGACAAGGCATTGCTTGCGAAATGCAGAGAACTCAACTGGGGATCCACAAGCGATGACATTTACCGGCTGCTTGAAAACCGCCTCAGGCGCATCAAACAAAATATTTTCAGTTCCCATTTTAATAAGCTGTTCCGTATGTCGAAAGAAAAAATAATCCGGTTAAAAATATCGCAGAATTTCAAGTCCAATACCATAGCCCTCATTGACCAGCTCAGCGAGAAGAAAGATCGAATAAAAATAGAGAGGGCATTTAAGCGCTTGACGAATGCATATGCGGCAAGTGCATCCCATGAAGAACTGGTGAAGGCCTCAGGCATCATGGAAAATATGCTTGAGAAGCTTCTCTCGTTTAATAATTTTTTCGAAAATAAGTTCTCTCAAGCGAAAACTGAGGAATTCTTTTTTCTCTTTAGCAGCCACATACTCAGGGCAGAGAAGCTGGTTAAAAATATTATCGATGAAGTTCCCTACCTAAGTCTCTTTCCCTGCAAGGACCTGCATGATTTTTATAAAGGTGTCTATTCAGGGGATTGTTCACAGGATGTCCAACTTGCCACAGCACATTTATTGGCTCCCCGCTTCTTCAACATACGCGTGTTTGATCAAAGGAAATGGGTGGGAAACATATATATGCTTGATTATAGCGACAAGAAAGCCCTCGTCGTTGATAAGATTCAAATTAAGAGTTCAACTTCGGTAAAAAGTCCCGGTTTTGTACAACGAATGTTGAATTTTCTTTCCAGTGCACTGCGCACTGATAATGGAATAACATTGCTGGGTCCAGCTTCCAACATCAGCAATTATGCGCACATAGAACAGCAATATACTTCATATCGCACAAAAAGAAACCAAACACAGTTTAATCTGGACCATGAAGATAGAAAAATCTTTGATTGCGCGAAAAGCAGTAAATTTATCGTTCTGTCGTAGGATAAAGGGATAAAACAACAAAAACCGGTATGAAAGTCAACTTTGATCAGCATTCACCGATTCATACCGAACTCATCAGAATTTATATGTAAAATTGATCGTTTCATTACAATGCTGGAATTATTTCGTAATATTTTTTTCTATCTTTTTTGATCAATATGAGGTATAAGGAACGGTAACTTCGATGCTGTTCATTAACTGATAAATGAGTTCTGATCAGGTATGTTCTGCGGAATCGATAACAATGAAATCGACCACTGTTAAGCTCGGCGAGTTTATCACCGAAAAGATAGAGCCTCTTGAAGCCTTCAAAACCTCGATTTTAATCAAGACACGTCGCACCAATCCCTATTTTGATGAAGTATTTAATTATTGGATAGAACTGTGGCGAAAACAGATTGGCATTAAGAATCCCGACTTCGCCGGCATCACACCCTTTGTTGCGCATCCCGGGTATAGGCCGTTGATTATGCCTAAGCATGAACGTATTACCGCGCAGCTGCTTTATGACTCCTGCCGCGAACGCTTTAGTTGCTGGAAGTACACCGGCAAGTCTCTGGATAACGTGGTGGTTATGAACATCCGTGATCCTCGTCAAGGATCTTATGTGGTTTGGTTCCGCGATCGTGTCGAAGCTGACGAGGAACTCAGCAATCTCTCGGCAATCGAACTCGAGAAAATGAAAATTTCTGGTATTACATTGCTGGAGCGTGAAGTGATGGAGTATGACTACTTCAATCGAACTAATAGCCACCTCGACATTGACAATATGACGATCTGTTCCGGCTCGCGTTATATTTGCGGCGATTTACCGAGAGTCCGCTGGGACGGCGAAAAGTTTTTTGTTCATTGGTTTTTTACAGACCGTGCGATCGCAATCACACGGTCCCGCCAGCTGTTTGCCTTCTGAATCATTTCTAACATGTAATCTTCACTATTCCATATACGTCGTACGTAACACTTTTCTGTAAAACTTTCGGCATAATGTTCCAAGGATGTTCTTGCGGTATGTAGTAATATAAATCTTGTTATTAGACACGATAAGAGAAATAACACATGAGCACATTTTTCATTGAGATATAATAAGGCACATTGGATAATTCTTACTTTAATCGATATGGGAAGTGTTTAACAATTAATTCTCTCGACGACTACCCTCTCATAAGGTAAACGCAATAATACATCTAAAATCTGCTGGCATATCAACTCCCCATCGGAATCCGACTGAAGAAATATTTGATATCCCTCCGGTGTTCGAGAATGACTTGACAGCATTGCTGCAATGCCGTTGTTTGCCAGCCTGATTGTTTCTTCAATGTGCCGCTGTCCCATAGTTTTAATTTTAATGGTTTTGGCGTTAATATAACTCTTGCGCCTAATCACATAAATTCCGATCATAAAGTTTTCCATAGAATCACCATTGCGATCAAGGCATTTGATAACACGGTTTAGAATCATGTATGACCATGGCAATGTATAGAGAGGACCGCGAGTTATGGATACCTCAAAATCATGCTTCATGGAGTTGCTCTCTTGATCAATGAGCAACATGGTTGTTATTCATTAGCGGATGCCTGAAACAGTCTGCTCTTCTCCATTCCTTGTATTTCGTATTTCTTTGCCGGGATATGTTTCGGCAATAGACGTAATACGGAACATGGAACAATAGGGTGAAAGGAAATTCTGATCTTTCCCACCCACTCAGCATGGAATGAACCACTGATTTTTTTATGCACCTTGTGGGAGATTACTTGGATTGACTTCTCATCAACGGATGCCATTTCAGTGAAGATCGTGCCTGTGATGGCATTGTGCTCGTACCATCCCCTTATGTCTATTGCTCTTGAACAGGAAACAAGGATTTTCTTTATTTCCTCGAGTATGTAACTGTAGGATTCTCTATCATCTATGCTTGAGAGGTCGATGAGCATGAGGAGGAACGGCTTCCTGGAACGTTCCGCTCTTTTCCGCTCGATCCGGAGCATGTGATGAAAGTGAGATGAGTTGTAAAATAACAAGTTTTCCTCAACCAAAGGCTTTTCTGTTGTTTCCCTTAGTTTTTCAAGGAAGCAGTGCAACAATCTATCCATTAGCATGTCCATACTCCTATTAACATTTGAATGAAGTTGTATAGGTCTTCATAAATGATTGGCTGTGTCTAATTTGGTATGTATTTTCTGGAAATTTAATGTTTCGTGCAAGAGTGAAAGATTTTTACGAGTAGAGGAATTTTACAACAAATAAATGTTGGATAGAACCTGACCCCTTATGATCAAAAGAGGTCACGTGTTTACAATATCACTTTACTAAACCTGTCCTTGACATGCTGCCACCTCACAAAACGAAGGTCCTCTCAAATCAATCAGCATGCTCGAAGTTCAACATCAAGTTTTTCGCAGCGATAAAGCAGGACATCTCTCCTCTCTTCACCCACCCCCACTATTTGGGTGGTGTCTGCATTCAGAAAAAAAGGGTAACTCTCTTTTAATTTTTGAATATCCAATGCTCCATCAGAAATGCCGCGGTAATCCCTACTACAAAACCATTCCCGAGAACAGGCCGCAAGACTGAGGGAAAGTCATAAAGGAAGTCTGCCGGCAGGAAGGCGATGATCGTGGCAAGCATTAATGGTAGCCCTATGATGAGCCCGTCTTTGATCTGGAATTCCTTGATCGATTCAAAGGCCACCATCAAACCTGCCGCTATTTGCGACGAAAGGATATAAATCAGAATCGCCCCAATAACAATGGAAGGGACACTGGCAATAAAACCGATCACTGCAGGAGAAAATGACAATAAAAGAAGCAGAACAGCGGTTGGTATCATCACAATCCGGGATGCACAGCCGGTAGAAACGATAACACCCGGGCTCAAAGAAAAATTTACCGGTCCGATCACCCCAAGAAAACCGGACATGATATTAGATAGTCCCGTGATCAGGATACCGCGGTTAACGCGCCCCCCTGTATCCGCAGGTTTCAACAGTTCATTCATGGACTGGATTGAGCCCAGGTCGTTGACAAATAATGCCAAGAAGCAAAACAGAAATGAAATCATGACCCCCGCATTAAAAGACAGCCCTGAGATCATGTGTTTGAAGAAACCGGATACCGGGCTGGCATATGCGATGTGGTCCGTCCTGAATGTCTCCGGAAATATCATGAACCATACGATACTTCCCGCAATCATGGCCCAGATGATCAGGGTTGATTTCCAGACCCCGGTGAGAACTCTATGAGCAGCAAACATGCTGATCACCAAGACCAGAGAAAAGGCGATATGAACCAGGGGTCCCGCCTTAACTACACTGGATGTAATCAGGTTGAGTATTGTCGGTGCCAGTGTAAAGGCAATCAGAATGAGAACGACGGCTACCACTCTGGGGCTAAAAAGTTTTTTCAAGTGACCGAGCAGACCGGTCACGCTGGCAACGGCAAGAATCAGTCCTCCACAGAGGATGGAGGAATAAATTGTATCGGCATTGTGCCCGGCACTAGCGATAATCCCAATAAGCAGGACTGTTGATGGACCTACAATCAGCGGCATTCGGTGTCCCAACATAAGCTGTGCCAAAAGTGCCACCGCCATTACGAACGAGAGTTTTTGTAAATAGACCATCTGGTCGCCGATGGCGGCAAAGTGGAATTCACCCGTGATTTTCCCGATGACAATGATGATCGGGATAGTTACGGCAAACCACTGAAGACCATAAAGAATGGTCTCCGAAATGGGAGGCCGCTCATCAAGGCCGTATTTAAATTGCATAGAGGGACATCCTTTTTATAATAATTAACCATACATGATACGATACGGATAATCAATCCAGGGGTGTCGGTTATTTAATTATTTTAAACATATTAGACTCTTTCGTGAATATTCACTATTGGTTTAACCTGAGAAGCAAGTGGTCTCCTTAAGAGGAAGTCCACATATCGTTAGCCTCAATGAAAATGCAATAATTCAATCTATCATCAGGAATAAGGGATAAATGAAAAAGATAACCTCCATGGCGAACCTTCTCAAATCAATAGACCTGCCGTTTTCGCATGAAGACAAAACTTCAATGCGTAATAATCACATCCTTGAGACGATCATTGACACAACCCCATTTTTTTTGGTCACTATTCCATTGACACAAAAAGGCCCTTTTCTTATACTCCCTCCACGAAAAAAGAAGTTCTTATCGAAATAAAACGATGATAGCAACCATGAGCTTCAGAAGAGGAATCCCGGGTAGAATGATGAATCGAGATACAAACAAGCCCGGTCTTACAGCCATATGAGTCAAATCCTAAATGATCAGGAACGCAGCCATTTAGATCAACGCATAGTGGAGGTGGAAAAGCGCACGGGTGCTCAAATTGTGCTTGCGGTTATCGAACGCAGTGATTGTTACTCAGAGCTTCCCTGGAAAGCCTTCGCTTTGGCAGTGTCCGTTGCCAGCCTTTCAGTCTTTTTTCTGCATGTTCTTTGGTCTGAATGGTCTTCACAAACCACGGTGTTGCTTGCCCTTGTCATGACACTCGCGGCGGGCGCCCTCTGCGCCCTTATGGCGGTCTATCTGCCATGGTTTGCGCGGCTTTTCCTTGCCGATCATCGCAGGGAAGTGGAGGTGCGCCAATACGCCGAGTCTCTCTTTCTCTCTCGCCAGTTGTTTTCCACCAGCAAGCGGTCAGGCATCTTACTGCTCGTGAGCCTCTTCGAGCGGCAGGTCATAATTCTTCCCGACACGGGAATCAGCAAACGCCTCAGTCGGGAAGTCATGCAGGAAATCATTTCTCTTATGTCGCCGTCTCTTGTATCAGGCTTGGTTTCCTGTGCCTTGAATGAAGGTCTGGAGAGGCTTGAGCAGGTTCTGGCCGTCACGGCGACCGGCATACCCGGAGACAATGAACTTCCTGAAGAAATCATCGAGGAGAAAGGCTCATGAAACGGTCACTGTGTCTCGTGCTCATAGCAGCAATACTTCTCGTAGCGGCTGTCTCCTTTGGAGTGGATATTCCATTCCTCACCGGTCGTGTAACCGACAACGCAGAAATCCTTTCCGCGGATACGCGCAGAACAATTTCTGAAAGCCTCAAGGCGCACGAGCAAAAAACGGGCAACCAGATTGCTGTCCTTACAATTCCCTCACTCGAGGGCGAAGGTATTGAGGAATATGCTGTCGCCGTTTTCAACTCATGGAAGCTCGGTCAAAAAGGCAAAGACAATGGAATTTTAGTTGTCGTTGCACCGAATGACCGGCGTATGCGTATCGAAGTGGGTTATGGACTCGAAGGGACGCTCCCCGACGGTTTAGCCGGCAGTATCATTCGCAATATCATGACACCGCAATTCAAGGAAGGAAATTACAATGTCGGCATCCAGTCCGGTGTCAAAGCCATAATCGAAGTGCTCGAGGGGGGCAAGTTGACTGACCTGGAAAGCAATACAGCCGGCAAGGATACAATATCATCCAATTTACAGATAAGCGGACCTGATCTTTCGATTACCGAGCGAATTCTCCTGGGCGCTTTTATCTTTGGTATCATCGGATTGTTTACCGTGATCGGCATCCTTACGCCTGGTGTAGGGTGGTTCCTCTACTTTTTCCTTATCCCTTTTTGGGCCATGTTCCCTATTATGGTCGTGGGTACTACCGGCGCGCTGTACTGTCTTGTAACCTACTTGATATTATTTCCGGTTGCCAAGCTCGTGCTTAAGAATACAGGATGGTACATTAAGGCACAGAATGATCTTAATACCAAGGGGCATGCCACCATCGGAGGGTTCACGGTTTCATCAGGCAGCTCAGGAGGTTCCTGGAGTTCAGGCGGTTCCGGCTTTTCAGGAGGGGGCGGCTCATCGGGTGGCGGCGGCGCTTCCGGTAGCTGGTAACTAGAGATTACCACGCTGCGGATCACCTGATTAACCTGAGATTGCTCTTTTACTATTTCACATCATTGGCTGAGAAAGTCGAATCGAAACCAAAAAAATCCCCCGGCCACATCCGCAGCCGAGGGATACGTTTTTCAGATTAGCAACCTAACTGTTTGTAAAAGTCATTTCCCTTGTCATCAACAAGGATAAACGCCGGGAAATCAACAACTTCAATCTTCCAGACCGCCTCCATGCCGAGTTCGGGGAAGTCAATGCACTCAACCTTCTTGATGTTCTCCTCAGCCAGAAGCGCCGCCGGGCCGCCGATGGAACCGAGGTAGAAACCGCCGTGCTTCTTGCAGGCGTCCGTCACCTGCTGGCTCCGGTTCCCTTTGGCGATCATTATGAGCGCGGCACCCTTGGACTGGAGGAGATCGACGTATGAGTCCATACGGCCGGCTGTTGTCGGGCCGAATGATCCGGATGGCTTATCTTTCGGCTGTTTGGCCGGTCCTGCATAATAGATTGGGTGTTTGAGGAGATATTCGGGGACCGGCTTACCGGAGTCGATGATCTCCTTGAACTTGGCGTGGGCGATATCTCGGCCGACGACGATTGTGCCGTTGAGCATGAGCATTGTAGAGACAGGGTACTTGGTCAGCTCAGCCAGAACTTCTTTCATCGGCTTGTTGAGATCGATCTTCACGCCACCGCCATGTTTGCCGCGATATTTTTCGGGAATAAGACGACCCGGGTTGTGATCGAGTTCCTCAATCCAGATGCCGTCTTTGTTGATCTTTGCTTTAATATTGCGGTCGGCGGAACAGGAAACTCCCATTCCCACCGGGCAGGAAGCGCCATGACGGGGCAGACGAACCACGCGGATGTCGTGGGCTAAGTACTTCCCGCCGAACTGGGCGCCGATTCCAAGTTTCTGAGCCGCTTCTGTCAATGTCTTTTCCAGTTCCACATCTCGGAAGGCCTGGCCCTGCTCGTTCCCTTTGGTTGGGAGGCTGTCATAGTACTTGGTCGAAGCAAGCTTCACTGTCTTCAGACATCCTTCGGCGCTTGTTCCACCGATAACGAAAGCGATGTGGTAAGGCGGGCAGGCCGCGGTGCCGAGAGACTTCATCTTTTCCGTCAGGAACTTTACGAGATTTGCCGGGGTAAGAAGTGCCTTTGTCTCCTGGTAAAGCATGGTTTTATTTGCCGAACCGCCGCCCTTGGCGACGAAGAGGAATTTGTACTCCATCCCTTCGGTAGCGTAAATGTCAATCTGGGCAGGCATGTTAGTGCCCGTATTGGCCTCCTTATACATATCGAGCGCCACGGTCTGGGAATAGCGGAGGTTTTCCTCGGTGTAAGTCTTGTAGACTCCTTTGGATAAATACTCTTCGTCCTTCACGCCGGTCCAGACCTGCTGCCCTTTCTTTCCGACGATGGTGGCGGTGCCTGTGTCCTGGCAGATGGGAAGTACAAATTTGGCGGCGACTTCGGCGTTACGCAGCATGGCGATGGCAACGCCCTTTTCGTTCATGGATGACTGCGGGTCGGTGAGGATCTTGGCGACCATCTCGTTATGCTCGGGGCGCAGGAGGAACGACACATCCCGCATGGCCTGGTTGGCGAGGTTGGTAAGAGCGTCCGGATTGACTTTCAATATTTCCTTCCCTTCGAAAGTAGCGACCGATACGCCGTCCTTGGTGAGGAGGCGGTACTTGGTGCTGTCGGGTCCGAGGGGGAACGGATCCTGGTACTTGAATTCGGGTGTAGCCATAAAATATTCTCCTTTCATTGCCGACTTCGGGGGAAACGAAACGTATCTATTGTAAAATCTTTCCCTGTGCCGGTTTTCTGTGGGGGCGAGTGTAAGCAAAAAGAACGCCGTGTGTCAAGGAAAAACTGGCAAATCATGAAGAGCAAAGGATATTTCCTTGCCGCCTATGTCAGTAATAAAGAACACTCCACTATTTTTCGGGAATACCCCTATGAAATGAAAACATGCTGCAATTAAAAAAGTGTCCCCGTGGGCTCCCTTCTACTATTATCCTTCTTCCCTGATCTGCAATCTTCTTGTCTGCAATACCGCGCCATTGATGAAAACTGTGATCACAGCCGGACCAGGTTTCAGATCGCCTTCTCCGAATATCCTGTCTACCGCTATCGTATCAGTTATGTTGACCAACATCCGGGAAAAACGATCAGGCGCCTTCATGCCCTGTCCCATAAACTCAACCTTCAGTTCCACAGGCTGACCGAGCGTAGCATAAGTCATTATCAGCGTGAAGCCCCGCGTGGTATCCCTGCTGAAAGGAATAACATCAGATGCTTCCATCACCCCCCATGACCCGTCTTCTTTTTTTATGATTGGTCGGACAGACAGGAGTTGGGCGGCAAAACCTCTGAACGGGCTTTTTGCAGGAGGGTATTCCGTTTCCAAGAGGGTGCGAATATCTTTCCCGGTTACTTTGTACAGGGCTGCATACATGCCGGCATCTGTTTTGTCATTACTCGCGGCTATTCTTTTAAACAATTCCGGAATCATGGCAGGTCCCGCGCTCGCAATGTAATTCTCAAAGGCTTTTGTCGCATGGGTATAATAGTCCCGGATAGTATCCTGCTCTACCCAGGGAGGGGTTATTACGTCCCATTCCATAGCCCGCCAGGCCGCTAGATCCACGCGGGTTTTCGTCTTCCTGAATTGTTTCGTATTGAATTCGGCCGCATAGCTACGGGCAGCTTTCTTGCTGATGAATTTCTCCAGTGTCTTTATAGCAATGTGATTCGCAGCGCCCTCACACAGCCACCGTCGAAACGGGCCTGCCATGCCGATATCCACCGAAATGCCTATTTCTGCAACTTCATGGCAGATGACACCGGCGCCGGGTATGTTTTTTATCGCACTCTCATATGTATGGATCTGTTCCGTAACCTGGGACATTATCTCTCCACTGGTCCTGTTTACAACAAGAGGCAACGGCCCTGTGAACGGTGGTACGCGAGGATCTGTCGTACTGATATTAAAAAGCATTTCATCAGTTATTGCGGAATAGCTGAAACCAGGGACTTTCTCTCCGGACGCTAAAATTGACTTCAGCCGTTCCCGGTTCCATAAACGAAATTCACGAGCCTTTTCAAGGGAATTTACAAAAACAGGGAAAATTCTACTGAATTTATCATATATCAAGCTCATTTGCACACCGGGCTTGTCCATTCCGATTTCGGAAGCGATAAAGGCAAGAATCTCGCTCCTTCTATTTTTCACTATGTCCAGCTCTTTTTTCACATTTCCCGGGTCATATGATGTGAAACGTTTGGCGATTTCCGGTATTACCTGCTTGGCAATATCGGCCTCATCCTGCTCGTGTTCCAACGTAAAGCCTTTGTGCTGAATCTTACGCCATGTAATGCTGTCCGAGGCATGCACCATTGAGGCCATAGTCAAAATCCATGCGGCCAGTCCCAGAATAATGCTTTTTCTCATATGATCCTCCGGCGGTTTTCCCGAATATTGTTGATTACTATCACTGATTATTTTGTTTTTGTACTACATTTTACCGGCAGTCTATGCTTCATTCCATAAATTTTAGTATAAAAGCCTTGACAGTATTAGGGGGTGAGTTGTATAAATAAACAAAAGGCATTGTAGGCGAGAGAATTCAACAATAAAAACTGAGAATCCAATTATCCCGGAGGTGACAAAATGACTGTCAAAATTCTGATTAAGAGGAAGGTATCCGCGGACAAGGCAGCGAAATTGAAGGATCTTGTCATGCAGCTCAGGGCAATTAGTGTGAAACAACCTGGTTATGTAACAGGGGAATCTTTAAAGAGCGTGGAGAATCCGGATCAGTATCTTGTTATCAGTACATGGGACAGCGTGAATGCATGGAAAGCGTGGCTGGGAAGTCAAGAAAGAGCTGTGATTCAGAACCAGATTGACGCGTTGCTAGGTGCAAAAACAGAATATGAGGTGTATGAATACCGTCCGTAATGAAATATAAACAATGATCGTGTCTATTGCTGAGACCTTTAAGTAGCGAGTAACATACCGTTATTTAAAGGTCTCAGGTGCGTTTGTGGACCACTTTTCTGAAAACACGGTCAATGCTTGGTGGATTCAGATACCTGAACGATGATGTAAAACCAGCTTCGGCGCCATACATTTCCCCTCGAAGTACCTAATAGCATAGGTATTTTTCATTAATCCAACCCCCAAAACCATCATAAAATTTCCATAAAGAATGGTGCATGGAAAAATTTATAGATAATCACAGAAAAAAGTTGACAGAAACATTTTTGGGTGATATGAAGCGCCACTGATCAAGTAGTCCACAAAACTTTCATCAAACTCTTCAATAAAATAGAGGAAGGCAGTAGAAATTTTCGAAGTGGTCAGAGATTTCCCAAGAGAAATTAAATCCCGTGAAGGTGTTTAGAGTATCAACATGGGAATTGCAGTTCTCTGATTTCTGACCTTTTGTCGGGTATTATTTAGAAATTTCAAGAAGTTAAATTATTATACACTAAATTAAGGATTGGAGGTTCATAATGAAGATTCACGAATATCAGGCTAAAAGTCTTTTGCGGGCATACAATGTTCCCGTACCCAACGGTGAGGTTGCAGACTCACCTGAAAAGGCTCGAGAAATTGCCAAATCCCTGAACAAGACATCTATTGTAAAGGCCCAGATCCACGCCGGCGGGCGAGGAAAGGGAGGCGGAGTCAAGATAGCCAAGACCCCTGATGAAGCGTACGAAGCAGCGAAAAAAATTCTCGGTATGCAGCTAGTTACCCACCAGACCGGCCCCGAAGGGATTAGGGTACAGAAAGTCCTTGTTGAAGAAACATCCAATATCAAGAAAGAACTATATCTTGGTATGGTGGTAGACCGTGCCCGTGACAAGGAATGCGTCGTTTTCATGGCGTCTGAAGCCGGTGGTATGGAAATTGAGGTAGTAGCGAAAGAAACACCTGAAAAGATCATCAAGTGTGCCGTTCCCCCCGCCGTGGGATTCAGCCCGTTTGAGGCCAGGAAGCTCGCCTATGGGTTGGGATTAACCGACAAGTCACTCAGCGCCCAGTTCGCAAACATCGCCAAGGGGTTGTATGAACTGTTCATTAATAAGGATGCTTCCCTCGTAGAAATCAATCCCCTGGTACTCACCGCAGAGGGCAACCTCATCGCCGTTGATGCAAAGATAAATTTTGATGATGATGGTCTTTTCCGTCATCCGGATATCAAGGAACTTAGGGATGAAAATGAAGAAGATCCTTTGGAAGTCATTGCGAAGAATGCCGGCGTAAATTACATCAAGCTCGATGGCAATATCGCATGTATGGTGAACGGCGCGGGTCTCGCCATGACGACTATGGACCTTATCAAAATGGCAGGTGGCGAACCGGCCAACTTCCTCGATGTTGGTGGTGGAGCCAATCCAGATCAGATTGAAAAAGCTTTTAAGATTCTCACTTCCGATCCCAACGTCAAAGCAATATTGGTTAATATCTTTGGTGGAATACTGCGGTGCGACCGTGTCGCAAACGGAATTATCCAGGCTGCCAAGAACATCGATATGAAGCTGCCCATGGTGATCAGACTTCAGGGAACAAACGTGGATGCAGGCAAAAAACTCCTTAAGGAATCGGGTTTGAAATTCACCGTAGCTGATGGTCTCTATGAAGCGGCAGAAAAAGTTGTGGCATTGCTTAAATAACAATATAATATAAATTTATAAAGAAAGGGTGAGTTGAACATGGCTATACTTTTAGATAAAAATTCTCGTGTTGTGGTTCAGGGAATAACCGGTTCGGAAGGGACCTTCCACACCCGCGAATCGGTCAATTTCGGAACGAAAGTCGTCGCCGGGGTAACCCCGGGCAAAGGGGGTATGGACGTTGATGGAATCCCCGTCTATAACAGGGTGGCCGATGCGGTAGAAAAACAAGGTGCAAATTGCGCCGCGTTATATACACCTGCAGCGTTTTCTGCGGATGCTATTATTGAATCAATTGAAGCGGGAATCGGCCTCATTGTGTGTATGACGGAAGGTATCCCTGTAACGGACATGATCAAGGTCAAACAGGTACTGAAAACATCGAAAGCCCGCATGATTGGTTGTAACTGCCCGGGAATTACTACTCCCGGTGTGGGGAAAATAGGCTTTATGCCGAGCTTTATCCACAAACAGGGTAACGTAGGCGTCATCTCCAGAAGTGGAACTCTCACCTACGAAGCAATCTGGCAGCTTACCAATTTGGGAATAGGCCAGACCACTTCAATCGGTATTGGTGGTGACCCCATACCCGGGTCAGGTTTTGTCGATATGCTGGCCCTTTATGAGAAAGATCCCGATACAGTGGCGCTTGTCATGATCGGAGAGATTGGTGGAACCGCGGAGGAAGAAGCAGCGGAATTTATTAAATCCAATCTCACCAAACCAGTTGTATCTTTCATCGCGGGTCGAACCGCTCCTCCGGGGAGAAGAATGGGCCATGCAGGCGCGATCATCTCCGGCGGAAAGGGCACGGCAGATGAAAAATTCAAGGCTTTGGAAGCGGCGGGTGTCATTGTTGAGAAAAATCCGGCTGAAATAGGAAAGAGGGTTCAGGAAATACTCGCCAAGAAAGCAAAGAAGAAGAAATAAGGCATCCCATCGTGTTAATGAGAGGATGTGCGGCAGTATAGTATAATATTAAGACCTTCAATAACATAACAATTTATAACTTTAGGACAAAGGAGGTCATTATGAAGATAGTAAAAGTAGACCATATCGGTGTCGCAGTAAACAGCATTGACACGGCCCTCAAGTTTTTCAAGGATACATTGGGATTAAAACTGGAAGGCAGTGAAACTGTTGCCGAGCAAAAAGTAACGACGTCCTTTCTCCCAGTGGGTGATACAGAAGTGGAACTTTTGCAGTCCACAGCCCCGGATGGCCCCATTGCGGGATTTATAGAGAAAAAGGGAGAGGGTGTCCAGCACATTGCATTTATGGTAGAAAACATTGAAGAGGCTTTAAAGGAGCTACAAGACAAAGGTGTTCGCCTGATTGATAAAGTGCCCCGCATGGGGGCGGGTGGAAAGAAGATAGCCTTCCTCCATCCGAAGGACACAAATGGCGTTCTGGTTGAACTGTGTCAGAAAATATAACAACTATATAAGAAAAGAGGAGAGATGTAATGAGTGAAAAACCTCCAAAAATTAAGGATTTAGAAAGACGTGAAGCCATTGCCATGGCCCAGGGGGGGCCAAAGGCAATCGCGAAGCAGCACGAAGGCGGAAAGCTCACGGCGAGGGAAAGGATTGGCCTCCTGTTTGATCCGGGAACGTTTGTGGAAACGGACCTTTTCATGCGTCACCGCTGCACCGACTTCGGTATGGATAAAGTAGAAGTGCCGGCAGAAGCCGTCATCACCGGATACGGCAAAGTCAACGGCCGGACGGTATTCGCATTTTCTCAGGATTTTACGGCCCGTGCGGGTTCCCTGGGAGAGATGCACTCCAAAAAGATTTGCAAGATCATGGACCTGGCAGTAAAGACAGGAGCGCCCTGCGTGGGCTTTAATGATTCCGGTGGTGCACGTATTCAGGAAGCTGTCGATTCGCTTGCCGGTTATGGCCAGATATTCTACCGCAACTCCTGCGCCTCAGGTACCATTCCCCAGATTTCAGCGATTATGGGACCAACCGCGGGAGGCGCTGTGTATTCCCCGGCCATGACGGACTGGATCTTCATGACGAAGAACTCGAGCTACATGTTCATTACAGGCCCCGACGTCATCAGAGCCGTAACGGGAGAAATTATTGATTTCGAAGGTCTGGGTGGAGCGATGACCCATAATACGAAGAGCGGTGTTGCCCACTTTGCCTGTGAGAGCGATGAAGACAACATCGATCAGATTAAGAGACTTCTCAGCTTCCTGCCCCAGAATAATATGGAAGATCCTCCCTATGTCGATACGGGAGATGATCCGAACCGCCTTGATTACGCCCTGGACACGCTTGTACCCGAGTCCGCAAATCAAAATTACGACATGAAGATACTGATCGCTTCACTGTGCGATAATGGCGATTTTATGGAACCCCATATGTACTTCGCACGGAATATGGTCGTGGCGTTCGGCCGTATGGGCGGTCAGACGGTTGGTTTCATCGCCAACCAGCCCGCCTGGCTCGCCGGGTGTCTGGATGTGGACGCGTCGGATAAGGCAACGAAATTCATTCGTTTCTGCGATGCCTTCAACATTCCCATGATTACAATCGCGGACGTCCCGGGATATCTCCCCGGCACCGACCAGGAATGGAGAGGAATCATCCGCCACGGTGCGAAACTCCTGTGGTGCTACTCGGAAGCGACCGTACCGAAAATTACCCTGGCAACCCGGAAAGACTACGGCGGATCCTATCTGGCTATGTGCAGCCGAGACCTCGGTGCTGACCTCGTCATCGCCTGGCCGACAGCGGAAATGGCCGTTATGGGCGCTGCGGGAGCATGCAACATCATCTTCCGGAAAGAGATTAAGGAGGCGGCAGATCCGGCAGCCATGAGAGCACAGAAGATCAAGGAATATGAGGATGCTTTCTGTAATCCCTATGCGGCAGCAGGCAGAGGCTATGTGGACGCAGTGATTCGGCCCCACGAGACCCGTCGGTTCATTATTCGGGCCCTCGATATGCTGAGGTCCAAGCGGGAAACCCGACCACCGAAGAAACACGGCAACATTCCAATGTAGGAATGTGATTATTTAAGAAAAGGATAGTACGTATGGAAACAAT
Organism: uncultured Syntrophaceae bacterium; assembly: GCA_964564625.1. Taxonomy (GTDB): domain Bacteria; phylum Desulfobacterota; class Syntrophia; order Syntrophales; family UBA2185; genus UBA2185. Next base: position 12,777 of record CAZMBE010000032.1, on the reverse strand, counting down.
AGATCCGAAAGTAATGGCGGCCATATCAGCAGCAATAGGCGCTTACCTCGAAGAAGAAGCAGCGGCTGCAATGGCAGCGCAGGCAGCGGCTGCCGCTCCGCCATTTGCAACCGTTAATCTTTGGGCGATAGCCGGGCGTATTGAAATGATGGCGCAACGGCGTTCGTGGCAGATGAAGGCGTATTAAGTCTTTGTCAGATTGAGCAAAGGCACGTGCAGCCAAATTGCTGATGTACTGAATAAAGAAGTCAAGTTTATTGAACTATAAATAGAATTAAGAATAATAATTTCATGAAAGGAAGTTTAAGTTATGGCAGAGAAGAAGAAAGCAGCAAAAAATCCTCTGAAGATTACGGATACGACGTTCCGTGACGGTCATCAGTCCTCATTGGCGACGAGAATGAGGACGGAGGATATGGTTCCATTCGCGGAAGCAATGAATGATATCGGCTGGTACTGCATGGAAGTATGGGGTGGCGCGACATTCGATGTTCCCACACGGTATCTGAATGAGGATCCCTGGGAAAGACTCAGAGTCCTGAGAAAGTTAATGCCCGATACGAAACTGATGATGCTCCTTCGCGGTCAGAACATCGTGGGATATCGGAACTATGCGGACGACGTAGTGAGAGAATTTGTTCTGTACACAGGAGAGTGCGGTCTTGATGTTTTCCGGGTGTTTGATGCCGTGAACGATACGAGGAACTTCGAAGCCCCCTTCCGGGCGATCAAGGAAGCAGGGAAGCACATCCAGGGGAGCGTCTGCTACTCCCTGACCCAGCGGCGTATGGGCGGAGAGGTGTATGACCTCGATTTCTATGTAAAGAAGGCGAAGATTATTGAGCAGATGGGTGCGGACTCTTTCTGTATCAAGGACATGGCGGGGCTGATTTCCCCATATGACGCGTATGATCTGGTAAAAGCCCTGAAGGCAGCCATCAAGATCCCCATCGAACTCCATACGCACTACACAAGCGGCCAGGGTTCCATGGCCTATCTGAAGGCGGCGGAAGCCGGTGTGGACATCGTCGATACGGCCCTGTCTCCCTTTGCGCTGCGTTCCTCCCAGCCCGCGATTGAACCGATCCTGGTTGCCCTTGAAGGCACAGATCGTGATATCGGTCTCGATCTGAGGAAGATGGTAGAAGTCGGGAATAACCTGGAGGTGATCGCGCCGAAGTACCGTCAGTTCCTTGACACGACAAGGATGGCCGTCATCGATGCGGGCGTGCTGCTCCATCAGGTACCCGGCGGCATGCAGACGAACTTGGTGGCGAATTTGAGGGAGGCCAATGCGCTCCACAGGATTAATGAAGTGTATGATGAGCTTCCCCAGACGAGAAAAGAGCTTGGGTATCCTCCCCTCGTAACCCCGACGAGCCAGATCGTAGGTATCCAGGCGGTGATGAATGTGTTGATGGGTCGGTACAAGATGATTTCGAAGGAGATAAAGGATTACTGCTACGGTCTCTATGGCGCCCCTCCTGCACCGATTGATAAAGAGATTCAGAAGATGGCCCTGAAGGGATATCCGAGAGGTGAGACTCCCATGACGAACCGTGCTGCCGACGCCTTGGAGCCGGAGATGGAGAAGGCGAGAGAGGCGACGAAGGATATCGCGAAGAATCCCGGCGATGTGCTGATCTATGCCATTTATCCGCAGACGGGATTGCGGTTCTTGAAGTGGAAATATGGTCTTGAGCCCATTCCTGATGAAGTGAAGCCAAAGACCCTTGATGCGTGTAAGCTAGAAGATGAACTCGTGAAGAAGGCCCTTGCAGGGAAGCTCGTCGAGAAGCCTGTGAAGGTAGCCCCTGAGAAAGGCGAAGGCATCCGGAAGTTCAACGTGTTTGTGGATGACGCGTACTACGCGGTGGAAGTGGAAGCGGAAGGCGGCGTCATGGTTGCCGCTCCTGTAGCCGCAGCGCCGAGGGTAGCCGCAGCGCCGAAACCGGCCGCAGCGGCGAAACCAGCAGCAGCGCCCGCGGCAAAGCCCGCCGCAGCCCCCGCAGCCGCACCGGCAGCGGGAGGTGCAGGAGCAGTCACGGCGCCCATGCCCGGTCTTATTGTTGACGTGACCTGTAATGTGGGCGACAAGGTAAAAGCGGGTCAGCAGGTAGTGATCCTGGAGGCCATGAAGATGCAGAATCCTCTCAATTCAGCGATTGACGGAGAAGTGAAGGCTATCTTCGTGAAACAGGGTGACGCCGTCGCGATTGGTCAGGTGCTGGTAGATATCGCGTAGGACAAAGAGAATTGTTTCAATTATAATCAATTGTAGATCTGAAGGTAAATAATCTTCATATCCAAAAAGCTAAGAAATATAGAGAGAGAGTGACCGGGTGTCACTCTCTCTCCTTTACTCTTGGCAACAGCGATAGAGCGATGACTTCTATACAGTTGAAATAATTGGATGGTTAGGAAACTATGAAGACAAATGGAGTAGAAACAGTTACACACGATGTCTTGATTTTTGGTACGGGATTGGCAGGTCTTCGTGCCGCCGTGCAGATTGCCATGCAAGCGAAAGACACGATAAACATGGCTCTCGTATCAAAAGTCCAGATACAGCGTCCCCATTCGGTTTGCGCTGAAGGTGGTTCCGCTGCCGTTATGACGGAGGAAGACGGGGATAGCTTTGACCTTCATGCGTGGGATACAATAAAAGGCGGAGACTTCCTGAATGATCAGGATGTCGTTTACAAGTTCGTTGAGCTGGCGCCCAAAGAGATACGGCTTCTGGATCATTGGGGAATACCGTGGTCGCGGTTTCCAAACGGGAGGATTATGCAGCGTCCTTTTGGGGGCCATAGCTACAACAGATGTTGTATGGCACAGGATAAGACCGGTTTCTTCGAGGTGCAGACCCTCCATGATACATTGATGAAATACCGGAATTACAACCGTTACGATGAGTTCTTTGCCACGTCGATTCTCCATAAAGACGGCGCGTTCGCTGGCCTCACGGGAATTGACATGGCCACCGGTACATATAAGGTTCTCAGAGCAAAGGCAATGCTCATTGCCTCCGGCGGCCTTGGTACCCTCTATGGCTTCACAACCTATTCTACAACCGTAAGCGGTGACGGCCATGCCGTTGCCTACCGGGCGGGGATAAACCTTGAGGATATCGAATTTCTGCAGTTTCATCCCACAGGCCTGATTCCCAACGGAATCCTCATGACGGAGGCATGCCGGGCGGAAGGCGGATACCTGCGGGATAACAAGGGCGATCGTATCATGGAGAAATACGCCCCGAAAATGATGGAACTCGCTCCGCGGGATATCGTGTCGCGCTCCGAGATGACGGAGATAAAAGAAGGGAGAGGGTTTACCAGACCTGATGGCCTTGATTACATGCACCTCGACCTGACGCACCTCGGTGCGGATAAAATCAACAAGGCACTCCCGCTCATCAGGGAGGTTTGCATTAAGTTTATAGGACTCGATCCTATTCTGGAGCCCATTCCTGTGAGACCCGTTGCCCACTACGCCATGGGCGGAATCGAAGCGGATATCAAAGGGGCAACCTCGATGAAGGGCGTCTGGGCGGCCGGTGAAGCGGCCTGTCATTCGCTCCATGGTGGTAACCGTTTGGGATCAAACTCCACGATTGAGTGTATCGTGTGGGGTGGTATCACGGGTGAAGAGATTGTGAAATATGTACAAGCCGGCCAACCCTTGCTGGATGTTCCCCAGGAGCAGGTGAAGCAGGATCATAAACGTATTTATGAGGACCTCCTCCAGAAGAAGGGTAAAGAGAACCTGTATGATATAAAGAAGGAATTACGGGCGGCGATGGACCAGCACGCCGGCGTCTACCGTACCGGGGAAGAAATGAAGGCAGGGTTGAAGAAGATCAAAGATCTGCAAGCACGCTTTAAAGATATCTACGTAACAGATAAAGGTGCCGTCTATAATACCAACTTGATGAATGCCATGGAGGTGGAGAACCTTATAGATCTCGCCGAGATCCTCCTGACTGGGGCCATAATGAGGGAGGAATCCCGTGGTGGTCATGCCCGATATGATTTCCCGACTCGCGACGATGAAAAGTGGCTCAAACACACGCTGGCAACCTACACCGAACAGGGACCGAAATTTTCCTACAAACCGGTGGACATTAGCAGGTGGAAGCCGGTTGAGCGTAAATATTAGGGGGGAAAACAATGGCAAATAAACAATTCGATAACCATTTAGGAATTGTGGGGTGGCTCGGCGGTGGCCGCTGGGGTGTAGAGAGGTATCTGTATATTCTCCATCGCCTCACCGGGCTTGGAATCCTTTCGTTTTTCCTGCTGCACATATTTGCGAGTTCTGTCAGGATGTATGGTCCGGAAAGCTGGGAAGCCGCTATGGTGATTTTGCAGAATCCCATTTTCAAGCTGGGTGAATTCTTAGTTTTTGTGGCCTTCGTGTTCCATGCGTTGAATGGTCTGCGGCTAATTTTTATTGAACTGGGACTGGCCGTGGGAAAAGCCGAGGAGCCAATATATCCTTACAAGTCGTCTCTTCACAATCAGAAACCCTTGATGATGATCGTCATGGTAGTTTGCGCCATTCTGATCCTTGCTGGAGGGTACAGTACTTTCTTCGGAAGTCATTAAGGAGGTGGCCATGAAGGAAACCGCATATTGGACTTGGTTTATCATAGCAGGACTTGTCATTCTTGTATTTGCAGGGTTGCATATGGTAGTTATGCACCTGTCGGTACTCGGAGTATTTAATCCGGAAGGTGGTGCCGTCACGGACTGGGGAAACGTCGCGTTCCGCAGTCAGCACCAGTTCCTTGCATTTACTTATATAATCCTGCTCGCAGCCGCCTTGTACCATGGATTTTACGGGTTGAGGACGATAGTGTTTGAACTTGGGCCCAAGAAATCCTTTCAGGATGGATTCACTGTTTTATTGTGGATAGTGGGGCTTATTCTCTTCGGCATAGGCACATATTCAGCCATCGCGGCAAAGGCATTGGAAACAGCACTATAGGAATGATGAGAAAATGGAAAAAGGAACTAATATTACCGTATTTATTCGTCGCTATAACCCGGAAAAGGACTCAGCTCCCAGGCAGCAGGAATATACGCTGCTGGTGGAAAGGGGTCTTACGGTCCTTGACGGGTTGCACATAATTAAACAAACCCAGGATCCCACCCTTAACTTTCGCTTTTCCTGCCGCATGGGCGTGTGCGGATCCTGCGGGATGATGATAAATGGGGTACCCGGATTAGCCTGTAACACACAGATCCTCGATGTGGCAACGACATCGTTGACACTGGCGCCACTGCCGAACTTCAACATCATCAGGGATCTTGTGGCTGATCTTGTTCCCATGTTCGACGTTATTAAGGGGCTTCAACCGTATATCCTCAGAAGCGATACGGAAGAGATGGAAAATCCGACTATGGAGTATTTCCAAACACCGGATCAATTGGAGGAATTTCTTCAGTTTACGTACTGTATAAAGTGCGGTTCCTGCATGGCGGCCTGCCCCACCATGGCCACCGACCGGGAGTACCTGGGGCCGGCGCCCCTTGCCCAGGCGTACCGTTATAATATCGATTCCCGGGATGATGCAGGCGATGTGCGCAAAGAGCTTGTTTCGGGAAGTCATGGCATTTTTAACTGCCACTATGCCGGAGAATGTTCCAACGTATGCCCCAAGGGTGTTGACCCGGCACGGGCCATACAGCTCATGAAGAAGAATCTGGTTCTCAGCTACTTCGGTCTGGCGAAACATAAATGCGCACATGTTCATAAGAGGCCGGATAAGTCTTCGTGGAAACCGAAAATCGCAGCGCCGCCCTTCACGGTGTGATAACTATTGTGTTTAGGCGGCGTAAAAAAAGTTTTTTGACTTTTAAACATTTTTTATAACAGAGGAGGATATTGTTATGGGTCGTAAAAAGATTACAGTTATCGGAGCAGGAAATGTAGGGGCTACCGCCGCTCACTGGGCAGCCATTAAAGAACTGGGTGATGTTGTTCTCATGGATATTATTGAAGGCATGCCCCAGGGAAAGGCTTTAGACCTCATGGAAGCCGCTCCGATGGAAGGGTTCGATGCCAATGTCGTTGGAACGAACGGTTATGAAGAGACGAAGAATTCCGACGTAGTCATTATTACGTCAGGTATTGCCAGAAAGCCCGGCATGAGCCGCGAAGATCTGCTGAAAATCAACGCCAATATCGTCGGTTCTGTGGTGGAAAATGTGGTGAAGGCGTCACCCGATTGCTTCATCATCATCGTGAGCAATCCCCTGGATACAATGACGTATCTTGCCCTGAAGACCAGCAAATTCCCAAGAAACAGGGTCATGGGTCAGGCGGGCGCGCTGGATTGTTCCCGCTTCCAGTGCTTCCTCGGAATGGAGTTGAACATGTCCATCGAGGACATTAAGGTCATATTGCTCGGCGGCCATGGCGATGATATGGTCCCCATGCCGAGATTTTCCACGGTAAATGGTATTCCGGTAACTGAATTCATTTCTAAAGAAAGACTCGATCAGATTGTGGACAGAACGAAAAAGGCGGGCGGTGAGATCGTTGCGCTGCTGAAAACGGGGAGCGCCTTCTATTCGCCCTCGCTGGGTGCCGTAATCATGGCAGAGGCCATTCTGAAAGACAAGAAACGTCTCATTCCCAGCTGCGCCTATCTGGATGGTGAATATGGCCTGAAGGACATCTGCTTTGGCGTTCCTACCGTTCTTGGCGCCAATGGCATCGAGAAGATCATCGAGCTCAAGCTGAACGCAGAAGAAAAAGCAGCCTTTGACAAGTCCGCGGCGAGCGTCGGCAAAACAATTGCAGAGATGAAAGCGATTCAGGGTCTGAAATAGCTTAGATGTAAGTAATTAATACCCCCTCGATGCGTATGCACGAGGGGGTATTTTTTTGCTTCATCTCTGAGAAAGTTGCTCGAATTATAATCTTGAGGATTCGAGCGAACGGACGGCGGCCTCGAGTGTATTGACAAGCAGCATAGCAATGGTCATGGGTCCCACGCCACCGGGAACAGGGGTGACATATGATGCTTTTACTGCCACCTCTGAATATGCTACATCTCCCACCAGTCGTCCGTCTTTCATCCGGTTCACACCCACATCGATTATGACAGCGCCCTCTCTGACCATATCGCCCCTGATCATTTCCGGTGCTCCCGCGGCAGCGACAAGTAGTTCCGCCCGTTTCGTTATTTCCGTCAGATGCCGCGTTCTGGTATGGCATATGGTCACTGTCGCGTGACGGTTGAGGAGCATGAGGGACAGAGGTTTTCCTACGATATTGCTTCTCCCCACAATGACCGCTTCCTTGCCTTCTATTATGATTCCATGACGATCCATAAGCTCTAGAATTCCTTTGGGCGTGCAGGCCATATGGAAGGGATTGCCGGTGAAGAGGCGCCCCAAATTATAGGGATGAAATCCATCGACATCTTTTTGGGGATGAATTGCTTCGATAATGGTTGCCGTGTTGAGATGGCGTGGAAGAGGAAGCTGAACGAGGATGCCGTGAATTTTTATATCTTGATTAAGTTCCTGTATCACAGTGAGCAGTGCACTCTCGTGAGTCTCTTGTGGGAGTCTGAATTCCCGGGAAAAAAATCCGGCATCGTTGCATGCATTTTCTTTATGCCGCAGATAAATCTGCGACGCCGGATCTTCGCCAACGAGGATTACGCCAAGGCCGGGTGTTATACCTGCTTCTTCCTTAAGACGAGTTCCTTGTACCTTGAGCTCGTGCCTGATCTCCTGCGCTATTTTTTTTCCGTCAATAATAACAGCCATTGAAATAGTACAGTAATTATCCCATTACGCAGTAAAAAAGGATTCGAGGATTGATAGTAAGTGTAAAGTTCCTGCATGTATCCACAAGAGACCGGCACTTTTTTCGAAGATGATCCAACTTGGTCTTGAGTGAGGAGTACACACTTCACTTAACCTGATACTCTTTCACTGTGTTGATTAATTTATCAACTTCCTCGGATGGCAGCTTGCCTTTATAAATATAACGGCAGATTCTTTTCTTATCCAGGACGACTACATTGGAAACATTATTTTGCAGTCCCCAGCTGTTCAGAATGATGAAGTTATCGTCAAGCAAAATTGTGGCGCCGGTCTCCTGCTGTTTGCTTTTTATGACTCTGGCAATGATAAAATCAGGTACAATGCTTGCCTTCATGTTGGCAATACCGAACCCGACATAGCTTTTTCCCCGATCGATCCCCGGGTCTTTCTTGAGTGTGTCGTCGACATGTTTGTTCATGTCCTTGGAGCCGATGTCCGCGTAATTAATGTAGACAACCCTTCCCTGGAATTCCGGGGAATTAAGCGTATATTCTTTCCCAAGAGAATCTTTCAAGATAAAGTTTGCAGCTTTGTCTCCCACCTTCAATTCCGCTCCCGCGTAAGATACGCTCCACGTCAATACCAGAAGAATACATACAATAATTCTCTTCATGATTTTCCCCCTTTCCGTGCGGATTAAAAATTCATGCCGGAGTATAGGTGAAAAAGATCATTCCATCAAGGGAAAATCCTCAGGGAAAAGAGTTCTTCTTGAAAAACCCCTTACTTTTGTGTTAAAAATCATAAAAACAAAGGATTGGTATAGTAATATGAATCTGGGACAAATGCTTGAAGATAGTTGCCGTCAATATGCTGACAATATTTCTTTGATATATGATGGAAAGTACTTGACCTATGAGGCCTTGAACAGGGCCGTAAATTCCTTCGCCCACGGTCTGAGGAATCTTGGTGTACAAAAAGGAGACAAGGTTGCCATCATGCTTTCCAACTGTCCCGAATTGGTCATATCCTATTTTGCTATTCAGAAAATTGGCGCTGTTGCTGTTACATTGAATATTCTCTCCACCGCCTATGAACTTCGTCATCTCTTAGGAAACAGTGATACAAGATGCTTGATTACAGAGACGCTACTGGCAAAAAGGTATGACGAAATAAGGGAGGATATCCCCCTTTGTAGCAGTATTATTACGAGCAGCGGTCTGGGAACGGATTCACCATTCAGCGAGATGGTCGAGAGAGGCCCCCACACATTCACAATGCCGGATATCGATAACGATGATCCTGCTGTTATTATCTATACTGCGGGACTCACAGGAAAACCTCTGGGAGCAGTACTCACCCATGGTAATCTCCTGTCCCAATCCGAACTTCTGAGGAGCGTATATCATGCCACAGATAAGGACCGGGGGATTGCAGTTATTCCTCTTTTTCATGCGTTTGGCGCTGTAGCGAATATGTTAGCTGCCATCCGTATTGGTGCGAGCATCGTATTACAGGATCGCATTACCATGGATGCCATTTTCAGCACAATTCAGAAAGAAAAGGTAACCTATGTCGCCGCGGTACCGCGGCTTTTTTTAGGCATGATCATGCATCAGGAAGCGGGGAAATATGACGTGAGTTCGCTGGATTTCTGCATTACAGGAGGTTCAGCCATGCCTGCGGAATTTATCCCGGTTTTTGAGAACCAATTTAAGGTCGTGTTGCGGGAAGGATATGGTCTCACCGAGGCATCTCCTGTGTGTTCTGTAGGCAGGCGGGATCGGGTGCACAAACCGGGATCAATCGGGACGCTGATTCCCGGTGTGGAAGCGAAGGTAGTTGATGATCAGGAGAATGAATTACCAGCGAACGGGATTGGGGAGCTTCTCATCAGGGGTGAGAACGTGATGAAGGGCTACTACAAAGACGGGGAAGCAACTGCCCGTGTCATCAGAGACGGCTGGCTTTACACGAGTGATCTGGCCAGGATCGACGAGGATGGATATATATTCCTCACTGGCCGGAAAAAAAGAATGATTATCACCAGCGGTTTTAATGTGTATCCCCGGGAGGTTGAAGCGGTTTTGGAGCTTCATCCGGCCGTAAAGGCCTCCATGGTCGTGGGTGAGCCTAATCTGCTGAGGGGAGAAATTGTAAAGGCACTCATTGTCAGGAATCCGGATGTGCCAGCTGAGGAAAGGGATATTACAAGGCATTGCAGAACATATTTATCCTCTTACAAGGTTCCTCGCGAAGTAGAATTTGTAGACTCAATTGATATGCGCAGTTCTTAACAGCGATATGTGCGGAATGATCTGCTTTCAAGGTTTTTCATTTCACTCTTCATAACATCCCAGACATTCTACTTTAGTGTAAGGAGGGTCTACCATGAGAGAAATTGTGATTGTGAGTGGTGCGAGAACCGCTGTCGGCAATTTTGGAGGTGCGCTGAATGGTGTGAGAACGGTCGACATTGGTGCGCTGGTTATCAGGGAGGCGATCAAAAGAGCTGGACTCAGGCCGGCGCTCAGTGACTTTGTGAAATCCAGCCGCCCCGATGTCTTCGGTGAATTCGACATAACGGACCTCAACAGGAAGTACTATGATTACGACACGGAATTGAAGCCGGTATATTTCGACGAATGTATTATGGGAAATGTCCTCCAGGCCGCCTTGGGACAGAACCCGGCGAGGCAAGCCGGCATCTATGCGGGTCTTCCCGAAGAAACCAATGCATTCACGATTAATAAAGTCTGCGCTTCCGGCATGAAGGCCATAACCCTGGCATCCCAGATCATTGCCGCCGGTGATGCCGATGCCATTATTGCGGGGGGAATGGAAAATATGAGCAACGCCCCTTATGGCCTTACAGATGCCCGCTGGGGATACCGCATGAACATGCCCTTCGGTCAGATTACGGACATCATGGTATATGACGGTCTCTATGAAATATTCAACGGCTACCATATGGGTTTCACCGCGGAGAATATTGCGGTAAAATACGGGATTACAAGGAAAGAACAAGATGAGATTTCTCTCCTGAGCCATCAAAGGGCGCGGGAAGCCATTACCAACGGAACGTATGCGGAAGAGATTGTACCCGTCTCAATTCCTCAGAAAAAAGGTGATCCGGTTGTATTTAAAGTAGACGAACGCCCTATGGATACTTCCCTCGAAAAAATGGCCAAACTTCCCCCTGCCTTCAAGAAGGAAGGAGGGACGGTGACCGCGGGGAACTCCTCGGGCATCAACGATGGAGCCGCGGCAGTGGTTGTCATGAGCGCGGAAAAAGCCAAAGAACTTGGTCTGGAATCCCTCGCAAAGATCAAAGGATTCGCCGCAGGCGGCGTTGACCCGGCCTATATGGGACTAGGGCCCATTCCGGCGACACGTAAGGTTTTCAAAAAACTTGGCCTTACCATGAAAGACATCGATCTGATTGAACTGAACGAGGCTTTTGCGGTACAGGCAATAGCCAGCATGAGAGAGTTAAAAATCGGTTTAGACAAGTGTAATATCAACGGCAGTGGAATTTCTCTCGGCCATCCTATTGGCTGTACGGGCGCTAGAATCACTTACACATTGGCCATGCAGATGAAAAAGAAAAACCTGAATTTGGGTCTGGCAACCCTGTGTATTGGCGGTGGGCAGGGAATGGCCATAGTGCTGGAAAGAGTTTAAGCAACAACGAAATTGGTGTCCGAAAGAACCATTTCTTTCGTGCTACCTGAATCCAATTTGGAAAGGCTTTTATGAGGTGCCACATGGATCCGGAATTTATTGACAGTCTTGTCATACCAAATGACACCAAGATAGTGTTTCTCATCATGGACGGCCTTGGTGGCCTGCCCATGGAGGGGAGGGAGCGCACGGAACTTGAGGCAGCCCGCACACCGAATCTTGATGCTCTGGCGAAAAAATCGGTCTGCGGTCTTCTTGATCCCATCGGTTATGGTATTACACCAGGGAGCGGTCCGGCGCACTTCGCGCTATTCGGCTACGACCCGATCAAGAACAATATCGGCAGAGGTATCCTGGAGGCTGCAGGGATAGATTTTCCCATGACCGAGCGGGACCTCTTGATACGTATCAATTTTGCCACGATCGACAGGGACGGTATTGTGACCGACCGGCGCGCTGGTCGTATCGACAATGAAACCAACGCGCGTATCTGCGGGAAACTCCAAAAAAATATCAGTAAACTATCGGATGTGGATGTTATCTTTGAACCTGTCCGGGAGCACCGCGCTCTTCTCGCCCTTCGGGGAGACAGCCTGAGGGATGAAATACAGGAAACGGATCCTCAACAAACAGGTCATGCGCCATTTCCACCGAAAGCCCTTGTGCCGGAGGCGGAAGAAACGTCACTCATTTTAAGGAGTCTCATTGATAAATCTCGGGAAGTTCTTTCCGATGAAGAAAAGGCGAACATGTTGCTCCTTCGCGGGTATTCACGGTATCGGAGGTATCCCTATTTAAATGAACGGTTCGGTCTTAACGCTCTGGCAATTGCCAGCTACCCTATGTATCGTGGTATTGCCCGGCTTTTAGGTATGGTAATCGGCCCGCAGCCCGGAACTATCAGGGAGGAAATAACTGCTCTTCGCGAAAATTACGGAAAGTACGACTTCTTTTTCGTGCATGTAAAGCCAACGGATTCGCGGGGTGAGGATGGGAATTTCGACGCCAAGGTAAAAGTGATCGAAGAGGTGGATTCTCTGATCCCCCAGGTTACGGAGCTCAATCCCGATGTGTTGGTGGTAACCGGAGATCATTCTACGCCGGCATCCCTTGCCTCCCATAGCTGGCATCCTCTGCCGATACTCCTGTATTCCTCAACCTGCAGGCCGGACCGGGTAGAACATTTCGGCGAGAGGGATTGCATCACAGGAGGGTTAGGGCGGATGCCGACGGTTCATCTCATGGGACTCGCCCTTGCCCATGCAAGAAGGTTGGAAAAATTCGGTGCTTAAAGGGGGAAAAGGGG
>CAZMBE010000031.1:0-31853 GCA_964564625.1 uncultured Syntrophaceae bacterium | reverse complement strand
GCAAGAAGCATGCGGAGTACCGGCGGGCTATGGGTGCGTGCCTTGATGCCCGGGGGTACACCGTGAAATAGTAAGGAATACAGTCTCATTGGACAACCGGGAACAATTTACTAAACTCGATTTATGGCCATATTCGGCTCTCGATAAGAAAAAAGAAGTCGTCACCGTGTCGCCATGCGGCGATGCCGATTTGGACGCCCTGACGCGAATGTACGACACCTACGAGCCCAAAGCCGCCATCCAGGGACTGCCTCCCGTCGACCATAACACCCGCGTTGAATGGATTCAAAGTTCCCTCCGTACCGCAATGAATCTGAAGGCAGAGTTGGGAGATGCCATCATCGCCCATGGCATGCTTTACCCCATGTCCGGATTGGATGTTGTCGAGTTCACCCTCTTTGTTCACAACGAGACTCAGAATCGCGGCATCGGGAACATTGTCACCTACCTCCTTTTCGCCGCTGCCAAACGCCTCGGATACAAAAAAGTCTGGGTATTCGAAAGCCGCAATAACGCACGCGCGCTCCGCATGTATCACAAGGTTGGATTTCGTGAGGTCCGCCGTGAGGCCAATGAGCTTGAGCTTGAACTCGACCTCGCGAAAGTGCCTGAAACACCGGAACTATCAGAAATCATCACTCCCGTTTCGCCATCTACAGGTCGCATTGCATCACCCGATTACCTCTTCGGACAGAGCATTATGCCCGACACACGCTCCGTAATCATTTACTCGCCCCGGTTCGAGGAATTTACAATCAGTAGAGACCACCCCTTCATCACCGCCCGCTCACGACTTTTCCTCGATATGTGTGCGCGTCACAATCTTCTCAACCTCCCCGGCACACGGATCATGGAGCCTGGATCCATCGACGAAAATTCTGTTCTCGTTTTCCACGATATCCACTATTATCATTACCTCGTGATGGCTTCCCGCGGGGTATTCAATCCCCTCATGCTTTCCTACGGTATCGGAACAGGAGACAATCCGGTGGCCCGCGGTGTTCTTGAATACTCCATGCTTGCTGTCGGCGCTTCTGTAATGGGCGCCGACCTGCTGATCTCGCAACCGAACATTGAGATTGTCTTTAGTCCTACAGGCGGCTTCCATCATGCCGGCCCTAACTTTGCAGCCGGATTCTGCTATCTTAATGACATTGTCATCGCCATAAAGTACCTTCTCCAGGAGAAACGCCGCGTCCTCTATCTCGATATCGACGCCCATCACGGTGATGGCGTTCAGTTCGCCTTTTATGCCGAACCCTGCGTCCTCACCATCTCCCTCCACGAGTCTGCGCGAACGCTCTTCCCCTGGAACTCCGGATTTGAAAACGAACTTGGCGAAGGTAAGGGCTTGGGTTACAATATCAACGTTCCCCTTGCCCCCGGCACAGAGGATAAAATCTACGGCGAAGTGTTTAAACGCATTGTCTTACCCCTCGCCCGCAAATACAAACCAGATATTTGCGTAATTGCCGCCGGCGTTGATGCTATGTACACCGATTCCATGTCGCATCTGTCTTTGACAAACAATATTTACACTGAGGTCATTCACGAGGTGCGAAAGCTCGTACCGAAGATGCTTATGCTCGGCGCAGGGGGATACAATCCCCGCAATATCGCCCGCGACTGGACACTCGCCTGGGCTGTGCTCCACGATGCCGAACCGGACAGCGACTACTTCGGACAGATGGGCGGCCGGGCAGCCGCGGCCATCGAAGGCGCTTCTCTTCGTGACTCGTACCCCTTCATCTCCGCTTCCAGGATTGCCGAGGCCCGAGCCGAAGCACACCGCGTTATGACATACATCGAAAAGCATGTCTTCCCCATTCACAACCTCACTCCCCAGCCGGTGTAAAAAAGTGCGATCCATTTCAAAAGGAAATGAGGCAGGCTTTCTTTGGTTGACGACTTACAAATCATTATAACAGTATCGAATCAATGCATTGAGACACGGTTTTTTTACAAGATGGATATGGCAAAGGAGGCCGACACTGAAACTTACAATCTTCAATAGGCTGATCATCAGTTATTTTTTGATGATTCTTGTAGTCGGTATGAGTGGCACACATATCATCATGTACCTGAATGATCTTAACCGGCTTATCGACTCCATTGTCATGCACGATTCACGTATTATAAAGCTTGCCGAAGAGACACTGGATGATCTATATAGTCTGACGGCAGCGGAAGCAAAGTATCTTATATCCAAAGATCCGGACTACTATCGACAATACAAGCAAACAAACACTGACCTTGCAAAAAAAGTAAATGAGCTGGAAACGATGGCAGATACCGATATCAAGCGTGGTTTATTGACAGACATCAAGAAAGCCCAGGTTCGCTATGATGTGTTGTTTGATGAGAGGGTGTCGCTGATGCCTGATAGAAAGGAACTGGAACCAACATATCAAGCATATGAGATCGAGAAGGCGCAAATTTTCCGTGACACTGATCAGAAACTGCGAAATTTCGTGAGAGTTTCGACCGAAGACAGAAATTCAAAATTGCAGAAATCAAAAGAGGTATCAGCTCGAGTAACTGATATTATTAATATTTCGGGAATTTTTTCTATCTTTTTGGTTGTTCTCATATCCCTCATCAATACGCGGAGTATAAATTTACCTATAAAGCAACTTGGTGAAAAGGCAAAAGAAGTTGCGGGCGGCAATTTCGGTGAACCGCTGAAGATTTCCTCCCCGCCTGAGATCAGAGAATTAGCGGATACTTTCAATATGATGTGTGAACGGCTAAAGGAATTGGATCAGATGAAAATTGACTATATCAGCCATCTGTCACATGAGCTTCGCACACCATTAACAGTAATCAAGGAAGCCTCGTGCATGCTTCAGGAGGGTGTTTTCTCAAAGGTTCCCGAAAAGCAGGAGGAGTTGTTCGTGGTGATCAACTCGGAATGTGAGAGGTTAATATTATCTATTAACCGCATCCTGGATTTATCACAAATGGAAGCAGGGAAAATGTTTTTTTCTTTTCAACCGGCAGATCTTCGTCCTATCATAGAACGAAACATCCAGAAGCTGTCGCCTCTTACCCGGAAGAAGAACATGGATGTTACTCTTGAATTTCCACAAGGTATTCCCTTACTGCGTATGGACACTGAAAAAATTGAAGAAGTTGTGGAAAATCTGTTAAGCAACGCGTTGAAGTTTACACCTGAGGAAGGAAAGATATCCGTTTCTGCCAGGAATAACAAAGAAAACCGAACCGTAGAAATATCTGTATCGGATAATGGCAGGGGAATTCCCGAAGATGGATTGATGCAGGTTTTTGAGAAATTCAAACGTGTCGATGACAGGAGAGGGGCCATAAGGGGAACAGGACTGGGCCTTGCAATCGCGAGACATATCATAAATGCGCATGGAGGACATATATGGGTAAAAAGCAAAGTGGGCGAGGGAAGTACCTTCACGTTTTCTTTGCCTGTATCATAGCAGCAACAATGGTCATGTGCGGGTGTGCCCACGTATATCAAAGATTTCTGGCCAGACCGTCCTTTGAAGAAGCGAATAATTTTTTTAAACAGGGCAACTACAAGGCCTCGCTGAGTAAATATGAACTGATTTTAAAACTGTACCCCCAGGCTGGTGACAGAGCCCTTTTCAAAATGGGTATTGTGTATGCTTACCCTGGGAATCAGCACAAGGACTATCAGAAGTCATTGGAATTTTTTCAGATACTCCTGAAGAATTACCCGGAAAGTGGGCATAGACAGGACAGTGAACTGATGATATCGCTTATCAATGAGATCACCAGCAAAGACAAGAGGATAATGACACAGCGCAAGCTGATTGATTCGCACGAAAGTCAGGCGGTCACACAGCGGAAACAGATTGACACATTAGAACGTCAGGTGGAGGAGCTGGAAAAGAAAATTGCGCAGATGAAAGAAGTGGATATGAAATTAAAAGAAAAAAGGAAAACATTTCCAAAACGGTAATGAGGTCAGTGATGGAGAAGATTTTAATCGTCGATGACGACGTAAATATTTTAAAAGTGCTTAAGATGAGACTCGAATCGCAAGGCTATCAGGTTCAAGCTGCTTCGGAAATAGAGGTAGCAAAGGATCTGGCGGTAAAGAATGAATATGATCTCGCGATTCTTGATTTGAAGCTTTCCGGTGGAAACGGCATCGATCTCATGAAGAATATTCGTGAGATTGATCCTGATCTTCCTGTTATAATCCTTACGGCGTATGGGACCATTGAAAGTGCCGTAGAGGCAATGAAAGAGGGGGCGTATATCTATTTGACGAAGCCTTTTGATCATCGTGAACTTCTCTTGCAGGTCAAAAATGGTATTGAGAAATTAAAACTTTCGAGAGAGGTCAAGAGACTTAGGAATATTGTGAAGCAAAATTATACGATTCCGAATATTATAGGCATGAGCGAATCGATACATAAGGTCCTTGAGTTGACTCATCTTGCAGCGGAGTCAAACTCAAATGTGTTCATCAGCGGGGAAAGTGGAACAGGAAAAGGAATGATTGCAAGGGCTTTGCATCAACTCAGCGACAGGAAGGAAAAACCCTTCGTTTCGATAAATTGCGCTGCAATTCCAGCCACCCTTCTCGAAAGCGAGCTTTTCGGTTTTGAAAAAGGCGCCTTCACTGGGGCGACGGGAAATAAAAAGGGGCTTTTCGTTCAGGCTGATGGCGGCATCATTTTCCTCGATGAAATATCCGAGATTCCCCTTGCCATGCAGGGAAAACTCCTAAAAGCAATCGAGGAAAGAGAATTTTATCCGCTGGGAGCACAGAAGAACGTCAAAGTTGATATAAGGATTATGTCCGCCTCCAATAAGGATATTGAAGCGGAAGTTGAAAAAGGAAATTTCCGCAGTGACCTTTTCTACCGGATACATGTTTTTCCGATCAGGATGCCGGCTTTAAGGGATCGGAAGGAGGATATACCTCTTTTAACGGAACACTTCATAGAAAATATTGCAAAAAAGATGAATAAGAAGATCACGGCCATAACACCACAGGCCCTGCAGAAGCTCATGATATATTCCTGGCCCGGAAATGTACGGGAATTGGAGAACATCATTGAATGCGCCGCCGTAATGGCAAGAGATGATGTGATCACAGATGATCTTATAATTCTGCCAACCCAGAAAATTGATGAAAGCACTTTCAGATCATTCAAGGAATCCAAACAGGATTTTGAGCGAAGTTATCTCATTGAATTGATGAAAATCAGCAGGGGCAATGTCAGCCAGGCTGCCAAACTGGCAGGCAAGTACAGGGCTGATCTCTATGCTCTGCTGGAAAAATACAATGTAAACCCCCTTGATTTCCGACAGGGGTGAAGGAAAAATCCTTCACATAAAGATTACCGTATTACATATACATTCCCGTTTTTTTCCTTTCTGACTGTATGATAATCCATACAATTTTTTGACTTACCCCTGCACTTTTCAGAAAGGCGTACATGATATTACAGAATAATATCAATAACTTATACACCATATTGCCCCACCTGGTACACCTCTTGCTGTATTACTAAGCATAACAATTCCAGGGCGTGATCATTAAGTATAGCGGTTAATCACTAAAGTGAATAACTCATGCTCATAATGTCATTCCAGTACGAAAGGGGCAGTTACATTTTATACATAATCATTTATCTAATTTTGGTTCTGTTTTTCTGGTCTCTATGCACAATCAATAGGGGATCTTGCAAAAATGTTCACCCAGGGATGAACAGCCCGGGAATTAAAGAAGTTCTGCATGGAAAAGACAAAACGCGGTTGTTTCAATCTCTTGCATCGAACTGTTCTGCGGAGATAGAAAGAATTTGAATTAAGGAGAAGCCGACATGGCTTCGGGGTATTCTTGGTGTAGTGATCGATTGCGGATAGGTGCATAAACATCAAACTAATGATGTATGGAGGCATGCCATGAAATTACTGGTCGTAGATGACAGTTCGGAAATTGTAGATATTCTGTTTTCCGCCATGGAACTCTCAGGCCATGATGTAGATAAAGCATACGATGGTGTTGAGGCTATTGAGCGGCTCAGGAACAATGCATATGACGTCGTTATCACAGACGCCGAAATGCCAAGGATGGGAGGCGCTGAAATTTGCCAATACTTAAAAGCACAATTTTCCACTATCTTTGTCATTGGCATGAGCGGATGTTTTCGTGCGCTGAAAGAACTTAAAAATGCAGGCGCCGACATATGTTTTTCAAAACCTTTCAGCATTCACGCAATTGAAGAAGCCATCGAAGAGAGAATGTTCCCTGCCCATATTTAAGGAATTGCATGCATCAACACCTTACAGGGACAGCTTTTTAAAAAAAGGCTGTCCCTGATTAACTTCAATTCCTTGCTCTTGCCTGCAATCCAAATCCGCCACACAGAATTCCATTTGACATTTTTTATTTGGTGTGCCAAATAAAAATAGACAGGCAGATGTATTCCACTGAGGGTATTCAAATGGCCGAAGACGACAGGCTTATTTATCTCATCTTCACCGCCCAGCAAAAACTCCGGACTCACCTCGGCAATGTCATGATGAGGAATAATATCAGGGTAACCCCGGCCCAGGCAGGTATCCTGTTCCTGCTCGCGGAAAAGGGCGGCAGGACCATGAGCGAATTGAGTCAGATATTATCCATAGACAATTCCACCATCACCGGTCTGGTGGACCGTCTTGAAAAGGCAGGCCTCGTTCGGCGAAACGCCAGCCCGAATGACCGAAGGGCATCACATGTGTATGTTAGCCCGGCAGGCATACAGGAAATGGAAAAAGCAAAGAAGATTGTAAAGAAGGTGAATCGGGAAATCAAGGATGGATTTACCGCGGAAGAGCTTGCATCTTTCAAGAAGATCCTGGAAAGTTTTTTTCAGAAATTTAATGCGGCTTCAAGACAGGAATAAAGGAAAAGTGTGATGAGCATGGTGACTGATAAATTTTCTACGGTAGAAAAGGTCCACCGGGGCCTCAAGAATGTTGGATACATTGCCACCACACAGATTGCGCATACGGTGTATCTGGCGTACCACCTGGGAAAACCCGTACTCGTGGAGGGACCTGCAGGCGTAGGTAAAACAGAACTTTCCAAGGCGGTTTCCTCCTTTATGGGCGTGCCCCTGATCCGGCTCCAATGCTATGAAGGGCTCGACGAGTCTAAGGCCCTTTATGAATGGAAATACGGAAAACAACTCCTTTACACCCAGCTTTTGAAAGATAAGCTGAACCGGATCATCGAGGGAGAGACGAGCCTTGCCGAATCCATCGACAAACTTCACCAGTACGATGATATCTTTTTTTCCCCCCAGTTCCTCGAACCAAGACCGCTTCTCAAGGCTCTCCAGGAAAAGGACGGGGCCGTCCTCCTTGTTGACGAAGTTGACAAATCCGATGATGAGTTTGAGGCTTTTCTTCTGGAGATTCTCTCCGACTTTCAGGTATCCATCCCTGAGATCGGCACCATAGAGGCCACATCACAACCTTTTGTGTTTCTCACCAGTAACAGCACACGGGAACTCGGTGAAGCCCTGAGGAGGCGCTGTCTGCACCTCTATATTTCATTTCCCGACCAGGGGCTTGAAAGAGAAATCGTCAGAACCCGTGTCCCGGGCATTTCGGAGAGACTGACCGCGCAGCTGGTCTCCTTCATACACCAGGTCAGAAAACTCGATATTAAAAAACTGCCTTCCGTGAGTGAAACTATCGACTGGGCAAAAACACTGGTTCTTCTCCATGCAGAAAACTTGGACAGGGAACTGGTCAGGAACACCTTGAACACGTTTCTCAAAGCCCAGGAAGATGTCCGTGTTACGGAAGAAAAGCTCCGTACATTGACGGAGCATGCCCTCCGGGAGGCGCCCTGAGTGGATCGGATTCTTGAGAATTTCATCACCACCCTTCGCCGTTCCGGTGTACGGGTATCCGTGGCGGAAACAATGGATGCCCTCCGGGCGGCAGAGTTGTCCGGCTATGCGGACCGTCGAATTCTAAAGGATTTCCTCTCTGCCTCGCTCGCCAAGTCTCTGCCGGAGAAAGAGACGTTCGAAGTCTGTTTCCGGCACTATTTTTCCTTCAATGACGTTGCCGGAGAGGGCTTTTCTGCTGAAAATAACGCTCCTCCGCCCGCAGTACAGGGAGCGGCGTTTCTCACGCAGGCTTTTCTTGCGGGCGATGGAGGCGGGCTTACCATAGCATTCAATGAGGCCGTGGGAAGGGCCGATATCGGGAGCATTCAATCCCCCACCCAGAAAGGCCTTTACACGCAAAGGCTATTTCAGGAACTCGGTATGGAGGCACTCAACAGGGATATTCGAAAACTTGCTGAAGAAGGGGAACAGGAGGGGCTCGCACAGGCGCGGTTCCTGGAAATGATGCGGGATAGCCTTATCCAGAAAGTGAGAAGTCTTATCCAAAAGCAACTCGATCTCTACACCAGGCAAAGGTTGAATGATCTCTCCGAGGGCTCTATGAAAAATATGCACCTTTCCGCGTTTGATATGCGCGACCTGTCGCGGACCCATACAATAGTGCAGAGAATGGTCAAGCAATTGAAGGACCGATACTCGAGGAGACAAAAGGCTGCCCGGAGGGGACACCTGGACTTCAAAAAAACAATGCGGCAGAGTATCATATACGGAGGACTCCCCTTCGAAATCCATTGGAAATCGAAGAGAACGGACCGGCCGGAAATCGTAGCCATCTGTGACGTGAGCCGCTCCGTTTCGAATGTCGTCCGTTTTTTCCTTCTCATTGTATACAGCCTGAATGAGGTCATTTCCAGAATCAGATCCTTCACGTTCTGTTCGAACCTTGTGGAAGTCAGCCATCTCTTTGAAAAATATCCGCTGCAGGAGGCCCTGGCCAGGCTCAAGTCAGGAGCCGGACTCCCGATTCTTATGAATCGGACGGATTATGGAAGTTCCTTTTGTGATTTCCGGGATCAATATTCCAATTGCCTCACAAAGAGATCAACCGTAATCATCCTGGGAGACGCCCGCAACAACTATTGGAATCCCCGGACCGAAGCCCTCCGTTTCATTTCCGAGAGATGCGGGCGGTTGATATGGCTGAACCCAGAAACACCGTCTCTCTGGGGATCGGGAGATTCAGACATGGAGGCATATCTCCCCTACTGCACTATAGCCCGGGAATGCAACACTCTGCGTCATCTTGAGAAAGTCGTGGAATACCTGCTCCGCAAATATTAGATGCCGGGTGCGCCTGAGAATTTTTAAAACCTTACGTAGCATCACAAACCGGAGAAGAACAAGGTTTGGTCCCAGAACTTGAAGAAGCAAGAAAGATAGCCAGGAACATCGGCCGCTCCGTAGAAATTCCGAAATTCTATCGGGAAAAAATGAGGGAAGTGGAGAGGTCCCGGCGGCTGTTCAGGTCTTCACCTCTCGTGAAGGAGTGTCTCGCTCTTGTCAGGGAACGGGAAG
This sequence comes from uncultured Syntrophaceae bacterium, assembly GCA_964564625.1. GTDB lineage: Bacteria > Desulfobacterota > Syntrophia > Syntrophales > UBA2185 > UBA2185. The sequence continues at coordinate 22,416 of CAZMBE010000031.1, read as the reverse complement.
ACTATATCGGCCACGGCATCAGCCATGTACGCAAGGTTGCCATCGATGCCGGAGCGATTTCTCTCATAGAAAACAGTCATGTCCTCCCAATGCGGGAAGTCCGTCGTATAGTTCTCCTCGCCCATGTTGCCGGCGTCCTCCATGATATTCGGCGACTGGAAAAGGATCACGCACGCGTGAGCGCTGAGGAAGCGGGAAAACTGCTCGCCTTTTTTACCCTGCCAGCACATGAAATTACAGCCATTACCGGCGCCATCGGCAATCACGAGGCGTTTCGCACCGCTGATTCCCTGGAAGACCCGCTGGCCCGCTTTTTGTCGGATGCCCTCTACGATGCCGACAAGTTCCGCTGGGGACCGGACAACTTCACTGAGATGCTATGGGACATGGTAGAATACAGAAAGGTTTCCCTGGATGCTGTCATCGAGAGGTTTTTAAAAGGCATGGAGGGGATTGAGCGTATCCGGAACACTTTTCGAACCCGCACCGGCAAAATATACGGTCCTGATTTTATCGATCGCGGCATCGAGATCGGCACGAAATTGTATGAGACCATGTTAAAAAAAAGAAGGCCTATTTCTCATTCCCACTAGAATTCACAAATGCGCCATATCAATCATGCATACATAGAGACATTCACGCAAGTATTTGTTTCACACAGTACACACTGCCTACAGTACCCTACTATTTCTTATGCACATATCCTTATTTGAACCGGTTCTTTTCTCGCTGGTTTAAGCTACGTACTTGATCCAACGAAGAGTTTCCATGGATTCGTTTCACGTTTTTCTTGACACGCGTGTTAACAATAACATAGTATTATTTATATATGTAAGTTCCCGTTTCTAACCTTCCCGATTCTTTTTGCACTTTTTCCACTTATAGTGCCTTACAGCAACAGAACAGTTCTTTCATTTACCTTTCAACAACGTTCCCGCGATCTTTTAATGGGACTTTGTCAAGGATTCAGGACCGGGAGGTCTATGATCTTGCGAGAAAACTCACCAGGAAAGGAGGACGCTTATGGACAAAATTCTCAGATTCAATATGGGGGCTGATGGCGGCCCAAAAGTTAATGTTGTTCCACTGGGGGAATATGCCGGTTTAGGAGGCCGGGCTATGACCTCATCGGTAATTTCTAAAGAAGTGCCCCCCCTCTGCCACCCGTTGAGCGAGGACAATAAGCTCGTCATCGCACCGGGATTGCTGAGCGGGACGGCCGCCGCCCAGTCGGGACGAATTTCCGTGGGTTGCAAAAGCCCGCTGACAGGCAGCATCAAAGAATCCAACTCAGGAGGTCAGCCTTCCCAGGTGCTGGCGAGACTCGGCTACGCGGCAATTATCCTGGAAGGAAAACCTAAAGACGACACCCTCTACAAGGTTTTTATCAACAAGGAAGGGGTAAAGATAACCCCCGACAACAGCCTGAAGATGCTGGGTAATTACGACCTGGTGGATAAGATGAAGAAGGAGTTCGGCGACAGGATCGCCTGCATCTCCATTGGACCGGCAGGTGAGATGAAAATGTCCGCCGCTTCGGTAGCATTCACCGACACAGATCAGCATCCTTGCCGCCACGCTGGCCGGGGCGGGAGTGGCGCCGTCATGGGCTCCAAAGGTGTGAAGGTTATAGTCCTTGATGAGACAGGACTTAAGAACCGCACTCCCAAAGATCCGGAGAAATTCACGAAAGCGAATAAGGCATGGGTTGACGGACTCAAAAAACATCCCGTCACCGGCGAGGGACTTCCCGCGTTTGGAACCAACATTCTGGCAAATATCATCAACGAAGCCGGCGCATACCCCACCAACAACTTCCTCTTGGGCCGCTTTGCGGGAACCTCAAAGATCAGCGGAGAAACGGAAGCTGAATTGGAAAAGGCACGCGGCGGTATTGTAACCCACGGATGTCACCGGGGTTGCGTCATCCAGTGTTCAGGCGTTTATATGGATAAAGACGGCAAGTATCTCACCAAGCAGCCGGAATACGAAACGGTCTGGGCTCACGGTGCAAACTGCGGCATTGACGACATCGACGCCATCGCCATGCTGGACCGTCTTGATGACGACTACGGCCTGGATACCATCGAGATGGGGGCAACTATTGCAGTTGCCATGGAGGCGGGTTTGGCGAAGTTCGGTGATGCCGACGCCGCCATCAGGCTTATTAAAGAGGTCGGGAAAGGCACTGACCTGGGCCGAATCCTCGGAAATGGCGCCGCCGTCACCGGGAAAGTATTCGGTGTCGAAAGGGTCCCTGTAGTGAAGGGGCAGGCTTTGCCGGCGTATGATCCCCGGGCCGTTCAGGGCATCGGGGTAACGTATGCAACCAGTACCATGGGGGCCGACCACACGGCCGGGTACGCCGTCGCCACGAACATCCTCAAGGTGGGCGGGTTTGTGGATCCGCTCAAACCGGAAGGCCAAATCGAGCTTTCCAGGAACCTCCAGATCGCCACGGCGGCTATAGATTCTACAGGCATGTGCCTCTTTATCGCCTTTGCGGTACTTGATCAGCCGGATACATTCCAGGCACTGCTCGATATGCTCAATGCCTTTTACGGCCTGAACCTGACCGCGAATGACGTGACAGAACTGGGCAAGAAAGTGCTCACAATGGAACGGGAGTTCAATGCCCGGGCCGGTTTCACGAAAGAGCATGACCGGCTGCCCGAATTTTTCAAGAAAGAACTCCTTCCGCCCCATAACATCGCGTTCCAGGTAAAGGATGAGGATCTGGACAGGGTATTCGACTGGTAGAGGAAAATATTGGCGGCATTTTAACAGGGTGGCCTGAAGCGGGCCACCCTGTTCATTCATTATGGGATTGACATACCATGAAAGAAATTTCACAAAAATCTCCTCCCCACCACATATACTTGACCCTTGCGCCTACCCTCTTTCCTGCATTCTTTCAACTTCTCCAATCCGGATTTCGAGTCGAGGGAAACGTGGGATGCAGCGTGAGAGCATTTCTTTGCGAACACCATGGTGTTGTAACACCTGATTATCTGGAAAAGAGGATACAGACCATCTTCCTGGACGGCAAACCGGTTGACAACGTGGACACGGCGATTGTCGGGGATGGGGAAACCCTGTCCCTTTCGGCGGCCCTCCCGGGACTGGTTGGCGCCGTGATGCGGAGGGGCGGCTACTATGCCCCCATGCGTGATCAGATATCCTACAAGAGAGAAACGACATCAGCCACACAAAAACCAGGTAAAGTGTTTATAAAACTTTTCAATCTGCCGCTTCGTGAGCTCGGCCCCATGTTTTTGGAACACGGCATCCTGGTCAGTGGAAATACCCTGCATGAGATTCTCAAGTCTCATGCCGATGATTTTCGGAAAGGCCTCCGCTCAGCCCTTGTGGATGGCAGAAATTTCGATCCGGATGGATTGCGGGAAATGGATTGGCAAAACAAAGAAGTATTTTTACAGATTAAGGTTGCCTAACCCCCGGCAATAGGTGGGAAAACCCCTATTCTGTCCCCTTCTTTCAGCACTTCTTCTCCTGTTGCATGAAGCCCGTTCAGAAATATCACTTTAACTTTTTCAAGGGGGACTCCCAGCCCTTTGAGAATTTCAACGATAGTGGATCCCTCTGTTATCTCGAGGATTTGGTTGCCGTGCCTCCCGGTTTTATCCGGCATGTAGCGTGATAGCGAGGCGAACAAATTCATTTCGATTTTCATTGTGTAGCCTGTAAAATAGTAGATAATTACAGTCAGATTATAATCAACTCTGGCTGCCGTATCCCGTGCGGCATGACACTCCGGGATCGCTGAAGCGTCCGTTTCATTGTATTCACTTTATCGAATATTTTCTACAAATTTTTATGGATTGAACTACCATAGGCTGATGCCGATGGCTTCAGGATTCAAGGAATCAAGTGAACATCTGCGCCTTTTAACATGTTGTTATTATCCCTTTGACATAAAGAGGATCTCTCTGTATACTACAACGACAAAAAGGTAAATTATATCGAGGGAATCCAGGGCTTGTGTTCTGCAGAGGACATGCCGTCTCAACGCTCTATCCTTGAACCTCATGTTGAAATTGCCCGGACATATTTTGCCGGTCATCATTTTCGGTTTTGAAACTCACCCGGCGTGGATGGATTCGCAGGCAATCCAGGCAAAGGTACAGCAATATAATGTAATGGTAACCAAGGAAAGGAGGTCAAGAGATGTTAAAGAAAGCGGTGCTGGCAAAACAGATCTCAGTAATTGTAGAAAACAAAATTGGTGTGTTGGACGTAATGGCGGCGTATCTGGCGGATCGCGGCATCAACATCGAGGCGATCGCAGGCTATGAAATGCCGGGATCAAAACAATCGGCCATCATGCTTGTTGTAAATGATACTGTTCGTGCAAGCGAAGCGATAAAAGAAAGAGGGTTTGGTTCTGTCGAGATACGTGATGTAATCATAGTCGAACTCGATAACAGGCCGGGGGCACTAAAAACTGTTACGGGTTTGTTGGTACACAAGGATATAAATATTGGATACCTATATGCCACCACAAGCCTTGATAAATGTCCTGTAAAAGTGATTATGTCGACGAGCGATAACGAAGCAGCCATTATTACACTAAAAAAATCAGTGACGAAGTGAAGTGCCTTGCGACAAGGCGGGGCATTCCGGCAGTTTTCGGGATGATCGATGCTCTTCTCTTCACTCATACTGAAATATCGTGCCATCAGTAATCGTCAATTGCTGCCCAGACTCAGTGAAATGATACCCATGGCCGCAAAGGATTAAAATGTCTATGAAACAACCTTATTCAAGAAATGTATATATCATTCTCCAGGTAGTCTCCTTTTTAATGCCTCTGTCTGGCTATATGATCGATGTTAAGTATCAGACAAGTCCGGCATCTTTTATTGTTTGTACAATTATCGGCCTGACGTTGTTCATCTGGAGTTATATTCACTATAAAAAAGCGGATGACAAGAAAGAGTTGAGAGCCGTGGACTGGATAGGCAAGGGATGTACGATGCAGATTGCCGGAAACCACCAGGAAGCAATCATGGCGTTTACCAAAGCATGCGAATTGGAGGCTGGACTGGTCTTGGCTTATTATGCCCGGGGGCGCAGCTATTCGGAGTTAGGAAATCTGGATCAGGCGATAGGGGATTTTAATAAAGCCATCGAACTGAATCCGAAATTTATTGAGGCGTATGACACTCGTGGCCTATGCTATACAAAGTTGGAAAACCCCGCAAAGGCTATTGAAGATTTCAATAAGGCCATTGCGCTTAACTCCAAATTCGCTGTGGCTTTCAAGAACCGCGGTGCCGCGTATGGAATGATGGGAAATCAGAAACAGGAAATAATAGATACTCAAGCCGCCGCAAGGTTGGGGCTTAAAACAGCTCAAACGTTCTTACAATCAAAAGGAATTGAATGGTAGAGTGTCATGAACAGATGTCGGGATCAAGCTGACATTCTTTTTCCTTTGTTTTTTCAGCGAGGCGCATCTCCCTTCGTGCTTTCGCCTCCCTGTTTCGACGCTTCTCTTCATCTGTCTCTAAGATTAGTGGAGGCAATGAAGTGGGGCGGCCGTTTATGTCAAGAGCCACGAAGGTTATATAGGCTGATGCAGTATGACGCCTCTCAGCGCTAATGAGATTTTCTGATTCCACGCGGACACCCACTTCCATCGAAGTTCTTCCCACGAGGTTCAGACTTGCTCTGAGGGTTACAAACTCACCGACAAAAACGGGATTATGGAAGTCCAACCGGTCAATGGATGCGGTAACTGCATTGGATCTCGCGTGCCGCGCTGCAACAACAGCTGCAGCAGTATCAATGAGTTTCATAATAGCGCCACCATGAACATTGCCCGCAGGATTCGCATCATGAGGGTTCATCTGTTGAGCCATCACGACAATGCTTTCTCTGACTCGTTTCCCTTCCATGTTTGGACTCCTTCATGACGTTTATGAGAATAAAAGGATTATATCAAGATCACTGCGGCAAGTTTATTTTTTTGCAGCAGTAACTTATAAAATATTTATTTTATTACACCACAAAGATGGATTTAGAGGAAGATATAAAAATATCATCCTTAAGTAGTTGTATTGAATGCAGAAAAATAAAACATGTGAGGGGAGATGGCTGTAAAATCTTTTTATTCGTAAAAATCTTTTACTCTTGAAACCAATTCTAAATTAATTGACACTACTATCATGATTCAAGACCGTCACATGTTAATGAAACCAAATACAAGGTATGCCAGGTGGACCTCACAAAGATCATGCGAACGCCATCACGATAACGGGAACCTATGGCAGAAGATTTTATAACTTTTTAGTAAACTATCGAAAGCGGCAATGGAAATTTTAGATCACAGTAACTATACATTTTATAGCGCGCCTCAATTTCATCACTTGCTCCGAATCGAGCGAAAGAGGACATCGCGCTCTAAAAAGTCTTTCCTCCTGACACTTCTTGATTTTTCGGCCTTGGAAGGAGGAAAGCATTACGGTTACATGCTTGAGAAAACAAAGGAAATCCTCATTTCCTGCACCAGGGAAACGGATCTCCTGGGATGGTACGAAAACAGAAAAATTATGGGTATCATCTTTACAGAAATGATGAAAGTCGACAAAAAATCGATAGAAACAATATCCCGTAAGATACACAAAAAGCTCAGCGATAATTTTACTACAGAATTGGCAAACCAAATTGTAATGTCTCCCCATGTATTTGGTAGCCTTGAAGATAATGAAAAATTACTAGTGAAGGTCCCTTAATTTTTCCAGGTCATGAAACTACACAAGAGATATTTCCCATCAGGCAAATTATTTGTCAAATTTCTTTATCTTGACTAATTATCAGTATCAAATTATTGTCCCCAATAAATAATTCTCTTGGAAATTGTCTATGAACAGTCTTTTCCGTCCCCAGATAATCTTGATCCTGCTGATATCCCTGTGTATGTTCCTTATTGCATCCTCGGCAACAGCAGGTGATCCCATTAGAATAGTTGATGGTTTTGTTTCCAGAGTATCAGACGGAAACAACCTCACTGTTGTAACGAAAAATCGCGAAAAATTGAATGTGCGTATGTATGGCATTGACGCACCTGAACTGGACAGAATACACCGTAAAAGCAAGCGGATCATTAAGCCGGGACAGCCCTTCGGAATTGAGGCAAAATCCCTTCTCTCCACCATGGTATTCGGCCAGGATGTTCGGCTGTTTGTGATGGATATAGACAGTCACAAGAGAATGGTTTCCATTGTCTGGGCGAGGGAAAATAATATTTTTACAAAAAATGTGAATGTGGAGATGTTGAAGGCAGGTATGGCAGAAGCCTATAATGAACATCTGATAGACGAACAGTACCGGAAGTTGTTCCTTGATGCGGAACAAGAAGCATACAATAAAAAGATAGGAGTCTGGTCTCAGGGTCTTTTATATGAAAGACCAAGTGTATATAGGACTAAATAGACTGTAGGCTGGAGACAAAGAGTCAGAGATAGAGAAAAAAACAGAAAAAGCTCTCATTGAATACCTTATAAAGCACTTCCCTCAGTGCTGGAATACGCCATGTGCGTATATAAGCATCTTCTCCCCCGACGCCAAGTGAGCGGTCGCCGTCTTATCTTCCGTGTTAACGAGGTCCCAATGCAGGGCTGAATCATTGAAGCCCATTTTTTGCTTTACCACTTTCGTAAGTTCCGACGGCCCTCCCCTGTATGTAACCGTATAGGAAGAACCAAGGGCGATATGACAGTTTCCATATCGGCCGCCGTGGTTTTCATCGAAAAGCGTATCCGCCATGAAGCGGTCGATCCGTGAAAAACGTTTGTCTGTAAGGGAAAACTCCCCTACACGGCTCGCACCCCTGTCCATGGATAGCTGCTTGATGACAAAATCCTTACCTGTCTCCGCTTCAATCTCTGTCACGACACCTTTCTCAAACTTCAGACCGACTCCCTCTACATAGTTTCCGCTGCGGAAAGAAGGAAGATTCGCATAGTAGCGGCCTTCCGTTCCCCTCCAGTCCGGTGAAGTGAATATTTCAAAACTCGGTATATTGTGTCCGGAGATTCCTATCCATTTCCTATTAAATCCGGGGGTAACCTTCAAATCGATATTCCGTGATTCAATATGTACAGATTTCACATCAAGACTGTCTAGCCATTTTTTTATTTCTCTTACTTCGTCGAGAATTGTCTGCCATCGGGAAACAGGTTCGTCATGATCCAGGTAACAGGCCCTGACAATCTGATCCGTGTATTCATTCACTGTTGTTCGCGCCTGTTTTGCCAGCTCATCTGTCGGTAGGGTACAGAGAGTCCAGCTATAACATCCCTCTTCCTCACGCCTGTTGAGAATATCCCGGAGCGGTTTTCGTGCAACCAGAGCCTTTCCGATCTTCGCCGGATCAATATCTTTCAAGTGCGTGAGGGCATCCGGTGCATGGAGAAATATTCTCCCGTTAATGCTGCTGCAGAGTTCCATGTCTCCTGGAACCAGAAAGACGAGTTGTTTGTTGTTCGACTTTTCATAAAAGCCCCGCTCCATCACTTTTGTCAGGCCTACGCGCTGTATCGGGTTCATCCCCATATCAAGTATCCTGCCGTACAGCAATTCCGCGAGTGGGAGTGCTGAGGGGTCGTACTGGATGAGGATGGTATCTTTTTTTCTGAACAGATTTTGCCTGGCTGTTTTCAAGGCCCAGATAAGAACATCCGCATATTTTTCAAGTTGTACATCTGTCAACATAGCGTCATTCACCTTCATACAAGATGCTTTTTCCGTGTAATTGTAAAAAAGATTCAAAGGTTCTAATGTTCATGTTCCACTATTCGCTCGAATCCTTGCCCCCTTGACCCCTCGAACCCTATTTAATTTTTTTATCAATGCCTTTGATAGCCATACCGTTCTTCAAAGATGGGGGCTATCAAATTATCCACGGGAACATAATCATCCGTCAGGATTATGGAAGGGCGCTGTGCGAGATATTCCTGCAGACGTTCCTGGGGCATGACATTGGACATGACCTTCTTGCCATTCTGTGCACTGATGAAGGATAAAAAATCGTTTATATTCACGCTTCGTTTGCTCGCCACAATCACACGGGTGCTGATGCCGGTAGCTTCATTATACGGCTTATGGGAAACAAGATGAACATTCCCCTTCCCGAACACTTCCTCCAGCGTCCGTATATAGGAAGGCATAAAAAGCCCCTTCTGATAACTGTCAATAACATTGGCCATAAGAATACCATCCGGTTTTAAAAGCGCAGCCATTTGCTGCGCAAATTCTTTTGTTGTCAGATGGTAGGGTATGGACAGGTCATTAAACGCATCCCCCACAATGAAATCGTATTTTTCTTTCTCCCTGCAATTCATGACAAACCAGCGTCCGTCTTCGTTGAAGGACCGAATCTTCGTGTTTTTCGACACTCCCAGATATTCATGAACCACCCTGGTGACTTCCGGATCAATCTCCACGACGTCAACTTCTGCCATTGGATACATTACTTCGAGACAGCGGGGCAAGGTATAGCCCCCACCCCCGATGAACAGGCTTTTCAACACACCTGTCCGGTTCATCCGCCAACGCATAAACTCCTCATAAATCCTGATGTATTCATAATCGAGGTAGTAGGGATTATTCAGGTCGTTAATCGAATGGATGAGATGGTCTAACACGAGGGCTTCCGCCCGTGCATTCTCACCCTTTGTCAGAAATTCCCTTACCTGAATGGTATAGTAGTCACTTTCTTTGAAATAATACACTTTATCATCGAGCGGCATTTTGAAGGCATAACCATAGAAAGTCCAGACAAGTGAAATTACAATTACCATGAAAACAGCAAAAGATTTTTTCCTGATGAACGTACCCCCAAAGATAAGAGCGGAAAGTATGAGAATAAACCCTACACTTAAAAGGATATTGCGCGTTCCCATCCAGGAGATAAGGAAAAAGCCCGTAGCAAACGTCCCGATAATGGAACCGAGTGTGGAGAATGCATAGATCTTCCCCACAACATTGCCTGTCTTTGCAAGATTTTGAAGTGTAAGTTTTACCACAACGGGGGAAATCATCCCCAGGATGCAGGAAGGAATAAAAAAGATAACTGTCGTAAGAAGTAAAATACGCATCATCAGTGTGGTCTGAAACTGGGTGGCTCCCAGAACGTTGATAAGCGGAGAAATGGAAAATGCCCCTATGCCGGAAGCAAAGAGGAGCCAGCCAAGTGTCGAAGGCCGAGGAAACCTGTCCGCAAGCAGACCTCCCAAATATGCGCCTATGCTGATACCGGCAAGGACAACACCGATAATGCTCGTCCAGGTATAGAGCGATACGCCCACATAAGGCGCCATGATCCTTCCTGCAACCAGCTCAATAACCAGGGTGCAGAAGCTGGCGATAAAAACTACGATGTTGGCCCTCACAATTTCTTTTTGCATGGATAAACCTCCGCACAATCATCTTGCCCGCCTGCATAATCAAAGATGTCATTTCTAAGACGCGGTGCGATTAAGAAATTTATAAAAAAAATGAATAATCATTTTCCCTTAGGTTAAAATGGCATACCATGAATATACGCAAGCTGGCGTTATACAGGATTCTTTTCGGGGTGCTTATACATCATGAAGGTGTGGATGTAAACAGACATTTTTATTGGTGTATAAGGGGGCTACTGAAATAAAAAATGTTCTCTATAATTACGTGCAAGAGTATAATCAAGAAAACCTCTGTAAAACCTAAACATTCATAGAATCATGCAGCTTTTATTGACCCTTAAGGTTCTCGTCGGCAATGAGCCAGTATATGCAATTGGCACAGCACGTATCGCTTTCTTCCACCCTTTTCACTTCCGCAGGGCTGAATGAAATACACTGCATGTCCCACTTTCTTAGGGGGTCATGTGTCATTTCAGCAAATTCGCATACACCCCATGTATTAATCATTTCTCATGCTCCATAAGAAGATCGTCGGATGTAATCCAGTATCTGCATTGGGCACAGCTCATTTCTGTATTTTCGCCTTTTTCATTTTCCTTCAGATGAAAATAAGTACACCATGAATCCCAGCGTACCATCTGCGACGTATAAATGCCTCCACACTCACATATGCCCCAAATGTTAATCATACATTTTCTTTTCTTGCTAAATGCTCGTCATACACATGCCAGTATGCACAGTTGGCGCAGCAGTTCTCCGCACCCTCCATTTTCCTTATATCACTGAAGACAAAAAAAGGGCAAGACAGATCCCATCTTGTCATCTGGTCATACGTTCCTGATCCCCAGGTGCATATACCCCATATATTGATCATGAACTAAACCGTTACCCACCATCGGTTAACGCCAATGGATTTACAGTTCAAGGATTCAAGGAATCGAGTGATCAAGGGCGAACCCTTTTCTCTTACTCTTGACTTGCAGAATCTTCGATACTTTGAACCCTTACGGTGAAAAAAATTAAACTGAAGTCTTTGCCTAAAAGCAAGGGTTTTTCTCCCAATCCCCAAGTGGGAAAAAAAGCGGCTCCGAAAGGAGCCGCTTTAAGACTTGAAGGTTTATTTTTTGGGCTTGGGAGGCCATGCGACGCGACGACCTTCGGCACCGGCAATCTTGCCGATCTCATGTTCCCTCTCCAGGAACAGGATCTTTTCCGTATCGTACCCCATGAAGCGACGGAGGACATACTCCGTGTCCCATCCGATCGGCTTACCGCCGAACTCTGTGTAGCTGGGGGCCTCCGAGAACAGGGGGTAGCAGCCCTGAATATCCAGCGGTCCATACCAGGGATCTTCAATATACTCGATCTCTCCACGTTCCCGATACTGCGGCCTCTCACAGGCATCTTTCGCGTTCATGACAGGGCAGACACCGAACCCATGCTTTCTGCCAAGATTGTCAATTTCAGCGACCGTGTGCTTTGCCGCCCACGCTTCGATCATTTCATAGATCTCTTCCTGGGCTTCCAGTTTCACTCTATCCATGTTAGTGGGATATTTTCCCGGCATAGCCATGGCCTTGCCCCCGATGGTGTTGCAGAGAGACTTGAAGGCCTCGTCATCGGCGCCGACGGCAATGAACCCGTCCTTTGCTTTCACAATACAGTCGGGACAGATCCAGCGGAACCGGTTGCCCCAGCGGGTCTGAACAGCGCCCGTCAGACTGTACCAGACAATCCCCGGCCCAAGAGCGCGGGTGATATTCTCCACCTGAGAGTTCTCGATCATCTGGCCTACACCATATTTCTCACGGGCGTACAAAGCGAGCAGTGTGGCGAAAAGCCCCATGGTGCCGCCAAAATAGTCAGCCACCCAGATAGGAATTTTCATCTGATCGCCGGGGTCATGACCGCTGATGAAGACACTCCCGCCCATGGACTGGGCAAGGATATCATAGGAAGCCCGCACCAGGTCTTCTCGGCCCCACTGTCCCGGCCCGTTGGAGGTGAGGTAAATCAGTTTAGGATTGAGCTCCCGCAACTGTTTATACCCTTCATCCCACCTGTCCAGGGTACCTCCGCGGACATTTTCGACGAAGATATCGGCTCTCTTACAGAGCTCTTTAAAGATGGTGCCGCCTTCACCGGGATGGATATCCATACAGGTATGGAGCTTATTCTTTGCGCAGTCCAGCCAACCCAGGCCGCCCGCCATAGCAACGTCTGTTTCCGCTACGACACCTTTCCCCAGGATGCCGGAGGCCTTGGTGCCGGTTTTTTCTTCCGACCACATGGGAAAACCTCCCTGATCTTTCGGAGGAGCAAGGGCGCGCATGGTGTCGCCCCGGCCGGGGAGTTCCAGCTTGATCACTTCCGCCCCCATCTCTCCCAGCATAGCGCAATGGGAAGGGCCGAGGATGAGGGTTGTAAAGTCCACCACCCTGATTCCGTCGAGAATCTTGTCTTTCTTAAACACCCGTCTGCGGTGGAAGAGGTAACGGCAGAACTCTTCATAGGGGAGGGCGTCCTCCTCATTTTCGGTCAGGTCTTCACCCTTCCTGGCCTTCATGACAAGGGATTTCTGTGCGGGACTAAGTTGATCGAAATCATACCATACCGCCTCCATCTGCTCGGGAGGCACATCCTTCTTGAATCTTGCTCGTGGTGATAGTTCCATATCAGTATCCTCCTCCTTTCCTTCCAACAACTCCTTCTGCGACTAGCTGCTCCAGGTCTGACTTGAAGAGCCCGCAGTATTTACGCAGGACTTCCTCATTATCCCAGCCCATGGGCTTGCAGTTCCACTTGATCCTCGCCTGAGTGAAATGGAAGTTGGGACGGCATCCCTGGACAAGCATCCTCCCATAGAGGGGATCATCCACTTCTTCCATGGAAGCCCTGTCCAGGAAGTGGGGATCGTTGGCGATTTCCTTGATGTTCCGGCATCCGGCGCCGGCAAAGCCAAATTTCATGCCTAGCTGGTCGATTTCCGGAAGGCTGTGCTGTGCGGTCCACTTGTCAATTTCAGTGTTTATCTCCACCTGTGCCTTCCAGGTGATACGGTCTGAATTCATGGGAAGTTCCTTCTCCCATTTCTTCATGTTGTCCGTGCCCATGCATTCACACAGTCGCGGCCAGACGGGACCGATCGCGGCAATAATGCTGAATCTGTCTCCGAACTCATCAGGTTTGGCCCGGTGCAATCCATAAGGGTTGATCTCAAAGTCGAGGTTGCCGAACTGCCTCCTGATGTTCCCCGTCATGGAGTACCAGGGGAAACTGCAGTCGCACCAGCGCAGGCAGTGGGCATAGCTTGCCACATCAACCATCTGACCTTTTCCGGTCTTTTCCCGATAATACAGGGAAGCGGCAACACCCACGGCGGCGCTGATTCCACCTGTCATGAATCCGAGAGGCCACCCCGCACGGGAGGGCAGATATCCTGTCTCCTGGGCCTCCTGCTGGGTGGGTTTCGACATATCGAAGGGACCAGCGAAGGAAGGAACCGTGGTCATCACCTGGATGCCCGATTCGAAGGGCTTGCGCCAGGAGTCGGCGCCAAAGGAACCGAAACCGGTCACGGCCGCGTAAATCAGCCTCGGATTGATCTTCCGCAACTGCCGGTAGCCGATGCCCAGGGAATCCAGGTAGCCGGGGTCATAATTCTCCATGACCACATCGGCTCTTCTCGCGAGCATCTTGATGATTTCCCGGCCCTTCGCCGTGGTAATATCAACACTGATGCAGTTGCGATTGCGGGTTTCCACCATGGCATAGAGAGCCGACCCATGGGGCGGATAATTCTCACCTTCCGCCTTGAGAGCGCCCCCATCCTCCACAGAAGGTCCTACCCAGCGCAGAGGATCGCCCTTCTTGGGATCTTCAATCTTGATCACCTCGGCGCCGTGTTCCGCAAGAAAGGAGACACCGACCTGGAGGGCAAGGGACCACCAGTCAGGACGGCAGATCTCCAGTACCCTCACGCCGTCGAGGGCCTCCGGCTTCCGGAACCTTTTCCTCGGGTCAAAAATATAACGAGCCCACTCCTCATAGGGGAGGATCTTCTCCTCTTCCGGGGTAAGGTCTTCCAACTTCCAGACTTTTAATACCGCGTCCTGCTGCTCTTTCGTAAGTTTATCCCAGCTATACGTAATAGGCTTGACCCCTTTTTTCTCAACCACTTCCTTCGCCTTCGGCACTACAGACTGCGACGCAGTGGCATAGTAGGGTAACTCATCTATCGACATCTGACTGGGCAGTTTTGGCTTATCAACTTTCACAACTTTCAACTTCTTGCTGTCAGCCATATCTTACCTCCTTTTTAATAGTAATTGTCTGTACCCACTGAACCGGATTTTAATAACACTAATCGTCCCTTTTTCTAAAAAACGTTCACCCCCCTTCGATGATAAATTTACTTCCCATAGATACAAAACAACCCAGGAAATATTATAGTCAAGCGTGTTAATTGAAAGATCCTGATGATGGCAACGCACCATGAATGGGATGCTATCCCGGTCCATCAGGGGAAAAATTATCCACGGTGAATGGCCTGCCCACATCCATAAGACCCAGAGGCATTGACCCGACCGGTTTTTACCTCCCTTTCGTGAATGGCGTGCCGGCACATCCACAAAACGATAGAATTACCCCTTTGAGGACAATGAAGTTGTTAGGGACAGCACCCCTATATCGTATCTATATTTTATGAAACGATCCCTGCAGAGTTATCGTTTTTACACCACAACTACTCTTGATGTGAATGCCGCTTTGAATTGACGATTTATAGTTTCTTTAACTACTCTGAGGTCTTAAGAAATTTGAAGTGAAGTTCAGCACAATGGGAAAATGGGAATTTTGCGACGATCATGATATCTAAGTATGTATTTTGATAAAACAATCTATTACAGATTGCAATACCAATAGATTATAAGGTTTATATTAGGTAAAACCTTATATTAGGCAAGAGAAATCAGGCAGGATCGCAGGTTGGCGTTCTTGTTCTTCAATCCAAGTTTATTCCTTAAGTTGTTTCTATGAAAATCAATAGCTCCAGGTGATGAATTCAACATTTCCGCTATCTCTTTGGTCGTTTTTCCGTCTTTGATGAGGTTTGCGATCTGAATCTCCCGGGGAGTGAGATGCGGGTATTTGGACGTTAAATTACGCTGGAAAGGGGATATTATTTCATTTAGATGAGTTTCAATAATATTTATGTACGCTTTCTGGTCGCTATCCAGGCTTGTTTTTCTTATTTTCTCGAGATAGGGCTGAACAAGTTCCTGTATATTCAATAAAACCTTTTCTTCAAGCTCAGTTTTATCTTCTTCCCTCCGTTTGAGTAACACCTTCAACGCAATGTTCAATTCTTCAAGGTTCCGGGACTTTGCATCCAGTTCCCGTTCTCTCTTTTTCAATTCGTCTTCAGCCCGTTTACGTCTTGTAATGTCACGGGCAATTCCGGCTGTCCCGATAATATTACCACTGTCACTGTAAATAGGCGTTTTTATCGTATCTGCCCATACCTCTCTGCCGTCTTTCACCACGATTGGCTCCTCTACCCTCTTCCTCATGCCGCATTCAATGACTCTGTTATCGTCTTCTCTATACTTCTCGGCCAGATCCGCAGGCCAGATATCAAAATCTGTAAGACCGATTACCTCCTCCGGTTTCAAACCACAGGCCTTGCCAAAGGCCTCATTCACCGCAATGTAATTGCTCTCCCTATCCTTAAGCCAGGCCATATCGGGAATGTTGTCCAGAATTGCCTTTTGCTGGAGTTGAATTTCGTGCACAGCTTGTTCCGCCCGCTTGCGCTTTGTGATATCTGTGGCAATTTCCAGTCTTACCGATTTGCCATCTATCCACTTAATAGCCTGATAATGAATCAAAAACCACATCTCTAAGGCGTTGTGGTAGTGTTCCCTAATATGAGCAATCGATGGTTCCCCATCAGGTCTGAGCAATTTCTCACTCCCGCATACCTCACATGGTCCCGGTCTGTTTTGAATGCTGTGCCAGCATATTTTACCCGTCACATCACCAAATAGATTCTTCCCGTATTTATTGAGGTAAAGCACCTTAAATCTATTCATATCAATAACGTACACGGCGGCGTTCAGACCATCAAGGACGGCAAGCAGTCTCGCATGCGCTTCCCTCGATTGTTCTTCCGCATGAGTGCGTTCATCAATTTCCTGCTGGAGCAATGAGGTTGTTTTTGAAAGTTCGGCGGTGCGTTCTTTTACCAGCTTCTCAAGCTGTCCATCATATTTCCGCAATGCCGCTTCAGACTGCTTTCGATCAGTAGCGTCTGAATACGTAACCACAATCATTCTATCCTGCAGGCTCTCACCTATTCTTGAAGAGCTCACCAGGCAGACTAAATCACGGCCATCCTTATGCCGGCAGGGATATTCTTTGCTGTACGTCCGTTCCCTTTCAAGAACCGGATACGCGTATCTCCCTATCTCTTCGTATTCTTCATCGTTCCGATATAAAACCCGCGTAGTTTTGCCAATCAGTTCATCCGGCTTCCAGCCAAATACAGTCTCCACCGCATAGTTGGCAAAAATAATGTGGCGATCTCTTAAACCAATAACCGCATGAGGAATCGAATCAAGGATGGAAGATACAATGGCTTTGATTTCAGCGTGATTCTGTTCGTACACGCTATCTTTTTGTGCTCTCATGGCATTATTCCAAGGGCAGTGTCGCTCCTTGCGAGCAATGAAAGGTGTATATAAGTTCCTATTATGTAAAATATCCTTCACTTCATTAAATATCAAGGTCTTTTTTATCGAGCCCGCTTTGCACCTTGACATCATGTGCACATTCACCTATACGAAGAAATTGACGAGGAAGTGCACTATGGCAGACTTTAAATTACCCCATCTCCGGTTGCAAAACCTCAAGGGATTGATTCTTTTTATTGTTGTTATCGCAATCCTCACCGTTTCCCTGCAGTGTATCATGCTCATCACGGACTGGTTATGGTTCCAGGAGGTAGGGTATCAAAGTGTTTTTTACATCACCCTCCTTGCCAAGTTGAAAATGGCAGCACTTTTCGGCATTGTTTTTTTTGTAATTTTTTCTACAAATCTCTTTCTCGCTATTCGCTTTTCCTCCCGTCTCTTCGTCATTAATGATGATGCCATCCGGGTATCACCAGAAGGTGAACATAACAAATCCCTGCAGATACTGATTGTCACATCTTCCCTTGTTTTCTCATTTTTCGCTGCTTCCAGCGGAACGTTTCAATGGGAAAACTTCCTGCTGTTTACCAATGCTTCATCCTTCGGTATCTCCGATCCCTTATTCCATAAGGATATAGGCTTTTATATATTCCAGTTGCCTTTTTTGAAACATGTATACGGCTGGGTATTCTTTACAATCATTGTCAGCATAGCGGCTACCGGGGTAATATATTTCATTCGCCACGCATTCTCCTTCATACCCCCTCGAACGTGGCGGGTCTCTCCGCAGGCCCGCATACACATTTCAGTCCTTGTCGCGTTTCTATTCTTCTGGGGTACTTTCGGCCTATGGCTGGAGCTGAATGAGATCCTATTCGCGAAACGCGGGGTGGTCTTTGGCCCCGGTTATACGGAAGTCACAACGCAGTTGTGGGTGATCAAGAGTTTGATGGTGGTTACAATCCTGTGTGGCCTTTCCATACTCTATTTCGCCTTTCGTCCGGACTGGCGTATTCCGGCCGCTACCGTAAGTGTTTTTTTCCTGATTATGATACTCGGCCGAAATGTCTATCCCGCTCTCATTCAGAAATTCAAGGTCGTCCCCAATGAGATTGTCCTGGAAATGCCCTACCTCGAACACAACATTAAATACACACGCATGGCATACCAGCTTGAAGACATCGAGGACCTGGAATTTCCCATAGAGGAAACTCTTACCCGGGAAGACCTGCGGAAAAATGACCTAACCGTGAAAAACATCCGCCTCTGGGATTATGCCCCCCTCCTCAAAACTTACGGACAACTACAGGAAATGCGCACCTACTATAAATTCATCGGTGTGGACAATGATCGCTACATGATAAACGGGGAGTATCGTCAGGTAATGCTCTCCCCGAGGGAGCTCTCCTACCAGGCTCTGCCGGCAAAAACATGGGTGAATGAACACCTCACGTATACCCACGGGTATGGAGTCGTGCTTGGCCCAGTCAACCGCATATCGAACGAAGGCCTGCCGGAATTCTTCATCAAAGACATTCCTCCTGTCTCTACAACAAACATCAAGGTCACACGCCCCGAGATCTATTATGGCGAAACATCAAATGAATATGTTTTTGTTCGAACAAAGCGCCAGGAGTTCGATTACCCTGTGGGGGACAAAAACGTGTATGCCAGTTACGAGGGCAAGGGAGGGGTTCCCCTCTCTTTCTGGAGGAAGCTCTTTTTCGCGGCACGGTTTGGCTCATTTACCATTTTGCTTTCCGACGACATTACACCTAATAGTCTTGTCATGTATTACAGGAAAGTGACGGATCGCGTTTCCCGCATTGTTCCCTTTGTTGAACTGGACCGGGACCCATACATGGTGATTTCCCCGGAAGGCCGCCTTATCTGGATATTGGATGGCTACACCCTCACGGATCGTTTTCCCTATTCTGAACCTATTGCAAAAATGGGCAATTATATACGAAATTCCCTCAAGGCAACCGTTGACGCCTATGACGGAGCCGTGAAACTCTATATTAGCGATATGAAAGATCCCATCATCCAGACCTATGCCCGTATATTCCCGGGAGTTTTTCACACAATGGAGGAAATGCCGACAGAACTGAGACGCCACGTCCGTTATCCTCGAGGAATGCTGTCCATACAGGCCCGGATGTACGGGGCATATCATATGCAGGATCCACAGGTCTTTTACAACAAAGAAGATCTCTGGGCCATACCGGGAAAACATACCCCCGGAAGTGAAAGAGAAATGGATCCGTACTACACAATCATGAAACTTCCCGGGGATAAAAAAGAAGAGTTTATCCTTCTGGTAGCCTTCACTCCCAGCAGAAAAGACAACATGTCTGCGTGGATGGCAGTCCGCTGCGATATGCCGGATTACGGGAAGATCACCGTCTACAAATTCCCCAAACAAAAACT
Source organism: uncultured Syntrophaceae bacterium (assembly GCA_964564625.1). Lineage (GTDB taxonomy): Bacteria > Desulfobacterota > Syntrophia > Syntrophales > UBA2185 > UBA2185. The sequence goes on along the minus strand of CAZMBE010000031.1, from coordinate 2,864 downwards.
GGTCTACGGACCGAGTCAGATAGAAGCCCGCATAGACCAGGATACGGAAATATCCAAGCAGCTTTCACTCTGGAGCCAGCGGGGTTCCCAGGTCATCCGGGGAAGTCTTCTGGCAATACCTATCGAAAAATCAATCATTTACATCGAACCCCTTTACCTGGCCGCGGAAAAGGGGCAGCTTCCTGAACTGAAAAGGGTTATCGTGGCCTACGGGAACTCCATTGCCATGGAGGAGAATCTGGAAACATCTCTGCAGCGGATCTTCGGAGGAAAGCCGTTAAGGGAAAAAGAACAACCGACAATGGCGGGATCGGCAGATCCTTTGAGAGAAAGGACGGACAGAGAATTAGCCCTGGATGCACTTTCTCATTACAGAAAGGCTCAGGAATATCTTAAGCTCGGTAACTGGGGTAGTTATGGAGAAGAGCTGAGGAAGATGGATGAAATCCTCAGGACTATTGAGAAAAAGAAATAGGATAATTTCTCAGATGGGAGGGAGTATCATGCAAAAACTATGGAGAAAAATTTTGTGCGTCATGTGCTTGTTAACACTTCTGCCATACTCAGGCTGTTCCAGTTTGCATTTGAAGAATTACGGCAGGATCATACCCGACAGGGACGCGACTATTGCTTTTGAAAAATATCAAATGAACACTGATTTCAATTATTATATCAGCGGCTCGGATGTGTATCCCAATGCATTTATCGGATTGGATAAGTCCTATACACTGGATTCTGACCTCTGGAAGAAAGTTGAAATGACACCCGCCAAATTCCGTGAGATTGTCCAATATATGCAATCCAAGGCTTTCACCACTAGTCAGCCTCAGCACGGGTTTGCCATGTTCGATGACAAGGGGAACAAAATAGGGATCTGGTATTCTATTCTCTCAGCGAAAACAACCCTCCAGATGAAGGACGAACGCACGGTCATTATCTACACACCTGATATCGACACATATTTGAAATACGAAGATGATAGCGGTCATCATAACATAAGATAGAAAATAGAATGCCCCCGGAAAGATAACTACTTGCAAATTGCAATAAAATCTTGTATGAGTCTCGGCAAATCATTTTACCAAGGAGGCAGTATGAAGGCATTGGTCACTTATTATTCACAAACAGGCAACACGGAAAAGGTTGCCCATGCGATATACGAAGCTATCCATATGGAAAAAGAATTAAAACCAATCAAGGACGTGGAGAACATAAAGGGATATGACATTGTATTTTGTGGATTCCCGGTTCACGCCCACAGTGTACCCGGTAAAGCGCTTTCTCTTTTCAAGCTTTTACCCGCAAGCCAGAAGATAGCCTTTTTCTCCACCCATGGCTCCCTCCGGGGCGGCCAGTTGCCCAAACAGGCCTTCGAACATGCCATTGGTTTGGCATCAAAAGCCAAAGTCCTCGGCCACTTCGGATGCCAGGGGAAGGTAGACAATAAACTTATTGATACGTTGATGAAACAGTTGGAACACAAGGCGTGGGCGGAAGAGGCGTTGAGTGCCGAAGGGCATCCCGATCAACACGATCTCGCCGATGCGAAGAAATTCGCGGAGGAAATGATCGCCAAACTCAATAAATAATACAATTCCTGTATCTGCAGAAAATAAATCCCCCTCTCACATCTTCATAGCCGAAGGAATAGGAGGGGGATTTAATGAATATCAAATTACTATTCAAAGAATTTCCGTTAGAACGTCACATACCAATCGTGCATGTGTTATTATAAGAAGAAGCGCATCACAGAAATAATCGCCCGGTTTCAGTCAAAATATTGACACAATATCGTTATAAATTCATCGAGGAGCTAACGACCTTTTGTTCAATTTCATCCATCTATAACCATTCATTAACGCGCCAGACACTGTAACATTGCCTACCACGAACTATCTGATAATATTAGCACCTTGTGGCATTACTTTTGCTTAAATATGGGGAGGTATCATAAATCCCATTGCAAAGTATTCATGAAAATTTTATGATTTAAAGAGAAGATCGTGGCTGAGCGCACAAATGAAGTCATTGAGTATAGTCAGGTCTAAAGTCATTGCACATTATTAAGGATTGGTGAAATACATGTTGCGGCGTCTGATACGAGGAACATCCCGTAAAGAACAAGCGGATGTTTCATGGAAGAAAGAATCATTTACCGGAAAGGGAAGTGTTATTTGGCCTGGCGGAAGTAAGTATGTGGGCGAATGGAGGGATAACTATCCCCATGGAAAGGGGACTTACACATGGTTTGACGGCAGCAAATACGAAGGTTACTGGCAAAACGGCGTCCCTCACGGCAGGGGGAAATATACATCTTCTGACGGGGTAGTATACGACGATGAGTGGAGGGCCGGCAGATATATAGGTGATCCGGACAGCATATCAGCTATGTCAAGTGCCTTTACGCCGGCGAAGGCTGAAGCCCCGGCCGAAATGGACAGGGATTACCTGACCTCAGAAAGAGAGAAGAACGCTGACAGGGAGGAAAGAGAAAAAGCCAGGAGCACTGAACAAGAAGAAGCAGTGGCTGGAACAGAAGCAGGAGAAGAAGCGGCAGTACAGAGAATTGCTGAATTGGAAGCAAGATTAACGGAAGAAACCAAGGCAAGACAGGATGCTGAGATAGAGGCACACATAAAAGAGGTAGCCATATTTAAAGCAGAACTGGAAGCCAGGGCTCATGCTGAAGAAACAGAGCGGCTCGTAGCAGAGTTAAAGGCAAAAGAAGAAACTGAGGCAAGAAACAGGGAACAGGCAGAAGCACGACTCAGAGCAGAAGAGGAAGCGAGACTTAAAGCAGAAACGGATGCCAGGGCTAAAGCAGGAGAAATAGACCGGCTCGCGGCAGAGTTGAAGGCAAGAGA
>CAZMBE010000030.1:0-33779 GCA_964564625.1 uncultured Syntrophaceae bacterium | reverse complement strand
GCGTTAGGCGGCATATCTTACGATGTTGTAGAATGAGTAACTCATGATACAGCTATTTGAACAATATCCCTTATTGAAGGAGAGAATTCCTTATGTCCAATTGGGGGAGTTCCCAACGCCTATAAAGCATCTGAGAGATTTAGGAAAAGAAATTGGGACTGATTATCTCTATTTAAAGCATGACGGATTAAGCGGCCAGATATATGGGGGAAATAAGATACGCAAGTTGGAGTTCCTTTTAGGCGATGCCCTTCGTAACGGGGCGAAAGAGGTCCTTACTTTTGGCTTTGCTGGATCAAACCACGCCCTCGCTACGGCGGTCTATGCGCAGAAACTTGGCCTGAAGAACATATCGATACTGTTAGCTCAGCCGAATGCTCACTATGTTCGTCGTAATTTACTGTTGAGCCATGTTTGCGATGGTGAGATTCATCATTTTAAAAAGGAGATGGGAGCCTACATCCCAACGACCATTATGCTCCTTCGGAGAAAACTGAAACAGGGCAAATTTCCTTATATCATAGGTCCTGGTGGATCATCTCCATTAGGTTCAGTCGGATATGTGAATGCAGCTTTTGAACTGAAACAACAAGTCGCAAATGGATCGATGCCGGAACCTGATAAGGTTTTTCTCGCTTTAGGCACCATGGGAACGGCCGTAGGACTAACGATCGGTCTTAAGGCTGCCGGGCTCAAGACTCGTGTCGTTTCTGTGCGTGTTGCTGACGTGAAGTATGCAAATAAAGAGAAGTTTGTTAAGCTTTTTCACAAAACACTGGCCTTGATTCGTTCGTTGGATTCTTCTTTCCCAGGCGTGGAAATAGCCGATGAAGAGGTTAATATCATACAAGGTTGTTTTGGAGAACAATATGCCCGTTTTACAGAGGCGGGGATGGCGGCGGTAGAACTTTTGGCAAAATCGGAAGGAATCCAACTGGAGGGCACTTATACTGGGAAAACAATGGCAGCTCTTATAGATCAAGTCAAGGGGCATGGCACAAAACATGAGGTGGTTCTATTTTGGAACACTTATAATGCCATAGACTTCTCCGATACCATAAGGGGCACCGATTACCATCAGCTCCCACGTCGTTTCCATCAGTACTTTGAAGATGACGTGCAACCACTGGATAAACACCACTTTGAATGATGCCCAGAATGGGAAAACAACCATTTCAATGAGGCCATAGTTGGAGGATTGCCTAACAAATCACTCCAGCGGATGGCTTGCAGCCACCGCTGACTTCAGTCGTTAGGCATAAAATATTATTCTACAAATAATAGATCCAAGCTCTGTCCCAACAGGATAAATTATGAAATTTCTCTGTTTCCCAAATTGACGGGGATGAAATTGATATGAGTTCCGGAATCGTTACATTCCCAAGTGTGATGGATATCTACGATGTTAAGGAAATGTTCTCCAGATATTACGTTGATCCTGATATTGCAAAGCAGAACGTCCCCTCAAAATGGAAGGTTAAAATCCATGACAATGGCAAGGCCCTGCTACTTGTCATGGTACAGGAATGTAAAAAAATGGTTTTAGACTACCTGATCAATATGGGGTCAGTGGGAATGTCGCACATTTGGATCGAACTCGATGGACCACCCGAGATAGTTGACCCGTTGCCAGAGACTACTAGGTCCCTACCAACTTGGTACTGGTATATTTTGCCTCATGAGCTTGATGGTCGTTTGATTCGTATGTTCTTTGGCCTCGCAGGCGTCGACGCTCGGTTAGTCAGGAGGATATCACTTGGGGGTGATCCTGGTAAGACTCGATCCGGGGAGGTGATTGAAGGGTATTCTTCCGAAGCTAAATACAATTGGACAGAGTCTAGCCAGCTCTATCCCAAGCCGGACATCGTGACCGGTAGTCATCGTTTCTTTAGGAAGTATGGGGTGTGCCAATCGGTAGCACATGCCAAGTGTTTTACGCATTTCTTAGGAGATGGAGAAGTTAGCCTCAATGCTGCAAATAATTCGGTGATTGGGAAGTTAGGTTTTGGTACCTCGCTTACAGGATTCTCAAATCCCGTATGGGTCAAACACTGTCGCGTAAAATATCGGGTAAGCTACTTTTAGATTATAGCTGATAATATCGGATTGGTACAAAATGTCTAACAATGCTAATTCAACCGACGTAAAAAGCCGCGCGGCTGATTAGCCGCGTTGTGTGGTAAAAACAATCTGTAAAATTTTTAGATAAAGAAATCGAGTATTATGAAAAAATTACCAAGAACTTTAGTTACATTGATTCTGACTTCTCTTTTTTGTTCAATTTTTTTACCAGCATATTCCAAAGACACTGGATCCCTTTTTGAAGTAACACCAGCAGTTAGAGAGTATGCGTACAACGTAATAAAGCCCATTCTTGATTCATATAGTAAGAAGGATGAATTATCTCAGTTGTTAAAAGTATCAGAAATAATAATAGATCCTGAACTTGGTGTTCAAACAAACGCTATCGAACCAAGTAAATATATTATTTACGATAAATTAGAAACACTAAAACTTGGATTTCTATACACATTGAATCTTTCACCTGAACAAAAACAACTTCTGAAAACCTGGCGTTCCAAATTTATGCAATCAAATCCAGCAGATGTCTTTTTTGCTCCCACTGCAGATGACATTATTAAAACAAAAGCGGCTTTTGGTTGTTCACATTATGCAAGATCGTTTATTTCAGTAGTAAAAGCGCTTCATTTGGTAGCTAATCCCGAAGATATCCGTTACGCAATTACCAGTAAGTCAGATAATTACAATCAGGCACTGATTAAACAAGATAAAGAAATGACAATCAATGGTCATCAATTCGTAATCGTTAAGATTTCCAGCAAATGGATAGCACTAAATACTTCCAAAAGTGAATGGGTTCAACTACCTGAAAGCTTTACGCCTGAATCTGTTGTTCCTCCTAAAAATATTTCTATTCATTTTGCCTCTTATCCTGATGTTACATTCTTGTTCAGGAAGATTGGAAAGGACATCAATGACAATTGTGGTGATAATTCATTAATTGCTTTAATGAACATTTATCGGTCAGGTGATAAAAATAATCCAAACTTCAAATGGGAAGAATATACAGATACAAACAGTTAATCACACACAACAAGTGCATACACCCGACTTTACCCGCCTTTTCGTTCGCTACGCTCACTATACTCTGGGCAAAGGGGTGATGCCCACGTTATGCAGGAGGATGCGAAAGGATGATTATTGAATCAACGACTCGTATGACGGATCCCGGCGCTCCGCCAACCGATTCTGAGGTTGCTGACTGGATTGGCGAGGATGCATATGAATATTGGAAGCTGACTACGCAGTTAATAGAGCAAAGCTATCCTGGTGTATTCGCTCCTGATTGGCTCTTCGGCGGGAAGAAACACGGTTGGTCTCTGAGATACAAAAAGAACAAATCATTCTGTACGCTCATTCCTGAGAGGAGACGTTTCTCTTTGCTAATCGTTTTCGGTGCAGAAGAGCGGAAAAAAGTAGAAGCGATTAAGAATTCTCTATCGAAGAACACTCAAAGGGAATACGATAAGGCAACGACTTATCATGATGGGAAATGGCTGCTTCTCTCGCTTGATTCTGACAGGGTCGTAAAGGATGTCATGTGTTTTCTGGCAACGAAACGGAAACCAAAACCTGAAAAGCAAGCATAACCAGGCGCTAAAGATGATCGCCGCTTCGCGGCTCCGACTTATCTTTTCGTTATAAAAAATAATAAAATCAAAAAAGGAGAATCAATGGAAATCAAAATTAAAAAATGCCCGCTAAAAGAACAACATTGCAATATGAAATATTTTCAAAATGATTTCTATCCTGCATGGGTACCTGAAGAAATGAGGCATATTATTAACTTGAGTGAACTTGCTGAACCGACAATACAAATCAATGAGGCGGCGACTTCTTTGATGGATAAAATAGGAGCAAATATTGCAGTATATAAAAATATGCCTAGAGCAAAGCCAAATGGACTTTGTTCGTTCTTCAAAGCGGCCAATCTTCAATCGAAACAACTGGAGATTTTAAGTGAAATTGAACGGAGACTTAAGGATTATGTCTTAGTCGCCTATGCAAATCCCCTTCAACGGCAAGATAAAGAAATAGATTGTCGATAAAGGTGTCCATAGAATTGAAATTAGATTAATAAAAAATTAAAATTTATAACCACTTCATCCGCCCGACGCAGAAAGCGCACGGGTGATGTCAATGTTGAGCAAGAGAAGAATATGAAGAAGAGATGCCAGTGGTGCGGGACCGATGCCCTCTACATTGCCTATCACGATGACGAATGGGGCGTCCCGGTTCATGATGATCGCCAGCTGTTTGAGTTCCTGATTCTGGAAGGCGCACAGGCGGGCCTGAGTTGGCTGACGATCCTCAAGAAACGGGAGAACTATCGGAAAGCGTTTCACGCCTTCGACTGTGAGCGTGTTGCCAGATACACAAAAGAGGATGTAACGCGCCTGCTTTCTGACTCCGGCATTGTCCGAAATCGTCTCAAGATTGAATCGGCAATCAAGAACGCCCGGGGTGTCCTTGCGATTCAAGAGGAGTACGGGTCACTGGACGCGTATCTCTGGCGCTATGTCGACGGCATTCCCAAGCACAACGCTTGGATATCCATGGCAGAGCTGCCGGCGAAGACGGAAGCCTCCGACATGATGAGCAAGGATTTGAAGAAACGGGGCTTTAACTTTGTGGGCTCAACAATCTGTTACGCCTTCATGCAAGCCATCGGCATGGTGAACGACCATGCCACAGACTGCTTTCGATACTGGGAAATCAAGAAACTGAAAATGCCCAACAAAGCAATAGCCGTCGACAAGAAATAGCCGCGTGAGCGCGGCCATTTCTTGCGCGTCATTGTGGACGTTAACCGTCAAAAGATAATAGAAATATTACTTGAAAATGATACTGGTATGATATATTATCATACCGGAGGTGATAAAAATGACAGCTTCAAAAATTGCCATTACAATTGATGACAACACCTTAAAACAAATAGATAGTCTTGTTAAATCCAAACTGTTTCCAAACCGAAGCAAGGCTATCCAAGAGGCCATTACGGAAAAATTGATGCGCCTTGAAAAAAGACGTCTCGCTCAGGAATGCGCAAAGCTTGATCCTAATTTCGAACAGTCTCTGGCGGAAGAAGGTTTGTCATCGGAGTTGGAAGAATGGCCAGCATATTAAGGGGTGGTATCTACTGGGCTGATTTAAACCCTGTTATTGGAAGTGAACAGGGCGGATTACGTCCTGTCCTTGTTTTGAGTCACAATGTTTTTAATGAAAGGTCTGGGACCGTTATTGCGGTCGCATTAACAAGCCAACCACAACGAGCCTCCTTTCCTCTTACTTTTGAAATCAACGAAAAAATACTCCCAAAACAATCCTGGGTCAAGATCAGTCAAATTCGAACTCTTTCTGTAAAACGCATAAGGAAAAAAATTGCTACAGTATCCGATGAAGAGCTTTCCCTTATTATTGAAGGTTTAAATGAAATAATCGGCGGTTAACATCTCACTGGTGCAGACCAAAAAATCCGGGCGGCACAGTTCGATTGTTGCCATAGAGCTGCGCGCTTCGGCAAAAAAAGAGGATCCATGAGTAACGCATATGTTCACGGCTATGATCATCGAGAGAACATACGATTACAGGACCAAGCTTCCACCTTGGTCGATTTACTGCATTCCGATACCGTGTATCCGACGGGGAGCCGTGTTCTGGAAGCCGGCTGCGGTGTTGGCGCGCAGACGGTTACCCTCGCGCGGAACAGCCCGACTGCCTTGATTACTTCCGTAGATATTTCCGAGGCGTCGGTTACTGAGGCCAGGGAAAAAGCCACAGCGGCCGGCTTAACCAATGTACAATTCCAACAGGGGGATATCTTCAGTTTACCCTACGGCCCAAACTCCTTTGACCATGTTTTCGTCTGCTTTGTCCTGGAACATCTCGCAAAACCCCTATTGGCCCTGCAGGCGTTGAAGGGCTACCTGAAGCCGGGCGGAACAATAACGGTCATTGAGGGGGACCATGGTTCCGCCTATTTTTATCCCGACAGCGAAGCCGCTCGGCGGGCGATACTTTGTCAAGTCGAATTGCAGTCCCGGGCCGGCGGAAACGCAATGATAGGCAGAGAACTCTATCCGCTGTTGCTTGGCGCGGGTTATACCTCAATTCGCGTATCTCCCCGGATGGTCTATGTCGATTCCAGCAAACCTGAACTGGTCGAAGGGTTCACGAAAAAAACCTTCACGGCTATGATCGAGGGTGTCCGCGAATCCGCGATCAAGGCAGGAGTAATTGAACCACGTGTTTTTGAACAGGGGATCAAGGACTTATACCGGACAACAGAGCCGGATGGGGTATTTTGCTACACGTTCTTCAAGGCCATCGGAACAAAATGAATGCCGGACCAGACGCCGAGACCGGTCGTGTCCCTTGCGGGCCGCTCCCGCCTGGGTCCGCATTGACATCTGAATGAAAGGAAACACCCCATGAAACAATGGTATGAAGAGTTGTTTGAAAACTACGGGATGAAATATGACAATGAAGTTTTTGTACAAGGAACCATCGGAGAGTGTGACTTTATTGAAAGAGAAATCGAATACAACAAAGAGGCACGAATTCTCGATATAGGATGCGGCACTGGCAGACATTCCATTGAATTAGCCAAGAGAGGATATACTGTCGTCGGGATTGATTTATCAGAATCGCTTTTAAAGCGGGCAAAAGAAAAATCGTCTGAACAAAAACTGCACATCCTTTTTCAGAGGCATGACGCGCGAAATCTTCCTTTTCGAAATGAATTCAATGTAATCATCATGATATGCGAAGGCGCGTTCCCATTGATGGAAACTGATGAAATGAACTTTCAGATTCTCCAAAATGCCGCCAATGCTCTGCTGCCGAAAGGGAAATTTATATTCACCACCTTGAACGGCTTGTTCCCTCTGTTTCATTCCGTCAAAGATTTCCTCGATTCAAACACAAAAGAAGGGAACGCGAAATGCGATAATATTTCATTTGATCTGATGACTTTTCGAGAGCATAACACTGTATATGTCGAAGATGATCTTGGGAACAAAAAAGAACTGCAATGCAACGAAAGGTATTATGTGCCGTCCGAAATAACCTGGCTATTAAAGACCTTGAATTTTATAACCGTCGATATTTATGGAGCGAAACTTGGCGCTTTCAGTCGAAACGATACACTATCAACGGAAGATTTTGAAATGCTGATAATAGCGGAAAAAGAATGAAATGGTAACAAGCGGGTGGAGCGGACAGCGGGACAAGCCCGCCGACGCTTCGCTTCGCTTTCGGCTTGTTGATGAGCGGACTAAAGAAAATGCTTCCAAACAATGCGTCCCACTATTTCGGCAAAGACCTGGAGGCCATGTCCTTTGCGAAGAACTACCATAAATGGATCCTCGCCGAATTCTCTCCATATCTCGGAAATTCCGTGGCCGAAGTCGGGGCGGGAACGGGAGGCTTCTCGACTCTATTGCTGGAAACCAGCATACGCAGCCTGGCTGCATTCGAGCCATCCCAGAATATGTACCCTTTGCTTCAAGAAGCTCTCAGCAAGGACGCACGAGCCAGGACCGTCAACGATTTCTTTGGCAGAACAGCTACAGGGGAACATTTCGATTCAATCGTGTATGTCAACGTTCTCGAACATATCGAAGATGACGCTTCTGAGCTTTCCAAAGCGCGCGATTCACTCAATCCGCAAGGCCACCTGCTGATATTCGTGCCCGCGCTGCCATGGTTGTATAGTGAGATAGACAGACAAGTTGGGCACTTTCGCCGATACGTCAAGAAGGACCTTGTAGAACTCACACAGCGGTCAGGCTTCTTTGTTGTCAGCGCGCGGTATTTTGATATAGCCGGCATTCTTCCCTGGTACATCAACTTTGTCTTGTTGAAGAACCCTTTCAGCAGCGGCAGCGTCTCTCTGTACGACCGGATAGTCGTCCCTGCAATGCGATTGATAGAGGGGTTTGTACCGTTACCGGTCGGGAAGAATGTGCTGTTGGTCGCGAGAAAAGCCTAACCCTTATAAGGCCTCCTCTTGTCAAGGGGGAAAATCCCCTTTACGGGGAACGAGAAAGATGCGGTTTCGCGCAACAGGTACCGATAGTGATGCAGCAAGGAGAGCGATGCCGAAAGGCGATGAATGATGAAACCGCGAATAAATATGATCACGCGGGGCGCTCACATTATGGAGCAGGAAAGATGAATGCAGTCAAAAGAATCTGCTTATTGGTATTTTTGTTTATGATATTCATGCCCGGAATATCATCGGCTCAAGGCCAATATAGGAGCGGCTTCGATCCATATGTATTTATCACACTTTCTGAGAAACTATCCGTTTCTACGCAGGTTGTGACAGAGATTCACGCGCACGTGCCGTTCTATATCGGCATCCAATTGCCGCCCCTCCTTGCAAGGCACAAAGATTTTTCTACCGATTACGCAATTGATCTCACAGTATTCAGACCTGATGGCAAGATATTGCTGCAGAAAGATGAATTTTTTTCATCAAAAGAAAAAATTTTTCAAAAGAGTGTGTTTAGATTTATAAAGCCAATGATGATGTCTTTCGATCACAACCAAACAAAGGGCAGTTACCGATTTCACGTTGTACTCCATGATTTTATCGCAGGAACAAAACATTCTTCATCTTGCACTGTTGAGTTGAAGTGATTATTAATTTTTCCCCACCACTGGCGTACCGAAGCGTCCAGGCAGTCACATGCGGTGGATTTGCCATACATGCCGCGCCTGACAAGAAGGTCTTTGACATTCTTTTTCGTATAGCTTATAGATGTGATGATTGAAAACGGTCAATTATCAACCTATCTACTTCCAAGAAATGAGAGAAATGTATGAATGAACCACACCTGGCCTTAATGATCCGTAACCGTATTCAAAAGTACGGTGAAAGAACAGCCCTCCGGTACAAAGAAAAAGGGCAATGGAAAGATATCTCCTGGAATGCCATGGGAGAACAAATCCGGGCAGTGGCAAAGGGCCTTCTTGAAATGGATGTCCAGGCGGGAGATATGGTTGCAATTTTTTCCCAGAACAGTCCGGCATGGACTATAGCAGACTATGGCATCCTTACGGTACGGGGAGTTTCCGTACCCATCTATGCAACCTCTTCGGCAAAACAGGCCGGGTACATTATCAACGAAGCGGAAATCAAAATCATCTTTGCCGGCGGCAAGGACCAGTATGATAAAGCAAAAGCCCTTCAAGACGCATCCTCGTGTCTGAAGAAAATCATTGTGTTCGACGATAACGTAATACTGGACGGCAGCGATACCTCAATGTATTTTAAGGATTTCCTCGACCTGGGAAGGAAGTCGGGCAGAGACCTCGAGGTCGAAGACCGTCTGAACACTGCCTCCATTGACGATCTTGCCACCGTCATCTACACTTCGGGAACTACGGGGGAGCCCAAAGGCGTGATGCTCCATCACTCAATATTTTATCATTCTTTCCCCGCGCATGTGAAACGCCTTGTTGTCAGTGATCAGGATGTATCTCTCTGTTTTCTCCCCCTGACCCACGTTTTTGAAAGGACATGGTGCTATTTTGCTTCTTATATGGGGATGGTTATTTGCTACTGTGACGAAACCCCCAGGATTATTGAATACCTGCAGGAAACCAAGCCCACTGTCATGTGTGCCGTCCCCCGTTTCTATGAAAAGATCTACTCCGCGGTTTTTGAAAAACTGGAGAACGCATCTCCGACGAAAAAGAAGCTCTTCACATGGGCCATCAGGGTTGGCGAACAGGTGTATGTGAGGGAAAAAGAAAAAATGACCATTCCCACTCTCCTCACACTACAACATAGGATTGCCGAAAAGCTCGTCTTAAATAAGATCAGAAACATCGTTGGCGGCCGAATCCGGTTTTTCCCCTGCGCCGGCGCTCCTCTTTCAAAAGAAATCGAAGAATTCTTTCATTCAGCGGGAATTTTTATCACCTATGGGTACGGCCTTACAGAAACATGCGCGACCGTAACGTGCCATGAAAAATATCACTTCAAGCCCGGTACCGTGGGCAAGCCCATCGACGGCGTTGAGGTCAAGATCGCGGACAACGGCGAGATCCTCGTCAAAGGCCCCACCATAACAAAGGGCTACTACAAAAAACCTGACGCGACGGCCGAAGCCTTCGAAGACGGCTGGTTCAAGACGGGAGATGTCGGTGTTCTTGAGGATGGGTATCTGACCATCACTGACCGCATCAAGGATCTCATGAAAACATCAGGCGGCAAATACATTGCCCCGCAGCTCGTTGAAACAATGATCGGGAAAGATTATTACGTTGATCAGATAACTGTCATCGGCGAAGCAAAAAAATTTGTCTCCGCCCTTATTGTGCCCGCATTTGACGCTCTTGAAGAATATGCCAGAACCCGCAATATTGCCTATTCTTCGCGGGAAGACCTGGTGAAAAACCCCGCGATCATTGAATTCTATCAAACACGGATCGCGGAAAATTCAAAAGACCTTGCAGGTCATGAACAGATTAAAAAATTTGTGCTGCTCTCGGAACCGTTTACACAGGAAGCGGGAGAGATGACACCGACAATGAAACTGAAGAGAAAGGTGATCACTGAAAAGCATGGAGATATTATTGAAAATATATACAGAGAAAAATAACACCATTCATTTCCCCGTGTAGGTTCAGCAACCACCAGCCCTGCCGGCAATCCCACAACATAACCGTATAACCATGCGCCGGCATGAAAGGAACCCTGCCATAAGAGGCGACAACTGCAGCGCCTCCTGATGATCGAATACGACCAAATTTCCGTTGTTCGCGTCTCCCGGCGCATCCGCATGAAACCTTCAATACAACCTATTGCTACGGAAAGGAAACAAGTGGCACATTAATTGCTGATGGGTCTTCGTATACATATTTCAAAGGAGCTTCTCTTCAATGAATGCCAGTCGAAGACTTATCCTGATTGCAAGCGTAACAGCATTTCTCTGTCTGTTGATATTCCCACCGAATGCTCTCACGGAAGAACCTGCCGAAGAACTGGCTTTCATGGAGATAGAAGAGGTTTTTGCCGCCGCGAAACGCGCGCAGAGCGTCCATGATGCCCCCGCCTCCGTCACCATCGTTACTGATGAGGATATCAGAAAATACGGCCACCGCACTCTCACCGACGTAGTGAAGAACGTCATGAGCTTCTACACGTACTCTGACAGAAACTATGACTACATCGGCGCCCGCGGGCTGGCCCGCCTTGGCGATTACGGAAACCGCGTGTTGCAGCTCGTGGACGGGCATACATACAATGATAACGTATACGGGTCTTTCTCCATGGGCGACGCCTTCGGGGTCGACATGGATGTAGTGAAAAAAATCGAATTTGTTCGCGGCCCCGGCTCTGCCTTATATGGAAGCAATGCTTTCATGGGAACTGTCAATATCCTAACTAAAAAAGGCAAAGAAATTGACGGACTGTTCACAAAGGCCGAGGCGAAGAGCCATAATACCTACACGGGCGGTTTTTTGTTCGGGAAAGAATTCGATAATGACGTTGATCTGCTCTTCTCCGTGAGTTTGCTGGACAGCAAAGGTCAGGATCACTACTACGCGGAATTTGACAGTCCTTTGACCTCACACGGACAGGCAAAAAATGCCGATGGGGAAAAAGCAAGAAAATTTTTCCTGAAGGCAATCTATCATGACTTTTCTTTTCTCGCCAACATAGGCTGGCGGGAAAAAAACGTTCCTACAGCAAGCTTCTTCACCCTCTTCAACGACAATCGATTCAAGACAGTGGATGAGCGTGATTTTGCCGAGATTAGATGGGACCATGGCTTTGACGACAACAAACGCATGATGATCAGAGCTTATTATGACCGATATTACTTTAAGGGCGATTATCCATATGACTACCCGCCCATTACCATCAATAGGGACAAAGCCCTGGGTCAGTGGATAGGGGCGGAAATGAACTATTCTCATAAGATCGCATCCTCTCATATTTTGATAGGAGGAGAAGCGGAGTACCACATAGACGCCGATCAGAAAAACTATGACGTGGATCCAAAGGCCACATATGTGGATGATCACCGTCATTTTTCAACGTGGTCGCTCTATCTTCAAGATGAGATGGATATAAGCCCCAGGTACCGCCTCACAGCAGGGCTCAGGTACGATCATTATTCCACTTTTGGAAGCCATCTCAGTCCGAGGGTGGGGTTTATTATGAAGCCGGTAAAAGAAAGCACAGTAAAACTGCTCTATGGGCAAGCCTTCAGGGCGCCGAATGTGTATGAGCTTTACTACCAGTCCATAACGCCAAGCGCCAGCACCTATAAACAAAATTCCAATCTTGATCCCGAGATTCTCACTACGTATGAAGCCGTGTGGGAACAGGAAATAGGTCCCCTTGTGAAGTCAACAGTGAATGCCTTCCACTACAAAATCAAAGATCTCATCACACAGGATGTAGATCCCGTTGACGGATCCCTGCAATTTCACAACACAGAACGGGTGAAGAGCAACGGCGTGGAGGTGGGTTTGGAAATAACCTGGCCTGATGTTCTTAAAGGCCACATCAGTTATACCCATCAGCATACTGAGGATGACAGCACCGGGAAATGGCTGGCAAACTCACCCCGTCATCTTGTGAAAACCGGTTTTATCATTCCCATTTTTAAAGACACGTACAACCTTGGTATGCAATGCCGCTACATGAGTAAACGGCGGGATCGCACCGGCGGATCAGTTGGAGAGTCCGTTGTTGCCGATCTGACTCTTTCCGCCCAGAATATCGTGAAGGGTCTCGGCCTGTCGTTCGGCATTTATAACGTCTTTGACAAAAATTACTCCGATCCCGTCTCAGCCGACCACGTGCAAACGGCCATAAGGCAAGACGAACGAAGCTATCGCTTCAAGATAGATTATTTATTTTAAAATTATCAGATAGGTATATGTCTATAAGGAAACGCATAATTCTCATTTTTTTGATCGTCCTCATATCTTGTTCTGCTCACGCCGGAGAATATAAGGTCGCAGTGATTACAAGTGATAGTCCCCTGCCCTATGATGAGGTCATCGCGGGATTCAAAGCTGAATTGCAAGGGATGGACATCCGCTTGATATCTGTCGAGGGAGTGGGTAATCGTTCCGCGATAGCCGCGAAAATCTCTGCCATCCGACCTAATGCCATTCTTTGCATAGGGACAAAGGCGCTGGAAAGCGTTTCTGCTATAAAAAATATTCCTAAAGTCTATTGCCTCATCACCCTTTCGAGGGCTTACTATCTTGCCGACACACAAGGCATGTATGGGGTTGTCATCGATATACCCCCGGCAATGCAATTTAAAATAATAAAAAATGCCTTTCCGCAAGTGAAACGCATCGGCGTCATGTATAACCCCAAATACAGTCAGAAACTGCTTGGTGAAGCAGAAAAGAGCGCCCATGCCATGGGACTTCGTGTGATTGGTGCACAGGTTCATTCCATTAAAGACATCCCATCCGCCCTTCAGAAATTGGAAAACAGAATCGATCTTTTATGGTCCATCTACGACCAGACAGTGTATGGTCCTGAGACTGCTAAATATATTCTGTTGTTTACACTGCGAAAGAATATTCCTTTTGTCGGCTTCTCGCCCCAGTTTGCCAAAGCCGGCGCTCTTTTGGCTGTCTATGGAAATTATAGAGACATGGGACGTCAGGCGGCATTCATTGCAAAAAAAGTTTTACACAACAAGGAACCGGAATATAGGTATATTGAACCAAGAGCAACAGGAATCGCCATCAACGAAAAGGCCGCAAGAGCCCTGAATGTATCATTTCCCGATAATTTTCTACGGACAGCAGATAAAATTTACTGAAGGGAAAAACTGCCATGAACATGCGCACAACACTCGCACAGCTCATCCCGCTGCGGCTGAAAGGAAAGACCATACTCTGCGGCATCGCGATGATTGTGCTTATTGTCACCATTATCACTTTTTATTTCATACATACCGAAAAAAACATATTCCAAAATGAGTTAAAAAACAGGGCTGCTTCTCTCATCAGAAATCTTGCTTACAATTGTGAGTACCCTGTGCTGTTGGAAGATATGTCAGCCATACGACAATTAGCGGCAGGCGTTATGAACGACGATGATGTGGCATCCATCACCATCCAAAACACGGAAGGCAAGATTCTGTTACATTCAGAAAAAGAACCCATTCCACAGGGACCTTTCAGTAAACAGCATCAGGTAGAGAACAAAAATAACCAGGTGGTTTTTTCTGAGCACGGCAGATTTCTGTGTGCTTCTCTCCCTGTCTTGAAACCAACGGAAGGTGTTCTTTCTCACATCATTGAATCCACAGACAATCAAGGACAAAAGACTATTGGAGGTGTCACAGTTGGATTCTCGTTAAAAAGAACAAATGAAATGATCTATGCAACTGTTGAGAACACCCTGCTCCTCACCCTGATTATTACTATTGTTAGTATAACCTTACTCATAGCCGCCTCAAACCCTTTAATACGGCCATTACAGATATTAGTGCGAGGTACCCGGGAAGTTACTTCAGGCAATTTCTCCCACAGGGTTCATGTGAAGAGGAACGATGAATTGGGTGACCTTTCTGATGCCTTCAATGTCATGACAGAAAATCTGGAAAACCATCAGAAGTCACTGGATAGCTACCATCATACGCTGGAGGAGAAGATTCGTGAGAGAACCCTGGAGCTGCTTGAACGGGAAGAGGCATTGAGAGAATCGGAGAAAAAGTACAGGACCATCTTCGAAAATACGGGAACGGCCATGGTAATTATTGAAGACAATCGCATCCTGTCCCTGGTAAACACGGAATTTGAAAAACTCACGGGGTTTTCCAAAGAAGAAGTGGAAAACAAAAAAAGCTGGACGGAATTCCTGGTCAAAGATGATTTGGAAAAGATGACCGTTTACCATAATCTCCGCACGATAAACCCGAACGCAGTTCCAAAAAAATATGAATTTCAACTCAAACACAGAAACGGAGAAATTAAAGACATTTTTATCAATATTGACAGAATCCCGGGAACGAAAACAAGCCTGGCATCCCTTATAGACCTTACTGAACAGAAGAAACTGTCTACACAGCTTCTTCGTGCCCAGAAGATGGAAGCCATGGGCACATTAGCCGGTGGTGTCGCCCATGACCTGAATAACGTCCTGGGAGTTGTTGTAGGCTACTCGGAACTGCTCCTTATGGAAATGCCTGAGGGAAACCCCTTGAAAAAATACATAACGCATATTCTGCAATCCGGGGTAAGGGCCACCGCAATCATTCAAGACCTCCTGACCATGGCGAGAAGAGGTGTTGCCGTTTCTGAAGTCATCAACATTAATGATATCATTTCCGAATATCTCAAGACACCGGAATTCGAGAAAATGCTGTCCTTCCATGAACTGGTCACAGTGAGGACTGACCTTGAAGAAAATCTGCTGAATATCATGGGTTCTCCCGTACACTTGAGCAAGAGTATCATGAACCTTGTTTCCAACGCCGCTGAGGCCATGCCGGACGGTGGCAAGATCTCTATTACTACATCGAATCGCTACATTGATATCCCGATTAAGGGATATGACAACATGGCAGAAGGAGACTATGTGATGGTTTCCGTATCCGATACGGGAAAAGGAATTTCTGCCAAAGATATCAGCAGGATATTTGAGCCATTTTATACAAAAAAGGTTATGGGCAGAAGCGGAACGGGACTGGGACTGGCAGTAGTCTGGGGGACAGTAAAAGACCACAGAGGATATATCGATGTCCGGAGTGAAGAAGGAAAAGGAACTACGTTTACACTCTATTTCCCCGTTACGAGGAAGGAGCTATCCGGGAAACAGTCTTCCGTTCCTGTGAGCGAATATATGGGCAGGGGAGAGAATCTTCTCGTCATCGATGATGTCCCTTCACAGAGGGAATTGGCAAATGCCATCCTGAGTATGCTGAACTACAGAGTAGCGTCGGCCTCCAGTGGAGAAGAGGCTGTGGATTATCTCACAGCTCACCACGCAGATCTCATCGTCCTCGATATGATCATGGATCCCGGCATAGACGGACTGGAGACATACAAAAGGATACTCAAGATCAACCCAGATCAGAAGGCGATTATTGTAAGCGGTTTCTCTGAAACTGACCGCGTGAAAGAAGCCCAGGAACTGGGTGCCGGCGCGTATGTGAAGAAACCTTATATACGGGAGAAAATCGGGCTGGCCGTCCGGAGGGAGCTCGATAAGCCATGGGAAGGATCGTCTATTTTGTCGTAAGTTCCCCGTGAACCCAAAGGGGAACCCCTGGAAGAACAGGAAAAATGTTATTTTTTATAAATAATTGTCCCAACCGGCTTGCCGTTAAGCGCTTTCGTCAAATTCCCCTTTTCCAAACCGTTGATAATCTGGATTTTGTTGATGACTTCACTTTTCTCAAGGATCTCAAGACAGGGCCGTTCGAGAATGAGATCGTCCAAATCTTTTGATAGGAGTTCAGCGACGCTTATTTCCGGGATAAATTCAACGTTGCCCTTCTTTTTGGGATCGTCCGTATAGAGGCCCTTCTCATCCTTCACAAGAATACAGCTTCTGGCGCCGATTAAATCCGCCAGTATCATCGTTCCGACGTCCGTTCTGTGAATGGGTATCCGCCATTCCGCCGACGGGATGGCAAAATAGTCGTACGGGGGCATGCCGTGCATGACAGGTATGCAATCCTGAGCAAAATACGTCGGGAGTTTTATAATTTCATCATGCCCGATCTTGATGCCTCCCCACTGGGAAAGAAGCGTCGAAACGAGAAGGGCGTTCTGCTCAGAAACGGAACTCGCGAATTTTGAGATTATACCCGTAGGCATTCCCAGTTCAAGGCCAATGGCATAGATGTGTCTGCTCCTGGTACCGCCGCCTGTGGTAAAGAGCATTTTATGTTTTTTTCTATTCGCGACGATTTCCTTTATGATTCCTGGAAGGGCTTTCACTCCGCGGTCACAAATAGATTGACCGCCGATTTTAATAACGTTCACATCGGGGAAAAGGCGCTGCTGAGGCGCAACATTGAAGTTCTGTGCAAAGGACTTGCTTACCAAGCTCTCTCCCATTAATTTGCTTTTTACGTGCAGACGTTTGCCGTCGCGTTCCCGAACCAGCGCCATGTAAAACCCCTTTTGAAAAATTTAGTTTTAGACCTCTACCTCGTCGTCCTTTCCCTTTTCTCCTTGCTTCAGCAACACCAGCTCCGCTCCGACGACCTCTGCAATCTGCTCAAGTTCCTTCTTCCTAAGATGCTTACCATAAACTTTCATGTCCACTCCGGCGATTGCAACTAATTTGAAGCGCGGTTTCTTTTCCCCCTCTCCGACTTTCCTTCGTTCCCGGTAAAAAATTTTCCCTGCCATGGTGACACCTCCTTATTGTCATGACTTTTTTCTTTTCCCCCCGATGCTTTCCCACCTATTTTTCGCCTGATATATCACAGGCAGTATGGGTTTTCGACCCCAGAGCCTGGGGCGTAGCCATCCCTTTGTATATATTATATCGTCAGAGGCGGGAACCATGGCATCCCTGTCAAGAGATACCACCGTGATCCCGTATTTTTCCATATCTCTTACGGCAACTGTATCGGAAAAGTTGCGCAATCCGGAGAATTCGATGAAACGGCCGCTCCATCCGGAGGCGGTCAGGCCAACTGCAGCGGCGGCTCCTATAATGCCGTCGTTGGTTCCGCCGTGGCCGGTAAGATGGACGCCTGCGGCAGCCTCCAGGGCTTCCTTCTGTTTCACAATCTGTGTTGCACATAATTGGCCGAAGGAAATCAACTTTGTCAGGGCATGATCGCCTTCACAGGCGAAACACAATCCCGGGTCGCTCCCGGGCGCGGATTCACGCTCTATGTACTCTGCCGCCCTGGAAATCAAACTGTCCTTCAGAGAAGGATCGGAAAAATCAACAACAGCACAGGCTGAACTGTTATGGGACGTATAGGGGATCCTGTCATCAATAAGGAGCTGCTGACGGACGACACCCCACAGCCGGCATCCCTCCGGCATAATATTCTCAAAACGCCGTGCTATTTTACCGGTACCGAAATCAGAATCATGGTTATCCGTATCATCAAAACCAATATATGCGCGCATATGTTAAATATAATATACCTTTCTTCATTATATCAATGATTATTTTTCTTTCCGGATCACATGAACCGCGGTTGCTTTAAACGATGCGATGACGCTGTGTCCCTCCCGGAGAGAAAGGTTATCCAGTGACTGGTGCGTCACATAGGCAACAAGAGGAAACCCACAGTCGAGGTGTATTTTGTGGAAGAGTCCCATGGGGGTGATTTTTTTAATTTTCCCGGGAAATACATTCCTCGCGCTCGTTGCCGATCCCGAAGCACCGGTTGCAAGGGTCACATTCTCAGGGCGGATAAAGCAGACAACGGGCACGCCGATTTCCACCGCTCCCACCGCTTCAACATGCCCACCCGGCACAGACACAACGAACGTGCTGTCATATATCTTCGTTACACTGCCTGTCAAAACGGTTTCCATACCCACAAAGGACGCGACGAATTCATCAACGGGATTATTCATTACCTCTGACGGAGATCCGATCTGGGCAATCTTCCCCCTGTTCATGACGGCTATCTGATCGGATAACCGGAGGGCTTCCATCTGGTCATGGGTCGCCATAATAGCCGTCGTTCTCGTTTCGTGGAGGATCCGTTCAAGGTCTTCAATCAAAGACTCCCGGGTAGGCGGATCAAGGGATGAAAAAGGTTCATCGAGGAATATGATCTCGGGTTTCACCGCAAATGCCCTCGCAAGGCTTGTCCTCTGTGCTTCCCCCCCGGATATTTTTCTCGCTGAACGGAGTGCAAGGTGACCTATCGCAAACCGGTCCAGATATTCATCGACTATCTGGCCAATTTCATTGCTCCCCATCCCCCGAATCTTCAAGCCCGACGCGACATTTTCAAAAACCGTCGTATCAAAGAGGAGGGGTTCCTGGAAAACCATGGCAATATGCCTTCGATATGTGACTATGCTGTGATTCGAATCGATCCTCTGTCCCCTGAAATACATTTCCCCGTTCACCGATTTTAAAAGGCGGGATAACGCGAGGAGTAACGTAGACTTCCCTGCGCCGTTCGGACCGATGAGGGTAAGTGCTTTTCTCTCCGGAAAGGCAAGGGAAGGGATATCCAGCACAGGCACCCCTCCCCTTGTGACTTGGAGATTTTTGACCTCCAGTATGGGATTTTCGGCGTTCATCGCGGTCTTTCCCTCTGTTGGATGTTCGTGAGAATAGCATTCACAAAAAATGCAAGCAGCAACAGAATAATGCTAAGGGCCATGGCAATATCGAAATTCCCCTTCCCTGTTTCCATGACGGTCGCCGTGGTGAGAACTCGCGAATATCCCTTGATGTTGCCGCCGACCATAATGGACGCCCCGACCTCGGAGATGACGCCGCCGAAGCCCGCCATGACGGCCGCCAGGAGAGGAAGCCTGGCTTCCTTCACCAGTATCCATACCATCTGAACACGAGTTGCCCCAAGTGCCAGGATCTGCAATCTGAGATTTGCCGGCAACGCCTGTATCGCCGCCAAACTGATGCCCATAACGATGGGAGACGCGATGATCGTCTGGGCGATGATGATGGCCGTCGGCGTGTACAAAATTTCAAGAAATCCGAAAGGCCCGTTTCGCCAGAGAAATATGGTAACGATAAGGCCCACCACTACCGGCGGCAGGGCCATACCCGTATTGATGAGACTCACCACAAACCTTCTGCCGTGAAACTGGGTCAACGCGACGGCGGTTCCCAGTGACACACCGATGAACATGCTCAGAAAGGTGGCCGTTCCCGAAATCTTCAGGGACAGCCAGGTGATGCCAAGCACTTCCGAATCAAGGGTGAAGAGAAGAATGATAGCCTGTTTTATACCCTCAACAATAATGTCCATATACTTCCTTGTACAAAATTACAGTATGAATACTTATCTCATACGGTTACGGAAAGAGTTCAAGTATAAAGGATTCGAGGGATCGAGGGGTCAAGGGTTCGAGTGAAATACATAAAAAAACCTCCTCGCGCTTGACCCCTCTAATCCTTTTGAACACATCACCCTTTGCGGGAATGATGAATATGTATTATTTGCCCAGTGCCTCTTCCTTTTTTCCCGCATCGGGGAAAAAGAGCGGGGAACCGAACTTATCGACGCCAAACGTTTTTATGATATTCTGTGTCTTTTTGGATACCATGAAGTCCGCAAATGCCTTTGCGCCGGCGGCATTCACCTTGGGCCATTTTGCCGGATTGACCTCGATGACATGATAGATATTGAGCAGAATGGCATCCCCTTCCGTGAGAATATCAAGGCCAAGATTTTTCTTCAAGGCAAGGTAGGTACCCCGATCCGCCAGGGTATAGTTCTTTTTCTCAGCGGCGACAGCCAGGGTCTGCCCCATGCCGAGACCTGTCTGCTGGTACCATTTTTGTCCTTCATAACTTATCCCGGTCGCCTTCCATATGGCCTTCTCTTTCGCATGGGTTCCCGAATTATCCCCCCGGGACATAAAGACACTCCCCGCTGATGCGATCTTCTTGAAAGCCTCTGCCGCCGATTTTATCCCTTTGATTCCCGCCGGATCACCCGGAGGTCCGACAATGATAAAATCATTGTGCATAACTAATCGCCTGTTGATGCCATACCCCTCGGCGACAAATGCCTTCTCTGCCGCAGGCGAGTGAACCAGAAGCACATCCGCCTCCCCCTTCTTGCCCATGGCCATGGCCTGGCCGGAACCGACAGCAATTGTTTTGACGAAATATCCCGTGTTCTTCTCGAATATGGGAATCAACACATCCAAAAGGCCTGAATCCTGTGTGCTGGTCGTGGTTGATAAAATAATATTTTTCTGCGTGTGCGATGCAGCCGCGGCGGGCGTCACGCTGAAAACAAGGGCCAAAACCGCCATCACACAGACAATTATACCGATGCTTTTAAACCGTTTCATTATTTCTTTCCTCCTAAAAACTTAAGTAATTCAATTGAAAAAATTTCATTTGCCACGCTGTGATTTTACCCACTCCCTTGAATTCGGGAAAAAGAGGGGGGCACCGTACTTGTCTTTGCCGAAATCACGGATGATCTTCTGCCCCTTCTTTGGTGATGTCAGCCACTTGACAAAGATTTGTACATCCTTCGCATTCACTCTTGGGAATTTCTTGGAGCTTACCGGAATCAGGGTAATATAATTCAGGAGCGCCTCGTCCTTTTCCACGAGAATTGTCAGTTTTATCTGATCTTTCAGGGAAAGATAGGTTGCCCTGTCAATAAGCGTATAAGCCTGCTGCTGATCCGTGTAGCGCAGGGTTGACGCGTTCCCCTCTGCTCCTTTTTCATAGATTTTATACCAGGCGCCGGACGGCTTGATCCCCGCCTTTGCCCAGAGTTCCATTTCCGCCACATGGGTCCCTGATTTGTCCCCGCGGCTGATAAAGAGCGCCCCTTGTTGTGATATTGCTTTGAGTGCTTCCGCTGCCGTCTTGAATCCTTTGATACCGGCCAGGTCGTTCGCGGGTCCGACAATCACAAAGTCA
The DNA here is from genome assembly GCA_964564625.1 of uncultured Syntrophaceae bacterium. Taxonomy (GTDB): domain Bacteria; phylum Desulfobacterota; class Syntrophia; order Syntrophales; family UBA2185; genus UBA2185. Next base: position 12,124 of record CAZMBE010000030.1, on the reverse strand, counting down.
TTGTACATCAGGGGAATTCTCTCCGTACCGTATCCCTCCCGGACAAATTTTTCCTCAAGGGATTTCGCATGGACCATAACCAGATCGATATTCCCCTTCTGTGCAATTTTCAGGGTTGCCCCAGTCCCCGCGCCGACATGGCGAACGCGGATACCCGTCTCTTTCTCAAATTGATCCTCTAGAACACCGACGATACCGGAATCAACGGGCCCGATAGTGCTGGCCATGAGGATAAACTTACCTCCCTGCGCCGTGCCCGATCCGGGAAAGGCCAGTATCAGACATGATATTATTGTCAGAATCCACTTTTTCATAATAGACTCCTTTTTCATAATAGACTCCTTTTTTATTATAGGCTCATTGTGAGACATTCAGTGTGTCGAATAGAGAATTTTGCCAGAATCTTTAAAGTCATAACTTCCTAACTTCTCAATCCTTTTCCGAAAGTGTTCTGCCTTGAGACCATCCATCAAGTGCTGAACTCCCTTGTCAAAATACGTTGTTTGATCAAGGACCATGTCAAAACTTTCCCTGGTGACAGGGATGAACGGGAGATCTAAGAGCTTTGATACGGCGCCTGTAGCAATTCCCACATCCGCTTCTCCTGACAGGACGGAAACACCCACATCGAAGTGTGTAAACACTTCACTTTCATAGCCGGGAACAACGTCAGGCGATATACCGAGCCTCTCTAAATGATAATCGATGAAAAGACGCGTCCCCGATCCCTTCTGTCTGTTCATTATCCTTACGCCTCCATTCGCGATATCTTCAAAGCCTTTTACCCGGAAGGGATTACCACGGGCCGTGAGAAAACCCAGCTCACGGTAAAAGAGATTGACCACGACGGCTTTTATGTCAGGCAGATATTTTGATATGTAAGGAATGTTGTACACACCGCTTTGGGGCTCCAAAAGGTGGGACCAGGCAATATCGGTATACCCGCTGTTTAACGCGGCAAGTCCTTCCAGGCTCCCGATATTCGCGGAGAAGATATAGAAGTCAGGGTACGATCTACGCATAAAAGCCTGAAGAATGTCCAACACGGGATCGTTGCTCCCTGCCGCCAGAACGGCTCCCGCAACTTTCCTGCTCTTCTGCTGCGCTTCCTGGAAACCTTTTGTGGCACTTGTCTCAATCCATTCATCGATCAATTTCTTCGGGAATATCCATTTTCCCGTTACCCGTGTGGCGGGTATCCGGCTTTCTCTGATAAGAGCGTAGACCTGCTTCTCATGAATGCCGAGATACCTGGCTACCTCCTTTGTGTTCATCATGCCTTCTGACATACATTCCTCCCTAAAGTGATGGGAAAGAATACACGAAGGCGAAAAGAACCGCAAGGCGTTACACAATACACAGTTACAACCTCTTCATAGACTTCACGTAAAAACCATTATCGACGAATGGCATATTTGAAAAAGAGAGCCCCAGAAAAACCGGCTGGGGCTCTTTGGAAATGTAAGAAACATAACAACGAATAGATTAGAAGGTCAACGTCAGCTTGTGCATGATGAGATAGGTGTTGTCGACCGGATTCGCGTCAGACGTTCCCTTGAAGGCATCACCCGCCCAGAGATAGCCGAAGCCGATCATGTAGGACAGGTTGTCATAGATCTTGTACGTGGCCGTCACATCCACTTCGTGTCCGAGCTCGTCATCGACCCAGTTCAAAGGTTTCTCATCCATCTTGGCGTAGGTATACGAGGCCATGATGTCGAGTTTGGGAACAGGCTTTATGCCGACGAAGATCTGGCCGAACCAGGCGTTGGTCATATCCCTGCTGTAGTACGATCCCGCACCGGGAGTGAAATTTCCACCGCTTCCGACACTCCTCAGCCATGTATACGCTGTGTAGTTCCAGATGATCAGGGTCGGTTCATATCCGATTCCGCCGGTCATTCGCGACGCTTCAATCTCATCGGCGGAGCTGGCGTCGTCACCGGACACATAGGCGCCCATGAGCCCTACATAGGCAGGCGCCAGGTCGAACTGGGCCTTGAGGTAAGCCGCCCATCCCCGGATGTCGATATCCGAAACGGTATCGTAATCCCTCTTGCCATACGTATAGGAAGCCTCCCCCTCGACGTACACAGGACCCACTTTGGCCTGGACATACGGTATAAAGAGCCACAGGGTCTCTGTATAACCGGCGGCGGAATTTGTGGCGTCGCGGGCGTACCTGATCTCGAGACCGGCGGTTCCGCCTGTCCATTTATAGATACCGGCAACGCCGTAGGTGTCTCTGTCCGCATCGGCTTCTGTCGCATTGCGCAGCGCTCTTTCATCATTCTTCTCGAGAAAGGCAAGGACCGAGGCCGGGCCGAATACGCCTGTGTATTTGATTTTTGCGCCAGACGCGTTCGTATTACCGAACACGGTACCGAAATTTTCGATTTCCTGATACCCGACGTCGAACCGACCGATGGCGGTTTTAAAAGTCACATAGGCCCGATCAAACTCGATGTTCTCCTGCTCAAGGGCTCCTGAACCACCCGTGCTGGGACGGGAGGTGGAGTCGTATGTTGAACCGGTCCAGCTTCTCTCACCCCATCTCTTTTCCAGGGCGTCAATCCTCGTTGTAAGGGAGAGGCCTTCAGCAACCTGAAACACCGTCTGTATCCTTGTCCTCGTGGCGTACAAATTCCTCGTAGGAATATCGTCCTTATCTGAGGCGCTCCAGTTTTCGGCGCTGTAGCCGACGACATAGTACTGACCGGAGAACTTCACGTCCACGGCGGATGCGGGTACCGCGAAGGCCATGATCAGCCCCATGGTGAGTAAAATTACCCAAAACTTTCTCATTTTTTTCCTCCTGATTATAGTGTTGTAAAATTGATCCTTCCGGGCATGTGGGTGGAAAGACCATCATGTGAAACCTGCTCATTTCGGCCCTTCGGATTTCCTCACGGCCTTTTCCAATGAATCCCTCCTATCACCCCCTTTCGTGACAATGCATTGTGTTGCGAAGCGGCGGACTGCCTTTCGGTCTATGATATGTGATGAACTACAAACATCAGATGTCTCGGAAGATCGTATACCATGACAGAACCAAATAAGCAAGAAAATAAAGGCATCTTATTACTAATTCCTACTTATATATCATTATATATCCCATCGATGTTGACACGAATTCAGGGGTTGTAATATCATTATAAGACATGTAGTTAACAGACTGGGATTCAATGAATCCCGATGTCCATGATGCGTGAGGTTATTTCATGAAGAAACTCTCAGGAATAATAATGCTTCTTTTTTTTCTTATTTTTTCCTGTCCGCCCACTTTATTCTCAGGGCAACCTGCTGCCGTAGATATTACCATCCTCCACGTCAACGATACCCATGGGCATATACTGCCATTCATGGAAAAAAGGATGAGTAAAAAGACTCCCGCAGGCGGTGTTGCCCATCTCGCGAGGATGGTGCAAGAAGAAAAATCAAAGAATCCCGAGGGAACGCTGCTTCTTGCCGCGGGGGATATGTTCCAGGGAACACCGGTTTCCAACCTCTTTTATGGGCAGCCGGTAATAGAGGTGATGAATTATCTCAAATTCGATGCCCTGGCGATCGGGAACCATGAATTCGACTGGGGAACAGATGTGCTCGGAGATCTTATTGTTTCCTCCGCTTTCCCCTATTTATCCGCCAACATCAAAGAACGGCAGGGTCACTATCTCCCCGGGGTCAAGCCGTATATAATGGTGGAGAGAAAGAACCTGAAAATTGCCGTTATCGGCGTTACCACCCCTGAAGTATTCTACAGCACGAAGCCGGGCACGATAGGGCGCATAGAAGAATACAAGATTTACCGGCCGGAAAACATCCTCCCTGATCTGATAAAAAAGGTACGGGAAGAAGGGGCCCAAATGGTCATCGTGCTCTCACACCTCGGGTTGGACGCCGATAAAGAACTCGCCCATCGCGTTCACGGCATACACGTAATCGTAGGAGGACACAGTCATACCGCGATAAAAACACCTGTAGTCGCAGGGGATACGATCATAATCCAGGCAGGGTGTCATGGCGCCTACCTGGGGGTCTTTGAATTGCGCATAGACACTGCAACCGGCAACATTCTGCATTACAAAAAAAACAGGGTCCTGAAGAAGGTAACAGCCGGAACAGACCAGCCATATGACGAGGTTGCCGCCGGGATTGTCCATGACTATTACGACCAGATAAAGGATAAATTTGCCGAGATTGTTGGAGAAACCCGGGTGGATCTGAAAAGACGCTACCAGCGTGAATCAAATATAGGAAACCTTATATGCGACTCCATGAGAGAGAAAACACACGCGGATATCGCCTTTCTCAACAGCGGGGGAATAAGAACCGATATCCCAAAAGGCAATATTACCCTGGAGCAGGTTTTTACGCTTCTGCCATTCGACAACGCCCTGGTGACCATGAATCTCACGGGAAAGCAGATTCTTGAAATTCTTGAAAATAACGCGAAGATGGAACAGGGACTCCTGCAGGCTTCGGGAATAAAAATCCGCTATGATGTATCAGAACCGGTAGGCTCCAGGGTGAAAGAAGTATCTATAGGGAACAATCCTTTAATCAAGGACAAAACATATACCCTGACGACTATCGACTTTCTTGCGGCCGGGGGAGGTGCGTTTACGACCTTTAAAAAAGGGCGCGATATCATATACGGGATAACGCTGCGTGAGCTTTTCACAGCGTATCTCAAAAAACATTCTCCCGTTGCCCCCAGAATTGAGGGAAGAATTATCATTAAATCGGATGGGGAAGCATCAAAGTTTCATGGTACGCGAATGGATCTCTCCCTTGTCAACATCTTTGCTTTGAAACCTCATCTCAAGCCTTTGAGCATTAACTACTTTCACGATGTAAAATCTTACCACTTCTGCCGATTACCACCTTTTCCACTGCAATATTTTTCCCCGCCCTTTCCATGCCCTTTTTTATAATTAGAGGCAGACCCTGACAACACGGCACTTCCATTACAAGCGCAGTAATGCTTCTGATATCAGCATCACGAAAAATATCAGCAAACTTATCAACATACAAATTAGTATCATCAAATTTCGGGCACCCGAGAAGAACAACTTTTCCCTTCATAAAATCATCATGAAACCGCGGACACGCGACGGCCGTACAATCCGCCGCGACCAGAAGGTCGGCTTTCTTTAAAAAAGGAGCGTTTGAAGGCACAAGCCTGATTTGAACAGGCCAATGGGACAGTGCCGATGCGGCGCTCGCCTGGGCAGCGGGTTCATTGGCACTCCTGCATGTCTTTAGAGGTTCAAAACTCTCGATCAGCGCCGACGGGCACCCGCAGGGCATAGCCGGGGATTCTGAAAACTGATTACCTTCAAGGGATTTTATATGCTGTTTCACAGACACCTCGTCAAACTCTTCCGCATCGCGCTCAACAATCGTGAGAGCGCCTCTGGGACACTCACCCAGACAAGCCCCCAGTCCGTCACAATATTTATCAGCTACCAGCCTGGCTTTACCGTCGATTATCTGTATGGCACCCTCGGCGCATGTCGGAACACATAATCCACAACCATCACACTTTTCCTCATCAATCTGAATAATGTTTCTTTTTACCTTCATAGGGTTTTCTCCTTTCAACTGCGAATTTTGCAGTAATATAATGCCTCCGATTCATTATAGCATTGACTAAAGTCAAAACATTACGTGCCTCATTACTATTTTTCTCTCCCGGACAGAGATCCTTCGGCAAAATTCCCCCTTATTGAAAAGAGACACGCCACAGGTTCATTCTCTGACCTTTGGTGTCCCCGGCTGATTTGGCATGCAAGTCCGGTCATTTTTCATTTGACAAGCGTAATGTATCATTGTACGCATCCCACGATGGCGGGGCATTCTCATTATGTAATCCAGTGAAGCAATCACTAAAGAATATAGTCAATCCCTAAAAGATAATCAGGTATACGTGTAATTATGGTATCTCTCAAATCGCCAAAACCTCCATTATTTGAAGATCACCGTCCCTGGGGCTATTATCAGGTTCTTTCCGATGAGCCGGACCATAAAGTGAAAAGAATTGTCGTGTATCCGGGGCAGCGACTTAGCCTCCAGCGTCATCGCCTCAGAATGGAGCACTGGCACATTGTCCAAGGTTATGCGCTTGTAACCATTAACAAAGAAGAGATTCCGGTGCGAGCCGGTCAGTCTGTGGATGTACCTCAGGGAGCATGGCACCGGATCATGAACACCGGTGAAGAGAACGTGGTTTTCATTGAAGTCCAAAGGGGAAATTACTTCGGTGAGGACGATATTGAACGCTTAGAGGATGATTATGGCCGGGCTTGAAAATCTCCGCAGGATACTTTGTGAAAGTAAAGAGGAATCGCACGCGGACATAACAAAGATAGATTTAATATAATTGATATTTTGTCAACACCATAGAGATAATGATTGTATAAGAGACACAATGCGTCATTTTTTTGTCAAAATATGTGGTAGATTTATCTTGACAAGGTAAAAAAATGGAGTATCTTGCCTCCCATAAAGGAATGGGGTTATCCCAGCAATTGAAAATTTTTGAAAGGAGGTAATACGTTGATGAAGAAGGTGTTCGCTTTAATCCTTTCGGTGCTGATGTTAATAGCTTTTTCGTTTGCAATCGTTGGCTGTCCGTCTGCACCAGAAAAGAAACCAGCAGAGCCCGCGAAGAAAGAGGCAGCAGCTCCGGCTCCAGCTCCAGCTCCGGCTCCGGCTCCTGGAACGCCAGCTCCGGCTCCTGGAACGCCAGCTCCTGCAGCACCAGCCCCGGTAAAGCCAGCGGCGAAGTAATATCTATAGTAAGATCTCATAAAATCAACCGAGCACCGTATCACAGTGCTCGGTTTGATTTTTTTAAACAACGATTAATTCTTGCAGATATTGTTACGTACAGTGTCCCAGAGGCTACCGGAAGAGATTGCTTTCCACTCTCCATCGGACGCTGTCGCGGAATGCATTGGTTGGGCTTCTTTGTTAAAGTACACAACCTGGAGATGCCGTATCCTGTTTGTTGTACACTCAATCTCTGTCAATATCTCGGAACACCAGAATCCATCTGCAGATTTATTTGCCATTTGCAATTCTCTTTTGACTTCTTGAAGATACTTGCTTTTTTTAGATGGTGCTATCAATGACCATACACCTGCAATTGTATGAGATGGATAGTAGACACTGTTCATTTCTATATAGAGGGCATCTCGATATTTCGTAAAACCCATAAAGACCCATTTTACTTCTTCCGCCCCTGCGGGCGCTGGGAGTAACCCCACCATTGCTACATACATAAAAATAATAAAAATCCATATTGATCGAAGTGATGTCATAGAAGCCATTCCTGTCATGGTGTTTTATTCGGTAATGTATCATACTCCATTTCATGCGTCTAATAAATCATAAATTTTGTGTTCCTTTGTGAGAGATGAAAAATGAAACGTATACTCATTGTGAGAAGCGGCCTTCCATGCCGTAGTGAGTATGTCTTCAGGAAAGAGACTTCATTTTTGTGTATTTTCCAACATAATTTCATGATATAAGCACATCGGCTAATATACCATGGTGAAAGCGACATATGAGCATAGAGCTAACGCCCGCTACATCGATGGAAGTCGGTGAAGCGGGGATCATTCAAACCATATCCGGAGGAAAAGCCCTGGCAATCAAACTCGCAGGCATGGGAATTGTGTCTAACACAAAGCTTAAAGTCCTGCGCAAAAGCGGAGGATTGACAATTGTTCAGGTTGCCGACACAAGGGTGGCCCTGGGAAGCGGTGAGGCAGCAAAAATACTGGTGCACAAAATTTCGTCGTCTAAAGATGAAGCTGAAACGTTGAAGGCCGGAAAAAAGATCCTTGTTGCCCTTGCCGGACAGCCTAATGTGGGGAAATCAACGGTGTTTAACATTCTCACGGGATTATCCCAGCATGTCGGCAATTGGCCGGGGAAAACAGTGGAAAAAAAAGAAGGCTCCCATGTTTCGGATGACGTGGAGATGCAGATCGTAGACCTTCCGGGCACGTATAGTCTGACCGCCTTCTCCGAAGAGGAGAGGGTCGCACGTGATTTTATCATCAGCGCGAATCCTGATGTTATCGTACTCCATGTAAACGCTGCGACTCTCGAGAGAAGCCTTTATCTCTTGGCCGAGTTGCTGCTTTTAGGCCCTCCCATCGTTATAGCCTTAAACATGATAGACATCGCAGAGAGTCAAGGGATCCATATTGACGCAAAAAAACTTCAGCATTCCCTCGGGGTACCGGTTGTGGAGACGGTTGCCAACAAGAACAGGGGCATCAAGGAACTTGTATCTACAATCGTGGCGTTTGCAAATGGGAAGGTGCAGTATAAACCAAGGATCCCGGAAGTATCATCGGATCATAGAGACATATTCGATCATCTCGTGAAACTCATCAAGGATCATGTCCAACCACCGTTGCCCATTCAATGGATAGCAACGAAAATTATGGAGGGTGATCCGGAAATCTTAAAAATGATAGAGAAGCTCGTACCGGCCTATGTATGGGCTGAGGTCCAGTCTCTTCTTATCAAACACGAAGACGCGCATCACGCAGTAGTCGGCGGCAGATATGACTGGATTGAAGATGTGACAAGGGCGGCTGTTGCGCGATTTAAAATGGGCCAGCTTGTGATGACCGACAGAATTGATCATGTCCTCACACGTCCCGTTTTTGGCATACCGATTCTCCTGGCAGTGTTTGCAGGTGTTTACACTTTGACATACACGTTAGGCATTCCCCTGCAGAAGCTTATTGAAGCGCTGACAGGTTCGCTTGCCAGATGGATAGAAGGAGTAATCGTCACCCCCAGTCCCTGGATTAGAGGAATTCTCGTTGATGGCATTATTGGAGGTGTGGGATCCGTTCTCACATTGCTTCCCGTACTCCTGATATTTTTTGCATTCATGGCGTTTCTGGAGGATGTAGGGTACATGGCGAGAGCGGCTTTTGTGATGGACAGATTCATGCACGTCATAGGTCTGCATGGGAAGAGCTTCCTTCCCATGTGTCTTGGCTTCGGCTGCAACGTGCCGTCGGTCATGGGGGCACGGATTGTCGACTCGAAGAAAGAGCGGCTGCTGACAATTTTCCTGATTCCGTTTATTCCCTGTACCGCTCGCCTTGCCGTTCTCACTTTTGTGACTGCCGCGTTGTTTCCGGGGAAGGCAGCGATTATTTCCTCGTCGCTCCTGGCGATAAACCTCCTCGTACTAGGCGCCATAGGCATGGTAGTCAATAAATTTATCCTGAAGGATGAACCAATGCCTTTTATCATGGAGCTCCCCCTGTACCATAAACCTGATCTCAGAACGATGGGACGAGTCGTGTGGACAAGGACCGTTGTCTTTTTGAAAAACGCCGGTACGATAATACTGGCTGTTTCTCTGCTGATATGGTTGTTGTCGTATCTGCCGGACGGGAACGTGGGAAACAGCATTCTGGCGTGGTTGGGAAGGTTCCTGGAACCAGTGGGAAATCCCATAGGTCTTGACTGGAAAATGATGACCGCACTGATCACAAGCATTTTAGCAAAGGAAAATGCCATAGCGACCCTTGGTGTACTCTACGGTGTGGGAGAGCAGGGATTGCTTCAGGTTCTGCCGACTGTTGTAAGCAGCGCCTCGGCGCTCGCGTTCCTGGTTGTGCTGATGCTTTTCATTCCCTGTGCCGCGACTACCGCCGTGATGAAACGGGAAATGGGCAGCTGGAAATGGTTTTTATCATCCCTGATGATGATGCTCACTATCTCGTATTTAGGCGGCATCATTGCCTACCACTTTGCCCTCTGGATGGGACTATGATATGCGTATTTAACAGTCGATTATTTTTCAAATACCTCTTCGCGCATTATAGAAGGAGTTGACTGACACTATGGAAGACGTCAAGAAATCAGCGTTTTTTAAAAAAGTCTCCGAAGAGCCCTTCGCAAAACTCCTCAACATAACATTGAAGGACGTGAAAGAGGGCTATGCGCTTTGTGAAATGGAGTATACCGAACAGATGGACAACATCTATGGATCTGCCCATGGAGGGGCGATTTTCTCCCTGATCGACGAAGCGTTTGAGATATCGTCCAACAGCCACGGCACCATTGCCGTTGCCCTGAATATCAATGTGACGTACATGAAACCGCCGAAAAAGAATACCGTATTGAGAGCTGAATCAAAGGAAATCAACCGGACACGGAGAACAGCTTCCTATGAGATTACGGTCAGGGATGACAACAATCTCATCGCGGTTTGCCAGGCCCTGGTCTACAGAAAAGACGATCCCATACCGTTTTTAACGTCCGCTTCAGGTTAATTTATTTTTCACATCATGCTCTTTGTCATCCGTCCTTGATTTTATCCAGCTTCCGCCCAAGAAAAGGTTCAAAATGGAACCATTCAAAGGGATGAGACCGCGCAATTTCCTCAAGGCGGTCGGCGTAAACCTGCGCCGCCTGGGCGATTGCGTTTCGTCTATCGGTACGGCCTTTTGCGAGGACATATTCAGGCGGCAGGGTGAGAAAACGGTATGTCATTCTGCCCGTCCGATACGCGAAAAAAGTGTACAGGGGGGTACCAGATAAGAGGGCAAAAAGAAACGGGGTTTCCGGAAGGAACACCTCATGCCCCAGGAAACGTACCGCTATGGAACGCTGGTCTTTTCGCCATATGCGGTCACCGGTCAAGGATACCAAACCGCCCGCCTTCAGAAAATTGATGCCTTCAACGATATCGGTGGGGGATACACTATGCTCTTCCACGGCGATAATCTTCACCCCGCTCTGGATAAGGTCCTCCTTTTGCGTACGCTCAATCTGGTCCTTAAATTTTTCTCCCAGGTAGAGGAGCAGTTTCATCCCCGGAACACTGCGGCCCCGGATTTTAAGCATATGGGCCGCGATTTCCCAGTTTCCCACATGGGACATGAGGATAATGCCACCCTCTTTCCTCTCTATGGCATCCACAAGATATTCCCACCCATCATGGATAAAGTCAATTGTGTGGTCGCTAAACAGGAGAAACCGGTCCAGAAAGACATAGGTGAAATTATGAAATTGCTTCCACGCGCACCAGATATGATACAAGAAACCTTTTGATGGAAGGAGTGCCCTGTAAAAACGAACACTTTCGGCTACTCTTTTCGGGAAAAAAAGGAAATAGCCCGTGGCAACAAACCAGGCCATAAACCGGAATATCCACAGGCCCATGAACTTCGACAGGACGATTAATGACCGGTAGAAAATATCCTTCATCCACACCTCATGGAGATACCTTGTCTCCGCCCCCTGCTGTAGCTACAAACCACCACTCTTCCTCACCCGGCGCGCTGATCTCCGTGTGTGTCGCATCAAAACCCGCCTTCGCCACTATGGACAGGATTGCTTCCTTTGTTCGATAATGGGGTACGCAATTCTGCATCCTGATCCTCGTCATTTCGATCCAACGCTTCCAGGAGGAACGTGTATCCGAAGGCACTGTCGTCCTGATGATCAAAGAGCCTCCTGGGCCGAGCTTTCCTTGCAAACGCTGCAAAGTCAGTATGAGCTCATCATCGGTTAAAAGATGGATCATGTCAAGGATGAGGGCCGTATCCGCCATGCCGGGAACGTCCGGTATATCAGGCGCCTTCCCTGTTTGAACGGTACCCTGTGTTCCTATAGCCCGTGAAGCCACACGTACTCGCTTGTATTCCGGCTCAATCCCATATATCCGCGCATGGGGAAACAACTCCAGAAGCCAGACGGCGGGCACGCCGTAACCGGTTCCTATATCTATAATCGTCTGGGGTTTTTTGACAAAGTTGGCAAGTTTCGGAAACATGGGGTCAAGAATTATTTTAAAGCGGGCAAAGAGCCTTGGATAGCTCTCCATATGCCGATATCGCCCGACGGCGCGTTGCAAGTGCCTTTTCGACCCGGCTATAACGGCTTCCTCAACGGGGGGCAGCGGTGCAAATACCCTTTTTAAAAGGGGCGGTGCAATCGTTACGGCACCCAGGAAGGAATAACCGATTCCCAGGGCCAGACCTATCCCTGCACTTTTCAGCATGGCATTGTCTGATAAGGCAAGGACACCAAACCCGAGAAATGTTGTCGCAAAGGAAAGAAACACGGACAT
>CAZMBE010000029.1:24907-35600 GCA_964564625.1 uncultured Syntrophaceae bacterium | reverse complement strand
AAGTCGCTGGTTCAAATCCAGCACCGCCTACCAATGAAATCAAGGGGTTAGCCATCTCCCGTTAATCGTTTTATTGTACATACATAGTAGGCCGTTTCTGAAAAACAAATATACACAAGGTGTTAAAATTATTAAGCCCTAATAGGATATGTGTCCTATTTGAGCCAAATCCGATTTTATCTGTCAGACACAACGATCGTTTCTTGCCAGTAGTGGAATGTTAGTGATTCAATCCGGAAGCAAGCGAATGGGTAAATAATGTCATTCCCTGCGGATCGAAGATTCTCCGCGCTTTGATGCGGAAAGCTTTGATTGCGCTGCTATCAATTCAGAAGTGAAACATCTAATCGTTATATGCTATCGTTCTACCCGACTACTCCTTAATATCTTTATATCGAAGCAGTTTTTTGCGCAAAAGAAGCATGGTACATCTCAACGGTGAGAGCTTTATGAAAGGTAAACAGATACAAGGGGTATGAACGAAGAAGCAAAAACAAAGCAGCAGCTCATCGATGAATTGAAAAGCATCCGTGTGAGGCTTGCTGAAGCAGAAACATCAAAATCTCAAGAAGCCCTCAAAGAATTGATGGTGGCTGTTCTTGACGCGATCCCTCTTGCGGTAGTCGGCATGAAAGAGCGCCGGATCATCTTTGCCAACCATGGCGTGGAAACAGTTTTCGGATGGCAGCCGGAGGAACTGGCGGGACAGAGTACCAGGATATTATACCGGTCTGATGAAGACTACGAAAAAATAGCTGAACGTTTTTATCCGGTCCTTGAACAGCAAAGAACGCATATCGATGAATTTCCCTGCAGGCGTAAAGATGGACAGGATATCACTTGTATCGTAAGCGCGTCGAGAATAGGAGAACTTCTCACGGAGCGAATGATCGTTGTCACTTACGAGGATGTGACCTCTCGCAGGCATACGGAACAGGAATTGCGTGAATATCGGGGATATCTTGAAAAACTGGTTGATGTGCGAACAAATGATTTGAAAGAGGTCAACGAGCAGCTTAGACACGAAATAACGGAACGCAAGCAGGCGGAGGACCTTTATAAAACACTGGCGGAAAAATCCATTGCCGTCGTTTTTGTTGTCCTCGATGGGATATTCCGCTTCATTAACACGGCTATCTCCTATGCCGGTTATACTCCCGCGGAGTTGATCGGGAAAGATGCCTTCAGCATAATATATCCTGAAGATAGAGAAATAGTGAGGAGAAAAAGCAGCGATATGCTGCAAGGGCAAGATACTGCTCCGTGCGAATACAGGATCGTAACCAGGCAGGGGCAAATCAAATGGGCAATGCACACGCTAACGTACATACAATATAAAGGATCGCGCGCCATCCTGGGTAACGCGATGGACATTTCTGACCGCAAGCACGCCGAGGAAGAGCAACGCCGGCGGGAAAAACTGCAAGGTGTTTTAGAAATGGCGGGAACCGTGTGCCATGAGATGAATCAACCGATGCAGATCATTTCCGGATACACGGAACTCATATTAAGCAAAACTCCGGAAGACAATCCCATCCATGCGAAACTGGATGAAATAAAAAAGCAGATTTTCCGCATGGCCGCAATTACAAAAAAGTTGATGTTGATCAGAGATTATGAATCTCGAGATTACGCGGGCATCAGCCGAATTATAGATATTCATGGTGAAGATTCCAAACAGTCCGGAAAAAAGGTTTAGGAGGTTTTCACGCACTGTGGATGAGAAGAAGATTCTGATTGTAGATGATGAAGCGTCTATTTTGGCTATGTTGAAGGAGGCTTTCAACCAGGATGGCTATACGGTACGAACTGCTGAAAACGCAGAAGACGCGTTGAAGATACTGAAAGATGAAACAATCAGGGTCATGTTCCTGGACCTTAAGCTCCCGGGGATGAGCGGCATAGATCTATGCCGGAGAATTCGGGCAACGGATCAAATAAGCATTGTCCACGCGTTTACGGGATATAGCACGTATTACGGTCTCATGGAGTGTCGTACGGCGGGGTTTGATGATTTTTTTGTGAAACCGGTTGAAATTAACGTCCTTTTGAAAGCAGCCTCTGATGCATTCGAAAAACTCACACGGTGGAAGGTGAACGACCATACTGTGAAGTGAGCGTTACCGGCTACACCACGGATATTTTCAAAGACCCCCCCCTGCCTAAAATGTCGTGAAGATGGATGTATCCTTTAAGCTGTTTTTTCTTGTTCACCACCACAAGCGTGGTGATTTCATCCTTCTGCATATATTCTATCGTCTGTGCGAGAGATGCATCCTCCTCGATGGTCTTTGGTGACGGCGTCATTACCTCATCAATAGTTTTATCCTGAAAATTCTGACCCCTCCGCACAAAGCGCCGCAGATCTCCATCCGTGAGTATGCCGGCCAGACGGTTTTTTTTGTCGGTGATGAGAACAAATCCCTTGTTTCCTCTGTCCATTTCTTCAATCGCCTGCATTACCGGCGTTCCGGAGTAAACCTTTGGTATCCCTGCACCTGTAATCATGAAATCTCTTACTTTGGCCCTGAGACGCTGGCCCAGGTTTCCCGCGGGATGAAATTTATAGAAATCACTTTGATTAAATTTCCTTTTCTCGATGAGGACAGCCGCCAGGGCATCTCCCATGGCTAAGCATGCGGTAGTGCTTGAAGTTGGCGCCAGGCCGAAGGGGCAGGCCTCTTTTTTCACGCCGACATCAATCACCACGTCGCTTGATCGGGCAAGGGTTGACGAGGGGTTCCCGGTAAAGGCAATGAGGCGTGCACCGATTTTACGAATGCTGCTTATGATCATATTCAGCTCATCCGTTTCTCCGCTGTTTGAAATTGCCAGCATGACATCATCCTTCGTGACAATGCCTAAATCTCCATGCATTCCTTCTACGGGGTGAAGAAAAATGGCGGGTGTGCCCGTGGAGGTAAGGGTGGCGACAATTTTTTTCCCGATCAACCCGGATTTGCCGATACCCGTGACGATGACCCGCCCTTTTGTTTTGAATATAATATGCACAGCTTTTTCAAAGCTGCTATCCACCTTATCGATGAGGTGGAGAATACCTTCTGCTTCAATTCTTAAGACATCTTTGGCCCGCGTAATCGTGTGACCTTTTTTCATTCGATAGTGCCTTTCCAGGGAGTAAATATAAATTTTGTGCCGAATAACATGCAGGGCAGGCGTATCTGCCTGTCATCCACCTATCAGATATTAAAATTTATGACAAGACTCATTTTCTGCGGTGCAGGCGACCTGCCTGTCTGATGGGGAGAATGTCTTTTTGTTGACACCTCATCGGCTTGTATTATAATCAACAATAAAATTACCATTGCGCTCCCTTCAAATTCCCTTTTTGGTAAAAGCAGGCACGCAGAAATGTGATCTCTTTTCGCAATAATAGTAAGGAGTATTGATGGCCGGAACCAGAGTTACATGGCACTGGATTGTAGGAACGGGGTTTGTGATCCTGTTCATCGTCCTCCTGGCTCTTCGTCTTTATTATCCCGGGCAATTCTCAGTCTTTCCGGCAAAGGATCAGACGGGGCCTGACTTCTCAGGGGTTCATACACTGCAGGATAAAGAATCGTGGCTGAATATCTCTCAGGGCGGACGCAAAATAGGCTACGCCCACAGGAGGTTTACCAGGACCGATAAAGGATACCATAGTGTCGAATCGGTTGTTATGAAGATCAATACCATGGGTGTTGTACAAGGGATAACATTTAAGACGAACGGGTATCTGAATCCTGACATGACCTTGTCGTCTTTTAATTTTGACCTGCGCTCAAGTCTCTTCCGTTTCAAAGCACAGGGGGTTGTAAACGGCAAGCAGGTGACACTTTATACAGAAATGCCGGGATCAGAGAAAAAAACGGTCCTCACCCTGAAGGAAGTGCCCCGTCTTGCGGGTGGTATCCTTGAGTCTGCCCGTGTCGCGGAAATGAAAATGGGCCAGAGCAGGAGTTTCCATGTTTTTGATCCGGCGGCGATGGGTCAGAGACCGGTAAAAGTGACCTTCCTGGGTGATGATGTCATCACAGTGATGGGGCAAAGTCGCAAAGCCAGGAAGGTGTCTCTCGATTTTATGGGAGCGAAGCAATATGCCTGGTTGGGGGATGAGGGGGATATTCTCAAAGAACAGGGTATTCTGGGGATCACCCTTGAGCAGGTGACAAAACATCAGGCCCTGGGTGCATTTACTCTCACTGCGAGCGCTGATCTCGCGGACATCGCGTCGGTTCCGTCCAATGTTGTCATTGTTGATCCAAGCGCGCTGACATCGATCAAGATAAAGATCACCAACATAGACACGGGCAACCTCACGTTACATGGGGGGAGACAGGCCTTTAAAAAAGATATCCTCTCGGTGGAGAAGGAAACAATCCCGCCACTTTCACAGAGGGAATCACAGATAACCGGCAATGAGGAATTTCTTAAGCCGGGCCTTGTTATTCAATCTGACCATCAGAGGATAAAGGATAAAGTAATGGAAATCATCTCCCCTGATGATCCGCTGAACGTGAAGGCAGAAAAACTTGTCGCGTGGGTCTACAAAAGCGTGGAAAAAAGACCCGTACTTTCCGTTCCCAACGCGCTGGAGACGTTGAACAACCTGGTCGGGGACTGCAATGAACACGCGGTGCTGCTGGCGGCCCTCGCCCGTGCTGCGGGCATTCCGGCACAGGTGGAAGCGGGCCTTGTCTACCAGAGGGGGAAATTTTACTATCACGCCTGGAATATACTGTATATTGGAGAATGGGTTACCGCTGATGCCGTCATGGGGCAGATGCCTGCCGATGTGAGCCATATCAGGTTGGTTCGCGGGGAGGCGGATACGCAGCTCGATCTGATCGGCATTATCGGAAAAGTGCGGCTGAAGATTCTCGAAAAATCACAATAACAGAAAGAGCATTCCTTGATTTTCCCCTTTGGAAAAGGGGGCAGGGGGATATTTCAACACCAATTCTCAATGAATTCATAAAAAGTCGTCACACCGGTTCAAACTGATGTCCACAGGTCTTGCAGCTGATGGAATAGACTGAATTCCGGCATCTGCCGGAATGACAAAGTACATCGTTATGTGTAGTATAGTTACATATTGATGAGAAGATAACATGATAGAATTAAAAAACCTCACAAAGCGCTATGGGAATACTCTGGCCGTAAACCACCTCAGCCTCACTGTGGCGAAAGGTGAAATCTACGGTTTCATCGGCCCGAACGGCGCGGGAAAAACCACGACGATTCGGATGATGGGGGGTGTCCTCGCCCCGACGGAGGGCTCCGTCATTATCGATGGAATCACTATGGCCGATGATCCGGAAAGGGTAAAAAGAACGATCGGCTTCATACCGGATAGGCCCTTCCTCTACGAAAAGCTTACGGGAATGGAATTCATGAAGTTTTCAGGGGAACTGTACGGTGTAGAGAAACGGGTTTTTTCAGAAAAAGCCGGGGCTCTCCTAAAAAAATTCGCCCTGTATACCTGGGCCCATGAGCTTATAGAATCCTATTCCCACGGCATGAAACAGCGGCTTATCATATCCGCCGCGCTCCTTCATGACCCGGCCGTCATTATTGTGGATGAGCCCATGGTGGGTCTCGATCCCGCGGCGATAAAAATGGTGAAGGATATGTTTCGCGACCTGGCAGGGAACGGGACAACCATCTTCATGTCCACCCACACCCTGACTGTTGCAGAGGATATCTGCGACCGCATCGGCATCATCCACAGGGGCTCCCTCATCGCCACCGGCACCACAGGCGACCTGAAGCGGGATGCCGGTGCTCAGGAGGCCGATCTGGAAGAAGTGTTTATGATACTCACGGAGGAACAGACGATCCCATGATGATCAACAATATTTGATCGTGTTATAAAGTGATAGTTTGCCACCGTATGTGATTTGCCTAATGAAAAGTGGAATCCAGGTTTCAAGGGAGTTGTTCCCCGCGGGGTAAAAGTGTGTTACCTTGCCTCTCGCCA
This sequence comes from uncultured Syntrophaceae bacterium, assembly GCA_964564625.1. GTDB lineage: Bacteria > Desulfobacterota > Syntrophia > Syntrophales > UBA2185 > UBA2185. The sequence continues at coordinate 29,620 of CAZMBE010000029.1, read as the reverse complement.
CGTTCAAGGTTTCAGCTCACCGCAATGAAATATTGGGTCATTATTTGTGAATTTATCAATAGTATCAAAACGGTAACCGGAAAGGCGGAACAAATCCCCCCGCCCCCCTTTTAAAGAGGGCGAAAAAGAGAGAAATCTTTTTTCAGGCTAAATTCAATGTATGATATTCTTGCCCTCTTAAAGCCCCGGTTCTGGTCTTTCAAGAACGGGGGCACTGCAAAAGACAGGAAGAATCGCAAGTCCAGGGCTCTGCTTTTCGGCGCCGTGGGGCTCATGTTCTGGGCAGGCATCTTCGGGATCTTCTATCGCGTTCTGGTCTATTTCCAGGGTGTAGAGGGGTTCGGTGATATCCTTGCCCGGAAGCTGTTATCCATGGTGCTCCTCACATTGTTCTCCCTGCTGATCTTCAGCAGTATCATCACGACTCTCACCAAGCTGTATCTCAGCAAAGATCTGGTTCTTGTACACTCCCTGCCGGTCTCCACGGAGAAGATATTCCTCGCCCGGTGGTTCGAGAGCACCATAGACAGTTCGTGGATGGTGATCGTGTACAGCCTCCCCGTGTTTTTATCGTATGGAATCGTCTACAAGGCAGGCGTATTTTTTTACGCGACGGTCTTCCTGACCATGGTGCCGTTATGCCTCATTGCGTCGGGCATCAGCGCATTTGCCGTCGTACTTATTGCCGTTATGCTGCCGGCGGGCCGTCTCCGGACGGTGTTTGTGTTTCTCGGCTTTATCCTGTTTCTTATATTGATTCTCGCGTTTCGCTTAATGAGGCCGGAGAGGCTTGTCAATCCTGACACCTTCACCTCCCTCGTGCTCTATTTCAGGTCACTGGAGACACCGGGGTCGTCTTTTTTTCCTACCACCTGGATTTTTGATAGCATACACGCCTCCATGACAGGACTCATGGGCAGGGCCCTCTTCGATCTCAGCCTTGCCTGGGTGTGCGCCGTATCCCTTATCTTTGTAATAACCTGGATTGCGGGGGCGGCGTACTTTTCAGGCTTTTCCAAGGCCCAGACCACACCTGGGCGCCTGTTTGCGAAGCGTGCCGCAGGGAGGAGAGGATGGGAATACTTGCTGAATTTCCTGTCCGGCCCCTCGAGAGCGTACACTGTCAAGGAAATAAAGACATTTCTGCGGGATCAGACGCAGTGGCCCCAGATATTTCTCATCATCGCCCTGATTGTCGTATACCTGTATAATTTCTCCGTCCTTCCCCTGGGGAAATCTCCCATTAGAACCGTATATCTTCAGAACGTCTTCTCGTTTTTGAACATGGGGCTTGCCACGTTCGTCCTCACTGCGATCGCGGCGCGCTTTGTCTATCCTGCGGTGAGCATCGAGGGGGAGGCCTTCTGGATCGTCAGATCCTCCCCCATCCGGATCCGGACATTTCTCTGGATCAAGTTTTGTGTATACTATATTCCCCTTCTCATTCTCACGGAGATCCTTATCGTTGCTTCTAATATGCTTCTTCATGTGACGCCGTTCATGATGGCGCTCTCCGTCACGACGGTTTTCTTCATGGTCCCGGGGATTGTCGCTATGGGTGTCGGTTTTGGCGCGGCCTACCCTGATTTCAAATCTGAAAATCCGGCGCAGTCTGTAACAAGCTTCGGAGGGCTCCTCTTCATGATTCTTTGCGCCGGCTTCATCGCAGCGGTGATTGTGCTCGAGGCTGGGCCCGTCTATTCGGTATTCATGGCGGATTTTCGTGGGGCTTCCCTTTCGGCGCTTCAGTGGCTATGGCTGGTTGGTTCATTCTCTGTTGTTCTCGTTCTCTGCATTCTCGCGGTCGTGCTTCCCATGCGCTGGGGGGAAAGGCGGTTGAGTGAGACTTAGAACACTGCCCAGAGGATGGCGAAGAGAAGGGCGGGCAGGAAGTTGCCGATCCGGATCTTTGTGAGTTCCAGGAGGTTCGTGCCGATGCCCACGATGAGGAGCCCTCCTGATGCGGTGACTGCGTCAAGTACGGCGGGGTTTTGCATGAAGAGAAGTTTTGAAGACAGGAGGGTAATGGAGCCCTGAACGAGGAGAACGGATAATGCCGAAAACGCCACACCGATACCGAGTGTGGAAGAAAGGGCGACTGACGCCACTCCGTCAAGGAGGGACTTGATATAGAGGGTGCTCGCGTCCCCGGCGGTGCCATCCTGGATAGAGCCGACGATCATCATGGCGCCCGTGAGATAAAGAATGGAGGCCGATACAAAGCCCTTGACGAATGTCGATGATTCCGACCGAAAACGCGCCTTAAGCCACTCTCCTACGTGTTCCACGCCCTGTTCGATTTTGATCAGTTCTCCCGTGATCGCGCCAAGCAAGACGCATCCGATGGCAACGATGGGCTGTTGAGCGGAAAGTGCCATCTTGAGGCCTATGAGGACAACGGAAAGCCCCAATGCCTGCATGACAATTGTTTTAATCCTCTGAGGAAGGAATTTGCCCGCTGAGACTCCAATTATACTTCCCGCGAGGATGGCTCCTGTATTTACAAATGTTCCGGTCAATGATAGTCTCTTTCATGTGATAAACAGGCTCTTTATAGGAAGACCGGCGTGGTTGTCAATGGATTTAATTATTTCAGATTGTTAATATTTTGTAGAACATGCATTCTGTAGTAGTTTGAATTTTCTTATGTCATTTTTATATGTCGGATATGCCCTTCACCTCGAGAGCTGTGGCTGACGCGTGTCGGAACATCGCCCATGAGAAAGGCCTGAGGAATGTAAGGATAGGAAATCTTCACCTGCTGGTGCAGCATTGATTTGTCAGGCGGGACGCCTGACCTGCCATGAGACAGGGCAAGCGTCCTCCGGAATGACAACAATGAAATAGGACAGGCGCCTTGCCTGGCTGTTACCTGCCCATGTACTTTGGTTTCCGCTTTTCAAACATCGCGTTCAGTGCCTCCATATGGTCTTCGGTATAGTGGCACAGGGACTGGAACGCGGCTGATTCTTCCATGATGTGAGCTAATGTGGAATGCTGTCCCGCGCGTATAAGCCGTTTTGTCATTCGGAGCGCCTGAGGCGGCTTGGAGGCAATAGTCTTCGCGATCTCATTTGCTTTTGTCAGCAGTTCTTCATGTTCGACGACGTAGTTTATGAGCCCTAAGCTGAGAGCGGTATCGGCATCGATGGTCGCGGCTGTAAAAATGAGTTCACATGCCTTGGCCATGCCTATCGCCCGCGGCAGGGTAAAGGCGCTGCCGTCACCGGGAATAAGCCCCACATTGAGGAACGTCTCGCCAAATGTCGCTTTCCGGGAGGCGACCCGTATGTCACACATAAGGGATAGGCCGCACCCCGCGCCGACGGCGTTGCCGTTGATGGCGGCAATGGTGGGAATTTCCACGCCATGCACCGTAAGAAGTACGTCCTGAATATTGTTCCGGTATTTTTCCATAAGCTCGGCGGAGGTTCCCTGGAACATGCCTTTTCTGTCTTTCATGTCCTTCACGTTCCCCCCGGAGGAATAGGCAGGGTCGACAGCGGTAACGATGAGCACTTTGGTGTCCATGTCCTCGTTCACCTTCTTGCACACAAACTTGATTTCATCAATGATCTCCCTGTGGGTAATGGCGTTGCGAATGTCAGGGCGGTTTAGGGTCATTGTTGCAATACCTTGATCACACTGAAACAGAATTTCTTTAAACTCCATCGCGTACCTCCTTAAATTTCTTAATGGTGGATATATATGACTTTTCATCTACACTTTTTTGTGGCGACTCACAAGGGATTATTTTGTGATATCAGAAGCGCATCCTCCCTTTCGCAAAGGGAGGTTGGAAGGGATTTTTAAAGTGAAATAGATGTCCATGTTTTCAAGACCTCAATTATTATGTGCAACGTGATTAAAAATTTGGCTTTTGATACCCCGTTATTTATGTTAATAACATCCGTCCTGAAATAGTTATCCGAGGAACGTTATTGTAACAGAATGAAAGCAGTTTTTGTATCTGACGCCCATCTGAGGAGCATGGATAGTGAAAGCTATCGTCGGCTTTTAAGCTTTTTGGATTTTCCTGAAGGCGCTCTTGATGATCTTTTCATCCTGGGCGATTTTTTTGATTTCTGGTTCTGCCGGAACAGCAACATCTATCCGGAGTTTGTGGCGATTATTGAAAAGCTGGTCAGTCTTAAGAAACGGGGAATACGTATTCATTTCTGTGAGGGGAACCATGATTTCTTTCTCGGAGATTATTTTTCGAAAATCCATGATATGGCGGTCTACACTGAATGGGCTTATCTTACGCTGGATGGCACACGTGTGCTTATCTCTCATGGGGATACGGTGGACAGGACCAATAAGAAATATCTTTTTCTCAGGAAGCTTCTGAGGAGCAGACTGTTCTACACGCTGCAACACGGCATTCCCCCGTGGATACTCTGGAAGATCGCGCGGTTGAGTTCCACCGTGAGCAAGGAATTCTCTGCTGACAAGGCGGATGTATTAGCAAAAAAAATGGAGGATTTTTCCCTGAAAAAGTTTCAGGAGAATTACGACGCTGTCATTCTCGGCCACTGTCATACACCCCTGTTGAAGGAACATGTGATTGGCGGCCATAGAAAAACCTTTGTGTCGCTGGGTGAATGGAGAGTGCACTATTCGTACCTTTATTATGAAGACGGCCGCTTTGCGTTATCCTTTTACAACCCGTCTCCATAAGAGAGGCTTTAATGTGCATACACATGCGCTCAC
>CAZMBE010000029.1:0-24807 GCA_964564625.1 uncultured Syntrophaceae bacterium | reverse complement strand
ACAGGCGTCCTGCCTGTCGAGGCTGTTATTTCGAGGGAGCGACGCGACGGAGAAATCTTCACTCTTGGTGAAAAGGCTAAAGGAGGGTAAATGAATTTCGGAGGAATTGATCCAGCGTATCCTACGTTTGAAGAGGCGGCATTCGTCGTTATTCCCATTCCCTATGATTTGACGTCAACGTACCAGTCCGGATCACGAAGAGGGCCCCACGCCATTCTGGAAGCTTCCGGCAATATGGAGCTTTATGATGAGGAACTCTGTAAAGAGACATACCTCACCGGCATCTATACGCTGTCTCCCGTGGAGTCTGATGCCCGCGGGCCCGGTGAGATGGTGCATGTCATACGCCACGCGGCGGCCGATGTCCTTGACCACGATAAAATTCCCGTTATCCTGGGCGGAGAACACAGCATATCATTCGGCGTCGTCCAGGCCATGCGTGAGAAATATCCCGGCATATCCGTACTGCAGCTCGATGCCCATGCCGATCTGAGGAATTATTACCAATGCAGTCCATACGGCCATGCCTCCGTTGGCCGTCGCATATCGGAACTGTGCCCTCTCGTCCAGGCGGGGATCAGAAGCATGAGCGCGGAAGAAGCCGCGTTTATGAAAGAAAGCTCGATACGAACATTTAGCGCGGATTTTATCCTTGAAGAAAACATGTGGTGGGAGAAGATTTGTGAAACCCTGAACGGTGATGTCTATATCACGATTGACATCGATGTGCTTGACCCTTCCATTATGCCCGCGACGGGAACCCCCGAGCCGGGGGGCATTTACTGGAAAGACATTCTGCGCCTTGTGAGGGCGGTGTCGAGCCGCTGCCGGGTGCGGGGATTTGATCTCGTTGAGCTTTCACCCATACCCGGCATGGTGGCGCCTGATTTTCTTGCTGCGAAATTAGTCTATCGCATACTAGGTTATCTTACTGAAACCAAATAGAACGAAAATCCTGTAATTCCCCCTTTTGCAGAGGGGGATAAAGGAGGATTTTTTTATGTTTCTGGACTACCTGAACAATGTGTACACATATCTGATCTTTCCTACCCTCGGCTTTATCGTCCTTACTTTTCTTTCCTTGGTATCTTTCTTAAGGGGCGGAAAAAATTCCACAAACATTTTGTTTGCGGCGATCTGTCTTATCGGCGCGCTGGTCAATGCCGATGTGGTGCTTGTCGCGTTAATACCGGATAAAGCGCAGGCTCTCATCGTTGACAAGGTCCTCCATGGTATCTTTGTCTTTACTTTGCCGGTGTATATCCAGTTTATTCATTCGTTTCTCGGTATTCAAGGGCGCACATGGCTTGTGTACGCTGCATTGCTCCTCAGCCTTATATTTGCGTATTTCATTCCTTCGAATCTTTTCATAAGCGGATTCCGGTATTTTGACTTTGGACCTATCGCGAAAGCAGGCCCGGCCTACTATGTCTTCGCGGTGCTCTCAGGGGTAATGGTGTTGTACAGCCTTATCATATTATTCACGGGCATGAGAAAGGCGAAAGACAATCAGCAGAAAAACCGGATAAAATATATCCTGTGGGGCATAGGCCTGTCTGCCCTCCTTATCGCGTCGAACATACTTACCATATGCGGGCTTCATAGATATCCCATGGGAAACTTCAGCGTTATTCCGGCTGTTTTCTTGGCGTATGGCGTCCTGAAATACGATCTCCTGGATATGGGCGCCCTCATAAGAAGGGGCACAATCTATTTTATTCTGACAGGTATCCTCACGACTTTTTATATACTGATTATTTATCTCTTCAACGCGTTTTTCATGATGTCCGGGTATCATGAATATTTACTGTTATCCCTTGTGTTGGCGGCGCTCATTGTCCTTTTGTTCAATCCACTGCGCCAGAAGGTCCAGAGATGGATTGATAATTCCTTTTTCAGGGGCAGGTATAACTATCAAAAGCTCGTGAAGGAGATCAGCAGGGAAATGACATCGCTCTTGAAATTCAGCGAGATCAAGGATCTCTTGTTTGCATCGATCTCCCGCGCATTGCAGGTTACCCATGTATGCCTGGTTTTATATAACGATGATGAAGGGCATTTTCATTATTATTCTGACGACGCGGAAATTCAGAAAGCAATGGCAAATAATACAGTTGATCAGAGTCATCCCATCATTTCATGTCTGGAAAAGGATAGAAGGCCGTTGAGCAAGTATATTGTGGAGAAAAAGAATTCTCCTGCGGATGAGAGCCATCGGATATCCGAAGTGTTCGATATATTGCGCGCCTCCATGATAGTTCCTATGGTTTCCCACACCAGGCTGATCGGCATGATCGCCCTCGGTCAGAAGAAATCGGGAGAGTTGTTCGTACACGAGGATCTGGAACTTTTAACAACTATTGCCAACCAGAGTGTTATCGCCCTTGAAAACGCCAAATCCTATGAGAAAATTGAAAAGCTGAACCGTGATCTGGAAAGGAAAGTGGAAGAGAGGACGGCCGATTTGCGTCAGGCCCTGGAAGAAAAAGAGAGGACGCAGGAGCAGCTTATTCAATCGGAAAGCCTGGCCGCAATTGGCCAGCTGGTTGCCGGCACAGCACATGAGCTGAATAATCCCCTGGCCAGCGCGTCAAGCCTCATCCAGACAAGCGCGGAAGCGATTGGTGAATGGGATGTCGTAAGGGAGAGCAGGAATGAAGTAATTGATGACCTCGAGTTTTCCTTGAAAGAATTAAAAAGGGCGGGAGACATTGTGAGGAGTCTCCTTGACCTCAGCCGCCAGACGCAGGTGTACGTTGAACCCGTCGATATCAATGTCGCCATTGATGATGCATTGAGGGTTTTGTATAATCAGTATAAGCATCTGCCTGTCGAAATTGAGAAAAAGTATGATGACGGGTTGCCGTGTGTGGAGGGCAATTTTGCCAATTTAGGTCAGGTATTCATTAATGTGATTAAAAATGCGATTGAGGCTTTGACCAATGGTACAGGGAAGATCACATTGGTGACATCATATAAGGGTGCAACGGGCAGTGTTCTTATTGAATGCCGGGATACGGGGAAGGGGATTTCCGATAACCTGATGCAAAATATATTCAAACCGTTTTTTACCACCAAGGAGGTTGGAAAAGGAACAGGGCTGGGTCTTTATATATCCCACGAAATTGTGAAAAGGCATGGCGGAAACATCTCAGTGAAAAGTAAAGATGGCAAAGGAACGGTCTTTTCCATAGAACTCCCCTGCAAACAGGGAGAAAAATACTGAACATACCCTCCTCTCACAAGAGGGGGTTGCTGAGATTATCAGGGAGACGCAAAACAAGATTCTTAAACATGTTCAGGTGAAAAATACCTTGACAAGAAAGGGGGTGTTGGTTTACAAAGCTTATCTTCTTGATGTATCCATGTGACGCGGGGTGGAGCAGTCTGGTAGCTCGTTGGGCTCATAACCCAAAGGTCGGTGGTTCAAATCCACCCCCCGCTACCAAATGATTACAAGGGGTTAGCTGAAGCGGCTAATCCCTTTTCTGCATTTGGAAGATTTTTTCGAATGGAACAAAGCACCAAGCGAGGAAGCACGGGACGCCAAGTCGTTGAAAAAGATTTCTTCTTGAGTTCATCTTGAGCAAACATGAAAGAGGTGAAATAACAATATGAATTTATTCATATATCTGTTATTTGTAAAGAAATCCGTCATTTTTTCGTGATTGTGCAGATAAAAGGCATGGAACAATATTAATTACAATATATTACATGGAACATGATCTTTGTAAAGAATCTCGACATCAGTGAAATAAACAACTTGCAAATACGAGATAATCTGATACTATTCACGAAAATGATGCTGTAAACTATGGACATTAACCTGTTGTTGAATAAGCAACTTTTTTGTAACATGCATGAAAGCAGATACTTAGCTCGAATATCCTCTGTAGTTTTTGACCTCGAAAATTGATTGTTGGGATGGGTGTCGAAAATCTTGACAGTATTATGTGCAAAATCGGTTTTACGTTATATTATGTAAGGATATTAAAATCATAAAATACTACAGTTATTCAGATAGTTACAGTAGTAACCATTTAGAATAAAAAACATTTGGCACAATAATTGTATTACATTGTATACGTGAGGATGTGCGGTGAATGTGTATGCAGAGTTATGTGGGGTAACTGCGCATCAGTTTCTGTGAGAAGTCGGTCATTTGCGACACAAATGACAAAAATGATGGAATAATTCACCAAATACCATGATTTGAGGAGGGAGATTAAGATGAAACACGCAATCAAGCTGTCAGCAATTATTTTTATATGTGCCCTGATGTTCACTGCCTGCGGAGGCGGTGGAGGTGGAGGGGAAGAAGTCATCTCAACAACTCCAATCGCTCGTATTGATTTGAGCACCACCTCGGTTGCATTTGGCGACGTGGTATGGGGTGAGCAATCGGATCAGACTATTACGATACAAAACACCGGTGCCTCATCTTCTTCCCTTACCATCGGTCAAATTGCTGGAACAAACAGCCTGGCTTTACCATTCAGTATCGAAAACGACAATTGCTCCGGAAAGTCGTTGACGGCTTCTCAGACATGTACCTTTCAAGTTCGGTTTGCCCCTGATACAGGTGACGTAAGCGGCTTGTCTGATTCCTTTAACATCCCAACCAACGACCCAGATCAACCTTCCGGCACCGTGAATGTCACTGGCAATGGAAGAGGGCTCAGGGTCTACATCGATAACGTATCATATGCTTCTTGTCCGAACATCGAACTCATAATGACTGTAACAGATAAGGATGGTGTTAAAAAAGATGGGCTGTTAGATACTGATTTCATTTTGACTGAAGACGGCGATGTAAAAATAAAAACACTTGAAGCCATTATAACAAAGTTACCAGTGTCCGTGGCATTGGCTCTGGACTATAGTGGAAGCATGGGTCCATTGTCTGGTCAGGTCATTACTGATATGAAAACGGCATCTAAAAACTTTGTTGATAATTTGGATGGGGTCAATGATGAAGCGGCCATAATAAATTTTTCCACCGATGTCATTGAAGCGCAAGCATTTACAACGGATAAAGACACTTTGAAGCTCGTGATTGACAATGGGTATGACCCAAGCTTAGATCGGAATCAGACGCACTTGTATGATGCTACCTATAAGGCTATCGAAGTAACTTTCCCGAGAGACCCTTCACACAGTCATGCAGTGGTCGTGCTGACTGACGGTGAGGATTATGGTGGTGTTGGCCTGCCTGGTTCAGTCAGGACATTAACTGAAGTCATTGACTATGCAAAAACAAACGGCGTGCCGATATTCACTATAGGTCTGGGCAATGCACAGACTATGATCCTGAACCAAATGGCGAATGAGACAGGCGGACAATATTTCTACGCACCGGATTCAAGTAAGCTTAACGCTATCTACCAGAAAATTGCGGATATCCTTACCGGGCAATATAAGGTGACATACTCGCAGTCCAATAACGGTCCAATCCGCACGTTGAATGTATTAGTTGACATTGGCGGTCTGGGTAGTCTGCAAGGAGTGGTCACAAGGCAAATTAGCGGTTGTCCATGAGAATACATCAGGTTTCAAGTGGCCCAGCCGGCGTGTGGGTCATGTAATTTCTCTTATGGGTTGACGGTTCAAATATGCCCCCGTTACAAAAAGAAGAGGTTAGACACCATGGGTGCTAACCTCTTTTGTTTTTCATGCATAGCCAATAGTATCATTTGGACTGCCGATTCCGATATCTGCTAATAAATATATACTGCAGAGTCAGACATGGCCCTGCGTTGTTTATGGATCAAAAAAATAGAAGATGTCACAATTTTTTATATTTTAAGCAGATGATATTTCCTCTTTTTTCTGCTCCTATTTCATGCTATTATACGAAGCCTTCAACATATTCTATAGTATCTTAATAAATACGCTATGTTATATTATCCCAGACTCAGCAATAGAGATGTAGTTGCTATTGTCTAGCAATAGGGATTGATAGTGAAAAGGTGATAGGAATCACAATGATACACAGTGTATTTGCGATATAATGATTAATGAGTGATTAATAATAAAAAATGAGAATGTATCCTCCGAAAACAATAACAGTGATAAATGTTGCACTTGGACTATTGATTTTACTTTTTCTCGGATTTTTCGTGAGGAATGTGTTAAGCGTTGTCCAAAAAAAAGGAATTAAGCCTATTTCATATACACACATCGTGCCTAAAAAACAGGAAAAAAAGAGCGTACAGGAGTATGAAACGATCTTTCAAGGCAATCCGCTTTCCATAACGGTCGGTTCGTTGAGGCACAATGTTTCTGGAGTGGCACAAAAGGAAATGTTCGACATAAAGCTCATGGGAACAATTTCCGGAAGCACCGAGTATAGTTACGCAGTATTTGTCGGCATTGACGGCAAACAATCGATGGTTAAGAAGGGAGAGTCCGTTTTTGGGGCGGGAGAATTAAAAACAGTTGAAAAGTACAGGGCAATCATTAACAGAAATGGTCAATTAATAGAAATTAAGATGCCAGATGTTCATGCACCCGGTGAGCTTGACACTGTAAAAGATGCGAGAGCAGTGTCAGGTCCAGTTCAATTAGTCGGCAAGGGAGAGTACATGATTGACCAGAAAGCGGTCAAGCTTGCCCTGGATAATCCTACCCAGATCATGACTGACGCGAAACTTATTCCCAACATGATAAAAGATAAACAGGAAGGATTCATAGTGCGTGAAGTCAGGAAGAATGGCTTCTATGATAGTATAGGGATGCAGAACGGAGATGTCCTCTTGCGGGTTAACGACTTCAATATTTCCAACCCTGAGAATGCACTGCAGGCGTTTACGGCTTTGCGGGGCATGGATAATATACAGCTGCACATCATTAGGAATAATAACAGAATGACATTAAACTATCAAATCAGGTGAGGAAATTCGGTGAATGAGTAAGGCAATGGTAAAGGTCGCTTCAAGAATTCAATACACTGGATTCCAGATCAAGTCCGGAATGACGACAAGAACATATTTTCGTTCGTATGCCAAACTTATATTTGCATTTACCATACTCGCTTTGACGTGTGTCCTTGTAGTACCAGCTAATACTCATGCCAAGATAAAAGCTGACAAGGGAGTCACCTTCAACTTTGTGGATGTGGACTTGCCGGTGATCGCGAAATTCGTCAGTGATATAACGCGCAAAAATTTTATTCTCGATGAGCGCGTAAAGGGCAAGATAACAATCATAGCGCCCACGAAACTCTCCATACAAGATACGTTTGCTCTCTTTACCTCCGTGCTGGAAATGAAAGGGTTTACGGTGATTCCCTCCGGTGTGAATGCCTATTCCATTATTCCCACGTCGGAAGCAAAGCAGAAAGGCCTGAAATTTGAGAAAGATGCGCCGCTTGTCAATGCCGGCTATGCGGCTCGACTGATTCCATTGAAATCCATTTCCGCCGCCGATGTGCTGAAATTAGTGCAGCCCATTGTATCAAGAGACGGTTACGCCTCAGTATTCGGACCGGGGAATCTACTCTTAATTATTGACTCGGGCGCTAATATCGCAAATATCATGTCGATTGTCGCTATCATTGATAAGCCGTCTGAGATACGGGGGGGGATGATCAACATTTATTTCCTCGAAAACGCTGACGCGACCGAATTGGTCAAGGTACTGGAAAGCGTTATCAAGTCGTCGCACACACAAACCCAGCGGCAGCCTTCTATGGCCTCGGCATTTGAGTCGGTAAGCGGGATTTCCGTTACTGCGGACAAGGCTTCAAATTCCCTTATTGTAGTGGCATCTCCCTCCGACTATCAAAATATCCTGCAGGTCATTAAACAACTGGATAAGCGGCGGCGTCAGGTATTTGTAGAGGCAATGATCACGGAAGTGTCCATGGAAAAGCTCCTTGAGCTGGGTACAAAGTGGAGGGCAGTAGCAACCCATAAAGGTGAGCCCGTATTTATTACGGGAGTCGGACAGGTGGACTCCTCCACCATAAGCTCAATTGTCACAGGTCTCACAGGGCTCACCATGGGAGGTTTGGCGAACTACTTTACCATACCCGCAAGCTTCGTTGCCGGGGCGACGTCGGATGTAAAGGCCCCCGGTCTCGCCGCATTATTCAGCCTGAGTGATTTTCGTGATGCGGTAAACGTTCTTTCTACCCCGCAGATACTGACGTCCGACAACAAAGAGGCGGAGATTATCGTTGGCGAAAATGTACCTTTCCTTTCAAAAAGAGAGAGGGATATCACGACGACGAATACGGTCCTCTCTTCCATTGAAAGGAGAGATATAGGAATTACGCTGAAAATCACTCCCCAAATCAATGAGGGCTCCTACGTGAAGCTTGACATCTATCAGGAGATTTCGGCACTTGTGGGGGGGGAGAGATTAGAAATTCTTACCCAACTCGGGCCTACATTCACGAAGAGGTCGACGAAGACATCCGTGGTTGTAAAAGATAAGCAGACTGTCGTGATCGGGGGACTCATGCAGGAGAGGGATGAAGAGATCACGACGAAAGTGCCTTTGCTTGGTGATATTCCCCTCCTTGGGTGGCTTTTTAAGTACAAAACAACCCAGAAGAACAAGACCAACCTTTTAGTGTTTCTCACCCCCCACGTGGTTACGGAGTCAGCGCTCCTGAGCCGGCTTTCCCAGGACAAACTGTCTGAGTTTACCAAAAAAGGGGAAAATTATGTCGATGACGAGCTGCTTGTGGCGTTCAAAGACGGAGTAACAGAGGAGTCAATGAAATCGGTGATTGCCGGTCAGAAAGCGGCGATTCTAGAGACGGTGAAGGAAAAGACATACCGCATCAAGCTGAAAAAACGGATGATTACCGAGGAAGCGGTCAATACCTTCTCCGCCCTTCCGGAGGTGGAGAAGGTCGAACGGATTCCGCGAATTCAAAATCTCAATACCGAAGAAAACGTGACGCCGCCTCTTATGTCTTCTGAGGTGAATGAAGAAAGTTCTTCCCATGTAACTGTCCAGTCTGCGGACATAACACCCGCTAAAGAGATAAAGACACACGAGAAAACTGAAAGTATGTCTGCAATTACACCGCCACAGGGCGCACCTGTTGGAAAATACGCCGTCCAGATAAAGGCGTATCCCGAGGCAGAAAAGAAAGATGCCATGGCGTATATGGAGAGTACGCGGAAAAATCATCCGGATATTTATATGGAACAGGTTACTCTCAGTAGAGGGGAGGTGTGGTATAGAATACTGGTCGGACAATTTGCCAGTATTGAAGATGCCTCCGTGTATATGATAGACAAGAAAATATTTGATGCACATCCCGGCAGTTATGTTCAGATGAGATCCGGAGCACAAGTATCACGGAATGAATCAGCAGTGTTGTCGCCTTCTGTTTCTTCAACAGTGAAGAGAGAAATATCCGCGAATGCCCGATCGACGGCGAGGTTAACAGGTGAAGAAAAAAAACAGGAAGTCAGACTCTATGATGTATCCGCGATTACTCCCTCAGAGATCACAACGAACGGGAAATATGCCGTGCAGATAAAGGCGTATCCCGAAACAGACAAGAATAAGGCCATGGCGTTTGTAGAGGATATGCAAAAAACACAGCCCGATGTTCACATGGAAAGAGTATCTCTTACCGGACGGGGTGTCTGGTATAGAATAATGGTGGGACATTTTCCTAGCTATGAGGATGCCTCGAAATATATCAGGGAAAAGAAAGTATCAGATGCACATCCCGGCAGTTTTGTTCAGCTGAAAGCTAAACGGTAGTCATCATGCATGACAAGCCCGTAACATTGTATATCTATCGCTCTCGCCCCCGATAAAGGCATTCGAAGGTTGGCTCTCGCAGGGAACCACGATAAACTCCCCCTTTATGAAAAGGGTCTGCGGGATTTATTATGAGTGCAAAATCCCTCTAAATCTCCCTTTACAAAAGGGAGACTTAATTGAAAGGACAGAAAACTAAACGAAGCAACAGGTGATAGCATAAAAAAAATTATGGAATTGATAGAGACCATCAAAGACGACGATGTGGATATCTCTCTTCTCCGGGAGGTTCCCTTCGCCTTTTCAAAGAATAACCTCATCCTTCCGCTTAAGAGGGAGAAGGACTATCTCATGGCCGCTGTCGCCGACAGTACAGGAATCTTTGCCGCTTCTGAACTTGCCAAGAAATATGGACTGAAGCAACGCTCAGTAAAGGTAGAAAAGGGATTTCTTGTCGATGCCATCAGCCGGTTTTACGGCCAAATAGGCACCGCGGCAGAAGTGATGGATAATATTACCGGTGACGATCTCTCTTCTGTTGCTACGGAATTTGAAAAGCCGCGGGATCTCCTAGAACTAATCGAGGACGCGCCGATCATCCGGCTTCTCAACGCCCTCTTCCAGCAGGCAGCGAAGGAGAGGGCGAGCGATATCCACATCGAGCCTTATGAGAAGGAGCTTGAGGTTCGTATGCGTGTTGACGGTATCCTGCATAAAGTTTTAAGCCCTCCCAAAATAATTCAGGATGCCCTTATCAGTAGAGTAAAAATCATGGCTGAACTTGACATTGCAGAGAAGCGGCTTCCCCAGGATGGACGAATTCGTCTGCTGATGGGCGGCCAGGATATCGACCTGCGGGTGTCGGTTATCCCGACCATTTACGGGGAAAGGGCGGTCATGAGATTGCTCAACAGGAGACAGGGACTGATCAGCCTTGAGGAAATGGGACTTGACAAGGATGACCGTACATTGTTTGAGGGCCTGTTAACAAGGACGAGCGGAATTATCCTCGTTACGGGCCCTACAGGAAGCGGTAAGACGACAACCCTCTATGCCGCATTGAAGCTGATTTATTCGGAAGAGAAAAACATCGTCACCATAGAAGATCCCGTCGAATACCAACTGAAAGGTATTGGTCAGATCCATGTGAATCCCAAGATCGGCCTTACCTTCGCCTCCGGTCTGCGGTCTATCCTGAGGCAGGACCCCGATATTATCATGGTCGGAGAAATCCGAGATTACGATACCGCGGAGATTGCCATTCAATCTTCTCTGACGGGTCACCTTGTCTTGAGCACGCTGCACACAATCGATGCGTCTTCGGCGGTGATCCGCCTCGTTGACATGGAAGTGGAGCCCTTTCTTGTCGCCTCATCTTTATCTGCCGTCCTTGCGCAAAGGCTTGTCAGGACCGTCTGTCAACATTGCCGGGAAGAGTACCAGCCAACAGCCGCGGAGATGGTCTATCTGCCATCCGGCATTTCAACATTATACAGGGGTAGGGGATGCCCAAAATGCCGGGAGAGCGGATACCTGGGAAGGATGGGGATCTTTGAGCTTCTGATTGTTGACACGGATATCAGGCAGATGATTTCGGATAGAGTGAATGCCCAGGATATAAAGAGTTATGCGGTGGGAAAGGGGATGAAGACTCTATTTGCGGACGGACTGAATAAGGTCATGCGCGGGTTTACAACCATTCAGGAAGTGTTACGGGTGACGCAGAAGGATTATGCCGATATTTCAGTATAAGGGATATAGCGCAGATGGTACGGAAGTTCGTGGTTCCCTGGAGGCTCCCGGGCTTCATGACGCCATCACACAGGTCAAGGCAAAAAAAATCCTGCCCACGGATGTTATCGAAGCGATCACCAAGAAAAGAAGGAAGCTGTTTCAGCGAAGGGACGATACCTTTCTGCCGAATGTTACGAGGCAGCTGGCCATTCTCATTGCCTCCGGAGTAACGTTAATGGAGGCATTTCAGAGTGTCTCCGATGAATATCAGGGGTATCAAAAGGAGGTGCTGATCGCGATAAAAGAAAGGATCTCCGGTGGCGCAAGTCTTCACAGGGCCTTACGGGAACATAGTCATATCTTTTCCGACTATTACATTCATATGATACAGGCCGGAGAGGCGAGCGGGGCATTAGATGTGGTTCTTGTCAAGCTTGCCGATTTTTTGGAACATCAGAGCATGGTGAGATCAAAAGTAAGATCAGCAATGATTTATCCCATACTGATGATGGGCGTAAGCATTGTGGTTCTATCCTTCCTTTTTTCTTTTGTCATACCGAAGATCCTCAGGATATTTGCGGATACGAAAAGCACACTCCCTTTTATCACGGTTATCCTGATATCGATTAGCAATATCTTTATGAAATATTGGTGGGCCATCATCGGCATTCTCGTCGGTATATTTATTTACGTAAAGAAGTATGTAAAGATGCACCGAGAAAAGGTGGACGGCCTCATTTTGAAACTGCCGGGGGGTGTTATGCAGAGCCTGTACTATGCCCGGTTTGCCAGATCGATGGAGGTGCTTGTAAGCGGGGGACTGCCGGTGTTGACAGCGCTCAAACTGTCCGCATCGTCCATAGGAAACAGGGCGTTGGAGGCGAATGTTGTGAATGCCGGAGAGAAGGTTGCGGAAGGGCAAACGATCGCGGCATCACTTCAAGGATTTCCACCGGTGTTCATCAGACTTATCGCTACCGGCGAAAAGTCAGGAAAACTGGCGGAGACATTGAAGAAGGCTGCGTCATCCTATGAGGAAGAGTTCAATAGAAAGGTTGACAGGGCCGTCTCCATCTTTGAACCGGCCATGATCATACTGATGAGTGTTCTCGTGTGCTTTATTGTGCTGGCAGTTCTATTGCCCATTTTCCAGTTGAATCAGCTGGTGAAGTAGAGAGTATTAGACAGGAGAAGAATACATGAAACGAACATACTATAACCAGACCGGCTTTACCCTCCTTGAAATAATTGTGGTGGTTTTTATTCTGAGCATCTTGGTTGCGCTGGTGGCCCCGAGAATCATTGGGCGTACTGATGATGCCCGCATCACAGATGCCAAGCTGCAGATCAAGAACCTTGAGACGGCGCTGAAGCTCTATAAACTTGACAATGGCTTCTATCCTGAAACTCAGCAGGGTCTTGAGGCCCTTGTTGAGAAACCGACTACAGGACGAGTTCCGTCGAAATATCGTGAGGGCGGCTATTTAGAGCAGAAGAAGATTCCCGCGGACCCATGGGGAAATCCCTATATCTTTCTGTCTCCCGGACTCCACGGAGACTTTGATCTTATAAGCCTGGGAGCAGATGGAAAAGAGGGGGGTGAGGGCAAGGATGGGGACATTAAAAACTGGGATATGCAATAAGGGTTTTACCCTCCTGGAACTTATCCTCGTTATTTTCATTCTATCTCTGGTACTTGTTATTTCTTTCCCGACTTTTACATTCGAGAGGGATGGGCAGATCAAGTCTGAAGCGGGCCGCGTCGCGTCTATTCTCAGGTATCTTAATGACAGCACCATCTCCACAAAAGAACCTTACGCGCTGAATGTAAATTTCAAAGAAAAGATAATGAGATACAACGGACCTGATGGTGAAAAAGCGGAAAGGATTGATAGTCTATCCCTCATTACTCTGCAATCCAAGGGTGATGTCTCCGATGGGGAGCTCACTGTTTTTTTTAGTCCCTCAGGGGCTGGTGAAAATTTTTCAATTCATTTAAGGGGCGTTGAGTCGACCATGACGGTGGTATTCAACGCGTTAAGCGGCAGGGTGAAGGTAATGGCAGAGGAATCTTAAAGATCCCTCATTGTCGTCGGGACAAGGATTTCTCTCGGAGTTTACCCCGAGTAAACACGAGAGGGTCGAAATGATAATACAATGAATAGTGACACAGTAATAGTTGTTGCGTAGAAGGAAACGGAAGGATGAAGCGGCAGTCTGTTGTTACACAGAATCGGCGTGGTTTTACTCTTATAGAGGTGATGATTGGTATCGCTATTTTAGGAGGGCTGCTTGTCACTCTGATTTATAGTCTGAATTATCATCTGGGATTTACTGAGAGACAATTCGCCATCACGAACATTACAAATCTCGCGAAGGAAAAGATAGTGGAAATGGAAGAGACACCACAGGCCGGCGAGGGTCAATTTCCGGAACCCTACGCTATGATTTACTATCAAACAAAAGTTAAGGAATCACGTTTTCCCGGAATGCAGGAATTTATTGTTATTGTCGGGGATGGAAAAGAAAGTATCGTGCTGACGGAACTTGTTCGGAAAACAAGATGATGTTTTGTGTTAAATTAAAATCACACCGACTACTCTTTCATACAAGAGGTCAAGGGAAGGTTGTCCATGACAGCACCCCCTTTCTCAAAAAGGGATTAATGGGGATTTCTCATGGGAGAGAGGGTTTCACCCTGCTTGAAGTTCTTATCGCTCTTGCCATAATGTCTGTGATACTTGTCGCGCTTTACAATACCTATCTTTTGGCTCACAGGGCATTATTCGATGTTGACAAATCTCTTGTGAAACTGCAGGAAGCCCGGGCGTTTGTTGATATACTGAAAAGGGAAATAGAGTCTTCTCTATATTCTCCAGCCAACTCATATTGTATTTTTAAAATGGATGACAGGGATTTTCATGGGCGCCAGGCGTCAATTCTTACTATGACAACATCATCTTCTTTGATCAAGGGACTCGCAACGGTTAATTATACCATAGAAGATAGGGATGGCATCCTTGTAATGACGAAGAGTATGGCATCTGCCATTGTGCAGAAACCGGAAGAAACCAGGGTGGATCTCCTGGAAGACATAGAAAGCTTTACTGTACAGGCAAAATACAGGAATGCATGGGTAAAAACATGGGATAGTTCCCTCTCCAAGAGTGCTCCCAGTGAAGTAAAGATCACGTTGACCATACGGATGACAGACAAGGGAAGGGAAGCGAGGCCCCATACCTCATTTTCAATATTTGAAACGGCAAAATTGAGAGTTGGTTCTACTCTTTGAAACAGGTAGTATAGTCGCGAGAATCTGTGATGCACGATTCTGAAAAAGGCATGGTCCTTATAATTGTTCTCATTGTCATGGCCCTCATGACGGCCATGGTGGTGGAGTTTGCCGGCGCCACATATACCGCAAATGCTTCTCTCTCAAATTGGCGGGATGCCCAGCGTCTTTCCCTTACCGCCAGGTCCGGCATACACATTATCACAAAAGTTGTGTCCGACAATTATGACCGTTACTCATACACCTATCCCGGTAGTATTGAAATGCCCGTTCCAAACATAACAGACGATTTAGAAGGTCAGCTGCTGATTAAGATTGCGGATGAAAATGCGAAGTTTAACCTTAACTCTCTGGTATTGCCGAATGGCAATCTGAATCGTACAGCATATGAATCGTTCAGAAGACTGCTGAGAATTCTTGCTCTCGACGAGAACACTGCCGATCGGGTTGCCGACTGGATTGACCGCGATACAGAACCGAGGATTGGGCAGTCAGAGGAAGGTGCGAAGAACACCTATATGGACAGTGTGGATGAGCTGTGGTTGATTGAAGATTCCAAAGTATATGAGAAGTTATTACCTTTTGTAACGGTCTATGGTATGGGAAACATTTCATCAAATATCATCAACATCAATACTGCGTCAGTTACTGTATTGATGATGTTAGATGATATGATGACTGATGAGCTTGCCGGGAGGATCGAGAGTTATCGATCTCTCGAACCGTTTCAGAAGACCAGTGACATCGTCAAGGTAGCAGGTTTCGAGGGATCCTTAGGGCAGTCTCTCATAGGAAGGATAGCAGTAAAGGCTTCAAACTTTCATATCACCTCCGTCGCTGAGCAAAACCGGATGAAACGAATCATAGAGTGTGTTATGGAAAAGTCAGCTGGTGGCTTTAAAGTCAGATATTGGCAGGAAACATAATGAAGAAGATAGCCTTTATTGACATCCATCCTCAGAGCTCCATACTCGGTGAACAACCATCGTCTCAGGCCCCTGAGCCGAATGAGACAGATCGCACTGTCATCTACCTGTTTAATGATTCCGGCAAGGGATGTGACTATGAAAAAAGTCTGGACTATGGCGCACAGGCAGAACTGTCAGACGTAGATGAGTATTATGTAAGCATTCCCTCCAGTTTTTTTAATTTCCGAATCTTGAATTTGCCTTTGTCGGATCATGAAAAAATAAGAAAGGTTCTCCCTATTGAACTGGACAATTTGGTGTTGGGCGGATCCGGAGAGATTGTGTTTGATATTATCGTGTCGGGTGGTGATGATGCATCCACCGATATTCTTGTAGTCTACACAAATAAGAGCGCCCTGGATAGAATACTTACCGAGCTTTCGCATAGCGGTATCGACCCTCGCATTATTACCTCCATCGATCTCCAGACGATCACTTATGACGGATTGGGATTTTCACAGAACATTGCGGATAAATTGCTGATTCCACCCCCATGGGATGAATCGGAGCGCGTTGACTATGCGCAACAGGAGATTTTAAAACCAACTATAAATCTCCGAACAGGGCAGTTCGCCTACAGGAAAGATACCGAAAAAAAAGAAAAAGCGTTAAAAATAACAGTTGCACTTGCCTTCTTGCTGGCATTTGTCATACACGCGAATATCCTGTTCCAGACATTCATGGCAAAAAAGGAATGCGCGGCTATTGCAAAAGAGATGCGTGTCGCCTACAGCAGCATATTTCCGGGCGAGAAGAAGATCGTAGATGAGCTGTATCAGTTGAAATCTCACATAAAGGAAATCGGGGAAAAGAACGACGCGCTGACAGGTGTAAGCACCTTACAATTCCTTCTGGATATGTCAAGGACAATGGAATCCACTATAGTCTATTATGATGTTCAGATTGAAAAAGGATTGGTTAAATTGAAGGGGGAGGCACGTTCCACAGACGACTTGACAAAAATGAAGATGAAATTATCAGAATTCCTCTTGGATGTATCAGTTTCTGATATAAAGCCGACGGCACAGGGAAAAATGCTTTTTACGGTAGTGGCGAAAGGCAAATAAACACTACGACCATAGGACAGGAGTTTCTCCTGTACCTGACAGTCACTACGAGGGTTTAACCCGTGGGAATATCAAATTCATGAAGAAATTATCGGTATCTCACATAATCCGCGACTACTGGCAAGACCGGGCAATGCGCATGAAGGCGCTGATTGTCTTTGTGCTGGTGGGGCTTTTTATCCTTATCATTCCCAACCTTATCTGGAAGCGGTCGGTGGAAAGGGATCTCTCAACTCTTACCGCGAAATATCATGAATTTTCCACTGCAGCCGCCGAATATGGACTCTTGAGAGAGAGCGTAGTTGCCATCGAGCAGAAAAAAACGCTCACGAAGGTTACTACTCTCGCACAGGCGATGGATGATATTACTTCACCCCTTGGGATCAAGGGGAAAGTAAAATCCATCAAGGGGACAGGGATAAAGAAGAATGTTGATAAAATGAGTGAAGATTCTGCAGAAGTTCAGATAGAGAAACTCAATATGAGCGAGCTTGTGCATCTGATGTATAAAATCGAGAATGCTCCTATGATTTTGGCCGTAAAGAAGGTGGCTATGAAGAAGTCTTTTGAAACTCCTGATCTCCTCGATGTTACTATGTCGGTATCACTTTTCAGTGGACCGCCGGTTCCTTAGTTATTCCCTGTAGAAACGGTGTTACGCTTTTCTAATCCGATGAAAGTTTTCCAACTTTGGTATGATGTATATAATGTTCACAAAGGGACGTTCCAAATAAACTACCCCCTTCGAAAAGGGGGGTAAGGGGGATTTACATATCAAAAAAATTGTCATCTCGCTTCTCATTATTTTCCTGTGTGTCTGGGGTATATGGCTTGTCATACCGGAATCTTTCATTGTCAACTATTTTAATGAGGCCACTGAAGGTCGGAATGTTACAATAGAGCTTATAGGTCTCAATAAAGGCCTCTTTTACACCTTTCATATTGAGCGTGTCCTCTTTACTTTGCCCGCACAGCGCAAGATTGCGCGAACTTCGCTCCCGGATTCATCTCTCCCTTCTCCTCTCTCGGCAGGCGGGGAAAAAGGAGGGGGGGATCTTCTCCTGACTATTCACGATATAGACATTACGCCTGAGCCGTCATCTTTTTTTACACTTGTCCCTCAATTAAACATCAACGGCAAAGTGAATCTTGGCAAGGTTCATGGGTTAATCGCGATAAGATACCCCGCCCCGGATATGCATATCGTTGGTGAAAATATTCAGATTAAAGACTTGCCGATGATTGAAAGAACGGGAATATCTGGTGATGGAACGCTTAAATTCAATTTTCTGAGGGGAGACCGGAAAGGGGTAGTTACCTTTTCCATTGACAATGCGAAGTTAAAAGGCGACGTCACCGGGATAGGCGTTCTACCATTGGATGTGTTCAAGAACGTGAGGGGATTGTTTACCATAGAAAATACAGTGCATGTCGATTCTCTCACAATGGAGGGTAAAGGCATTTACGTGAGAATGAAAGGAACCATTAAAGAAAGTAACTTTGATGGAAATATCGAGATCATGATGGATTCTTCGTTCGATCTGTATGCCGTACTCGAGGCGCTTCTGGGGCGTTACAAAATTTCAACGGGTTATTATGTCATCCCATACACTGATAAAATTTAGTTCCCATTGGCTGCAGAACAGAGGCGTCGCGTTTTACGGCGTCATTATTTTTGCAGTTTGTTCGGGAATGCTTATCATCGGGCTATGGCCTTTCGACTTCAGACCCGCCAACAACGTGATGTGGCTTGGTGACAGGAATGGCATCAATTTTTATGGAAATGGTGCGGTCACGAGCGTCGATAGTTGGAATAATAAGCAGAATCCGCTTTTTCCTGACAAGTCAATCAGTATGGAACTCTGGCTCCGTCCCCTGACAGAAACAAACAGCCTTCCGACAATCCTTACACTGTACGATGAAAAAACACCGTATATCTTTTTTATTGGCCAGTGGAGATCCCATTTGGCCATTCGGAGCAGAACAGATGATCCGGACGCGCGTAAACCCGGTAAAGGCTATCAGGAAATAGGTTTATCGAATGCCCTTCTGAAAAATATTGATACCTTTATCACCATCACATCAGGACCTGAAGGAACCGCCATATACCAGAACGGTGTGCGGGCCAGATTCTCTCCCCGTCATCGATTGCTTGCGGGATATAAAGGAGAGCCCTTCCGTCTCATTCTGGGCAACTCATACAGCACCGGAAGCTATTGGATAGGATATCTATCAGGGCTTGCCATTTATAATCGGACACTGACACATAGAGATGTTTCCCGAAGTTACCTTGATTGGATTCATAAGGGTATACCTCCCATGGAAGAGAGAGGCTGTATTGCCCTTTATTTATTTGACGAGAAAAAAGGTGCCATAGTTTACGATCACATGAGCTATGGTCGCCAACTCATAATTCCGGAAATATTCACGCCTGTTAATCTGACGGCACTCCATTTTCCCTGGCATGATGATTTTCAGTGGAATCGGTCTTTTTTTCAGGATGTCATTATTAATATTGCCGGATTTATACCGTTCGGTTTCTTCTGCGCCTGCTTGCTGGTTAGGATTCGAAAATTCGGAATAGCTGCTATTTATACAATCACGGTCTTCTCAGGACTTGCTCTGAGCCTGCTAATCGAATTGCTGCAGATCTATCTCCCTGGACGGGATTCTTCAATGACAGACCTGATATGTAATATTGTAGGAACCGTAATGGGATTGATTATTTTTCACGCAACTATGTATAGTTCCCAAGTTTCAAAAAGATAGTATTGACAACGGACCGTTACTTGGGCATATTTAATAATAAGCCCAAGGTTTTAAGAACTTTGATAATTTTGACCTTCATTTTGCTCTGACAAAGGGGGATTAAGAGGGCTTTTGCAAAGGATACTCTATGGCCATGAATAAAAAAAAGACGAATCGGGTATTAATTGTTGATGATGAAGAAAGTATACGGCAGATCCTTACGGAGTATCTCACAGACTTTGGTTATGAAGTAACGTGTGCGGCAGACGGCCAGGAGGCCCTCCAGATATTCCGAAAGGACTATTTCGATATTATAGTATCCGATCTCGTGATGAGACCGATGGACGGATTAGAACTGCTGAATGAAATCAAGAAGGTTGATCCTGATGCGTTATTCATCATGATAACCGGTTATCCATCGATTGAATCTGCCATGAAGGCTATAAAGAACGGGGCTAGGGATTATATTACGAAGCCCTTTAATGTCGATGAGATCAGATTGAAAATGGAAAGGGCTCTTCTTGAGAGAAACATGCAGGGGCGGTTGAAAAATATCCAGGGCATCGTCTGGGCCCTTGTCATCTCCATTCCTGTATGGCTCATCCTCGGCATAGTCCTGGCAAAAATGCTAAAATAATAAAAGGACAGGCAACGCGCCTGTCCCACCTAATGTGTCATTTCACCTATGCAAAAAAGCAAATCTCTTTATTACTCATTGGTGAATAATGACCTTTATGTTGTTTTAAATTGTATGTGAATCAGCACAATCTTTAAAATCAATCTCCTATTAGCAGACAGATAAATAAATGATCTTTGTGAGGTTTTAACATGTGGGCATGTAGTCTTACCGAAGAAGACGTTATGTTTGGATCAGCTAGAGAAATGACATATCCATTGCCCACGAAATGCTGATTTTTTCAGATTGGCTTTGCACGCTCCTGTTCTTTTATAGCCACACAAGCACCGGTACATATCCTTTTTGGTTCATAAGCACGAAATGTGGGTCTTTTATCGTATTCCTTGAATGCCATAGCGATCTCCTTCACAAAGAACTTAATGGAAGACTACCATAAAAATAATCAATTATAATACAATTAAAATATGGTAAATGATATTTTTTCAAAATATGCATGAAAAAATAATCAGACTTGTCTAAAGGTTTTCACACATCGATATTCGGAATATCTGCTGCAAACGTTTTCAAAGTACAGTGAATAATGATAATACTATCTCGGTCAACGGTCAGATTCTCCGATTGCTTCCAAAACGGAACTGTTCACACTTTGTGAAGGCAAAAGCCGGGGCAAATCTCTAGATGAATCGAGTGGCATGTGTTTCACTCCCAGAAAGTTGAATTATCGTGTGTATGATTATTGGAAAACCAACCCTCACATTCCAGTATTCTGTTTGTGAGCTCAATGTATGACGTTTTCTCATTGCAGCAACAGACCCCATTGTGTTTATGGGTAATTACCGACAAACAGAAAAAACTTTTTTAATTCTCGATATCTGCTCAAGACGAAGAAATTGCATCTCTTCTTTTTTGACTTGCCGTTGCGTCTTCATTAAATACGGTTTAAGAAATCCATACATACGAATAATTGCAAAAATAAAATATGGACTTTCTTTTACCCTTCGTGCACATTTAAAAATTTCGAAAATAGGATGTGCCCCCATCGAATAATCCATCGCTCCTTCTCTAATAGCTTCTTTTATCCTTCCTCGCTTATTCCTGCTATTCTTATGATGATATACCGGAATTTCAGGAAAGGATATAACATGCCAGCCATGCATTCGCGCCAGAATTTCCGCATGCCAATCTTCACCACCTAAAGGCATTGGTCTTAATCCGCCGATATCCTGATAGCATTCTCTCCTGAAAAGCTGAATTCCGCCTGACACAGACCAAGGGGAATTTGCAGACCTGCTTTTAAATGAACCTTTAACTTTCTCCGAAATATACCCTCCAGTGATGCCCAGATGAGGATTGTCATTAAAAATATTTATCATTGTTTCATAATAATCTTTCCTTAACGTGATATCAGCGTCCAAATGTCCAATTAACTGGTAATCCATGCCTTTAAGCGCCTCGACTCCCATATTAATCGCACACACTTTAGAAGCAAAGCCCTTCATTTCCGGATCATGTTCTTTCCTGATGAATTGGATAATGGGATAGATTTTTGTATATTTACTAATGATGTTATCGGTTTCATCAGTTGAACCGTCACTCACTATCACCCACCTGCGTGGCCTGATACTTTGAGAAAGCACAGATGCAATACAGGGCCCGATATATTTCTCCTCATTATGAGCCGCTGTAATTAAGGCATAACCTTGATAATATTTAGGTATCATATCATGCTAAAATAGAATCAGTTATAATTATTGATTTTAAAAACAGCCGGTAAGACGCTAATATTTTTTAGACCAACTTTCCAATCCAAGTGTCCAACGTAATCTTGCTGTCCACTTTTTTAGCACATTTTTAACTAATGTTCCTTGTCCGCACATTTTGAATACTGGCCATAAGAATAAAAAAAACACCGTTCGTAGCAGGCTTACCAAAAACATAGCAAAGGCATAAGTGTAGCAATACCAAATAGTCCTGGTTTTTCTAAAAAATCGCCATTGAGATTCTAATATCATTACACTGGCAAAAGCACTTACTGGACTGTTTTTGCTGCTCTTGGCACCGTGGTGAATTATAACAGCCTTAGGAATGAAGTAATTTTTAAATCCAGCCTTGTGGACATTGAAGCATAGATCAATGTCCTCTGAATACATGAAATAATCTTCGCAGAACATACCCACTTTTTCAAAAATCGATCTTTTAATCATCAGGCATGCGCCTGAAACAGCATCCACCTCACTCCATTTGTCTTCCCGGAGAAACAGTGGAGCGGTGCCCCACAAAGAAAGCCTTGGGAATATTTTGCGCAGGACTGCAAAATTAAAAACCTGATTCATGATAGTCGGAAATGATTGAATACAACTCGTTTGAATGCTACCGTCGCTGTTAAGAAGTTTTGCGCCCAGAATGCCGGCATCCTGCAAAAAGTTTATTTCATGATACAGGATTTCGAGACTTGAATTTTTCACTTCTGTATCCGGATTTAAAAAAACGACGACTCGCCCCGTTGAAACCTTGAAAGCTTCATTGTTAGCCTTTGCAAAACCAAGATTTTTATCGCTTTGAATAAATGTCACCTGAGGATAGTATGGCTCTAACATCTCACCGCAGCCATCGAAAGATGCGTTATCAATAACGATTATCTCAAATTTAATATTGTGAGTATTATTTAAAATCGAGAGAATACAGCTCTGGAGGTAATCTTTGGAATTCCAATTTACTATGATGATTGATAGATCAGGTGACGACATAATATTTTATGTAAAATTACAGCCTATCTACATGTTTATTCTAATATATTTTTACCTTTTTGGAAATGTTTTTGGCGACATGGAGCCAACCATATGCTCCTTTCAGGTTCGTTTATAAGAAAAGGCAAGGTCATCAAATTAATTTATTCATATGCTCCTATACTCCATGCGCCTGTTACGGGACGAGGATTACCATCTATATCCTTACACCCACCACTGCAAAGTCCAGCAGCAGTAAGTAACGATGTGAGATTTGCGCCATTGCCCCTTGCCGCTGTGTCACCGGTTACGAGATGCAGGTCACTTGCGGTATCATATTCGGTATAACGGACAAATTTAGGTTCTTTATCAAATATACAGTTCACACATGATGCAGAGTGATCGGCACCTTTGCATTTCCATGTGTCATAGCCGTGCTTCCCTGCATGGACTAGATTGTTACTCACATTACCATTGGAGTATAGGGAAGTGCATTGAGCAGTAGTTTTAAGATTATCATTGTATGCCGTATTATTATAGTAGATGTTGTTCTTATTCTGGATAGTGCCAATTGTTGCACTAGGATTAACACTTGTGATTAATTTTGTGGGGAACCTGACATGACGGTCAATGTAGGTATTGTTAATGAAATAAATCCTGTCAAAATTTGATGGTTTAGTTACTGAATTATCATAATGGAGAGTAAATCCCCAGCCACCAGCATTGCTCATTATGTTATTATACACCCACCAGTCTTCATGCGCTGTATCAGGTACGCTTCTGAAATATTGAGAGTTCCCACCGCCAAAAAACTTGTTATTGTATATCCTCATCCTTCTTGCACCACCTTGGATGAGATCACCATGCTGATAACAATAACTAATATGAGGCGAACAGTCAGTCGTATCGGGATATATAAGCGTATGTGGCGTACCTACGTTGCTACGACCACGAACCTCTCCCGCTGATGTATACATTGTATTATTGTATATATCACCACCATTTGAAACGGTGATGCCATCAGGGCCATACCCTGTTCCTGCCGCTTGATTTACCTGTATAGTATTGTGATGTATCTTCACGTCACTCCAGCTTCCTTCACCGGCTATTGCACAGATGGCGGCATCTCCTCGAATGTCGTGTATGTAACAATATTCTACCTCAAGCAGTTTATTGTACCGTGCATTCAGACCGTCACATGCCTTATCTATCTCCAAGTAACTGAGTTTCAGTCCCGTTGCCGGACTGTTATAACCTGACCCTCGCATAAATATATTAGAAGACTGCCATGGAAACAATGGGCCATTCGTTACTTTTATCTTTCTACTCCCTGACACTTCTCCATCAACAGTTATCCAGCTTCTATAAGAAAGGTTTATTCCGGCAGAAGTGCCACCACCATCAATAATCACCTGACCGTTGTGAGGGCTTTCCTGCCCCACTTTGATGGTAATTCTATTAGTGTCAGATATTCCAGATGCAGCAGGAGCGAGAACTCCATGAGTTGCCACTGTATAGGTTTTTGAGGTAGAGCCACCACTGATATAAAGTGTGTGTCCTGCCTGCACACCGCCAGTACCCCAAGTTATAGCTGAAAAAGTCTTCCACGCATTAGTCCATGATGTTCCGTTATTTGCGCCAGTAGCATCCTTGTCCACATACCAATTGACTGCATTGCAGAAAGATCCCCCATAAAGAATTAAAAAAACTACTATGAAGAATTGGATAAGAAGTTGTAAGTATTTTTTACACATTGATTGTCTCCTGGTTTATTTTAACTTTTGCTCTTGGTATTTAAACTTTTCCCTTATACCTTTTTGAACATCATCTTTAATCCGTTTTATATGCCCCCGTCCCAAACCCTTTACTTCACAACCAAGCTCGAAAAAGCGTTTGATCTTTG
>CAZMBE010000028.1:31246-37706 GCA_964564625.1 uncultured Syntrophaceae bacterium | reverse complement strand
TGCAAGATAGGTGTTATGGTGTGCTTTGACTGGTTTTTCCCTGAATCCATGCGCACCCTCGCGCTCAAAGGGGCGGACGTGATCTGCCACTGTGCAAACCTGGTGCTCCCCTTCTGCCAGGATGCGATGATTACCCGGTGTCTTGAAAACCGCGTTTTTGCGGTGACGGCGAACAGGACGGGTGAGGAGAAAAGAGGCGGAAAAGCCTTTCGTTATACGGGCATGAGCCAGATCACGGGGCCGGATGCAAAAATTCTCTACCGGGCGGGCGCTGAAACTGAAGAAATCGGTGTCGCCGAGATGGATATCACCGTATCAAGGGACAAGAACTTAAACCCTTATAACCATATTTTTCTGGATAGAAGGGAGCAATTTTATCGTTGACCGGCTTCTTGCATGCTCATTTGGGGAACAAAGGTTTTCTCGCGGATAACTTCTGGCGAGCGGAGTTCTATCTCTCCAAACGTTGTCGTCAGGTACCACGGCTTCGATAGTAATGCGAGCTTCAGCATCTACAATCTCGACATGACGGAGGGCACATTCACCCTGCTCAGTCTCGGTAAGGCGGACCAGGGTTCCGTATATGATAATTGATAGCGCCCGGTCCATTCTTTCAATATCATTTTTCTTTATCATCATAATGGCAAACATTCCTGTGGGGAGAAAGAAATTGACATGCATGGGCAACGCGCCTATACTTTCAACTGGTATAAGTAAATTCATATTAAATCGGAGGGAGAAATCATGGACATAAAGAAAATCGTCGATCAAGTAAAAGATGCGGCCGAAGACCTGAAGAAAAAGGCCGAGGCCAAGATCGAAGAGGCTCGTGACACCCTAGACAAAGACCACGACGGCATTCCTGATGCCCTGGAAAGTCTGACCGAGAAAGCCAAGACCTTGGCATCACAGGCACAGAAAAAGGCAAAAGAGCTGGCGGGACAGGCAGAGGAAAAGATCAAAGAGGCCCGTGACACCCTGGACAAAGACCACGACAATATTCCCGACGCCTTGGAAGACCTGACCGAGAAAGCGAAGACGCTTGCTGGGCAGGCGCATGACAAGGCAAAAGAGCTGGCAGGACAGGCCGAAGAAAAAGCCAAGGAAGTGGCCGGTATCGCCCAGGAGAAGTTCAAGCAGGCGACAACCGCCCTGGGCGAAGTTGCCGACCAGGGCAAGGCAAAATTGGATAAACTCAAGGGGGATGCCAAGAAGGCTGTGGACTCCGCGCGCGAGGGCATGGGCATGTCCGACGAGAACAGCAAAAAGGGTTAGCCTTGAGCAAAGAAGAGCCTGAGTATTCGCGGGCCCCTGTTTGGTTGTTTCATCATCAAGAATCTTTTTCTTGACCTTCTTGTGTTAAAAATCATAGACGCTCATCCATCCTGGATTCAGCACAATCTGAAAATATGCGTCGAGCACGGAACTGATCATGAAGGTACGCGTTTGGCAATTTTGATGGGTATCCATATGCTTTTGAACGCACTGGACATAAACGCTAAAGGACATCCAGCGAAAATCATCATCGAAGAAGCTTCGATCAAACTGATTCCCGAACCGTGAAACACGGTAATCCCTTAGGAAGATTGTGGAAAAAATCTTGAGGCAGGTTTCTCCTGTCGCCTGAGGCGGTGCCGACTGTCCAGTTCCCCAATGATTCCCACCTGTCCAAGTAAAAAAATGTTATTATTCATGAAGATCACGGGCTGACCTTATTTCTTGATTCACAGGTGCCATGGTGATACTACTATACAATACATAACAAGCCATGATCGCGTAGGATAACAACAGGCTCTGTGGGAAGATAAGAAAGGAGGTGACCAAAACGATCCAGAATCCTTGCAGGAAGGAATGCGCAGGGAAGCCGGAGTGTAATGCTCATAACCAATCTTTATAAGCCCCTGTCGCAAACGAGTCCGGAACAAAGTAAATTTGATTGCCGAATATAAAGAAAACATACCTTGAGGAAGGAGTAAGCAATGGTTTCAAAAGATACAATAGTCTCTATGATAGTGGGCGCTTCTCTGGTATTCGGTGTCACTGTTATGGGATGCGCAGGCAAGGTGGCAGTGCCAACTGAAAAGATCGCGAATGCCGAAAGGGTAATCTATGATGCCCGGGTGGGCAATGCCAGCGTGAACGCTCCTCTTGATCTCAGACTTTCAGAGGACAAACTTGTCGCGGCGAAGCTCGCGATAGTCCAGAAAGAGTACGAGAAGGCAACGCGTCTCACGGATGAAGCGATTCTCGATGCTGAGGTTGCAAAGGCGAAGACGCAGGCCGCGAAGGCGAAAAAGATCTCAAGTGAAATGCGCGAAAATATAGATGCAATGGCCAGAGAAATAGAGCGTACCCAGAGATAGGAGGATGAGAAGATGGAGAAGATGAAAAAACAAAGACGCGTAATGATCAGCATTCTGTTTTTGATGGGCATTGCATTGCTTGTTGCCGGATGTGCCGGCATGTCAGCCCAGGAAAAAGAACGGGGCATGAAAGCCGTGAGTAAAGCACGGGCGGCTCTTGACGAAGCCAAAGCAAAGCCCGATGTGGCATCCGCTGCTTCAGTCAGGCTTTATGAGGCGGAGCAGGCCTTGAAAGAAGCTGAACAGGTTGATGATGATGTCACAAAAATGGAGCACCTGGCATACGTATCTGAACGGAAGACGCAACTTGCCGTTGCATCAGCAGAGCGCACAATAGCCGAAAACGAAACGTTAAATCTTACTAAGGAAAAAGACCTGTTGCTGTTGAAGATTAGAGAAAAGGAAATAGCCAGGGCCCAGGCATCTGCGCAGGAGAAAGCAGCGGAGGCTAGAATAGCCGCGACAATAGCGACGCAAAGGCAGGCGGAACTGAGAAAGGCCCAGATGGAGGTGGAAAAGAAGGAGGCCGAACTGGAAAAGGCAAGAATTGAGTTGGAGGAACTGAAAGCGAAATCTACCGACCGGGGCATGGTTCTTACTTTGGGCGATGTCCTGTTTCAGACAAACAGTGCCAACATGTCGGCGGGAGCTGCAAAAACGATTGAGCAACTGGGTAATTTCATGAATCAATATCCGACCCGGAAAGTTGTCATCGAGGGCCACACGGACAATGTGGGGAGCGCGGAGTACAATATGACCCTTTCCAAACGACGTGCCGATTCAGTTAAAAAAGCGTTGGTTGAAAGGGGCATTGCAGAGAACAGGATCACGACGAAGGGTTACGGCCAGACCGCCCCGCTAGCCAGCAATAAAACAGCGGCCGGACGTCAGCAGAATCGCCGTGTTGAAGTGATCATCCTTGAAGATGCTCAAAGTCAGAAGTAGGCAACCCGAATGCCATAGCTACAGACGTGCGTGCCTTCCGAATGATCAACGAGGCGTCTTTCTGGATGTATGGTCCAGGGTAGGGGCCGGAAAAGATTTGAGACGCGTGTTTGAGTGTGAGGTTCGATGAAGATTGTTTTGATCTCCATGCCGGATGTGGCGCCACTGATTATGCACGAATCTGCCTTTCACCTGCCGAATCTGGGCATCGCAAGCATAGGCGCCAATATCGGCGATGAACACCATGTCTATCTCATCGATCTGATCCGCAAGCGACGCTCTATTCATCGCTACGTGAGCCGTACGCTCTTGAAAATCCGGCCGCATATCGTGGGCCTGTCATCCATGACATGGCAGTTCGACACATGCCTGAAGGTGATCCGGCGCGTCAAACAACTGCTGCCGGAGGTCAAAATCATTATTGGCGGGTATCACGCGACATTGATGTACGAGGAAATCGGTAACAGCCCGGAGGCCAGGCACATCGATTTTATTGTCCGCGGTGAGGGAGAAGACACATTTCGACGACTTATCAATGCCCTGGACGGCAAAGATCGCTATGAAACCATCCCCTCGCTGTCCTTTAAAAACGAAGACGGGTTTGTGCACAATGAGAGAGGTGAGCTGCTCGACCTGGCCACTTTGAAACTGCCCATCCGGGACAAGAGGCGCCTCACGTGGGGTTATCACATAATGAACCGCAGCGCCGAGGTCATCGAAACCTCTCGCGGATGCACCCGTAACTGCAACTTTTGCTGCATCCGCCACATGTACGGCGGATCCTTCAGGCCCTTCCCCATTCAAAGGATTCTGGCCGATATCGACGATATCTACTACAATAAAAGGTGCCGCTGGATCTTTGTCTCCGATGACAACATGGTCCTGTCCCCCGAGCGCGTGATCGAACTGTCCGCCGCCATTATCGCGCGGGGCTACCGGGATCTGCATTTCATAGCGCAGGCCGACTGTGTAACAATTTCCCGTAATGAAGAGATGGTCCGCCGCATGGCAGAAGCAGGATTCAAATCCGTTTTTCTCGGCATCGAAAGCGTATCCAAGATCAATTTAAGGGCCGCCCAGAAGGGCGATATCGTGGATGCGGCCCGTAATGCCATCGATATCTGCCACAAGTACAACATTATGGTGGTGGGGGGAATGATCTTCGGCTTTCCGGAAGACACGGAAAAAGAGATCATGGAAAACTACCGATTCCTCAAGTCAACAGATGCGGATGCCTCGTACTGCCAAATTTTGACCCCTTACCCCAAAACGGGAATCCGGCAATACTTGATGGAAGAAAATCTGGTCACCAACCCCGATGATTTTTCGCGCTATAACGGCATCTGGGCCAATGTGCGCACCCGCACGCTGGATGCCGAGACCATGCAATACATGGTCTGGTATCACCGGCAGAATATTCTGGGCTGGTGGGAACCCTCCCGGTGGGCACGCGAGGAGGGTCGTCATTGGATCGCCATCTGGATATACATAATCCGGCCGTTGCTCAAAATTATGGTCGGCAGGTCATTGAAGAAACATGGTTGGAAAGGCCGCTATGAACGCGAAATCGAGTATCTTAAAACCGTGAACCGGTTCCCGGATCTCGAAGCGTGACTGTCTGTCGCAGTGATGCCGGGGACCAATACATCAGATCAACCGCTTTTGTAACAGTAAGGGAAGGTTGGGGGCTGTCCGGTTTCGTAAAGAGAAATTGACAAAAAATCAACATTTTTAACGCCGATGAAAATATACCTCATAAATCCAAAGACGCCGGATAATTTCTGGGCCATGCGGGGAGCTCTTGACATTGTGGGCAAGCGTCAGACACTTATGCAGAATACAGCCCTTTTGACGTTGATTGCCCTGACACCCGGAGATTTGGATGTTGAATACATTTTTTGTGATGAAAATATCGCGCACATTCATTGGGATATCGAGTGCGATCTTGTAGGGATTACGGGTTATACACTGCAATCTGAGCGGATGGGAGAGATCAGTGCCCGCTTTCGAGAACGTGGCATACCCGTCGCCATCGGCGGCATTTATGCGACCATACAGCCTGAGGCTGTTGAAAAAATATGTGATCATCTGTTTATCGGCGAGGCGGAGTATACCTGGCCGCGGTTTTTAAGAGATTGGGTTCAGGGCAATGCAAAAGCCGCCTACAGGCAAGAGTCGTTTGTCGATATAAAAGACACGCCGGATCCGGACCTCTCCCATATCTGTTCGAAAGATTACCATTACTTCTCCCTCCAGACCAGCCGCGGTTGCCCCAATAGATGTGATTTCTGCGACGTTATTCATGTCTCCGGAAGAAAATACCGGAGCAAATCGATTGACCAGATAATGCTCGCAGTCAAGAACGCCCAGACCTGGGGAGCGAGAACCATTTTTTTTTCCGATGACAATTTTGTTGTGAACCGGAAATTTACGATGGAACTGCTCAAGGAAATTATCAAATGGAATAAGACCCTCACCAGCCCTGTGTCTTTCGCCACTCAGGCAACGGTTATGATTGGTGAAGACGATGAGATTGTGAAGCTCCTGGCTGATGCACGTTTCAGTGTGATCTTTCTCGGACTGGAAAGCATCAATAAGGATTGCCTTGAAGAGGTGAATAAGGGACAAATGGCACGATATGATCCTTTTCAGGTTATTCCCCGCATATCCAGTTATGGGATCATGCCGTTTATTGGAATGATCGTTGGGTTCGATAACGATACACCTGACGTGTTTAAGGAAATTGAAGATTTTCTCAACGTAACATCGAGCCCCTTCGCGTCGATCAGTATACTCAACGCCCCCAATGGTACACCGTTATATGAAAGAATGCGAAAAGACGGACGTCTTGTCGAAGATTTCCAGGGGTTCTGGCATCTCACATCCAATATCATTCCAAAACAGATGACCCCGAAAGAAATTTATTATGGTCAAAAAGCGCTCTTTAAAAAACTCTATGAACCTCAATATTTCGAGCAACGCATGATCGGGTGGTTAAAAAATGTCCGATACTTGACCGATATGTATTCCACGAGGAAAAAAAATATCTTTCGGATTGTTATGATTACAAAGATTTTCCACCATTTTACTTTTCGGGTTCCGCCGCCGGTCCGAGGCATGTTCTGGAATGTCCTGAAAGCGGCATGGGATAT
>CAZMBE010000028.1:26413-31146 GCA_964564625.1 uncultured Syntrophaceae bacterium | reverse complement strand
CCTGTTGAGATGCATAAAATCAAGATTGTGCAACGGATGAATTTGCTTCCTTCGGAGGAACGGCTGAAGTGTATTCGTGAGGTCGGCTACAACACATTCCTGCTGCCGTCACGAGAGGTCTTTCTTGACTGGTTGACTGACAGCGGCACAAACGCCATGAGCGATAACCAGCTTGCCGCAATGATGGTCGCGGATGATGCCTATGCCGGCTCTGAGAGCTTCTTTAAGTTGGCCCGGGCAGTGAAAAATGTTTTTGGATATGAACATACGCTGCCGGTTCATCAGGGCCGCGCGGCCGAACATTTGCTTGTGAAGGTTTTCGTCAAACCCGGCCAGGAGGTGTTAAACAACTACCACTTTCCTTCAACCCGCGTTCACGTGGAGCTCGTAGGTTCGAAAATCCACGATCTTGTACCGGACGATTCACTCATTCCCAAAGGACGCGCCCAATTCAAGGGGAACATTGACATCAAAAAAATCAAGAAAGCCATACAGCAGCTTGGCGCCGATAAAATCGCCTTTATCCGCATGGAGGCAACGACAAACCTCATTGGCGGCCAGCCATTTTCGATGCAGAACCTGAAGGACGTGAGGAAAATTGCGTCGCAGAACAACGTGCCTCTTGTCATCGACGGCAGCCTCGTGGGTGAGAATGCCTATTTCATCAAGAAGCGTGAGAAAGGGTATGCCGGGAAGTCCCTGCGCGAGATTCTCAAGGAAATGATGAGTTACGCGGATATTCTCTATATGTCGGGACGCAAGAGCGGCAGTGCCCGCGGCGGGCTCATCGCGACGAACAACAAGCAGTGGTTTGATCAGTTGATGGTCTGGCTTCCTGTCTACGAAGGATTTTCGACGTATGGCGGCATGTCCACGAAGGAGCTTGAAGCGATGGCGGTAGGCTTGGAGGAGATGACCGATCCGGAAGTGGCCGGGAGCAGCCCGGAGTTCATTCGTTATTTCGCCGAGCGACTGCAGGAGTATGGTGTTCCCGTAGTTACCCCGCCGGGCGGGTTGGCCTGTCACGTAGACGCGCGTGAATTCCTGCCGCACATCCCACCGCTCCAATACCCGGCAGAATGCTTGAATGCAGCCATGTATCTCGTGTCAGGAGCGCGTGGAGTGGAGCGTGGGACGATGTCCGAGGATCGCGATCCCAAAACCGGGAAGGAACTCACCGCGAGGATGGAGCTGGTCCGCATCGCCATTCCGCGCCGGGCGGTAACATTGGGCCAGATTGAGTATGTCGCTGATCGTGTGGCATGGCTCCACCGCCACAAGGACCTCATTGGCGGACTGCGCTTTGTGGAGGAGCCGCCCGTGATGCGGTTCTTCTTCGGCCGGCTTGAACCGGTCGGCGGCGATTGGGGTGCGAAGCTCGTGAAAGCATTCAAGGCCGATTTCGGGAACGAGCTTTGATCATTCCTCTACTGATTAATTCCGGGCATAGTTCTGTATAATATCCAGTCAGGGGGCCTGATCCGGCCACCGAAAACGTCCTTCATAATCAGGCCCCTGACGTCCTCACGAAGATTTCCTGACGAATCATGAATCCAGATATCGAATTTGAGAGATTCTCCGTTCCCTGGAACGGGCAGGATCGTACAGAGATAGGTTTCACCCGGCACTGTCGGAGTATTAATGAAACGTTTTTCAAATCCTACGGGAAATGCCACGATGTGATGGAAGCGCTGTCCCCAGGCACAGGCGACATGCATCGCCCCGTCGAGGGGAAAGGGAGAACCAAGCGGTTCCGAAGGCGCCGGATGATCCGCCGCGCATACCCTTGCCGCAGCGGCACGCTCCGAAAGAGAAATGTCTCCCTGGATATTCTGATAGGATGGTCCAAAGGGCACCAGGTCGCTATATAATGTACGGGAGGAGACTTTATACACAATATCATTCCGTGGCAATGCAAAATCTGTAGCTAGTCCGGCAAGAGTCTCCTCCACGGGCATGAAATGAACGACAGCATGGATCTTCGTCCTGGTCATTGTGGTGCTCTTGACTTTCCCTGTGGTGATCAAGGTGGAAACGACGCGTCCGCTTTCATAGATTTCCATTTCGTGGTACGCTTCGATGACCTGGGAGTTCTCTTCGATATGCAGAAACCTTTCGAATGAGGCCGCGCGCATACACCGGATATACGCGTGAGGATGATAAGACTGTACCGAGCCGGCCAGCCGCTGCAGAATTTCCACGGCGGGAAGAATGATTTTCCCCTCAAAATGATGGTCTTTCAGATAAGGATCTACGGGGATTACAAGGGGGAGGCGGATCCGTTCTCTCATCCGGGAAGTATCTTCCATAGCTATTTCTCATTATAGGTATTGTCATTGCCTGGTCATCGGCAGGGACGGCATCCGGCATGGAGACAAGGACGATTTTCATAATGCCGCTTTTCGTTCCATGAGCGTATGCGCCTCGGCTATGAGACCGGTGAGGGTGAAACTCTCGCTTTGATAGTCGGGTTCGAGCGTGCCGGCCAATGTAATCTCAATATCATTTTCATCGCGGGTGTTAAATAAAAACTTGCCCGGCGGAAAAAGTTTGCCTGTATTCCTTATGAGTACGATCTTGATGGGAGCATTGCAGAACTTCGCGATTCGGAACGCGCCTTTGTCAAACGGCCCTATCCGGCCGCTCCAGCTCCTCGTCCCCTCGGGAAATATGAAGAGGTTCCCCCCTCCGGACAGATACTCCTTTATGTTCTTAACCTGGTCAAACATGTCCTGCGCAAAGGGTCCCTCCGTTGAGGAAGGGATATAGCCTGATGTTTTCAGTATCCAACCGAACACGGGAAATTTGAAATAATCACTTCTGACGATAGTTTTTTGTTTTTCAAAAAGCGACACGAAAAGAATGGGATCGAGGAAAGAGAGGTGGTTGGCGATGATGATGGAAGAACGGAGTGTTGTTACTTCATCCGAAATGTGCCATTTCACTTTGGGAACGATGGTTCGTACAAGGGCGAAGAAAAGCCGGTGGAGCCGGTGGTTCAATTTTTGAAACGCATCTTCACGACGGGGTGAGAAAAAGAAGGCGTACAGATAGAAGGGTGAAAACATCACGAAGAAGCCTACAATGTAGTATACCCACAGGGTAACGGTGATGA
The DNA here is from genome assembly GCA_964564625.1 of uncultured Syntrophaceae bacterium. Classification (GTDB taxonomy): domain Bacteria; phylum Desulfobacterota; class Syntrophia; order Syntrophales; family UBA2185; genus UBA2185. The sequence continues at coordinate 28,031 of CAZMBE010000028.1, read as the reverse complement.
TGAAATCCTTGACGGATTTCAAGGGAGCAGAGGAGTTGATATGTGTGCCGTGTGTACCCATAACGAGATCTTTGAAAAACTCCTGCTACGTCATTGCGACCGAAGGGAGAGATCGTATACAGTCAAGACATATTTTTCAGGCATCAAACCATCTTTTTTATAATGAGACTCGTATTCACGCCGCCGAAGGCAAAATTTTGGACCGTGGCTATCCTGACAGGCTGTTCTCTCAGGGAAACCACATGATTGATCATGGCACACCGCTCGTCGATTTCTTCCAGGTTCAGGGTCGGCGGGATGTAGTGTTCCTCCATCAGATATACCGCAATGATGGTCTCAATGGCGCCGCATGAACCCATGGTATGCCCCATGTACCCTTTCAATCCGACAACGGCAGGCACCTCCCCATATACGTCATAGATAGCATGCGCTTCTATCACATCGCCCATCTTGGTCCCCGTCGCGTGGGCGCTTATGAAGTCCACCTCACCGGGATTGATCTTCGCGTCTTTCAACGCGATCCGGATGGTTTCTCTGATACCGCTGAGATTCGGCAGGATCAGGTCGCCGCCGTTATTGTTGCAGGCGAAGCCAATTACTTCGGCGAGTATCGGCGCGCCTCTTTTGCGGGCGAACTCGTACTCCTCCAGCATGACGGCTCCGGCTCCCTCTCCCACAACCAGTCCATCCCTCTTTACGTCGAAAGGGCGGGGTGTGAGATTGGGTGTGTCATTGAAGGCCGTTGAGCAGGCTAACAGATTATCGAACACAGCGACGGTAGTCGTATCATATTCATCAGCCCCGCCGCACAGCATCGCGTCCTGCATTCCGTACTTGATCGATTCATAACCGTAACCGATGGACTGGCTGCTCGTCGTGCATGCGGTGGATGATGAGATCACGCGGCCTGTAATGCCGAACATCTTGGTAATATTGACGGCGGTCGTGTGCACCATTGATTTCAGGTAATCGACGGCGCCGATAGTGGAAAACGGGGTTCGGGATGCGCCAAAAAAAGTTCTGTAAATATCCCGCTGCACAGTAGGGCTTCCATGGGTTGAACCGAAAGCGACACCCATGCGGCCGGAGGTGACAAAAGTTTGATCCAGCCCGGAGCTTTCAATTACTTCTTTCGCCACCTGGCATGCATAATAGGCGACAGGCCCCATGGTTTTTCTGTGCTGGCGCTTGAAATCGTATGTTACCGGATAATCGACGGTTCCAAAAACTTTGGAGTGGATATAGGAGGACAAAAGGCCGTCTTCCCGCAGAGTCTTCACTCCGGAAATCCCCTGTTCCAGGCTGTGGAGAATCTCCGCTTTCGTGCGGCCTATGGGGGTGATGGCAGAGCATGCTGTGATGACGACTCTTCTTTCCATGCAGTATCCCGTCTTCAGTTTGCCGGTCTCACACTGGCCAGTGACTCAATATAGTCACAGATCTGGTTGATTGTCCGGATATCCATAGCACGTTTCTTTTCCTCCTGGGTCAGCTCGGAGCCGAGCAAATTCTCGATCTTGATGAGGAGCTCTATGGCATCAATGCTGTCAAATCCGTGCTTCTCTCTCAGGTTGTCATCCAATCCCGGATTTTCAATCTCAAATTCCTTTCGGAAAAA
>CAZMBE010000028.1:21286-26313 GCA_964564625.1 uncultured Syntrophaceae bacterium | reverse complement strand
TTCACCCGTTCAAGCTCTGCCGGTCGCGTATAAATGAACATAGGATCGTCATAGTACAGAGGGCCGTGAAAACATATCCCCAGTTCGATAATCGGATACAAATAGCCACTTTCCTCTATTTCCCGGTAAGGATACGCCGCATGCCGCATCAAGGAGGTGCGCCCGAACTCAAAGTAACGGAGATAATTCGCATGATAGACCACTGATGAGCGGTCCGTATCTGCATACAGTGTTCGCATCTGGCTTCGATGCCAGACAAGGCCGGTTTCCTGATCCCGGATGTAGCAGTCATCGCGCTCCGCCGGTTCCGGTCTGAACGGTTTTGGCTTCATGCTATACTCCTCTGAATAGTACGCAACAATTTGTGCCGCCGAACCCGAAAGCGTTCGACAGGGCGATTTCGTACCGATGCTTCCGGGCTTTGTCGGGAACGAAATCCAGACCGTCGAACTGTGGATCGGGAATGTAATTTATTGTGGGCAGCAGCACACCCCTATGCATTCCTTCTATGGTAAGCGCGTTTTCAATAGCGGCAGTGGCGCCAAGGGAATGGCCGATCTGAGACTTGTTCGACGATATGGGTATGTGTTGCAATCTGTCGCCAAACACTGCGCGCAGGCAGGCTATTTCCATGCTGTCTCCCGCGGTCGTGGATGTTCCATGGGCATTGATATATTCCACATCGTTCGGCGTAAGTCCGGCATCATCGATGGTTTCTACGATCGCCCTGATGGCTGTGTTTTTGTTGGGCCTTGTAAAATGATGTGCGTCGGATGTCATGCCTACGCCCATAACTTCCGCCTTTGCCGTAAGCCCGTATTTCGAAACTTTCTCATCCGCGGCCAGCACAAGCACCGCCGCCCCTTCAGAGATAACGAAACCTTTCCGGTCGATGCTGAACGGTCGGGAAGCTTTGGAAGGATCGTCATACGCACGATCATGGGAATGTATCTTGATTGTGGCATTCATATTGGAAAATCCATGGATAATCTCCGGTATTATAGGCATCTCCACGCCGCCGGCAAGGACAAAGTCGCAGTCTCCGTCGCGTATCATTCTCGCTCCTATGGCGACGGCATGATTCCCTGAGGCGCATGCCCCCTGGGGAGAGAATATGGGGCCGGTAAATCCCAGAAGCATCCCTGCCTTGCCGGAGGGAATATTCGCGCAAAGATTGGGAAGAAGGTAGGGACTGACTTTCAGCGGCCCCCCGTTCCTCATATTTTCCATGGCGACACGGAAGGAGTCGATTCCGTTTATCGCGGAACCGATAAGGCAGGCCGTCTTCGGTCCCGTTTCTCGATTTATCGGCAGCCCGGAGTTCTGTATTGCTTCCTTACAGACTGCCATTGTCAGAACAACGAAGGCAGCGTTCCAGTTATAGACTTCCTTCGCGCTTGAAAAATCGTAGGACTTGGGGTCCCACCCGGGTATCTCACCCACTACACTGCTGAGGGATTTTACATGACAGCGGGTCACTTTGCGGAAACCGGCATCGCCTTTTACAGCCTTTTCCCAGGTCTCCCGGAAGGTTTTTCCGAGAGGTGTCGCCGCGCCGTAACCGATAACATAAACCCTTCTATTCTTTGGTGCCTTCATATATTCACATGCGTTACCCGATCCTGCGCAGGACGATGCAGGAATTACAGCCGCCGAATCCAAATGAATTTTTTAATACATGCTCCTGGGAAATCTTCCTTGCACCTTCCGGTACACAGTCGATGACTATTTCCGGATCAGGCGTATAATTAATCGTGGGGAGGGCTGTGTCCTGAAGCATCCCTTCCATCGCGAGGACGATCTCGATGGCGGAGGAAGCCCCCATAGCATGGCCCGTCTGCGACTTGTTGGCCGATACCGGAGGTATATCACTGCCAAAAATATCCTTCAGCGCGTCTCCTTCGATTCTGTCACCAATCTTCGTTGATGTCCCGTGGGCATTCACCGCGTCAATGTCCCCCGCCTTAAGGCCGGAATGGCCGATACTCTCCGTAATGCATCTTCTCACCGTTTCCAGATTCGGGGCAACGAAATGATGGGCATCAGACGTCATAGACCATCCCGCCATTTCAATTTTGCAGGTGAGACCGTGGGTCTTCGCGAAATCCTTGCTTGCCATGATAATACAGCCGGCGCCTTCCGAAACTACGAAACCGCGCCTGTTACATGAGAAGGGGCGGCTTGCCTTCTCCGGAGGCTCTTCCTGCTGGCCTTCCTTTGGTCTGTACGCGCCGTTCATCGTAAAAAACCCTCCCAGAATAGGTTCGACAAGGGGAAAATCCACGGCGCCGCAGATAACCACATCAGCCATACCATTTTCTATGAACAGGGCTCCTATGATCATCGATGTGGAACCCGTCGCGCACGCAGTGATGGTCGATGTTATAGGACCTGTTGCTCCGGTCATGATGGAAATCTTTCCTCCCACCATGTTGATGCAGGAGTTCGCATTCGTAAACGGATGGGGCAGTTTCCCTCCTGAAATCCACATTCTGTCGGCACGGATTACGGCGTCAAGCCCCCCGATGGCAGAACTAAAGGTGATGGCCACTCTGGGTGCAATATCACCTGTGATTTCGATTCCGCTCTTTTTTAGCGCCCGGTGGACGACAAGCATGGCATGGCTGAAGACCGGCGATGTCCACAACGCCATATCCCGTGATTTCAAGAAAGGATATGCGCTGGTATCGATATCCTCCACCTGGCCCGCGATTTTTACGGGGAACCCTTCCCGGAGGGGAAAACGATCGAGGACGCCAATGCCGCTTTCGCCGCGCACCGCGCGATCCCATTGGGTCTTCATGTCGATACCCAGGGGCGACACAGCATCATGCCCCAATATTACCGGTCGATTTCTTTTCATCCTGGTCTGTCTTGGTCTTGGGCGTAAAGGGCGTTCAGGGCGTTACCATGGTATGAACCGGTAGAGTTTGGCGAACATTTCATACACTTCAATCCAGTTCTGGAGATCCCGTGTTGATTGCAGGTGTTCTCTCTTGTTCACCATAACCCAGCTCATATGCGCGGCGCCGTCTTTGCAGGTTGAACAATCCCTGGTTGCGGACGTGCAGCATCGGTGCATAGTTTCCAGATCCGAAGCCCATCGGATAAATCGGATGAGCCTTCTCGGTTGCGGGTTTCTATTGTCGAGAGGTTCAGTAACAGACGGACATTCCGCCCATCCGAATGTGCGGTTCATCATCTTCCCAGTGGTAATAATCTCGTGATAATACTTGCAGGAAATTAAAGTTTTCGGATACCTGTCCAGCATAGCGTCCATTTCTGCCCGGATATCTTTCAGTTTTTCTTCCGTCCAGAAAAAGCCGTCCACATTCTCTTCGTTCGTGAGCAACTGCAAATGAACCTTCAACCCGACATCATCGATTTTTTTGATTACATGTTCAATCCGTCCCACCTGTTTCGGGGTAATCGTATAGAGATAATAGGTGTAGGGGTCTCCTTCATAATTTTTGCTGGATACGGCGAACGTATCTTTGCCCCGCAGTGTTTTTTCATCTTGTTCATCCCCCCAAAGGGAGACGCCTACCATCATGTCGGGGAAACGGTCCCTGGAGATTTTTATAAGTCCGTTGGTCGCGCAATATGAAGGCAGTTGCGAATAGAAAGCTTCTACCCTGTCCAGATAAAGCGTCGGTTCACCGCCGATCAATATGGCGAGATTCACGCCCCGTTCCTTTTCTTTGCTGACAAACCGGTACCATTTTTCAATATCCGTTTCCTCGGCGGCGGCCTCATGTTCATCGGAGGAAAAGAAGAAACATCCCTTGCAGCGCAAATTGCACTGGTTGGTTATATCATAAATGGAACTGCGGATATTCAGAGACGATATCTTCCGGTAGCGTTCATGCCACGCTTTATCCAGCAAGGAACTAATGGTTTTCATGGATTCTCATTATACCTGTTCGAGAAAAACGGCGATACATTTTTCTCTTTCTTTTTTTATAAAGGCGGCGAAATCATCTCACGGCACAGGTTATCATCTTTTTCATAGCCCTTTACCCATACGGCAAGGTATGTATCCACGTAGTCAAGCCAGGATTTAAACATATCCGGATCAGTCACGTGCCGGTAAAGCCGCGCGGTAACGACAGCGCTGCCGGAAGCATAATGCCTGCAATCGTCACAATCCGTATCGGGAACACAGCATGCCACGTCGCGATCCCAGGAAAGGTCTGCCCGATATTGTCGGAATGACCGTCCAAGGCCTATGTCCGTCGAGGGGTTTCTCCGTGGGTACGAACATCCATACAGCCTGTGGAGTCCGTACTGATGGGTGTGGGCAACGACATTATAGGGGGAAAATACTACGTGGCCCGGATGCGTGGCGACAAGATCCAGCATGACATTTCGCGTCCGGGCAAGGGAATCCGCCGTGTGCCGGAGCGAACCGGTATAGTTTATGGGCGAGGAAAACACATTGAAGGTTATTTTGCAGTCGTGCGCGACAATGCTTTCCATAACCTCATAAATTTCATCTATGTTATCCCGTGTAAAGGTATAGACAAAAATGGCCCTGGGATCGCCCCGGTAATTGTCAATTTGCTTCACCAGCAAATTTTTCGCCCTTCTTACACGCAGACTTGTTTCATCGTTTCCCCAGACGGAGATGTGGATTTTATAACCCACCGAATCGGGAATGCGTTTAAATCCATTCGTGGCAATGCATCCGATAGGCATTTCCCGGTAGCAGACCTCAAGAAGCTCCGGAACCATGGATGGTTCTGCCCCGGCCAGAACGACATACGTGATGCCTCGCGCCTTTTCCTCCTTCATCAGTTTCCGCCACGCCTCCGGATTCTCGTTTCCTTGTGCGAACTGTTTTTCTCCTTCATAAAAATAACAGCCGTCGCAGCGGATGTTGCAAAGGTTGGTCATGTCATATGTCGATTCACGGAGGAAAAAATACCTTCTCACCTTCTCCCAGCGCAGGCGAACCTCGTGGTCGGCAAGCAATTCGGAAAATTTCCATTTTTTCGGTTCGTTATTGCGTTCTGGGATTGTTATGA
>CAZMBE010000028.1:0-21186 GCA_964564625.1 uncultured Syntrophaceae bacterium | reverse complement strand
AGTTTTAATTCAGAAATTATAATTTCCGCAATGCGAATTATCAGTGCCTTGTTATCCGTACTTACGGGCATTCAAAATCCTCCCCCATTGAGTATATAAGATGTGTAATAACGTCCGTGTTCGTCATTATTGTGAAACTTTCGACCACCGCTAGGACAGACGTTCAAAGGCAACTATCCCTGTGCACGCGGTTTGATCATGCAATGCCACCTTAAAATTATAGGACCTCCCGTCTCCCTGTGGAGGGAGATATACGGATATGGACAACATATCGTCGGGTCTCACCGGGAGCCTGAACCTGACTCTTTTTATTGCCGATATCCTGATCTTGTTCCCTTTTTCGGATTCATGGTGTTTGATAACGCCCGTCACCATGGAAAGGATGGCGATACCAGGGAGGATCGGATCGTTCGGAAAATGACCGGAAAACCAGGGCGATCCTGTTGCTGCGCATGCCTTCGCCAGAGCTTCATCACGTGACGTATCACTTTCATGCGATATGTTGTGCCATGTTTCATCCATGTTCATTCGCGGCATATTTAAGTTTTTTTCTCTATCATCGATCAATGGCTATGTCAAAAATATTTTTTGGTTCTCATTCCGTTTACTTGAATCCCTGGCCCCCTGATCCCATAAATCTGAAGATGTCGGAATCTTTCCAGGATGTGAGCTCTTACCGCTCTTCATGACCGGGCTTTTGTGGTTCAGCATCCCTGATCCGGAACATCACCGGCTTTCCAATAAGATCTGCCAGAGAAACGATCTGTAATCCTTTGTTTTTCAATCCGTCCACGATCAATGCAATCTCCTCCAGAAAATCATCTGTCGTCGCGGCACCTCCTGGCCGAATGTCGTGGAGAAGGATAATATCATCCGGTTTTACTTTTCCCAGAATCCGCCTGGACAGATGCTGAATATTCCTGTTTCCGGCATCAAAGGCCCGACAGGTAAAGGTCACGCAGCAAAGCTTCAGTTGCGTCAGAACGTCAGCCAGTCTCGGGTTGGTAATACCTACGGGCGGCCGGAAGACGGCTGGGGATATGCCGAAACGCTTCAACAATAGTTGCGTTGATTCAATCTCTCTGTACAATGTTTTTTTGCGGCGCAGCATTAAAAAGGGGTCGTGATGGTATGAATGGTTGCCGATATCGTGACCGTGTGCGAGGATATCTGAAATAAGCTCGCCATAGAGGGCAGCCCTTTCCCCCGTGACAAAGAAAGTGGCTTTTGTGCCGCAACGGTCCAGCAGTTTCAAGAGCGGCCTTGTCGTTTCCGGATCAGGACCGTCATCAAATGTCAATGATACCAATGCCTTACCAGAATTCCCCCGGCTGACAACGCGCAGAAAGAAACCGCGGGAGGGGAAAAAGGGGGCCAAAGCACAGAGAGCAACAAAAACGGCAAGGGGAACGATAAAAACCAGGGTGGCATGAAAAAAGAACAGGAAAACCGCAAGTATGAGAGCGATAACGCCGGCGATCACTGCCGGAGATACATACCCCGCTTCTTTCCCTTCATTCTTCATTGGATCAGTCGCTCCCACAGGGGGCCGATATGACCCCGCGCATGCAACCTCTCAATTATTTTCAACATCTGCGGAGACCCGGAACCGACAACCCAGTTGGTGCGGCTGCCGATATGATTTTTCACAAGATCAAGTGCCGTCTCACGGGGTAATGACGGAGACCAGTAAAATACCGGCTCAAGGAGATCACAGTGCCGCTCGATCTGTCCCTCCTTAATCGCGAGGTTGTACAGGGTTGTATGCGGATACAATCTTATACCATTGAAGATGAAGAAAACAGTTTTCTCCAACCTGTCGGCGTTCGCCAGGGTCTCCCTTAACGTGTCCTCATTTTCCCCGGGCCCGCCCGTCATGAGATAATGAGCGACATGCAGACCGGCACTGAGGGCTTCCCTGTGAGAGATAAAAACATCGTCAGCGTGAAAGGGTTTACCGTATGACGCGAGCACTCTATCCGCAAGGGATTCCGTACCGAATTCCACATGCTTCAATCCTGCGTGGGCAAGAATTGTATAATAATCCGGTGGGGGAGCAGTGGGGGTGAAAAAACCGCCCCAGGGAATGGAAATGCCCGCTTTCCTGAACGCAGCCGCAACCTCTAAGCTGTGCTCATAATTACCGTTAAATGTCGAATCCGTTATATAGAGGTAACGCGCGCCGGCATCTTGAAGCATTCTCGCGGTTTTGGCGACTTCCGCCGGCTCCGCAAAGCGGAAGTGCGTTCCCTCGATATGGGGGTAGGTGCAATAGACGCACTTGAAGGGGCAGCCCCTTTTCGTCTGCACGTTAAGCATCCCGCCCCTTTTCAGATAAAAAGGCAGATACGAATGATCAGGAAGCACACCGCGCTCAAATGACCGTGACCAGGGTTCTGTGAATGTTGCCTGGCTGTTTCGGGTCACAATTCCGGGGATATCCTCAACACGTTCGTTCCGCTCCAGGGCCCGCAGAAGGAGTTGGAGCCGCTCCCCCTCTCCAATGATTCCGAAATCGGCATCCAGCCTTGTCATGAATTCAATCGGGAGAATGGTAAACCCGCTTCCTCCCAGAATGATGAATCCTTTTGAATGCTGCCGGATAACAGCGATTAATTCCCGGATATTTCCTATGAAGGTTTTGACATTGGCTTCATCGGTGTTATCAATATTTCTGATCGACAGTCCTATGATATCAGGCAGGTATTGAGAAAGAATTTCGGCCAGAGCGCTTGAGCTTTTCACCTCGTTCATATCGATTGTTTTTACCTGATGCGGAGGTGATATGGCATGCAGTACATAATCGAGACCGATGGGGTACACCGGGTAGGGTTCGGTCATGGTGTTTGTTGATACAAGCAATACCTTCACAGAAAAGCCCCCATAACCTCCCTGTCGAACCTTTCATGTCCGATGATGTTTCTCACCGTTTGGAAGGATCCCAGCATGGTTCCCATAATTCCCGGTGCCAGGCTGCTCTGACCCGCGAGGAACAATCCATCAATCAATGTGCGCTTTAAAAAAGCAGTCTTCATTATTTGTCGTGTGGAACGGAGGATCCCATAGGCCGACCCATCCGGAGAACCCACCCGGTCCCGGATGGTCAAAGGGGTATAAATATCAAGTATTTTCGATCCCTTGAGGTTTCCGAACAGCTTTGTCGCTTCACTTATGAAATAGCGGGCTTTGTCTTCTTTCGCGGACACATAGCTTTGATCGCGCTGTCCCGATGCCGTCCACGTCCATTCATGCCATTCCTCAATTCCGCTCGTGGTGATCATGGAGAGGAGATTAATGCCTCCTTGCCCGCTCCCGCGCAATTGATGGAATATACCGCGGGTAAGGACGCCGTCTTCCGCGTAGAGCTGGTAGATGTTGTAAGGCAGCGCGGCATGGGCGTCGGCATCAACGGCGAGATTGACGCCGATGAGCCCTTTCGTATTTTCCAATTGGCTGATTCTCTCCGCGTGCGTAACCCGAAGGGCGTCTTCAGGCAGCATGGCAGCGACGGTGCCGGGATGAACGGCAGCGATTACCGCAGTCGCCTTCAGTGTCCGCCCGGACTGCAGCATGACACCTTTCACTTTTTCCCTTTCGATGAGAATGTTCTCAATGCCGTCTCCGGTCAGTACGCTGCCGCCCAGCGATTTGAGACGGGTTACAAAAGCATCCGCCATGTGTGAACTGTTGCAGGCCAATCGCCAGGAGGAAAGAAGGTACGAGGCGAGAGTCATATGATAATAAAACGCAGGACATTCCTGCAAAGGGACTCCGATAAGAGTGGAAGGAACACCAAGAACATTGATCAGGGGTGTGGAACAGCCCATGCGCTTGAGGTGTTCCCCCATGGATCCAAAACTCTCGGGGGAGAGGAAGGTCATCTTTGGGGAGGCGAGGATATCAAGAGAAGAAAGCATATGCGACGTGTGCCGGAGATCACGTATGACAGAGGTAATGGTAGTGCTATCCTCTGGAAAAGAGACTCTCAGGTTCTCTTCAAAGGCGTCGATGCCTTCGGGAAGGTCGAAGGCGAAATCATCAAAGACATAGCGATCTATGACGCCTTCAGAGCCCATGCGCTCCAGGGGGATCAATGGCGTAACACCCAGGTAGTCCCACAATCTCCGGAGGGGCTGTCCATCGCCGAGGGACCCCATATAATGCACGCCCACGGGGCAATCGATGCCGTCCCGGGTGTAGCTCCGCATTAATCCGCCAGGCAGATGATTCTTCTCTACAACGGTGACCCGGTGGTTAAGTTTCGCCATGATTATTCCCGCCGTAAGGCCGCCGACGCCGGAACCGATAACCACTATATCTTTCGGAGCCCTGATTGCCTGCATCATGGCGTTATCTCCACCGCTGTTATATGATTTCCGAACCCCAGGAGAAGAACACCCCGCCCCCGCAATGGGACAGGGCGAGGGGAACTGATATTCGCGGGTATTTCGCCTGCGTGTGCGAATGATACCGCCAGAACCGCCGCTACGGCAGACGCTGACGCAAATTCACCGACACATTGCCGGTAATCGATGACAGGGTGGGGATATCCTGTCATTGACATAAAGATATTGAGTTGAGCCTCTCCCTTTTCGCGCTGAGCGGCAGGAATTCCCACCAGGATTGCTCCGAATTGATCGTTGATCCTTTTTGCCCCCCCCAGTGTATTGATCAGTTCCGGGACAATATTCCCGTTTTCTCCGGAGTACGCGATAAACGAAGGGCATATCTGCAATGGAGATCCCGGCACCGCCGGCCTCAGGAAGAGGGCGCCGCCCCCATCCGCGGGAAGACTTCCCGGGGCAAAGGAGGCATCGAAAAGGTGAGTCAAGGTATCGTGATGCTCATCCGCCCCGAGTACAAGAAGGGGCGCGCTACTGCCGCGTGAGAGCAGACTTGCGCTGTACAGCGCGTGTTCGAATGAACAATCACCGCCCGTAGTGGTCACGTTAGGGCCGGTGGAGTTGAACATGATAGCAACGTGACCCGCGGCTGCGTTGTGCACGGATCCGATAAAATCCGTGGGACTGGTAAACTGTTCATCTGAAGCATTGAGTTTTGTGAGAAAATCGTAGGTTTCAGACATTCCTCCCCATCCTGTTCCGAAATACACGGCTGACGGGGGTTCCGTTTTTGCGGCATCTTCGCAGGCCGAAACGGCAAGGGACAGGACCATGCGACAGAGACGCTTCAATCGCCGGACGTATTTTTCGGAAAGGGGTTTCAATATCTCGGAAGAAGGAACGATTCCCCGCGCTCCATCGCCTTGCCCCAGGCATTCCATGGCCCTTTTGGCATTGCCCGCCCCCGTAAGGCAGGCGCTTCCCAGAACGGCGAACGGTAAAACTCGAACGGGGCGAATTGAGGGTAGAGATCTTTTGCGTCGTTGCGGATGTCCAAGAACAAGAGCGGCGTTATTTCCACCGAAACCGAAGGAGTTGGAAAGAACCGCATGTACGTTTGCCTGCAGTGGTTCCACCGGGGGAAGCAGATTCAGAAGTGGATCGGGTTCGCGAAAGCCCGTGTTGGCGGGTATGATGCCGTTGGTTATGCTTATCGCGGAAACAACAGCCCCTATGGCCCCGGCCGCCGCCAGGGAATGCCCGATAGCTCCCTTCTGGGAAGAGAGGGAAGGGATAGGCCGATCTTTGAACAGGGTATGTATGGCCCTCGCCTCAGCAAGATCGTTATCGACTGTTCCCGTACCGTGGAGATGAATGTAATCTATATCAGCGGGTGAAAGGCAGGCATCGGAAAGCGCCTCCGCCATGGCCTTTAACGCTCCGTCACCCATCGGATGAGGCGCGGCGGGATGGTATGCATCACAGGATAACCCGGCCCCGAGGAATTCGGCCAGAGCATTCGCCGGTGGTGATTCGGCAGCCATGAGAAGCAGCATGGCCGCGCCTTCACCTACAGACATGCCCCGTCTTTTTATGTCAAAAGGATGTGCGCCAGTTTCATCAACCAGTTGAAGAGAGTGAAAGCCATAATAGGTCAATTTACAAAGGGCGTCAACGCCGCCGGCCAGAACCTGCTTCGCCTTGCCCTTGCGGAGCATCTCCAGAGCGATTTTCAAGGCTACGGCTCCCGAAGAGCATGCGGTGGAGACGGTTAGAACAGGCCCGTTACATCCCACATATCGGGCGACATATGCCGCAACGGAACCGGTAGAATGATATTTATAGTATTCCGGGTCTGAGATGCCTTTTTTTAAAAGTTCCTCCGTGACAGGCATTCCTCCTGTTGTGACACCGATGACAACTGCATCAGGTGCGTTGAGGGCGTCTTTCATCGCCTCTTCGGCAGCAATACGCGCCAGAATGTGTGTTCGGGGTACGTCTTCAATGCATGACAATGCGCTGATCTCGCCAACAGGTAAAGGTGCCCTATGAGGAGCCGTAGGGAAGAGACGGAGAGGTTTGATTCCCGGTGTGGCGTTCCTGATGGCCTCAAGTGTATCGTGTGTGCCACATCCGATAGGGCTTATAATACCCATGGATGTAATAAAAATACCCGCAGCATTCAATTATTTTTCACCGACTGGTCGTGGTGTACATAGTCTGCTAATGCCGCAACAGAAGCAAAGACCTTAACGCCGAGTTCTCTACTATCAATCTTTACCCCATAATCTTTTTCCAGCATCATGACCAGTTCGAGAACATCTATGGAATCCAGTCCCAGGTCGCCACCGATGAGCTGGGCGTACTCATCTATGTTTTCCGGCACAACGTCGATGAGATTCAGGGTCTCGATGATTTTTACTTTCAGTTCGTTGATTAATTCATTCATACGTTTTATATTCCTTTTTTCAATCAGACTTATCAAGAATCTTTTTCATATGGGCAAGGGCTTGGCGTAGGTAATGTTCATCGAATTTATAGACGGGAGAAGGCGTCTCAAAGATTCTTTGCGGGATTCGCAGCGTATCGAGGGAAAAGCCTTCCTGCGTTTTAAAGCGGTATTTTTCCCGATAGATTTCCGAGCCGATTCTGTTGATATCTTCGATTTGCAAATCAAATCCGTGTAATGGAAGCAGTTTTGACACCACGTCCGGTGTATAGATTCCCCTCGCGAAAAAGCAGACTACCAGGCTGGAGAGGACCTGACGCCATTTTTCTTCTTCCAGTAACATCTCCGCGAGTTCTTCGGGACTGACGTGTTTCTTCGCGAGCACCTTCTGATCGAAACTGTAGCCCGCGTTGTCCAGATGGCTGTGCCGCAATCCGGTTAAATATCCTATGTAGGCGGCAGGTCCCGTGTGGTATCCAGGCATTTCGTTCTTCCCGAAGACGAGGGCTGAATCTTTATTCCCGTATACCGAGGCGGCGTGTTCAACCCCTCTGGCCAGGGCTTTGTAAAAATCATTCGGTTGAAGAGCGATGCGCCGGCACGCGGCGATGTAAGAAGTCTGGTCTCCCCATGAGAATTTTATTCCCATGGTTTCCTTTTCAGAGACGAGCCCCTGCTCCTGTGCTTCCGTCGCCCACGCGAGGATTACTCCTACGCTCATCGCGTCCATTCCCCACGTCTCGACGCTATCCATCAATTTAAGAATACCCTCGGGTGTGGAAATACCCAGCATGGATCCGAGGGAATAAATGGGTTCATAGTCGTAGGAGATCATCGACGTTTTATAGTAATACGGTTCATCTTCGTAAGGTTCCCTGAGTGCGGCGATATGAATACATCCTACGGGGCAATGGGAACAGGCCAGCCGCCTTCCTAAATAGCCTGCGGCGAAGGCTTCGCCGGAAATACCGGCGGCATGTTCGAATGTCGCTTCTTTGAGATTCCGTGTGGGGAAGCCGCCGAATTTATTCAGGGCAATGATATTTTCGGCGGTTCCCAGGTCGTGGTATTTCTTCATGACCGGTGATTCCACCGCTGCCTGGTAGATTTCCTCGTACATTTTCCGGTAATGCTTTGAATCTGTGACAGGGACTGAGGACTTACCGGAAATGGCAACCGCCTTGAGTTTTTTGCTTCCGAAGACAGCGCCCAACCCTAGTCTGCCGAAATGACGATACGTTTCCGTGGTTACACTGGCGTATGAGACAAGGGTTTCCCCCGCCTTGCCGATCCGCATGATGGTGCGCAACCCCCCCCCTGTTTCGTTTTCTCTGATGATGCGCCCCGTTGCGGAACTCCCCATTCCCCACAGCGATGAGGCGTCACGGAAATATACCTTCTGCCCCTGGACGGACATGTAGATAGGGATATCGCTGCTCCCTTTAATGATGATGGCGCCGTACCCGGCCATGCGGATGGCCACCGCACTGCGGCCGCCGCAGTGACTCTCTCCCAGATTGCCCGTATGGGGGGATTTGAACATGGAAACAGTTTTCGAGGCTAAGGGGAACAGGGCGTTGAGGGGGCCCACCGCAAAAATGATGGGGTTTTCCGGGCCGAGGGGATCGCTGCCCGGCGGGCATTCTTCGTGTAGAAGCTGAATCGCCACCCCGGCTCCCCCGAGATATTTTTCAAAAAGTTCCGGTCTCTTCTTTATCGTGAAAGTTCTGTTCGAGAGATTTATGTAAAGGATGTTGGCGAGAGAATCATCTTGTAACATCGCCTGCCACCTCCTTTTTCTCCAATCCTATGACCTTGTGGGGGCAGAATTTGACGCAGTAACCGCAGTGGATGCAAATCATGGGCTTGTTCGTGGTCTCATCCCAGAGGATGGCGCCTATGAGGCAGGCGTCCTGGCAGTGCCCGCAGCCTATGCATTTTCCCGTATCGAGGCGAACGCCGCCGTCTTTTCTCGGCTCCAGGGCATTCGTGGGACAGACTTTCGCGCAGGGAGGATTATCACAGGCCCGGCAGACAATGACGGTAAACCCCCGCTTCATCCCTCCAACGGACCTCACGGCAATACAGGCCTTGGTAAGGCCGGCCTCGTCCTGCCTTCGTGAGCACGCGAACATGCAACACTGACAGCCTACACATCGTTCTGTTTCCAACACAGCAAGTCTCATTGACCTGGTCCTTTCCTTCTGATTTCAGTTAACCCTCTCATGACCTGGGAGCAGTAGCCTCAATACCATGTCATTGAAAGTGAAGGAAGGAATATTATGTGAAAGGATTCCCGTTTGTCAATCGAAATACCTGCGCAACTCATTGGTGCTGCATGCCTCCGGTATTGAAATTTCTCCCTATTGAGCTCTAAGATCGCGAAGGAAGATAAGATCATCCACGGTCAATGTACAGGAGAAGCGATACCCCGCGATGACTTTCACGGGATGCAGGTCAGGAAGTTCTATGTAAGGATGATCAAAAATCTGCAAGGCAGCATCGCCTTTCCATATGGGAGAAATATGAACATCCCGGGATTTGAGCTGTACCAGTTCATATACTGCCGGGCGGTCATGGCGTCCTTTGACAAGTTCGGGGAAATGACGCGTGTTGACCGCCCTGGCAAAATTCGGTGAAGGTAGCTGTGAGGTAATCTCCCGAAGGGTGACTACCGCTTCAACCAGGCGGCGGTCTTTCACTGCCAGCGTGGCGCCAAATTTTCCGCCGGGACCCAAAACGGGAGTTGCAATTGACGGCAGGTCATAGGAGCGGGTGATCCAGGTTGATCCGATTTGCTTGGGCCAACCCTGAGCAAATCCCCGCATAAGCGAGACATCCTGATCGACCCAGATGAAAGGACAGTAGGCGCAGGGAGCACCCTCATAACGTGCGGACAGAAGAACTATGGTCTCACGATACTGGCTGCGGGCAGGGTCGAGATATTCTTCGCCGGAGTCGGTCGCGTATTGCCACTCTACAAAGTATGCCGCACATTGGGAAGAATGAAATTCAAGGCCGGCCGGAAGAAATGACCGAACCGCCTCAGGATCAGCTTCATATTCGACGGCGAGGCAGTTGCCGACGTAATGCCAGGGAGGTGTTGGGGCTATACTTGAAGTGCCTTTCGGGGTTCGGGGTAGCGTGTAACCTTTGAGCATAGTGTTCTCCTTTATCATGGGTATCATTGAATCTGTCAACCGTGTGCCTCATCCCAGTTTCTGCCGGAGGCGATGTCCACCTTGAGAGGCACCTTCAGTGTGATGACATTTTCCATCTCGTTTTTTACCAGGGCCGTGACTTCTTGTGTATCTTTGTGATGGCATTCAAAGACCAGCTCATCATGGACCTGCATGATCATGTGTGCCCGGAGCCGCCTTTTTGCTAAAAGGTTTGGGATATTTATCATGGCCACTTTAATGAGATCCGCCGCCGTTCCCTGGATGGGGGTATTGATGGCCATGCGTTCGGCAAACTGGCGGACAGGGGTGTTCTCGCTGTTGATTTCGGGGAGATAGCGGCGCCGGTTCAAAAGGGTGGTGACAAATCTGTTCTTCCGGGCATTTTCCAGGATTCCATCCAGAAAAACTCTTACTCCCTGATATCTGTTGAAATATTCATCGATATAGGTCTGGGCTGTCTTCTGGGGTAGATTCAGTTCCCTTGATAAGCCGAAGGCGCTCATTCCATAGAGGATGCCGAAATTGATCACCTTCGCCTGACGCCTCATGTCCGCGGTAACCGTCTCGGGAAAAACCCCGAAAACATTGGCCGCCGTCGCTGAATGGATATCTTCTCCCCGCATGAAAGCATCGATCAGGGCCTTATCATCAGAGAGATGGGCAAGGATGCGGAGTTCGATCTGGGAATAATCGGCTGAGATGATTTCCCAGCCCTCCGGGGCGATGAAGGCCTGTCTGATGCGTTTTCCTTCCGGCGTCCTGATGGGAATATTCTGTAGATTCGGATTGCTGCTGGAGAGCCTGCCCGTGGCGGTTACGGTCTGGTTGTATGATGTATGGATGCGGCCTGTCTCCTGATTGACAAGCGCCGGCAAAGCGTCGATATAGGTTGATTTCAGCTTCGCGAAACCGCGATATGAGAGTATTTCCGCGGGCAGTTCATGGCTCCGGGCCAGATTGGTCAATACATCGACATCGGTGGAATATCCTTCTTTTGTCTTCCTGCCCCTGGGGAGGCCAAGCTTTTCAAAAAGGACCACCTGAAGCTGTTTCGGAGAATTGATATTAAATTTTTCTCCTGCCAGTGTGTAGATCTTTTCCTCGGTGAGGAACATCAATTGCTCTATCTCCGCGGACATCTCCTCTAAGAGCCCTGTATTCAGGAGGACCCCTTTTTTCTCCATCGCGGCGAGAACGGACACGAGGGGCATCTCTACCTGATAGTAGAGGTCCGCGAATCCGTCCTGTACGATCTTTTCGGAGAGCACCATCGAAAGGGCGAATATCGCATCAACCCGTCGGCAGGCATAGTCCATCATTTTCTCCACAGCAATGACACTGAAGGGAATGGCCTTCGCGCCGCTGCCGACCAGGTCCTTTGCCGCCGGGATCTGTGTATTCAAATGATCCCTGGCAACATCGGCGAGTTCGAAACTGTGCCTGGCGGGGTTCAGGATATAGGAGGCCACCATGGTATCGCATCCAAGGCCTTTCAGCTCTGATCCCTTTCTGGCCAGGAGAATCAGGGCGTTCTTCATGTCGTGGCCGTGTTTTCTGATCTCGTGATCGGCAAAAAAGGGTGTCAGGCTTTTCAGGACCGCATCCACCGTGAGCTGTACCGGCATGCCCGCGTACCTATGGGAGACGGGTATATAGCATGCCTCGGCGTTTGTCACGCAGATTGCAATGCCCGTGATATGGGCGCGCATGGCGGCATCGGAACTCATGACAATATCAAAGGAGAATTCCTTTACGCCCTCGAGTTGCTTCCGCAGGTCCGTCAATTCGTCGTCCGTGAGAATCAGGCGATGTCTCCCCTCGATAGTCTCTTCCTTGATTTTCAGCTCCTGGAGGAGTGAAGAGAATTCAAACTCCTTGAATAAGGTTTTCAATGCCTCATTGTCAGGTCCCGCATAGCGTGTACTTTCCAGGTCGATATCAAAGTCCGCGTCTGTCCTGATGGTGGCGAGCTCCCGGCTCATCCTGGCCTGTTCGGCAAAAGACCGGATGTTTTCCCTTGCTTTCGGGTTTCGCACCTTATCGACGTTTTCGAGGACGCCTTCCACAGACCCGAACTCTTCAATCAGACGCTGGGCGTTTTTCGGCCCTATACCGGGGACTCCGGGGATATTATCCGACTGGTCGCCGGCGAGGCCAAGGAGTTCCGCCACTTTTTCCGGTCCCACACCGAAACGTTCTTTGACGGCGGCAACATCGTACGTCACGTCTTTCATGGTATCGATCATTATGATATCATCGGATATAAGCTGCATCATGTCCTTGTCACCGGAGACGATGACCGTCTTTATCCCTTTTCCCGCGTACTTGCTGGCCAGGGTCCCGATGATGTCGTCCGCCTCCAGCCCCTGCTGTTCGAGAACAGGAATGGAAAAGCCGCGAACAATGTCTTTGATGAAAGGTATCTGCGGTATCAAGGCATCCGGCGTAGCTTTTCTCGTGGCTTTGTATGCTTCAAAAGCGTCATGGCGGAAAGTGGGCCCCTTGACGTCAAAGGCGATGGCGATGTATTCAGGTTTCCAGTCTTTCAGGAGCTTCAGGAGCATCGTCGTAAAACCATAGATGGCGTTCGTGGGAAACCCCTTGGAATTCGATAATTCCCTGATCGCATAAAAGGCGCGATAGACGTAATTGCTGCCGTCGATTAAATACAGGGTAGGTTTTTCATTCATAACTCAAAACTCGCATCGATCTTAAATGTCCGTACAGCGGACATGCTGATAATATCCGCGATGCCGGTTCTGTCGCGTATTTCGGCCAGGGATTTTTGCAGCGTTCCTTCATCAGGCGCGATGAAAGTAAACCACACGTTGTACTCATGGCTTCTGCGATAATTGTGGGTGACGCCGGGATAAGAGTTGACAACCCGAACGAAGTCTTTCAGTGTATCTTCCGGCACCCGGGCGGCGCAGAGAGTGCTCACAAAGCCCATCTTTTTAGAATCAAAGACCGCTCCAATCCGGCGTATGATCCCTTCCTGTTTAAGCCTGGAAATCCTCTCCAGAACTTCATCCTCAGTGATGCCCATTCTTTCCGCTACCACCTTAAAGGGCTCCGCCACCACGGGAAATTCCTTCTGGATGATGTTCAGGATTTTTTTGTCGATGCTGTCCATATGCACATGGTTTTTCGAAAAAATGGGTTACATGAGAAAAATTTATCTGCCTGTGCGTAAAAGAAGGAACAACCGTCAAGATTAATGATTTTCATCCTGGATTGTGCACGGTTCCATTATGTATCCAATATTTCCCTTATGGTCCTTGCGATATCTTTCTTAAAGATGGGTTTCATGATAAACCGGCGAATACCGAGAATCTTCGCTTTCTCTTCCGAGATCATCTCACTGAAACCCGTGCAGAGGATGATGGGAATGTCCGGCCTGATTTTTAACAGTTCCCTCGCAAGATCATCACCCCTCATATTCGGCATGGTCATGTCTGTGATCACCAGATCATAACTGTTTGGACGGGCACGGAACGCCTCCAGGGCCTCCACGCTGCTCGTCCTTGCTGTGGCGTCGTATCCGAGGGATTTCAGCATTGTGTGTACCACGTCTGCCAGGATTGCCTCATCATCGACAACAAGAATCCGTTCGCTGCCTCCGGGAAGCATCCCGGCCGCCATCTCCCGCACCGCTTCCACTTTTTCGACGAGGGGAAAGTACACCGTGAAAGTCGTTCCCTTCCCAGGCGCACTGGTGACATCTATGGCACCGCCATGGTTTTGTACGATCCCGTACACCACGGAAAGCCCCAATCCCGTCCCCTCGCCGGGGCCCTTGGTGGTGAAAAACGGATCAAAGATGCGGTTCAGGATGGCGTCATCCATGCCATGTCCCGTATCCTGAACTGTCAACAGCGCATAATCACCATCGATCAGATTCGGCGGTCGGTGTCGTCCGCGATTGTTCAGCCGCTCCTGGTCAAGGCGAATCGTCAGTGTTCCTCCCTTGTCACGCATGGCATGGGCGGCATTCGTACAAAGGTTCATCAATACCTGGTGAATCTGCGTGGGGTCCGCCAGCACCGCGGCGGAATCTGTGATGATATGCGTGTTGATCCGAATCGTTGTCGGCAAGGTAGATCTGAGGAGATTGACGCCTTCCTTGATGGCAAAGGCGAGAAGAAGGGGTTTCTTCTCCCGTTCCCGCTGGCGGCTGAAGGCGAGAATCTGCTGTACCAGATCCTTCGCCCTGTCGGATGCGCGGAGAACCTGGTCAAGGTAATGACGCAGCTTCTCCGAATCGGTATGAAGCTGCGCTATCTCCGTGTTTCCGATGATGACCCCGAGAATATTATTGAAGTCGTGGGCAATTCCCCCGGCAAGCGTCCCTATAGCCTCCATCTTCTGGGTCTGGCGCAGATGGTTTTCGATTCTTCTCCGATCGGTGATGTCGTCGAATATTGAAAGGATAAATTTATTGTCATTAAGTGTGATAATTTCGGTGGATACGAGAACACTGCGCAAATCCCCGTTCTTCGTCTGTAAATGAAGCAACTCTCCTCGAAGGGAGCCCTGTTCGGCCAACTTCCGGGCCATTTTATTACGATCATCAAAATTTACCCACACATTGAGCTCAGACGCTGTGCGACCTATCATTTCGTCACGTGAATATCCCAACATGAGAAGGAAACCGTTATTCACATCGACATAGCGACCATCCTCAATGGTGCTGATGATCGCAGGGGCAGGGTTGAGGTGAAAGGCCTTTGAAAAACGTTCCTCGGAACTCCGCAAGGCCTTTTCTGTGTTCTTTCTTTTTGAAATATCCCTCAGGATCCCCTCAATACCGAGAAGAATGCCATTTTCATCAAAATATTTATGGCTGCTCGTTGATACTTCCACAGGGGTACCGTCCCGGCGTTTGAGCCTTACTTCAAAATCCGTGACGAATCCCCGTTCAGCGATTGCCGACAGAATATTTTTCCGATCCCCGGGATTGACATATATCGATTTTGCAATATCAAGTCCTATCATCTCTTCAACGGAATCGTAACCCAATAAAGTTGTCCCGGAGGGGCTTACCATGATCAGCTTTCCATTTGTGTCTGCTCGGTAAAATGTGTCCCTGATATTGTCGATGACACTGCGATAGAGTTTTTCACTGTCTTTGAGCGCCTCCTCGGCCTTCTTGCGTTCGCTGATGTCGCGTATGATTGCCGCGGCCCAGAACTTGCCTTTCATAGTGATCGATGAAACGGTGATCTCTATGGGTATTTCCGTGCCTTTCTTGCGGCATGCCGTCAGTTCCAATACCTTTCCAATGGCATCGCCTTTCCCTGTGCGTTGAAAGGCTTCGAATCCCCTCTCGAATGCCTTCCGGTGCCGTTTGGGCAAAAGGAATTCATGGACATTTTTACCCATCATTTCCATCGCTGAATATCCGAATATCCTTTCCGCGGACGGACTCCAGTATGCGACATTGCCCTCCCAATCTATTACAATGACCGCATCGAGGGCTGAATCGGCTACGGCACGAAACCGGTCTTCACTCTCCCGCAATGCATCCTCTGAACGTTTACTCCGGGTAATATCTTCAAGCGTTTCCACTGCACCGAGGAGACATCCCTGTGAGTCCCGTATCGCTGCTGCCGTAAAACGGAGCCATTTCCCTCCGTCACCCAGATCCGGGAAAAAATCTAAAGCTTCATAGGCGTCTTGAAGCAGATCAGATTTTTTATGCTTATCCGGATACCATTCAGTGATTTTTTTAAGATCTTCATCAACCAGGATATCCGCCATGCAAGGCCTTTCCTGCTTGTAAAAAGCTCGCCAGTGATCTGCCTTGCCAATGACTTCTTCAGCCATGATGCCGCTGAGTTTCTCCAGTGCTTTGTTCCAGTATATGACCTTATGATCCTTCCCCATAACAAAAGCCGGTATCGGCGATCCATGGAGGATATCCTGTAATTTACGTTCGCTTTCTTTGAGCCCGTTTTCGGCATGCCTGCGGTCGGTGACATCGCGGACATTCATCACAAAACCTCTGATGACAGGATTGTCCATGAGATTCTTGCCGACACCCTCGAAGATACGTTCGGTGCCGTCTCTATGCCTGACGCGGAAACTGTTGGGAATTACAGTGTCTTTTGTCAACAAAACCCTGCTGAAATCCTCACGGGCCCTTTGATGATCCTCCGGTAAAATCAGATAGAAGCTGCTCTTCCCGATCAGCTCGTTCGGGTGGTAACCGACAAAACGTTCAATGGAGGGGCTCGCGTAAGTGATTTTTCCCTGTGCATTCACGATAAAGACCATATCCGATGCGTTCTCGGTGATCGCCCGAAAATACTCCTCGCTCTCCCGCAGAGCATTCTCGATCCGCTTGAGCTCGGCTTCAGATTTTTCCAGTTCCTGAATTCTCTGCTTTAAAGCTGATATCTCTTCCATACGTTCCTGGTTGGTTCTGGATTGTCCCTTCATCGTGTTCCCCCGCCTGGTTATCAGTGTCCACCCTGTGGCGATAAACGTTACCGGGGCTATGACGTATGCTCTCGAACCAGGGCATTCGCGATATTGGTTGATCCAATCATGAAATGCGAAGATTCAGGGCATGACCGTTTAATCCCCGGTGTTCATCTGTTTTATTTTGGCGTTTTCAGCTTTTGCTTTCGCGACTCTGCTTCAGCGATCTGCTCCTCTAAGTATCTGTCTGCGGATTCGCCCTGTTCCGCAAGTGATTGTTTCGCAGCAGTTATGTATTCATCATAAGCCCGCGCGGCCTCATTCGTCTTCCCGGCCAGTTTCAGCATTTCGGCTTTATCCAGAAACAGCTCACTATTGCCACTGAGGCGGGCGGCTTTGTCATAATCGGCGGCTGCTTTTTCATAGAATTCTTCGGTTTGAAAAACACGTGCCCGCTGCACATACGACTGGCTTGTGTAAATGTCGTCATCGAGATTTATTACCTCCGAAAAATCTTTCTCCGCCATTCCTCTGTCGTGCCGGGCGCCTTTTTCGTCACCATTCGATTGCCTGTCCTTGGAGCGGGCCCAATACGCAATGCCGCGTTCGTATAAGGGGCGCGGCTGTTTCGGCGCAAGCTTGATTGCCCTGGTAAAATCGGCAATCGCTTCTGCAAATAACGAAGGCGTGCCGAATTCATAGGCGAATCCCCGCAGGACATAGGCGTCGACCATTGTGGAATCCAATTCCAGGGCGCGACTTAATTGGACTATCGTTTCTTTGTAATTATTTTTGGCATAGAGCCTCTCACCGCGCTTGTAGAATTGATAGGCCTGGAGATTTTTTCGTGAAGCAAACGGCTTGTAGGCGCCTTTGGACGTGCAGATATCGGCGTCCGCTGTGATCCCGGAGGAATACACCAGTGAACGGCCTCCGGTACATTGGCAAATGGCCGCTCTGTCCTTTTCGGCCGCGTTCACGTCGCCCGCTTCATAAAGAACCTGGGATCTTTTCCAGTGCACAAGCGCCGCGTTGTTCAATACCTGCTGGGCGTTTGTATTCTGTGCCATAAATTCCTTTTTCGCGGCTTCACCCATCGTTCGCATGTCAACGCCAAAGATATCTTTTATAAGACGGTGAGCGTCCTCTTCTGTTTTCGGATTATGGTGTAAAACCCGGGCAAATTTTTTTACATCATCCGTCATATACGATGGACTGCTGATAATCGAGACAGCCCGATTCAAGTCCTCAAGCGCTTTATTCAGGTAGTCTCCGCGAGCCTCATCCAGCCTGATTTCGGCGCGATTGATGTATGTGTTCACGGCGGCAATGGGAAGGCGTGTGGATGGGAGCAACTCCACTGCCCTGTCATATTCCCGGGCGGCAAGGTCATATTGATTTATTGACGCATAGAGAGCGCCAAGCATCGCACAATACGCAGGATTCGCAGAATCAAGCGATTTCGCCTTATTGATATCGGCAATAACGTCCTCACATCCTTTTCTGTTCTGCCCGGAACAGGCCTTAAAAGCCCTGATGCGGGCACGAACGGCGTAATACAGGGCATTTTCCGGTTCCAGCTCTATCGCGCGGTTTACATCCAACATCAGGACATTGTTATCCGCGTAAAAGAGGCGCGCTTCGGCGCGGGACGCGTAGGCCTGGGCAAGTTTTGGATTCAACTCAATCGCCTTTGTCAGGGATGAATCCGCACCTGAATAGTTGAGTGCGGATATTCTGCGCAGGCCTTCCTCTAAAAAAAGGGCCGCCCGGAAATGATTTTCATTTTCACCGATCCGGCTGAGCACTTCTTTTCGTTTATCCACAGGAGCAGTGGCCAGCTGTTTTTTCAGGATTTCCAGCTCTCTGCTTTGGCGGATGAATTCTTCTTTCAGCTTGCGATGCTCCGCTATTGTTTGACGTTCATCAGTTCCCTGCTTCAGGTTTTTCTCAATATCGGCCTCTGCAATGACTGCTTTGATTTTGACGGTGATACGCACGGCATCTCCTGCCATTGCCCTGCTTTTGGAGAGAACGGTAATCTTCATTGCATGGTTGGCAATAATCTCCACTTCATCATCCTGAAGCGCCAGGTTACGGACTTTGGAGTAGCTCTTGACCAACGCGCCCGCTTCTTCCGCGGCTTGCCGAATAGCGTTTATTCTGGCCCGCTCCTCGGAAACGGCCATGGTTTCGCCATCGCCCATAATGTATTCTCCCGTGGTGTGTATTTCCCGATTCTGACCGGCCGAGATACCGGTCATAAGTGATACACAGAGAACGATGACAAGACAGCATAAAAGGGGACAGGCTACTTTTTCTTTCATAAACTTGCCTATCCCCTTTTCCCCGGTTCGTAAATACAGAAAGGCTCCTCCGCTAAGTAATCCCCCGTGATTTCGTATGCCCGTGCCCGACACCCGCCGCATACTTTAATGAATTCACAGCGGCCGCATTTGCCTTTGTAGTGATTCAGATTTCTCAGGTCTTTAAATATAGGGGAATTATTCCAGATGTCTTCGAATCCTTTCTCTTTGATCTGCCCGCAGTCGAGGTCGAGATAGCCGCAGGGCTGCACCTGTCCCGTGTGGGAGATAAAGCAGAAGGAACTCCCCCCCAGACACCCCCTCGTCATGGCATGCAGGGGACTTTCTGTTCCCGCTTTTCCTGACCCCTTGACCCTATCCCCTATCCCCTTGCCCTTCTGGTGGTAGATCCGGTAATAATGGGGTGCGCAGGTGGCCTTGAGCTGGATAGGGCAATGGAGGCTTGTCTCGTAGAACCAGTTCAAAGTTTCTTCATAATCCCCGGGAGATATGGCCTGGTCTGCCATCTCTTTTCCCCGGCCTGTGGGGACGAGGAGGAAAATGTGGTGGGCGGCGGCCCCCAGCTTGATGGCGAGATCCATGATGCCTTCCAGTTGATGGTGATTTGTCTTCGTGATTGTCGTGTTGATCTGGAACTCCAGCCCCGCTTTTTTCATGGCCTCAATGCCGGAAAGGGCTCCCGTGAAGGCGCCGGGCACATTGCGGAGCATATCGTGGCTCTGCGCATCCATGCCGTCAATGCTGATGCTGACTCTTCGAATGCCGGCTTCAATCATCTTTCGGGCGATCTCTTCGGTTACCAGTGTCCCATTGGTTGCCAGGACCATGCGAAGGCCTTTCTTCGTGCCATACGCGGCGATGTCGTAGATATCTGCCCGCAGGAGCGGCTCTCCGCCGGTGAGGATGATAATCGGTGTGCTGAAGGCGGCAATATCGTCTAAAAGGTTGAAACATTGGTTTGTGGTCAGTTCTCCCGCGTAAGGGCCATGGACGGATGATGCCCGGCAATGAATACAGGCGAGGTTACAGCTCCGGGTAACTTCCCAGGCGACCATGCGCAGGGTGTGGGGTAGAAGCGGTAATTGTCTGGTTTTCATGTAATTCCTTCTATAATTCTGGGGCTTTCGAGGGCACAAGGCAGACAAACGCAAATAATTCCTTGCCCGCATTTCTTATCTGGTGTTCCTCATTGGCCGGCATGAACACGACATCTCCTGGCCTGACCGGATTCCATCGGCCATTGCTGTAGACTTCACCTTCACCCGCATGGACGAATATTTCATGCTCCCAGTCGTGCGCGTGTTTTGGCGTATTTCCACCGGGAGAAATTTCGAAGACGCGCATACAAAAATTATCCGCCCCGTCTTTTTTGCCGATCACAACACGGCCTGCGACTCCCTTTACGTTATCGCTTTCAAAACGAGTGGCGCTGATGTCGTTATATTGTTTAATCTTCATACGATCCTCTCTTCAAGAATGTGAGAACTATGTCCGGAGAAGCGCGGCCGCTTCCGGGGCGAAATAGGTAATGATGATGTCCGCCCCGGCCCTCTTGATCGAGGTAAGTGATTCAATCATCGCCTTTTCTCCATCAATCCAGCCGAGTTTAGCCGCTGCCTTGATCATGGCAAACTCGCCGCTCACATTGTAGGCGGCAACGGGAAGGTCAAATTCATCTCTTGCCCTGCGGATGATATCGAGATAGGGCAGGGCAGGCTTCACCATGATGATGTCCGCTCCTTCTTCCACGTCAAGACTGATTTCCCTGATAGCCTCATCGCCATTTGCAGGGTCCATCTGATAGGACTTGCGGTCACCGAATTTCGGGGCGCTCTCCGCGGCTTCGCGGAAGGGTCCGTAGAACGAGGACGCATATTTGGCCGCGTAGGCCATGATGGGGAGATTTTCGTAGCCCGCGTCATCCAGGGCTTCCCGGATCGCGCCGACCTGGCCGTCCATCATGGCGGAGGGGGCGACCATGTCGACGCCCGCCCGGGCGTGTGATACGGCGGTTTCCGCCAAGACCTCGAGGGTGGTGTCGTTATCCACATCGCCCTTCTCAATCATCCCGCAGTGCCCGTGATGTGTGTATTCGCAGAGACACACATCGGTAATAACCACAATATCGGGAACCTTGTCTTTAATCCTTCTTACTGCCTGCTGGATAATGCCGTCCTTAATGAAGGCGCCCGACGCCGATTCATCCTTTGTCTGAGGGATCCCAAAGACGAGTATGGCGGGTATTCCCGCTCCTTTCGCTTTATGAACTTCCTTGACTATATGATCAATCGACATTTGAAAATGCCCGGGCATGGAGTTGATCGGTTTCTTCAGATCCTTCCCGGAAATTACAAAAAGAGGGTACGCCAGATCATCAACGGATATCTTCGTCTCCCGGACCATCCTCCGGAAATTTTCATTTTTTCTCAACCGCCGCGGCCGGTATGCAGGAAAGTACATAA
>CAZMBE010000027.1:0-40867 GCA_964564625.1 uncultured Syntrophaceae bacterium | reverse complement strand
TTAAATCAATATTCTGGTATGACTACTATGATTTGCATGACAGTATATATAATACCAAGTACTTACACAGTCACACCAGATAA
This sequence comes from uncultured Syntrophaceae bacterium, assembly GCA_964564625.1. Taxonomy (GTDB): domain Bacteria; phylum Desulfobacterota; class Syntrophia; order Syntrophales; family UBA2185; genus UBA2185. Next base: position 40,784 of record CAZMBE010000027.1, on the reverse strand, counting down.
AATGCGGTATGACTGACTATGGTACAAAGATATCAATGACTCTCATTAAGGAGAAATTTAAAAACTGAGGAGCGTAGAAGGATTGTTATGAACGATATTCAACTTGAGGTCTCAATTAGGAAAGCAAGTGAAGAAATCATAATTTTATTTAAGCATTGACAACTTTGGCTGTCAGCACGACCCAACACCCAGAAACCATCCAGTGAATTTGACTACCAGGAGTTACAGGCAATAGAACCATGGAAGGAAGGGACCCAGCGGTTCCTAACAGACGGAATGGACTGGGATGAGAATCAAATTGGTGAATACGAGTTTTTATTCCATGAACCATAGCGACTCTTTTAATTTAACGGTAAAAAAATATTTGTGAGGTGGGTTACAATTGCATAGTACGAGATTAAATAAACGACTTTATTCTATTGATGAAGCGGCTAATTACCTAAGTATTTCGCCGAAGAGTATCAGGAACAGATTAGGTCCAAGGGCAGCTAATCCATTCCCTGTAAAGCAAAGGAGGATCGGGAAAAGGGTGCTCTTCGATGTCCGGGATTTGGATGCCTATGTTGACGGTCTGTAAGGCCATTAGATTAATAATGTAATGCGCTGGGATAAAAGTCAATTAAATCTGAGTATTATAGATGGTTGGTCAACGGATAATTTGAATAAAGATAAAATTCCTCTTGACTATCATAGACAATTAGTCTATGCTAGCACCATGGAGAACGAAGAGTTGATAAAATGGAGACAAAAAACAGGATACAGCCAGGGACGGTTGGCCCGTGTTCTTGGTGTCGATGTTATGACGGTCTCTCGTTGGGAACGGGGGATCATGCAGGTACCTTCATTTCTGAAGTGGGCATTAGCCTATATAGAATTGAAGGCGGAAGAGATTGAACCATTAATGAAACGAAAGAGAAAGGTAAAGGAAAGGAGGTAGGTGAAATGGCAGTATTGGCAGAGTGTCCGATGTGTCATAAGAAGCAGGCTGTAAAAAATAAGGTCTGCCGTTGCGGTGCGGATTTGGACAAGTTGAAAAAAAACAACTCAAGCAAGAAGGCAAAGGTAAAAGTACGTTACTGGATAAGCTACCGACTTCCTGGCGGGAAACAGAGGCGTGAAGCTATTGGATATTCCGTTGAGGAAGCAAGGGATGCTGAGGGGAAACGGCGTAGCCAGAAGAGGGAAAACAAGATTTTTGATATCAAGCCCGAAGCGAAGATGACATTCAATGAACTGACATAGTGGTATCTTGATCTGGAACGTGTGAAAAGATTGGCCCGCTATCCCATCCTCAAGATCAACCTGAACAGCTTTAATGCAGTTTTTGGGGATACCATTGTTAACAAGTTAAAACCTGTCGATCTTGAAAATTATCAGGCAAAGAGGAAGAACCAAGGCCAAGCTGATTCCTACGTTGATCAGCAAATAGCAATGGCACGGGCAATGATTAACAAAGCGTTTGACAATGACCTTGTGAGTGGGGACATTGTGAAGGTTTTTAAAAGAGTGAAAAAGTTGCTGAAGGGTGATGCCAACGCAAGAGACCGGGTTCTTTCATCTGAAGAGTTTAAGCGGCTGATGGATACCCTCCCTGCCCATACAAGAGCAATTGTTGCAACAGGATTTTATACAGGCATGAGACGGGGAGAAGTTTTAAACCTTACCTGGAATAAAGTTGATTTAAAAAACAGGGTCATAACACTGGAAGCATCTGAAACCAAAGACAGGGAAAAGAGGAAAATCCCTATTTGTGATGCCTTGTACAGTATCTTAAAAGAAACACCGAAGGCAATCCATGACAACCATGTTTTTTTGTATGAGGGAAAACCAATAAAGGACATTCGGACATCTTTAACAAGGGCCTGTCGTGATGCTGGAATTCCTTACGGAAGAAGAATAAAGGATGGTTTTGTCTTCCACGATACCCGTCATTGCTTCAATACCAACATGAGAAAGTCAGGGGTTCCAGAATCTGTGATTATGAAAATTACAGGTCACTCGACAAGAGAAATGTTTCTTCGATATGACACCGTTGATGAAGTAGATACCCGGAAGGCTGTTGATCAAATGGAAGGCTTCCTAAAAAGTGTTGACCAAAACGTTGACCAAGTACCCTCAAAAGTGAAAGAGGGTTAACCCATGACTGAGCTAACCCCCCGATTTCTTTAGTGGTGCCGAGGCCGGGACTTGAACCCGGACGGGCGTGGCCCACTACCCCCTCAAGATAGCGTGTCTACCATATTCCACCACCTCGGCACTTGTTTCACTCGCAGGGATTATCATGAACACATGAACGTCCATTCCCGCGAAACCTTTCCAGCCGAGCTTCTCGGACGGAAAACTTTACCATAAAAAGAACTATATTCCCGACCGAGCCGGGAATGACATTTAAGAAACTACTTCTGCTGCGCCGGCGGCGCCTGCTGTTCTGCTGTTCCCGGAGCTTTTTCCACCGGTGCGGGCGCTGCTTGTTGCTGCGTCTGCGGTGCCGTTTTATCTATTAATGTCGATGACTTATGAACGGCCGCATACGAAAGGGCAAGAGAAGTCAACATAAAGACCGTAGCGATCACTGTGGTCATCTTTCCCAAAAAGCTTCCGGGACCGGTGCTCCCGAAGACTGTCTGACTCGATCCGCCAAAAGCCGCCCCCATGCTTGCCCCCTTTCCTGCCTGCAGGAGGACGACAAGGATCAAAATGAGACATACTGCAATATGCAAGATCGTTATTAATATTTGCACGTTAAAAACCCTCTAAACAAATTCGATTAAAAAGCTGGAATCCGGACCAAAGCCGGAATTACAGTACGTATTTTCGTATCAATGACGATAAGAAAATCCAACTCTCTTAAAATTGTATAATCCTCATAAACGATTCAGGGTCCAGACTGGCTCCTCCCACCAGAACACCGTCGATGTCCGGCTGGGCCATAAGACCGCCAATGTTACCCGGATTCACACTTCCCCCATAAATAATGGCGATAACTCCTGAAATATTCTCTCCGTAAGTTTTTCCAATTACTTCACGGATATATGCATGCACCCCTTGTGCCTGCTCAGGTGTTGCCGTCCTGCCCGTGCCAATTGCCCACACGGGTTCATAGGCAATAACGATGTGCCTTATATCATCAGTGGTTAAATTATTCAATCCCTCTTTTAACTGCTGTTCGACAACAGAAAATGTCTGCGCTTTGTCCCGTTCTTCCAGGGTTTCACCGATACAGAATATGGGCAATAAACCAAAGGAGATAGCCGACTTGAGCTTTTTATTGATGAAATCGTTTGTTTCACCAAAGAGGGCGCGGCGCTCCGAATGTCCTACGATGGCGTACTCACATCCCGCATCAATCAGCATTTTGGCAGATACCTCTCCCGTGTACGCGCCTGCCGGCTCATTATGGAGATTCTGGGCGGAAAGATGAATTGAAGACCCCCTCAGCACCTCCGCGACTGCGGAGAGTGCCGTAAAAGGAGGGGCAATCACCACTCTCCTCTCAATAGTCTGGTCACATGCAGCAATCAGATGCTGTGCGAAATCAACAGCTTCTCTGATTGTTTTGTGCATCTTCCAGTTACCTGCAATAAAGGGCCTCTTCATGTTATGCTCCGAATGATTTCTTCGCCATGTACAGGGCAAGATCCCTCATTCTGCATGCATACCCACTCTCATTATCATACCAGGAAAACACCTTGACAAGGTTTCCCGCGATCACATTGGTCAATGGTGCATCAACGATAGACGAGAAGGAACTGCTCGTGAAATCAACGGAAACAAGCTCCTCTTCACAAAATGCCAGAATGCCCTTGAGTCTGCCTTCAGATGCTGCTTTGAGGGCGCCATTCACCTCGTTTACGCTCACGGGCTTTGCCACTTCCACCACAAGATCAACTAGCGATACGTTGGGAGTGGGAACTCTCAGCGCCACTCCGTCAAGCTTTCCTTTCAACTCCGGAATTACCTGGCCCACCGCAGTGGCCGCCCCTGTCGATGTGGGAACGATTGACATCGCAGCGGCACGACCTCTCCTCAAATCATTATGGGAACCATCCAGAAGCCTCTGGTCCATCGTGTAGGAGTGCGCTGTAGTCATAAATCCTTTGACTATGGTGAACTGATCCTGCAACACTTTGATCACAGGCGCAAGACAGTTGGTAGTACAGGATGCATTCGATACTATGTGATGCTTATTCGGATCGTATGTGTCTTCATTCACCCCCATCACGAATGTGCCATCAACACCCTTGCCAGGGGCCGCCAGGATCACCTTCTTGGCTCCCGCGGTTAAATGGCCCGCCATTTCATCTTTCTTCCTGAACTTCCCTGTCGACTCTAAAATGATCTGGGCACCCAATTCTCCCCAGGGAAGGTCTGCCAGGCCGGAGGTAACGTTTGTTATTTTTATTTTTTTACCGTCTACAATGAGATTGTCCCCGTCTACCGCAAGATCAGCCTTGATTTTTCCGTGAACAGAATCATATTTAAGAAGGTGGGCAAGGGTTCCCGGCTTAGCCCGGGAATTAACAGCAACTATTTCGATTTCATTGTACCCTATGCATGCCCGGATAAGATACCTGCCGATCCTGCCAAAACCATTGATAGCCACTTTTACGCCCATGATATACCTCCTTTTCAAATTTCAGATACTACCACATTTAAGAACATCATATGCATTCCGGCACTTTGCCAACATTGAAAGACCTCTGAAAAATATGTACCGTATTTCATTCTGATGATGGTGTTTTTCAAAGACGCCGCATGCCCCCCACTATCTGCTTCTCGCGACATTCACTCTGTCACAGTAATGTACGACAGGGCACCTGCTGCAGAAAGGAGAGACGGGCACGCAAACATGCCGACCAAACGCTACCATTAATGTATTATACCGTAACCAGTATTCCAATGGCAGTTTTTTTCTCAGCGCGTATTCCGTTTCCTCAGGGGTTTTTGTCCTGACATAGCCCAGGCGGTTTGATATCCTGTGGACATGCGTATCGACACACAACCCCTCTTTATTATATCCAAGCGCTACAACAAGGTTGGCTGTTTTCCTGCCCACGCCCTTCAGGGTGAGTAATTGCTCTATGGTGTCGGGCACTCTCGATGCGAAGCGATCTATCAATTCTCTGCTGATATGAAGAACCGTTTTCGCCTTATTCCGGTAAAAGCCAACGGGATATATCGCCTTGATGATTTCCGCTTCGGGAAGCTTTACCATATCCTCCGGGGTCGCAGCAAGGGCAAGGAGCTGTTCTGTCGCCTTGGCAGTCACTTCATCTTTCGTTCTCAAACTCAGAATCGTTGAGATCAAAATTGGGAACGGACCGCTATGTTCTTCGGCCATAGAGGAAACTATGGGAAGATCCCATTTATTAAAATCTTTCTCAAGGAGCTGAATGACTTTTCTGATGTTATGGTCATGCATATTTGGCGACATCGCAAAAAGTTCATTTTAATTATATCCTTCTTCATTCGCAAGCATATCAAGATGCAGTGTGGCAATATCCTCAACATCAAGGTTTGCCTCTTCTTTTGATTCTCTGAAATCCACAGTTTTAATATATCGCTTGCACTCATTGCACACATCAACCCGGTATTTCTCTTCTCCCTCAATGGTGAAATAGGCCAGAGTCTGCTGTTCTTCATTGCCGCAGAACGGGCACTTGATGCGCCGGAAACGCCACTCAAATCCGCATTGTGTGCAAAAAAGAAATCTTCTTCCCTCTTCCTCCCTAATTTCTCCGATTTTCGGATCCTTACCGCAGATCGGACAATATCCCTCAACCCACCCGATCCCGGCAACGATACTCCCGTACTTTTCTACTACCTTCTCCAGGGCCGGTCTGAGGCTTTCTTCAAGAAACAAATCCACCAGATCAATTACATCATCGTCTATCTCATCCGAAGTATCATCATGGGAGGAACTAAAAGAGTCGCAAATGAGTTTCTCAAAATTGAAACTTCCATCCTCAATCTTTTGCACAATTTCTTTTGTTTCCCCGGGAGCCCTTTTTTCCGCTATCTCCAGGAGCGCCAAAAAATATTGTTTGGGTTCTGCGAGGTCAAACATTCCTGCGGAAAAATCTATGAGAGGTAATCCGCCCGCGATTTTCTTTTTTATCAGTTCTTCATCTACCGGGAAGATAATCTCTTTCATCTTGCGCCGGTATTCTTCCCTGATGATTAAAATTTCTTCTAGGATATCGAGCAGTTCTACATAGTGGGGGGTAGCTGTTTTATATTTCTCTATGGTTTTTAACGCATTCTTCAATATTTTCGCCATTCAAACAAAATCTCCTTGGATCTGTAATTAAGGTTCTTCTCCGATTGAGTTGTAGAAAGGATTCGAGAACTCAAGGAACCGAGGGTTCAAGAGATTTTCAAGACCCCTTGAATCCTGAAGATGCGAACAACTTTTTTGGAGACGAACCATAAGTAATAAATTTTGACTGCTGTATATATCCTTTCTGTGTCCAGTGCAAGTGATATGTATCAGGCGTAATATCCCAACGCCTCCAGCCCAGGAAGCCTGTCCCCAGTGATGAAGGCTAAAAAAGCTCCTCCTCCGGTGGAAATATAAGAAATCTTGTCCTCCAGGTTATTTTTGTATATTACACTGTTCGTCTCACCGCCCCCGACAATAGAAAAAGCAGCCCTGTTTCTACTTATAGCTTTCAGTATCTCCACCGTGCCTATGTTTCGTTCATCCTCAAAGTAGCCAATAGGGCCGTTGAAAAAGATAGTTCTTGCGGCGGCGATTTTTTCGTTGAATTCCTTTATGGTTTCCGGACCGACATCATACACCTCTTCCTGAATACCCTTCTTAAAATACACAACATTATCAGTGGGCAGATGGATTCTGTGGTTATGTATCTCGATTTCATCAATATGGGGGAACACCTTTTGATCTGGCATGGCTCCAAAGTTTATTTCTTTTTTTCTCCTCAATATGGCATGGGCAATTTTGCCTCCTAAAAGAACATCACAATCCGGCATATCCAGAAACTTTTTAATGACCTTCACCTTGGTTTCGATTTTAGCACCCCCGATAATAGCCACTATGGGTTTTTTAGGATTTTTAAGGTGATACGAAATGGTCTGAACTTCTTCCATGAGAAGTTTTCCCGCGCATACATTTCCCGGCAGGAAAAATTTGACAATTGCGGACACGGAGGCATGATTTCTATGGCACACACCGAATGCATCATTGACATACATATCTGCACACTTCGCCAGGCTTTTTGCAAACTCAGGGTCATTCTTTTCTTCTCCTCCATACGTGCGAAGGTTTTCCAACAACAGCAATTGGCCTGGCTGCAGTTTCTGCACCTCTTGCTCGACAGAGTAGCCAATACAATCATTGACAAAAATAACATCCATATTGAGAAACTTTCTTAACGCCGGAATAACCGTCTTCAGACTGATTTTCTCTTCTGTAAAATGACTGCAGAGAATTACCTTTGCCTTTTTATCCAACAGGAAGTGGAGGGTTGGTGTGATTTGTTTAATTCTGAAATCGTCCTGCATGTTGCCATTTTCACTAAGAGGAACATTGAGATCGCCTCTCACCAGGACCTTTTTCCCCTCTACATCTTTTTTTCTGATATCATTCATGTATCACCTCAAAGAGATATATTAATGTTGAAAAATATCAGGACGGATGAAGCCTCGCTGGTATAAGTTGATAAGTGAAAGATGTTATGTTATTTTATTACAAAGTGTAATTGATAGAGATTAATATTTCAAGGTATTTTGCTGGGTTTTTGCCAATTGGAACATGAATGGAAAATTTAATTAACGGTCTGTCCGCGTATCTTCAAGAATCGTTCGTCTTAGCGTACCTGGCCGTCTACCTGGGAGGTGTTTTCGTCAGTTTCACCCCATGTATGTACCCTGTGGTTCCCATCACGATTGCTTTCATAGGTGCCCACGCTAGCGGCTCCAGAATGAAAGGATTGCTGCTGTCAGTTTTTTACGTTTTAGGCATGTCCATCACGTTTACCATACTAGGCGCTGTTGCCGCCTTAACCGGTAAACTTTTTGGACAGATTCAGACAAATCCCTGGACATATTTCATTGTTGCCAATATATGTATATTCATGGGATTAGCCATGTTGGAAGTTTTTGTTCTGCCTCTGTGGACACCAGGCTTTTTAATCAAGGCTCAACCAAAGAAAAAAGGAATTATAAGCAGCTTTTTAGTCGGGGCTATCTCGGGCCTGGTCATGGGGCCCTGCACGACCCCGGTTCTGGCGGTACTGTTGAGTTATGTGGCAACCAGCCAGAATACCTTCTTCGGGATAAGCCTGTTATTCATTTTTGCCCTCGGTCTGGGTACGCTTCTTATTATACTCGGAACATTTACCGCACTATTAACGAGCATGCCAAAATCCGGCATGTGGATGACAAGAATAAGCCACATTTCCGGTTGGATACTATTGGCAGCAGGAGAGTACTTTCTCATACAAGCAGGAAGTCTCTGGATATGAAGGATTGTAGTATGGATGTAAAAGCAAGGGATACCCTTATTGCGATTTTGGGATTGATAATGGTTCTGCTCACCTCAACGACCTCGTGTACCGAAAGCAAAAAGCCGGAACCGGGGAAAATTATCGCTGGCGCCGCAGCACCGGATTTTAGTCTTCGAGACTTGACGGGCAAGAACTTTACGCTCAGCGCCCAGAAGGGTAACCCGGTCCTTTTAATTTTTATTACCACGTGGTGTCCCACCTGCCGATCTGAAATGCCTCGCTACATCAGCATCCACGAAAAATACAACCAGCAGGGACTCGTTGTAGTGAATATTGACATTCAGGAACCGAAAGGAAAAGTGTCGCTGTTTTCAGAAAAGTATAAGGTGCCCTATAGAATGCTCTTAGATGAAAAGGGAGATGTGGCAGAAGCATACAGTATTGTTGGAATACCGGCCATGGTCCTCGTCGATAAAGATGGAAAGATACTAAGCAGTCAATACTTAGCCATGGACAGAATCCTGGAAAACCTCTTGGGAAAAAAGTGAACCCCTCACTTCTCATAGCAATACGTATGGATAAGGAAATAACCCATGGCCATTCATCAACCAACGCAGAACCTCACGATTGTGGACTTGGAGCAGCCACTGGAAGGATTCCGCAATTTTCTCAGTAGCTGGATATATAGTAAGGATGGTCTGATCATTGTCGTGGATCCGGGACCGCGCTCCACCATTCCCGTGTTAGTGGATGCCCTGAAATACATGGGCTTGAAAAAAATCGACTATATCCTTTTGACCCATATACATATTGATCACGCCGGAGGTACAGGGGTCCTGGCAGAGTACTTTCCGGAGGTGAAGGTCATCTGCCATCCCAAGGGTGCGAAGCACATGATCAACCCTGCCAAACTATGGGAGGGCTCCCGCAAGTTTCTGGGAAAGGTTGCGGATGTGTACGGCGAAATTGCCGCGATACCGGAACAGAACATCGAATACCAGAATCCAATAACAAGTGGCAGCGAAGTGATTAACGTTTTTGAAACACCGGGCCACACAATCAATCATCTGTGCTATCAGATAGGGAATGTCGTGTTTCTCGGGGAAGTCACGGGAATAAACTATCCGCTGGACAATGGCCTCTATCTGCGTATCGCGACGCCCCCGCCCTTCATTTATGAGATTTACAAAAGTTCGCTGGAAAAGGTTGCGGCCTTAGATGTATCACACCTATGTTTCGGCCACTACGGTTACCGGGAAGATGTAAAAAATGTATTTGATACGGGACTTGACCAGATGGAAAACTGGATGGCCACAGTGGAAAAGCACTACAGAACGGCGGGAGAACTTTCCGAGGATAGAATATACGAGGAGCTTCTGAAAAATGACCGGGGGATGTCCCTGTATAGTTCCCTGCCGGCGGATGTCCAGTCCCGGGAAAAGATTTTTTCGTTCAACAGTATCCGGGGGATGTGGGATTACATCAAGGCGAAGGACACTATCCCGGCTTAAAGCAACGAATCCAGTCTGTGAAGGCCGGCTTCTTTGGCGAAACGGAGGGCGTTGATATACTCAGTCATCGTGATACGACGATTGATCGCCGAGTCCCTCATGGCTTTCCCGCAGGGGTGATACTGATCCATTACATTCACGTAGGTATCCTTCGAAATTTTTTCGGCCAGAAATTCCATGATCTCCCTGGTACCCGCCACATCATTTGGCATGATCAAATGGCGTACCAGCAATCCCTTCACGGCTATCCCCGATTCGTCAACGACAAGATCTCCTACCTGACGGTGCATCTCTTTAATGGCGGCGACTGCAATTTTCCTATAGTTGGGCGCCTCACAGAACTTCTCCGCCCACTTTGCGTCCCAGAATTTGAAGTCCGGCATATAGATATCAAAGATGCCATCCAGGATCTTCAGTGTTTCAACTTTGTCGTATCCACCGGTGTTATAGACCAACGGCACGATGAGCCCGTGTTCGATGGCAATGAGAAGCCCCTGGAGTATCTGGGGTACCACGTGGGTGGGTGTGACAAAGTTTATATTATGGCACCCCCGCCGCTGGAGGGAAAGCATCATGACAGCCAGCTCTTTCGGTGCCACTTCCCCTCCGTCTGGATCGTGGCTGATATCATAGTTTTGACAAAAGGAGCACAAGAGATTACAGGATCGGAAAAAAATGGTGCCGGAACCGGAATTTCCCACGAGAGGCGCCTCTTCCCCAAAGTGGGCATGGAGGCTTGCGACATTGGCCTCTTCCCCCGTACGGCAAAAGCCCAACTCGCCGGACAACCTATCAACATTGCATTCCCGTGGGCACAGTGTGCAGATCTTCATCAGCGCGAAGGCCTGATCAATACGGTCCTGCAGTGTTCCCTCCCTGTATAATTTCAGATAGGATGGCTCGTGCATATGTTGTAATCTTATCTTTTATATTTCCCAATCAAGTGCGCTTCGCCGAGAATATGGCCTTGCATGGCTTCCAAGAGCTGCGCTTTCGAGGCACCCGGTTTCAGACCGGTGTTCCCATCCAGAGCGTAAAGCTTGAAAAAATACCTGTGTTCACCGGAGGGAGGACAAGGGCCGCCATACCCAATCGAACGGAAATCATTCATACCCTGCTTTACACCATTGGTTAGCTCTTTCAAGGGTGGAACTTTCTCCGGCAAGGTTGTAACGTTTGCCGGTATATCATAGACGACCCAGTGAACCCATGTTCCCATAGGGGCGTCGGGATCATCACAGATCAGGGCGAAACTTTTCGTAGCAGCCGGTGCTTTCCTCCATTCCAGAGAGGGAGAAACATCTACTCCATCACATGTGTACTTTGCCGGTATTCTCGCACCAGGTTTAAAATTTGTGCTTGTTATGTCCATTTTGTCTGCTCCTTTCATGCGCATCCCGGAATCAGAAAAACCATGAGAATTAATAAGAAAGGTTAACACAACCAGCAGGTATAATATCTATTTCATTGTCGTTTCACCCGTTCACCGTCATCCCCACGCATCTGCAAATTTTTATACCTCTGCTCTATTCGATGTGATGATTATAAAGTTCAATTTCGAATCCGTCAATGGGTAAACAAATATGCCCTTCCTTCCTCTCCATAATGGACATATAAAAGCACATCATTTCTCTTTGACAATGATACAACACAGAATAAATTTATTGAATAGTCGGAGCAGCTTCAGTTATTATATGCTATCGATAAGGAGAAAAATGCATCATGTATAAAAAAATACTCTATCTTACGGCATTTGAAAAGTTCTCTCTCGATATCCTTTCCTGCATCTTAGACTTTAAGAAGTTAGGAACGGAAGAGATTGTGCTGGTACACGTCATTTCTGCAACTTTGCCAAAGTCTCAAGAAAATGTTTTGCTCGATCTGGAAAATGAATTGAGAAATTTTTTAAGTGCGAAAACTGAAAAAGCTGTGAGATTGATTGAAAATGCGGGCTTGAAGGCAAACATCCGGATAGAAACCGGTGAACCGTATTTGGAAATACTGAGGGTTGCGGGGGAGGAAAATGCCTCGCTTATTGTTTCAGGGAAGGAAAGAAAAGGGATTCCCGGTGAAATTTACATCGGGTCAATAACAGATAAAATCATTCGCTACGGCACTTTTCCTGTGTATATACCCAAGTACCCCGGTCTCGTGGGCGAAGACAAAGACACACTTGAACGCTACCGGCAGAGATTGTTTTCCAAAATCCTGTATCCTACGGATTGGTCTGCTTGCGCCAGGGAAGCTTTGAGATATCTAAAAGGCCTGAAGAAGGCTGGTGTTGAAGAAGTCGTTGTCGCACATATTATGGATGAGAAGGCAATGAAACTTCACACGGCAGAACGTTTCAAAGAGTTTAAAAGGATTGACCTGGAGAAACTTGCACAAGTCAAGGATGAACTCGAAAGAGAGGGATTCAGGGTTACAACACACCTTTCTCTGGGTAATCCAAGAGCGGATCTCATAAAGGTCGCGAGCAAAGAAGATGCCTCTCTCATTGTCATAGGCTCCCATGGAAAAGGCCGCGTGGAAGGAATCCTCTGGGGGTCCGTTTCCCGGAACATTGTGGAATATAGCGACAGACCTGTTTTGCTCATAAAGGGAGAAAAGGGAGGAATTTCATAGATGGCGCATAATCACGAAATGTCCTGGGGCAGGCGCCTGATTGCCACCATGGTCATGAATCTTATCATACCGGCCGTTCAAATATACGGAGGCATCATGTCCGGGAGTATGGCCCTCATCAGTGACGCCCTTCACAACCTCAGTGATTTTACGTCTGTAATGATCAGCTATTCAGCCCTTCGCATAGGGCGGCGTGAACCAACGCGAAAGCATACATTCGGCTATAAGCGCCTGGAAGTTTTTGCGGCCGTGTTTAATGTTGCCCTGCTTTTCGGAGCGGGCTTCTATATCGCCTTTGAGGGATGGACCCGGCTTTGGAATCCCCGACCCATCAATGGCAGCTTCGTTATCCTGATTGCCTCTATCGCGTTTCTGGCAAACATAATATCAACACTCATGCTGCGGCCAGGAGCAAAGACCAATCTCAATATGCGGAGCGCCTTTCTGCATATGTTAACCGATGCCCTGACGTCTCTTGGTGTGCTTATCCTGGGAATCATATGGATATTCAAACCATGGTACTGGCTTGATCCTCTGTTCTCATGGGTCATTGTGGCGTTGATTCTCTACAGCGGGTGGGGTATTTTGAAAGACGCCTACGGGATTCTTATGAATGCCACACCGCCTGGAATCGACCTTCAGGTAATACAACAAGAAATAGAGTCCTTGGAGGGTGTAAAGGAAATTCACCATCTCCATGTCTGGAACATTTCCTCAGAGGGTGTAGCGTTAGTTGCTCATGTCGTTGTGGTGGACCAGATGTTGAGCAGGGTTGAGGAGATTGCCGGAAAGATCCGGTATCTTCTTCTGAATCGTTTTGCCATCGATCATCCGGTTCTGCAATTTGAGACCAGGACATGCGAAGGAACAGGCCTCTTTTGCTTTTCCGTAAACAATAGCGTGCAGGAAGATACGCGTTGAATCCGGTAGCGGAGGCATTCTCCGTAGTGTGCTTTGGGAATACAAGCGAGCGGGTAACACGATTCTTCCTAAAGGATCGAAGATTCTCCGCAGAGCGCTGCATAGGGCATCAATTCACGAAGGAATCTACGAATGAACGAATATATTGTTTTCCACAGATCACACAAAGCCATGAATAAATTTACCATGCTAATCATTACGCTTCTTTTCTTAATTTTTCCGGCTTCAGAACTCTTTGCCGAACCAATAAATTTAACGATCATCCATAGCAGCAACCTGAGCGGGCATCTCTTTCCCTGTCCTACCTGAGGAAGCAATGTACTGGGCGGTCTGGCCCGGCGAGTATCCTTTGCAGAAAAGATCAAAACTGAGGGGAATCCCGTTCTCATTGTAGATTCGGGACATCTTTTTTCAGATACGGCAACAGGCGTCAACCAACAACAATCCCTCATAAAGGCACAGCTGATCAGTCGCGCATACAAGCGCATGGGAGTTGCAGCCATCAATGTGGGTGATGCAGATCTCACGCAGGGTGTAACATTTTTACGGAATGAGGCATCGCAGGGTCTTCCCCTCATTTCGGCCAATCTTATAGATCCCGCACGCAAATTACCGATCTTCTCACCCTATACCGTAAAAAAGATCGGAAAAATCCGAATCGCCTTGTTCGGCCTCGCGTCACCGGTGAAAAATAAGGCTGTCCATTATCCGGCAGAAAATACTTTCATAGTGGGAGATCCGGTCAAATCGGCGCGGAAAACGTTCAAAATGCTGCATAGGAAAGCCGACGTCATCATTCTTCTCTCCAGTCTTGATGCAAAAAGTGAGCGGGAAGTCATCAGGGCGGTCCCCGGAATCCATTTTGTGTTAGGAGGACACGAAGGCAGATTTATTGAAACGCCTCTCTGGGAAGGACACACGCCTATTCTTGAATCATATAAAAAGGGCATGTACTCTGGCACGCTGCATCTTACTTTCGTGAAAGCATCCTCACCTTTTCAATATGAAGTTACGGGGGAGAGACTACATGGATTGAAGTATTCCAATGTCGCTAATCGGTTCTCATGGACATTAGTACCTCTGCATGCCTTACTGCCGGAAGACAGAGAAATCTCATTGTGGATCCAAAAGTCCGGAATAAAAAAAGATTGAACATATTAAATTCCCGCTTGATTGTACCTGGTAGAGTTGATAGAGTGCATCTGAATTATCAAGGAACTCACATTCTTTACATTGAATATAGTTGAAAAAATAAAAAAATATAGAAATATTCTGACCATATTCATAGCGCTCGCGGGTATCGGAATTGTCGCATTCTACAAGGTCTGTGATACCGCATGCACGTACCTGGAGGGTGATCTTCTAGGTGTTGATCTCACCTATATTGGTATCGGCTATATCCTTTCAGTCATCCTCACGGCCGCCTTCCGGCAGACGGAGTATGTCCGCATTTTACTGGCTGCAGGGATCGGTGTGGAGATTCACCTCATCGCATTTCAGTTTCAGGAAGAGTTGTTTTGCCCTTACTGCTTGGCATTTGCATTCTTAATCATTACGGCATTTATTCTCAATTATGAAAAACCACTTCTTAAGGAGCAGGGCATGTGGAAAAGGATAATATACGGACTTGGCGATGCAGCATTGCCCCCGGTTACAAGAACGAGATTACCGCTTATGTTGTTTGTCGTTCTAGGATATATTTTTATTGTGTTGACGTTTTCCGGTTCTGCAACACCTGCCTACGGTGCCGGCAAACCCCTTGTGCCGTCTTACGGTTCCGGAAAATACGAGATGATAATTTTCACGGATTACTTTTGCCCGCCATGCCAGCTCCTGGAGTCCGAGATCGATCCCGCGCTCAAAGAATTCCTTTCCCAGGGAGGTGTGAAGGTAACCTTTGTTGATCTCCCTATCCACAAGGAAACCAAGTTGTATGCCAAGTATTTCCTCTATTCAGCGAAGGCGGGGCGAAATTACAAGAAAATCCTCCACGCCAGGAGAGTACTTTTTTCCCTCGCAAAAAATCGTACTGCCTTGAGCGAAGACGACCTGAAAACAGCGCTCAAGGAACAGCATGTTCCTTTCATACCGTATGACCTCAAGTTAGTGTATCCGGCGCTTAATAAAATGATAACTACACACAAGGTAAAATCAACTCCAACCTGTGTGATCAAATACTCGGATACCGACATCCGCAAATATACCGGTTTGTTTGAGATTCGAAACGGTCTGGCGATGTTACGGGCATCACTGGGAACCGACACTCGATAACAAGCTGTTAAAACATTTTGCTCACCAGGCTGTTCAAACACTTGTCCCGCACCGGATATGAAATACCCAGATGCAAGGCGCGCAAAACCTGCGTCGTGAAGCGTGCATAGATGCATGGTGAGCGCGTGCGAGACGCTGTCGAACCAACCTCAGATATTCACCGCTCCTCTCAGAGGAAGGACACGTCTTGTCACTGAGGCTATCATTTATCCTTTCGCGAAAAAAATTTATACCTGGCAGGATGGGCAGAAATAGGTTCCCCTGCCACTCAGACGCACACGATGAATCGCGTCATGACAGCGATGGCATGGATATCCCTCACGTCTATACACTCTCAATTCATTTTGATATTCGCCCTTATTACCAAACAGGTCACGCCAATCGGATACCGATGTGCCCCGGCAGGCTATGGCCCTGTTCAAAATATCTCGTGTTACCATTGCTATCCTTCTCCACTCCTGTTTCGATACACTAAATGTCTGCCGCCAGGGATTTATGGATGCTTCGTAGAGGATCTCGCAGGCATAGATGTTTCCTATGCCTGCAAGAAATCTCTGATCCATCAGAAATGATTTCACGGGGAGTCTTTTCACGTCGGCTATTTTCCAAAGTTCTGATACCGGATACTCCTGCGACGGATCGATAACCGAATTATTGCGACATACATTGTCCCTGAGATTAACTGTGGCAAACCGCCGTGGATCTACACAAAAAAGCCTGCCGTGTGTAAATGCCATGATAAAGCGAGTGTGAGAAGGCAACGCCTGATGACTGCTCTGCCACTGAAACCTCCCCGTCATCCGCAAATGAAGAATGAGTTGAGCAGATTTATCCAGCTCTATCTCCAGAGACTTACCCTGGCGCACCACGGCGGTAATTTTTCTGCCAGCCATCCTGTCTATATTCCCCAGTCTGGAATCAAGAATTTCAAAGCCGTGGATTTTTTCATTGAGAATTATCGGCTGCAATTGGCGGCAGAGAGTTTCTATTTCGGGAAGCTCGGGCATATACTTTCCTTCAACAAGATATCCGCATATCGGAAATTTATTCTCTTAAAAAAGTGAACAAAAAATATTTTTTCACATCTCAGAAAAATTTTAGACGCAGGCGCATCAAGACTTTGCTCAATGTTAAATTCTCTTTTCTTCTTGTCAAAAAAAAATAAAATCCTCAAGAAAAAATATTGACAACAAATAATAAAAAGAGTACAGCGAAATTAAATTACATAATAAATAAAATGGGGAAGCGTTATTATCATTTCTGCGTCACAAGGAGGATAACACTATGGAAAGCGAGACGCTATTCACCGAGGAGGCTGAACCTCCTGGTAATTTAGCAGGTCTTGTTGGTATTGAAAATTACGCGCACGATACTTTAACATCGTATGACGCCCTCCCTCCCCCCCCCGTCGTTAAGACAAGGGGGGTTCCGTACGTTTTTCGTTTCAAAGAAAGTCCCCGATCCCGAGCCTTCCGCAAGCGTTTTTATCCGGAAATAATACCTCACGAATGGAGTAGCTGGCACTGGCAATTCAGCAACCGCATACGAGAAGCTGAGACGCTATCAAAGTTCATCTGGCTTTCCGAAGACGAAAGAAATGCATTGAATCATCAGGCGGGTTCTCTGCCCGTTGCAATCACACCCTATTACTTAAGCCTTCTCGACGAATTTGACCCACATCACCCTCTGCGACGTATGGTGATACCTGCAACCGCTGAATGTCACCTCGCTGCAGGGGAAACCGATGATCCCTTGGGAGAAGAACATGACAGCCCCGTCCCCGGAATTGTGCATCGCTACCCGGACCGCGTCCTGTTTCTTGTCACAGATACCTGTTCAACGTATTGCCGCTACTGCACCCGCTCACGCATGGTCGGCAGCCACACAAAGTCTCTGTCGGAAACGGAAAGCTGGGAGAGCGCCATCGCCTACATTACAGCAAATCCTCAGATTCGTGATGTGCTGTTATCCGGTGGAGATCCACTCACACTTTCCGATGAGAGGATAGAGTGGCTTTTAGCCAGACTAAGAAAAATCCCCCACATAGAAATTCTACGCCTCGGCACTAAAGTACCGGTTGTGCTGCCGCAGAGGATAACACCGAAACTCACGTACATGTTAAAGCGCTTTCATCCCCTGTTCATGAGCATTCACGTGAACCACCCGGATGAATTAACAACAGAAATGAGTCTGGCGTGCAGTCGCCTCGCCAATGCGGGCATACCGCTTGGCAGTCAGACGGTCTTGCTTCACAAGATAAATGATGATGTGGAAACCATGAAGCGCCTTGTACATGGCCTGCTTAAAGTGCGGGTTAAACCATATTACCTCTATCAGTGTGACCCTATTCCCGGTTCATCACACTTTCGCACTTCTGTAAAAGCAGGGCTTGATATTATCGAGGGCCTGCGCGGCCATACTACCGGATATGCGGTACCTACCTACGTTATCGACGCCCCCGGGGGCGGCGGTAAAATCCCTCTTCTGCCCGAATATGTCATCGGCAGGGATGGCAATGACCTGATGCTGAGAAACTACGCGGGAAACATGTATCGTTATCCTGACTGCCAGTTGCCGCAATACAACAATCCATAAGGTACCACAGTGAAAATTGGAATTACTTACGATCTCCGCGATGATTATCTTGCCGAGGGGTATTCTGCGGAAGAAACACTGGAATTTGACCGGGCAGATACAATAGATGCGATTGAACAGACATTGCAGGATTTAGGATATCTGACCGATCGTATAGGCAACATAAAGTCGCTCGTCACAAAACTAGCCGCCGGTGACAGATGGGATATAGTCTTCAATATCGCCGAAGGCATAGAGGGATCCGGCCGGGAAGCCCAAGTGCCCGCGCTCCTCGATGCATACAAAATCCCCTATACATTTTCTGATCCTCTTATCCTTTCACTTACCCTTCATAAGGGCATGACGAAGCATGTAATTCGTGACCTCCGTCTTCCAACCCCCGATTTTGCTGTTATAGAGAGAAAAGAGGACATAGAAAAAGTCTCTCTGCAGTTTCCGCTCTTCGCTAAACCTGTAGCCGAGGGTACAAGCAAAGGAATTACCGCTGCCTCAAAAATTACATCGAGGAAAAAGCTCTTCCATGTATGCCGGACTCTCTTATCCACATTCCGGCAACCTGTGCTTGTCGAGAGATTCCTTCCCGGGCGGGAGTTTACGGTTGGTATTGTTGGCACCGGGAAAGATGCTGTGGTTCTTGGGGTCATGGAAGTCCATCTTAAAGAAAATGCTGAGCAGGATGTGTATACTTATGTAAATAAAGAGAACTGTGAGGAGCTTGTGGAATACCGTTTGGTAAATGACTCCATGGCGCAAACGGTTCGAGAAACAGCCCTTGCCGCATGGTGCGGCCTTGGCTGCCGGGACGCAGGCAGAGTCGATCTCCGTGCCGATGTCCAGGGAGTACCGCATTTTCTGGAAGTGAACCCCTTAGCCGGATTACATCCAGAACACTCAGATCTTCCCATAATATGTAATCTGGCGGGAATCCCCTATCACGAGCTCATTGATATGATTATGTGTTCGGCACTGAAACGTCTCCATAAAAGTCCGCCCGTTTCCCATGCTACAAAACCCGTCACTATGCAGCATAACCTTGCCACTGCATATCAAGACTCTTCGTATTGATGGATACTTCATGAAGGTTGTTGTCTTATACGGCGAAGTATCGGCAGATGCCGGCATGGACGAGCAGGATGCCCTTGTCCAGGTTGCCTCGGTATCATCGGCACTCACGGATATAGGGTACACGCCCATCGTTATCCCCCTTTCCCTGAATTTTCTCCCCGCAATTGAGAGCTTAAAAAAAATACAACCATCTTTTGTGTTTAACCTTGTGGAGACACTCGCAGGTCAGGGGCGCCTTATTCACATGGCCCCTTCTCTTTTGGATTATCTTGGTATACCTTATACCGGTGCCGGTACAGAAGCCATATTTATGACATCAAACAAGGTTACTGCCAAAAAGCTTTTCCTTGCGGCAGGCATCACAACGCCCCCTCTTTTTTTACCATACCAGACCTTCGGAAATTCTTTTGTCGAAGGCACATATATTATCAAGTCCGTCTGGGAACATGCTTCCACATGGCTAGACGAAAATTCGATCATCTCCGCAGGAGACATGCACACCGTCCATCTCGCTACTCTGGCACAACAGGAAAAGTTTGGCATGGAGTGTTTTGCAGAAAAATTTATTGAGGGAAGAGAATTTAATCTTTCTCTTCTGGCGGGAGAAAAAGGACCGGAAGTACTTCCCCCTGCTGAGATCCGGTTTGATGATTTTCCACCGGGGAAGTCGAGGGTGGTAGACTATCGCTCCAAATGGGTGGAAGATTCTTTTGAGTATCATCATACACCGCGGACTTTTGATTTTGCTCAAAAGGATGATTCGTTGCTTCTTCAATTGACGGATTTGGCACGGCAGTGCTGGAATACCTTCGATTTGCGGGGATATGCACGGGTCGATTTCCGGGTAGATAATGCCGGCCTTCCCTGGGTGCTGGAGGTAAACACAAATCCATGCCTTTCTCCGGATGGGGGATTTTCCGCCGCTCTCGAGCGATCCGGTACGAGCTTTACACACGCAGTGGAAAGGATTATAAGAGATATAAAAAGAGGGTCATCAGGATTCAAGGAACCCAGGAGTTAAGGGGTCAAGGGGTCGAGTGAATATTAAAAGACACTTGAACTCTCGAAACCTTTTTCATCTCAACCGGAGAAAACAAAAACATGGAAATTATCTATCGTGAGGAACCACTGCCTTCCGACATAGATCAAGTTCTACCATTGGTTGAATCTTCCGGGTTTTTCTCACCGGAAGAAATCAGCATTGCCATAGAACTCATGGAAGAAAGACTTTCCAAGGGAACACAGAGCGGCTACTTTTTTCTGTTCGCCGAATGCGCAGGAAATATTATAGGGTATACCTGCTTTGGACCCATACCCGGTACCATGCACAGTTATGACATCTACTGGATAGTCGTTCACAATAATTTTCGCCGCCGGGGTATCGGGAAAACGCTGATGGCACGCACGGAAAATCTGATCGGAGCACAGGGGGGACGCTTAATTTATATCGATACCTCATCACAGGATCTGTATAGGACGACAAGGATGTTCTACTCCCAATGTGGTTATCGCAAAGAGGCTTTTGTGAAAGATTTTTATAAACCCGGGGACGGCAAGATAATATATGTCAAAGCGATAAATCCCTAAATATAAATAGAATATCTCCAAGATACTTTTTTATCAAAACATATTGCTTTTTTGGCAATAATCCGGTAGATAGCATTCGCCAATATAAACTCGGTAACATACACATCAATTATGTCCCTTTTGTTAACGGATCTTAGACATTGCATCGTTATGGAGGGCAGATCCTATGCGACTCATTCCCAAAGAAGAAAAATTTTACGATCTCTTTGAAGAACTCATCAATAAAATTGAAGAAGGGGGAAAGATGTTTCTGGAAATGGTAGAAACATATGAATATCTCCCTCAAAAAATATCCAAACTTAAAGAACTGGAACATGAGGCGGATGTCATTACCCACAGAACCTATGAAAAAATGCATAAAACATTTCTCACGCCCCTGGACCGCGAAGACATTTATGATCTGGTCAATAAGATGGACAGCATCATGGATATGATCGAAGCCTCTGCGGCCCGAATGCATCTCTATAAAGTGAAACATCCCTCCAAGGTAATCGTTGAGCAAGCGAAGATTTTAAATGAGGCTATCAAGAAGGTAAAACATATCATCAGTGCCATGAGAGATATGAAAAACTCCAAAATGATCATCGACGCCTGCGTGGAGATCAACACACTTGAAAACGAAGGTGACATTGTTCTGAGATCAGCCATGGTTGAACTATTTGAACATGAAAAAGACGCCATCGAACTGATCAAATGGAAGGAAATCTTCGAACGCCTTGAAGAAGCTATCGATGTATGCGAGGATGTTTCTAACATTGTGGAAGGCATCGTTTTGAAACATGCCTGACGGCTTCATCCGGAATCATTATGCCTGATTCATTCGCTTTTGTTGTTTTTCTCATTGCGGTAGCTCTGGTTTTTGACTTTCTCAACGGCTTCCACGATTCTGCCAATGCCATTTCTACCATTGTATCAACAAGAGTTCTCTCGCCAAGAAACGCGGTCATCTGGGCGGCGTTTTTCGAGTTTGCTGCTGTTTTTTTCGTCGGTGTCCAGGTAGCCAATACTGTTGGTACCGGAATAATTAATCCGGCCGTTGTAAATAATCTCCTTATCCTGTCCGCCCTGGGGGGCGCCATTATCTGGAATATCATCACCTGGTATTTCGGGTTGCCCAGCAGTTCCTCTCACGCTCTCATCGGTGGCCTCATCGGTGCAGGTATTTTGGAAGGAGGGCCTGGTGCTCTGGTCTGGAGTGGTATCATAAAAACATCTGCTTTTATCGTCCTCTCTCCTGTCATTGGATTAATCCTCGGATTCGCAATGATGATTTTGGTATTAAACATCAATCGACATTCCACCGTGGCAGGATCTGACAGACTGTTTCGGAAACTGCAGCTTGTCTCCGCTGCCGTCTACAGCATGGGTCACGGTACAAACGACGCCCAGAAAACCATGGGAATCATCGCTATTATCCTTTATACCCAGGGTTATCTAGGACCGACTTTTTATGTACCTTACTGGGTCATCATCTCATGTTATGCCGTGATCTCCCTGGGGATTATGTCCGGAGGATGGCGTATCGTCAAAACCATGGGCACCAAGATCACAAAGCTTCAACCAATGGGGGGGTTTTGCGCGGAAACAGCGGCAGCTATTTCCATCATCGGGGCATCCATCGCCGGTATCCCTGTGAGTACAACCCACACCATCACAGGCGCTATTGTAGGGGTGGGGTCAACAAAAAGGCTTACTGCTGTTCGCTGGGGAGTGGCTGGAACTATAATCTGGGCATGGATATTAACGATCCCCATGGCAGCCCTCATATCCGCTGTAATGTATGTAATTACTCATGCTATATGGTAATGAGGGAGTGTGAACAAAACTTTCCAAAAAATTATTAATAACCTTCAGATAATTACAGACACCTAATCACCAGACGTTGTTCCTCGATAAAACTGATCATACATTGTCCAGATTGCTAAAAGCAAAGAAGTGATAATAGGCCCTATAACAAATCCGGAAAATCCGAACAATGCAAGCCCCCCGAGGGTAGATAAAAAAATCAATAAAGGGTGCATCTGTATATCCCTGCCAACAAGGATTGGACGAAGGAGATTGTCCACCATACTGATTACGAAAACACCAAAAACCAGGATAAGCACCCCTTTCCATAGGTTTCCCGTGAGTATCATTACGATACCGGCAGGAACCCAGATGATGGAACAGCCCACGACGGGCAAGATGGATAAAATAATCATTACAACGCCCCAGACAAGAGCTCCTTGAACACCCGTAAACCAGAAAATAAGTCCTCCGAGTATGCCCTGAATACCCCCTATGATTAACGTTACCTTCAATGTGGATTTTGCCGTAACGACGAACCGCTCTTGAAGCACCTTCCCCCTTTCCCGTCCCAGGGAGAGAAGCTTCATCACCATCTCCAGGAATTTATCCCCGTCTCGTACAAAGTAAAACAGCGCATAGAGCATGACCGCAACTTGAACGATGAAAACAAGGGTGTTTTGCGTGAGTGCCGTCAAATTGATAAAAATATAGTTAGAGATAGCCTTGGCAATCTCGGCAAGCTTCTCGGTCCAGAACTGTTCATCAATGTGCAGACTCACCACGTATGGATTATCTTTGACCACACTTGTAATGCTCTTGACAATTTTTTCAATACCTCCGCTACCCGTCCTCAGGGATTCATATATCTGCATGGATTCGGTGAACAACAAACTTCCCACAATGCTTCCCGGCAGGATTATAAGGAGTGCAAACACCAATAAAGTAACCGCTGCGCACGTACTGGGATGATTGAGTTTCCTGTTGAGTCTTTCATGCAGAGGCCTGAAAATGCTTGCTACCACCGCTGCCCAGAACAGCGGGAAAAAAAATGGCGCGAGAAGAAAGAGAAAGAGGAGAGAAACAAGGACAAGTAAAGTGAAAAAAAGGATGTTCTGGATTTTTGAGGTCTCCATGGAAAGCCCTTTCTCATAATGAGAACTTATTTAGTATCACTACACATTCTCCTGTAATTGCAATGTACAGAGAAATATCCTATTCGTTCCATTGTTTCAACAGAAAACTGAGAAAAACGTATGCTTCTTGGCTTTGCTTTTTACAAAGGTTGTGCTAAATAGGATTCCCCTGTAACATTTAAGGAGTGTGTATGCCCGACAGATCCCGCTATCCTATAGGTGTATTTGATTCCGGTATCGGTGGACTCACCGTCGTGCGTGCCATCATGGAACGACTGCCCTTCGAAAACATCATCTATTTCGGTGATACGGCGCGGGTACCATACGGCGTGAAATCACCGGAAACGATTACCCAATACACCTCAGAGATCACTCAATTTTTACTGAAGAAGGATGTGAAGCTGCTCATCATAGCCTGCAATACCATGGCTGCTGTGGCGTATCAGTCGGTTCAAGGACTGTCACCGGTATCCGTACTTGACGTGATAGACGCTGGCGCCCGCATAGCTATCGCACAAACGCGAAAAAAAATTATTGGCGTCATTGGCACACCGGCAACAATCAACAGCAATGCGTATGCCCGCGCGATCCACGAACACGATTCCGGCATCAGAGTTTTTTCCAAGGCCTGTCCGCTTTTTGTCCCTCTGGTTGAAGAAGGGTGGCTGAATCACCCCGTTACCCGTCTTACGGCCCAGGAATACCTCAGACCGGTTCTTGCGGAACACATCGATTCCCTCGTGTTGGGATGCACACATTATCCTCTCATCAAACCCCTCATACAGGAAGTTGTAGGATCGGAAATCTGTCTTGTTGATTCCGCAGATGCCATGGCGGAAATCACCGCACAATTGCTTAGCCGCACACATTTGGGTAATGCTGAACGGACTCAGCCGGAATACAGGTTTTACGTTACTGATGTGCCTTATCACTTCCAGACGATCGGAGAAAGCTTTCTGGGGCGAACACTGTCTCACGTAGAAGTCGTCAAGTGGTGAAAGGAAAGGTCACATTATGAAGATCAAACTCGCCGGATACAATCTTGATTACGAAACGATCCGGGAATTTCAGGATCTGCACCCTTCTACAAACAACTTGACGCCGGAGACGATTTCCGCTGCCTACGCCCGGATCAGCCGCAGTCCCAAGGCTGTCGACGAGTTGCGGAAAAGCGCCAGGCAGGAAGTTGAAAAAGCGCGGCAGTCCAACCGGAACATCGTCTTCGAGATGGGGCACAGCTCCATCTCGGAACACGCCGTCTTCAACATTGATGTGATTGGAGTTTCGCGGCTTCTTGTAGAAGAGGTTGAAAAATTCCGCCTCTGTTCCTTCACGGAAAAATCGCAGCGGTATGTGTTGCTCCAGAATGACTTTGTCATTCCCACAGAGGTTCGGGAAGCCAGCCTGGAAGAGGCATTTGCCAGTACGATCCGGGAACAGAACAGACTGTACCATCAGCTGTATGCAAAGCTGAAAACCCATATCTTCGAAAAGCACAGAGACCTGGCATCTGCCCCTAAGAATAGATCTATGCTCGAGGGTTTGGCAAAAGAAGACGCCCGCTACATCATTTCGCTTGCCACGGAGACACAGTTGGGTATGACCATCAATGCCAGAAACCTTGAACTCATGCTCCGCCGCCTCGCGGCCCTTCCACTGGCCGAGGCGCAGGAATACAGTCGCAATCTTTACGAGGCAACGAAGAACATTGCACCCTCCCTGATACGCTACACGGAGGCCACGGATTACGACCGTCTGACCAGACAGGCTCTGAAGGAAAAGGCAAAGACATTGTGCGAGGAAAAAGATCAATCATGGAAATCAAAAATATCCGGGGGTGTACAAAAAAATGTAGCTCTTATATATGTTACGCCCGATGCGGATGATAGAGTCTTAGCCTCACTGATACATTCCTCATCAAGCCTGCCGATGTCACAGTGTCTTCAGATGGTTTCTTCGATGAACAGACGTGCAAAAGAAGATCTCATGAAAACAGCCCTGCAGCATATGAAAGTCTATGATCCCGTCCTGAGGGAATTCGAAAACATCGATCTCCAATTTGAGTTGATCATAAACGCCAGCTGTTTCGCACAAATGAAGCGTCATCGTATGGCAACTATCACCGGACAGGAATATGATCCGTCTCTCGGTGTAACCATACCGCCAACGATAGTTGAAATCGGCATGGAAAAAGCTTTCATGGACATCATAAGGCGAACCGAAAAGACATTCGACGCCCTGAAAAAACACACCGCAACGGCAGCCGGCTATATCCTGACCAATTCCCATCGCAAGCGCATTTCCATGAAGATCAACGCGAGGGAACTGTACCATATCGCGCGCCTCAGGGGAGATACACATGCCCAGTGGGATATAAGGGAAATGGCAGAACAGATGGTATATCTGGGAAAGAAAGAAATGCCCCTTACACTGATGCTCGCAACGGGCAAAGACAGCTTTGTCTCCCTTTATCACCATGCCTTTGCCAGTGAGAAAGGATCGTCTGACACAACCTGAAGGACATCATCAGATTAAAACAATTCGACTTCGTAAAGATCAATGTTCTCATATACACCCCTCGGCAATGTCTCATTTACGGAGATTATATTTTATCATCTTCAATTGCAGGCCCTTCCTGCTGAGGCCCAGACGCTGAGCTGCTTTGGTGACATTACCGCCGCACTCCTCCAAGCACTTGATGATAGATTGCTTTTCTACCTCTTCCATGTGGCCCTTCACGAAATCCTTAAAAGGCTTTTTCTGACCCGCAGGCTGGGAAATGGAAAGCACTTCGGCGGCTGATTTCCATTCCGGCGGAATGTCTTCGAGGGTAATTGTATCTCCGCCGGCCAGAAGGACAATACGCTCGATGAAATTTTCCAGTTCTCTGATATTGCCGGGCCAGTCATACCGCAGAAGCATTTCTTGCACCCGTTCATCGATATGTTTTACCGACCTCTCCAGCTTCCTGTTGAATTTCTCGATAAAGTAATCAGTCAGGGGAAGGATATCTTCCTTCCTCTCCCGGAGGGGAGACAGGTGCGTCGGGAAAACATTAAGGCGGTAATAAAGATCTTCCCTGAATCTGCCGTCTTTGACGTCCTGATGAAGATTCCTGTTTGTTGCCGTAATCAGCCTCACGTCAACCTTAATCGTACGCAACCCTCCGACCCGCTCGAATTCATGATCCTGGATAACCCGGAGGAGCTTCACCTGCATCTCCCGGGGAATTTCTCCTACTTCATCCAAAAAGAGAGTGCCTTTGTCTGCCAGCTCGAATTTCCCCGGTTTCGTGGACACCGCCCCGGTAAAGGCTCCCTTCTCATGGCCGAAAAGTTCGCTTTCAATCAGGTTTTCCGGAATGGCAGCACAATTGATCTTCACAAACGGGTTGCTCTTGCGGGGACTGTTTTTATGAATCGTGTACGCAATCAGATCTTTTCCTGTGCCGGTTTCTCCTGTGATAAGAACTGTTGTTGATGTGGGAGCCACTTTCTTGATGGTATCATAGATTTTCAGCATGGGTTCGCTCCCACCCACGATCCCCTGGCGGTCTATCTCTTCAGGACTAAGAAAAAGCTCCTCCTCACTCAAGCGCCGGGTCTTTATGGCCTTATGAATCACACTTTTCAACTCATCCTGATCAAACGGTTTAGTTATATAATCAAAGGCCCCCTTCTTCAGAGCATCTACTGCTGTGGCAATCGTCCCATGTGCGGTTATGATGATAACGGGCGTAGAAGGGTACTCACGAATCACTCGCTCAAGAAGTCCCATACCATCGAGTTTCGGCATTTTCATGTCAGTCACAACAACTTCCACATCACCGCCTTTGAGAATTTTTAACGCTTCAAAACCGTCCGCCGCTGTTACTACATCATACCCTTCCTTATTCAGTAAGGCTTTTAAGACCAGCCTCATATTGAGTTCATCATCAACAATCAGGATTTTTTCCACCGCAGTACACCAATAAATTAATCTTATTGAGCAGCATCCAGCCTTATATAGAATATAGTCCCCTGGTGAGGAATAGATTTGACCCGGATGTAGCCGCCATGATTTTTAACAATCTTCTGGCAGATGGCAAGCCCAAGACCAACGCCCCTTTCTTTGGTTGTAAAAAATGGTTTAAAAATATTTTTTATCTCCTCTTTTTTGATTCCTGTTCCTGTATCGCGGATAGAAATGCCCACTGCCCCACCGTCACTGCTTTCAATTTTTGACGTCCTGAATATCAGGGTACCTCCCGCCGGCATTGCTTCTATGGCATTAAAGGTAATATTCAGAATAACCTGGACAAGTTGTTCCGCGTCTATATCTACCATCGGTAAATCGGAACGCAACTCTTTTTCAACAGAAATGTTCCCTAACCGATCACTTGCTTTTACGATTGATATCGCTTTTTCAATGACCTGATTTACATCCTGCTTCTTCAGAGTGATTGTGTAAGGCTTGGCATAATTGAGGAATTGTGAAACGACGCTGTTCAGGCGGTCTACTTCTTCTATGATGACGTCCAATAGCCTTTGATTCTCACCATTATTCGATTCCGACCGGAGATACTGTGCTGCGCCCTTAATAGAACCGAGGGGATTTCGTATTTCATGGGCTAACACGGGCGCCATTTCCTCCAGAAGAAGAGACTTTTCTTTTTCCAGCTTTTCATCAAAGGCATACAGCGAGGTAAATACATCCTTACCCTCAGGGTAGATATAGTTGAAAATGATTTTTAACACAACCTTAAAAGGATCAATTGCGATGACAATGGTAAAAGACGCCAACAAAATGTGGGTAAAAGGAGGGCTTACCTCTTTTCCAAATAATCCCACAATCAGGATAAATATGATTGTTGCAAAGAGAGTGACAATGGAAACAACCAGCGCTCTCGCCATGAGTTCATGTAACTCGGGAAGATGGGGGTGTGTGATCAGAATCAGGACAAAATAGAGGAGCATTGCGATAAACAGATTTGAAACAGGAGGCACTGCATAGCCATAATAATATAACATATCCAATGTACTAAGGACCACCGTTGCCAGACAGGCAAGGGACAGATATACCATTCGCGTTCTTTCGACGCCCGGAGGACGCCTCTGCACATAGCGGAGTAAAGACACATAACAGACAAAGAGTATCGATCCTACATAAAGATAAAGAAAAATATCGAAGTAGGTCCATCTGTAGAGCGGGGTGAACAGAGCTATGGCGAGAAAACCGCTGAAAATTGATGTCGATATGACATCTCTCCTCGACAGCAAGGCGTACCGGCTAATAAGGGGTATAGTGAATTGTATGGCACATGAGGGAACGGCAACGAGACCCAGGTATTCAATAATCTTCCATAATTCGTTCAAAAAAATCCCGTAGAAAAAAGCACCACCCTTATGGAAGAATAACGCCAGGCAGAGGACAGCAAAGGATAGGTGCACCGGTTCTCTCTTTTTGCTCACAATCAAAGAAATAGAAATTACGAGGCTGACCGTCGCTAAGGTAAAAGTTTCCATAAGCCATTATTTTTTTTAGATAAGTATGTTAGAGGGGATGATATAGATAAACAATAAGGATGTCAAGAAAGACAGAAGCTTTCGCTCCAGAAAAAACAAGCCGAACATGCATACGACATGCTCGGCTGTTTTTTTCCTTCAAGGTTTTAGTAATGTTACTTCGCTGCAGGTTTTGCCGGGGCTGGGGGCGCCGGTGGTGCCGGGGGCGTGCCTGGTGCCGGGGCTGGTGCCGGGGCTGGTGCCGGGGCTGCTGCCGGGGCTGCTGCCTCTTTCTTGGCAGGTTCAGCCGGTTTCTTTTCCGGTGCCGACGGGCAGCCGATCAAAGTAAATGATAACGTTACCAGGAAAATGATTGAAATAATGATTGCAAAAAGTCTCTTCATCGATTTCTACCTCCCTTTAATGATTTTTTTTCTGACGTTGGTAAATCAATAAACCCTTTGCTGCGTGGAAGATACTTGTATATTGCTACGTTGTCAAGATAAATTTTTCATTCAATATTCACCTTTTTTCTCGTCCGTTTTTTTATGCACAGGATTTATTTTCATCTGCGTAGTTTGATTCACACCGCAAAAATAATTACACGGAAAAAGTCCTGTAAATACATCTCTGAACGCCACGAGAGGCCATTATCCAAACTTCCAATTCATTAATAATTATAATGTGTTTTACTTTTTAGGAGAGCCACGCATCCATCTGGCACAGAAAGTGCTTTGTATATGCCGC
The DNA here is from genome assembly GCA_964564625.1 of uncultured Syntrophaceae bacterium. Classification (GTDB taxonomy): domain Bacteria; phylum Desulfobacterota; class Syntrophia; order Syntrophales; family UBA2185; genus UBA2185. The sequence continues at coordinate 10,590 of CAZMBE010000027.1, read as the reverse complement.
TTATGCCCCAAAAATAAGAAAAGGATTTTGAAATGGATTTTACTCTCTCAGAAAATCAACAGATGTATGTGGATACTGTCAGCAGATTTGTAAAAAATGAAATAATTCCCCATGTGCTGGAACTCGATAGAAGTCACAAATTCCCCTGGAATGTCATAACCAAAGCCTGGGATCTTGGCATTTTGAATCTGAGCATCCCTGAGTCCGTGAAAGGGTACGAAGTGGATCCCATATCAACGGCACTGATCATTAAGGAACTCTCCTATGGCGATACGGGCATTTCCACCTCGGCAATGTGCAATGACCTTGCAAATGTTGTCATCGCGCAGCACGGATCCGATGAACAAAAGAGCGCCTTTTTGGGTCCCTTTGTGGAAAAACCGATTCTGGCCTCCTTTTGTCTGACTGAACCTGGTGCCGGTTCAGACAACTCCTCCATGACTACCTTCATCAAAAAAAGTGCTGATGGAACATATCTTCTCAACGGGAGTAAATGCTTTATTACGAATGCCTCCTACGCCTCACAGTTTACCGTTTTTTGTAAAGTCGGGAAGCCGACAGGAAACTTCATGGCCTGTGTGATAGTTCCGGCACCGCCAGTCCTTTCCTCAGACGCTGACAATGTTGCCATAGGAAAGGAAATAGCTCTCCCGGGAGGAGGGAAAATCACTATCGGCAAGCCGGAAGACAAATTAGGACAACGTTTATCAAATACCGCCGCAATTACGTTCGAAGACGTGGTAATTCAAGAAAAGCAGATAATTGGTGACCGAAGATTGGGTTTCAAGTATATCATCGATGTTCTCGATTACGCGCGGCCCATGGTGGCGGCTATTGGCGTTGGCCTCGCACGGCGGGCCCTTGATGTCACGCTTGCCTATACAAGGGAGCGCAAACAGTTCGGCCAGAGGATCTGTGACCTCCCGGTGGCGAGAGAAACACTCGTGCAGATGTGGAAAAAGGTGGAGCTTTCAGAAATGGCTCTGATGAAAGCCGCATTCAAAGTGCAGGAAAGGGCGGAAGACAGAGGTATTTTTGCTTCCCTCGCCAAGAATATGGCTGCCGAAGCAGCCCTCTTTTGTGCGAACGAAGGTCTACACCTTCACGGTGGATATGGTTTCATGCAGGAATATGAAATTTCGAAACTGGCAAGAGATGCACATATCATTGATATTTATGAGGGCGTACGAGAAGTACAGAACATGATCATCGGAAGGGAAATTGTCTAATTATGCTTTATCTGCATGGCCTTGGCCATTTTTACCCGGAAAATATCATCACCAATCGCTTCCTGGAAGAACTGGATATTGGAACATCCGAAGAGTGGATTCTGGAAAGAGTGGGCATTCGTACCCGGCGCACTGCACTTCCTTTAGACTACATAAAAGAGACAAAAAACAGAGATCCACGAGAAGCATTTGCTGCCAGCCTCTATAATAATGCCCAGACCGGTGCTGCTGCCTCCCGAATGGCCCTCGATCGTGCCGGAATCAAGCCGGAAGATATTGGGCTTGTCATCTCAGGCAGTTCTGCCCCGGACAATGTCTCTCCCGCAGAAGCGACAACCGTAGCGGCAGAGCTGGGTATTGATGCTCCCTGTTTTGATCTTAATTCTGCCTGTACAAGCTTTGGAATGCAGATACATTTTCTCAGCCAGATGAAGCCGGAGTCTTTGTCTCCCTTCGTTCTTGTGGTAAATCCGGAAAATCTCACCCGCTGCATCGACTATTCTAATAGAAATTCTGCCGTATTGTTCGGTGATGGGAGCTCCGCTGCTGTCGTTTCAGCTACTATCACCTCAAAAGCGGCCTTTTCCGCGTGCCGTTGCGAATCTAAACCATCATCCTGGGATAAGGTGAGTATTCCCCGGATGGGCTACTTCCAGCAGGATGGAAATGTTGTGCAGGGTTTTGCAATCCGCAAGACAACGGAGTCTATACGCACTTTACAGGACACTTTTTATGTTAATGGTGACCGCTTTATCTTTATCGGCCATCAGGCCAACCTGGGGATGCTGAAGACCGTTTGTGATCGCACTGGTATTACTGAGCAAAATCATTGGCACGCAGTAGCAGACTACGGCAATACCGGATGTTCAGGTGCACCCGCTGTTTTAAGTCAGCACTGGGATGAACTCTATCCGGGAGATCATGTGGCTATCGCCATTGTAGGAGCGGGATTTACCTGGGTTTCTATGATGTTGAAGGTGGAAGAATCATGATGAAATATGATGAGTTCAGGGAGTGTCAGAGCTTCAGACTGGATCATCTCCTAGCGTTTTCGTATGGAACGCTGGTGGATGACCCGCCCGCGGGATTTGATGCCCGCTTGCCTGCGCCGCCTTTTCTTATGATAGATCGTATTTTGTCATGCAAGAGTGTTGGCAGACAGGGTTTTATGGTGGCCGAACAGGACATCAAGATAGATGCATGGTATTTTCAATGCCATATGCCGGGGGACCCCGTACAGCCGGGCTGTCTCTGCGTTGATGCCGTATGGCAACTCCTGGGCTTTTACTGCGTCTGGCGCGGCGCCCTTGGTGCCGGCAGAGCCTTGGGTTGCGGCGAGATCACCTTTAGCGGTCAAATCCGCCCCTATAATAAATGTGTCCGGTATGAGATAGAAGTAAGACGTTTCTCCCAATTGAAAGACTCAGGGGCAAGCATTGCGATTGCCGAAGGTAAAATATTTGTGGATAATGAGCTGATAGCTCAAGTCAAAGATGCACGCACCGGCGTATTCCAGGGCATTGTGTATCCTGATTACCCGAAACGATCTGCCAACTCTGTCGGTGGAATCATGCGAGGAAGCTCATGAACGAAAAACCCGTAGCGATTGTAACCGGTGGTGGAAAGGGAATCGGCGCGGCGTGTTGCAGGGCGCTGGCGGATGGATTTCAAGTGGGCATTCATTACCGTTCCAGTGAGGAGCAGGCAAAATCAGTTCTTGCCGAGATCGGGGATGGGTTCCTTCTCCGGGCAGATCTGTCTGACATCGGCCAGGTGGAAGCCATGGTCAATACAGTGAAGGCGAGGGCAGGGCGCGTGGACGTGCTCGTGAATAATGCGGGGCTATCGGTGAATGCCGACATCCACAGCATGAAAATTGAGCAATTCGATGCTCAGCGAGCGGTGACGCGTGGAACCTGGTACCTGACCAAACGAATCATACGCCTTTTTATGCTGCGTCAGGAAAGTGGTCGTATCATTAATATTTCCAGCGTTGTAGGACACACAGGAAATGGCGGCCAGATTCCTTACACCATGGAAAAGGCAGCACTCGATGCGTTCACAAAATCTTTGTCAAAGGAATTAGCGGGGCGTAATATCCTCGTAAATTCCATTGCCCCGGGGTTTATCGAAACAGAGATGACACAGACTCTCCCCGAGGATGTGCAACGGAGAATTCTCGACAATATTACCCTGAACCGCATAGGACGTCCCGAGGAAATAGCCGAAGTGGCGGCCTTTCTGGCTACGCGCGGTTCATATATATCCGGTAGTGTTATCCATGTGAACGGGGGATTATATGGGGGCTAGCCAGGAAACTATATTAAAGATTTTACATAGTGTTCCTCAGCAGTACCCATTTCGCTTTATCGATGAGATACTGGAACTCGATGAAGAACATATTGTGGGTGCGTACCGTTTCCGCGTAGATGAGTATTTTTATCAAGGGCATTTCCCCGGCCAGCCAATCACCCCGGGTGTTATTCTTATCGAAACAATGGCGCAAACGGGAGTCGTTGCCTTCGGTCTTTATCTGCACATGAAGCGAATGACTGCGCCTCTCGAAAAAGCAAACGGGCTGACTACACTGTTTACTGTTGCCGAAGGGGTTGAATTTACCGGGATTGTACACCCTGGTGAGCGGGTCATCATCAGAGGTGAAAAAATATATTTCCGCATGGGAAATTTGAAATCAAAAGTCAGCATGGAAAGGGAAAATGGTGAAACCGTCAGTTTCGGTATTCTAGCGGGAAGAGGAGTCCCTGCGGGAAAACTATAAATGCTAAATATTATTCTCGGTTAGTTATGTCTGTGTTGACTATATTGAAAATTTAGTGCTTTATTTATGGAGGGTTAATTTAGTTTGAAGAGAAGAGTAGTGATAACGGGAATGGGCGTGGTTGCCCCCAATGCCCATGGTTTAGACAATTTTGAAGCAGCCCTGCGGGAAGGCCGCTCGGGTATCCGATTTATACCTGAGTTGCAGGAATTAAATTTTGGCTGCCAGATCGGCGGCATTCCTCAGGACTTTAATAATATTCGCAACCGTTACTTTGATCACGAAAAATTGATGTCTATAAACGACAATATCGGATATGCTGCCGTGTCTGCTATTGATGCATGGAGAGATGCAGGTTTTAGCGTACCTGCTGATGATGATGACTGTGTGGACTGGGAAACAGGCGTAATTGTCGGCTCCGGCATCGGCGGCATGGATACCATTACCAATACGCTTATACCCATGGTTTCCCAAGGGAAAGTGCGCCGCATGGGAAGCCGGGTTGTGGAGCAGGTAATGAACAGCGCAACCAGCGCCAGTATTGCCGGACTGCTCGCACTGGGAAATCAGGCAACTTCAAATTCATCCGCCTGCAGCACAGGGAACGAAGCGATCATTGAGGCAATGTGGAGAATACGTCTGGGGCTTGCCAAACGTATGTTGGCCGGTGGATCTGAAGGGCCATCCCCCTATATATGGGCAGGATTTGATGCCATGCGTGTCATCTGCCGTAAGTTCAATGACCAGCCGGAGTTGGCTTCACGGCCCATGAGTGCTACGGCAAATGGTTTCGTACCTGGTTCTGGGGCAGCAGTCCTAATCCTGGAGGACCTGGAATCCGCTTTGGAACGCGGGGCGAGGATTTACGCAGAGATCCTTGGAGGTGCCGTGAATTGCGGCGGGCACCGCATGGGCGGTTCCATAACCGCACCGAACCCGGAAGGGGTCAAGCGCTGCATTCGGGCAACCGTATCTGATGCCGGTATTGCACCTACGGAGATTGACGCGATTAATGGCCATTTAACGGCCACATTTGCAGATCCCTACGAGGTGAAAAACTGGTCAGCATCCCTTGAACGCGGCCCTGAGAATTTCCCCTACATCAACTCCACAAAGTCATTAATCGGCCATTGCTTAGGGGCAACAGGTGCCATCGAAAGCGTCGCCGTGGTATTGCAATTATACAAGGGATTTATCCATCCTTCCGTCAACTGCGAGGACATCCATCCGGATATTTCCGAATATAGGGATAAAGTACCACAAGAATGCATGGATTCTCCTGAGTTACGCGTTGTCGCCAAAGCCGGATTCGGTTTCGGCGATGTAAACAGCTGTTTGATATTTAAAATTTGGGAAAATAATAAAAGGAGTTACTAGACAATGGATGAACAGACTATTTTTAACAAAATGATTGACATTCTGAGACTTTATACCAAAGATCCAAACCTGTTAGACAAGGCGACAAAGGATACGCACATTCTGAACGATCTCAAGGTTAATTCGGCACGGCTCGTGGACGTTATCATTAAGTGTGAAGACACCTTTGGTGTTACCGTGGAAGATGATGAGGCAGATAAGATAGGGACTATCGGAGATGCCGTCGCCATTATTAAAACTAAATTAGGATAAGAGAAAGCGTATGAATACCACTATGCGCCAGAGTCCTCTCCCCCTGCTCATGCAATATATCATGGGCCGGTTCGCGGTATTTGTTCTTGGGCCGCTCTACTTTGCCGTCATCCGGTTGATGGGTTACAGGGTGAGGAATTTACGGAAAATCAGACAGGAGTGCGCTCAACTGTTAAGAAATCATGAAGGGCCATGGATCATCTGTGCAAATCACCTTACCATGATTGATTCCTGCATTATCACCTATGCGATGCTCTCGTTGCCCCGTCACCTGCTTCAGTATCGACGGCTACCATGGAATTTGCCGGAGAGAACTAATTTTCAACGAAATATCCTCTTGGCAATGTTCTGTTATCTGGCGAAGTGTATCCCCATTAATCGCGGCGGTAATCGCGAAGAAATGAAAAAAACACTTGACAAATGTAACTCTGTTCTGGAATGGAATCAGCCTATTCTGATTTTCCCCGAGGGAGGGCGCTCCCGGACGGGCCGCGTAAATACCAAGGGCTATTCCTATGGTGTCGGTCGCTTTGTCAAAGATTTCAAAGACTGTAAGATCATGTGTCTCTATCTCCGTGGGGACAAGCAACATACCTATGGATTCATTCCCAGAATTGGTGAATGTTTTACTATGAGCGTTGAAGTATTACAACCCCAGCACACGGAAGAAAACGGTCTCAGGGCACAACGCTATTATGCAGAGCAGATTATCAAACAATTGGAACAAATGGAGGACAGCTATTTTACTGCACATCGGCAACGATATTGTGGATCTGACCGATCCGCACAACATGGGGAAGAGCAAAAATCTGCGATTCGTCAACCGCGTCTTTACTCACGGTGAGCAAAGGCAGATATTCAATTCCGCAAAACCTGATGCCATGATCTGGGCCATATGGGCCGGTAAGGAAGCTTCGTACAAGATTATCTGTAAATGCTATCCTGCCGCTACATCTGCGCCCCGAATGTACGAAGTAAGTCTGGATTGTGGAGATATATGCAGCAATGCAGATGAATTTCCTGCGGAGGGCAAGGCGATCTCCGGATCAGTAAATACGCCATACGGTCAAATTCATATAAGGATTTTCATAACCTGTGATTATGTGCATTGTGTTGGCGCTACGGCCCCTTTAGAATCAACAGATGCGGTTGTCTGGCACGTAGACAGGATCAATCCCGTTTCCGAATCCTCGCCTGCGTACGAATCATTATGTGTCCGTGAGACGCTAAAAAAACATCTCTCGGCTTATGTTGACGGGAGCCCTGAAGACATAGAAATACGCAGGGAGAAAGATTTACACGGTTTGAAGCCTCCTTTTGTATACTTACATGGCAGGCGAGATGAGATCGATATCAGCTTGAGCCATGATGGTGCATTCACGGCTTACGCCTTTACCATATCAGATAGTACACCCGCTGTTCCCGTTGAGAAAAGCGCAATCAAAATAATGTGACCTGCGCACTTGGATATTTCTCGTCTAAAAAACAATATGACAGGTAATACGCAAGGGTATCAGTCCACCTGCCCGTCAGTCAGGGCAAAGAGGGCGCTGTTCTCTATTACCTTATAATTTCATATATTCCACATCTCTCTCTATCCTCACGGATACTTAGCAAAAACAGCCCCCAACAGGGATAAATCGGGTAACTTTTCAACAAGTTTATTATGCTGAAAAAAGAAGGAGCGATTTGCGGGAAGAAACATTCATGACCATACAAAAAGTGAAGAAGGAACAGATCAAGGTGAAATGATGAAGACTCCTGGCTGTGCTTCAAAAGGTTATTTATCATCTGCGCATGAAACTTTAAACTTACTTGATAAAATACTGGGTATACGTTAATAAAGTACAGCTCAGAAAAGAAGACGTATTGTCCATGGAACCTAAAATGCCTGAACCCCCTCATGACGGTTACGAGTTATTTGCCAAGAATCCTCTCATCAGCGGGTTAAGCAAAGAGCAAATCCAAGAACTCTTTTCCATTAGTCAAGAAATCACCTTAAATAAGGGAGAATACCTTATGCGCGAGGGTGATCCTGCCAATGAGATGTTTTTGATTATGGAAGGTTCTGTTGAAATCAGCAAATTCGATGAAAAATATAAGCAATATTATGTCATCCATACCTTACATGCGGGAGATTCTGTCGGTGAAGTTGCCTTATTAGATAGTGGCCCGCGATCGGCTTCTGTACGTGCAAAAACTCACACACGTCTTCGAAAGTTATCCTTTGCAGATATACATGAAATTGCCAATAAAGATAAGGCTATTTATAGCATCTTTTTTCAATTATCTAAAAATATCAGTCAGCGTTTACGCGTTACAAATGATGTGGCGCGCGATGCTTTGGAAAAGCAAGTTGATGAATATAAAACTCGTGTAGCTATGGGTAATTTTGTAGTGAATGTGATTATTGCACTTTGCCTTATCGCATTTGCGCTGGATGGTTTGAAATATGCAATATCTATTGCCCCGACAAGCAGCTATGTAACCCTTCCTTTAACTTTTTTCTTGCTTATCTTTATATTCTCTTTGATGAGATCTTCTAATTTGCCTTGGTCGTCTTTTGGATTCACTCTTACAAACTTAAAACGTTCCATATACGAAGGGGTAGGATTTACTTGTATCATAATGGTTTTAATTGTAGGCCTCAAATGGGTGCTTATACATTTTATTCCAGCGTATGAAGGACGTTCATTGATAGAACCGTATGCCCTTTTCAAAAATCCTGCCGACCATACGATAGAGGTATGGTTAACACTATTGGTTGTTTATGGGCTTTTTGTTGCACCGCTGCAAGAATTGATGGCAAGAGGCGCTTTGCAAGGTCTTCTTGAACAATTTCTCACGGGCAAACATAAAGTTTTTCTGTCAATCATAGCCTCAAATTTGATATTTAGTACAGCCCATATATTTATGTCGTTTGAGATCGGAATTTTGGTATTTGTTGGAGGGCTCTATCTGGGATGGCTTTATTCCCGCACACACAACCTCGTAGGTGTTTGGGTAGCACATTGGCTATGTGGATCCTGGGCACTTTCGGTAGTTGGACTTTGACCAGATAGAGCAATTATATGAAAGATAACCCACAAATACCTGCTTAGGGGTGGGAGGAGAGAGGGTCACCCTTCAAGATTTTTTTCTCAATAAGACTCACAAGACCGACCACATCATTGATATCCAGGCAGGGAACTCCCCTATTCACGGGCCGGTCACTGACAATAGCGAGAAGATTTTCTTCTTTGGTACATATCGGTTCATGCTTCAACACTGATCGGGAAATTTCAACCTTTGGGTGAGGATTTTTTTTAAAACCTTCCGAAAGTATGATATCAACATCTCGAATGTAATGCTCCCGCAATTCCGATAATTCAAAATCTCTGGTTACATCTTCAATAACAGCAACCCGGTGGGGTGAGGCTAATACTGTAACCTGGGCACCCGCTTTCTTATGCCGCCAGCTGTCCTTCCCCTCATGATCGATGTCAAAACCGTGGATATTATGTTTGATCGTACCTACCCGATAGCCCCTGCGCCGTAACTCTACTATCAATTTTTCAATCAGGGTTGTCTTCCCGGTATTTGATCGACCCACTATAGACACTATCGGAATCAAGGTTTTCTCCTCTCTATATCGAACCAACGCTGGTTTGCAAGAATCACGAATGGTTGTGACTGACGCTCAGGAATCAACCAGTACTTATTCCAAAATCAATTTTTTTCTGCAGGCGAAACCAGACGAAAGACATGCTTTTCATAGAAGTGGACCGCCCAAGTGCCGATGAGAACCAATCGTATGGCTTTCTCCCGGAGCATGTCAAGTAATATTCCGCCGATACCCTGATTGAGTCTGACTATGTGCACGCAGGCGTGCCTGATAACAGCGACATCCTGTACATCCTGAATACCCATCACCCTTTTCGTATCCCCAGAAAATACCCCTCAGTGATTTCATGCCAGAGTTCTTCCCTTGGCACAGGGGGTTCCTGTCGTTGGTCCGCAGGGATGATCACCCGGTATGTCTCTGTGGCGTCATTGATACTTCCATACACGCTTTCACCCTCAATCTTTTGGCAGGGTCGGAGCCGATACTCCGACATTATACAGATTTCTCCCTGTCAGAAAATGCCATGAACGTTGCCGAGCAGCGCAACACTTCCCGGTTTTCTCCGTTTTTAACCAGGCAATCGCCGATAATCAAGATACGTCCTTTTTTGAAAACGCGGGCCTCCGCAATGAGATCCCCCTCCCGAACAGGGGCGAGGAAATTACTCTTCAACTCGATGGTGGTGATTCCCGTGTCAGGCTTGAGAACGGTCATGATGGCGTGTGCAATCGCCTCATCAGCCATGGCCACGAGAACCCCGCCCTGTATGAAACCGGCCCCCTGCATATACTCCGGGCGGATCGGCATCCGGAAACGCGCATACCCTTCCTGCAATTCTTCCAGTACTATCCCAAAATAACTCAGGAATGGGTTCAGCCCCTCTTCTCCGGTTTGCAGCCGCCGGAGATATGTCGGATAATCAGCCATGACATAATCCTTTTTCAATAAAGGTGATTTCTTCGAGAAATTCTATTTAACCCTCCTGGTCATTTATTTCAAATAAAAAATCATGCATTGAGACTATGCATGTTGATGAGATCGCAAAAAATCAAATATCCTTACATTTCCGAACAACTGGAAGTCCAGACATTCCCGGCCTTGCTTCTCATCAAAACTATAGCGGGCGGCACTATACAAGATACTATGGTAAGAATTCATGCGGCTCATCACTATGGGGAGTGTGTTGAGGCTTTAGTTATCAGCGACAATCCTACCGTAGTATCTGTTTATAAAACGTATAAACTGGGCAAAGGCCGAGTGGTAAGAATTACGCTAAAACCCGTTGTGTATTGAAACCTGTAAGTCAGCCCACTCTCTCTATGTAGCACCTTTCATCCCGTTATGCTCAA
>CAZMBE010000026.1:0-42407 GCA_964564625.1 uncultured Syntrophaceae bacterium | reverse complement strand
CAAATCGTAATTCGCAACGTCAACACTTTTCAAAGTTGTTTGTTAAGAGGTGGTATGCTAGAACGCAGCCTCAAGAAATGCTACCCTTGATTTGATTTTTTTTACAGCTTTTCCCGCCACTCATTATATTGAGTTTCGGGGCACGATGGTCTTGAAAAAATTGGCATGCTCCTCGATCATATCCTCAATATCCGCAGCGTTTCCCTGGGAAACAAGAAGTCTCAGTTTCGCTACTGTTTTTTCGTACGCCTCAATATGTTGATGGACGTCCGGATTCATCGTGATGATTTCGGAATAGAGACCTGGATTCTGGCAGAAAACCTTCTGAATGATTTCCATCTTTGCCATAAAGGCGGGTGTCGCAAATCGGCATAGCTCGGAGAAGCTTACGCCTGATTCGCTCAGAGCCAGCCCCATCATAATGGTATTAAAATGATTGAGGCCCTGGACAATTGCCATCATCCGGTCATGTTTCTCCGGCGTAGTTTCCACAACAACGGCGTCATTCTTTTCTAGGATGCCTTTAATCCAGGAAACCCATTTTCCGGTCCTTGCCGGACAGAGAACAACACGCTGCCCTGCAATTGTATCGACATGAGGTCCGAAGAGAGGGTGACAGCCGATCACTTCCGAGGCTGATGTTTCCAGCATGGCTTTCACAGGTTCCTGCTTCAGAGAGGTAAGATCCATGAGAAGAGAGTCCGCGTGCATGAAAGGTCCGATTTTTTTTATCACCGTATGCGTCACCCCGATGGGAACACTTACAATAACCACCTGGCATGTACGCGTCATTTCGTCAAGCGCCATCCCTCTGTTTCTCCCGGAGATATGGACAATGTACCCTGCTTTTTCGAAGAAGCGGGCAAACCATCCCCCCATGCCGCGGGTACCGCCGATGATGCCGATCTGGATAGTATTCATACAATTGCCTTCTGTCGTAATAGATGATCCGCAAGGATAATACTCACCATCGCCTCACAGACGGGAATGATCCTGGGTATGACCGCCACGTCGTGCCTCCCTTTGATCGATAATTCCACGGGCTTCTCCTCAACATTAATCGTCTGCTGAACCCTGGCAATGGAGGGAATAGGCTTGCAGGCTGCCCGGATCACTATTTCTTCCCCCGTCGTAATACCGGCCAGTATTCCTCCCGCATTATTTGTAAGAAATCCGTCCGGTGTAATGGGGTCATTTACCTGAGATCCACGCATTTCCGCCACCTTGAACCCGGCTCCTATTTCCACTCCTTTTACCGTTCCTATGCTCATAAGCCCCTTGGCGAGATCAGCATCCATCTTGTCAAATACAGGTTCTCCCAGGCCCGGAGGGCACCCTCTGACAATTATTTCTACTATGCCGCCCAGGGAGTCACCTGATCTTCTTGCTTCCTCCAGTTTGATCTCCATTTTTCTGGCGGCTTCAGGATCAGGACACATCAGATGACTGGCAGAAATGTCCCCGCGAGATATTCGGTCAAGCTTTGTGACAACACCTCCCAGGGCCTTCGTATAGGCAATAACCTCCATGCCTGCACGGGAAATAATCTTTCCGGCTATCGCCCCGGCTGCCACACGGGCAGCAGTTTCCCGGCCCGAGGCGCGCCCGCCGCCCCGGTAATCCCGGACCCCGTACTTCTTGAAATAGGTAAAATCACCATGTCCCGGCCGGAAGATGTCTTTAATATTTTCATAGGCGCCGCTGTCAACATTCTTGTTTTCTATGATCAGGGAGATAGGAGTGCCGGTTGTCTTTCCATGAAAAGTCCCCGAGAGTATTTTTACCACATCCTCTTCCTTGCGGGGCGAACTTGACGCAATCATGCCCGGTTTTCTTCGATTGAGTACCTTTTGAATGTCTTCTTCCGCAACATCAATACCTGCTGGGCATCCCTCCACAACTGCGCCAGTGGCGTAGCCATGTGATTCACCCCAGGTCATAACTCTGAACAGAACACCGAAAGCGTTTCCTGACATGCTGACTCCTTTTTTTCCGGAATATTGAAACAGAGTGACGGACAAACCTATGCATGGTCATATAGTTTTTTCAGTTCGTCCCAGAAAGCGGGGAATGATTTCCTGACACACAGCCTGTCTGTGATGCTCATCCCCGGGACTGCAAGACCTGCAATGGCAAAGCTCATGGCAATCCGGTGATCATTATATGAATCAATTTCCGCGCCACGAGGTTTTCCACCAACAACAACAAGTCCGTCGCTTCTTTCTCTTGCAACTACGCCTATCTTGTTTAATTCATTTATCAGAGCTGCGATACGGTCGCTCTCCTTAATCCTCAGGTGCGAAACATTTGTGATAACCGTCTCCCCTTCCCTGAATGCTGCAAGAACTGCAAGTGTCGGGACCATATCGGGCATATTTCCCATATCGAAGCTGACATTCCCTTCCCATAGAGGTCCCCCGATGACCTCGACCCATGTATCACCGCGCCTTACGGAACAGCCTAAATTTGCCATAATATCCAGAAGCCTGATATCTCCCTGCGCGCTCTCGGGATTGATGTTCATCACCCTTACCCGCCCTCGGCACAGGGCGGCTGCCAGAAAGAAATAGGATGCACTGGAGGCATCCCCCTCTACGGTGTATTTCCGGCCTGAATATGTTCGCCCGCTTTTCACTATAAAACGATCCTGCTCATCCTTTTCAACCTCCGCACCGAAACGTTCCATAACGCTCAGGGTCATATCTATATAGGGTTCAGAAACAGTACTTCCCTTGAGCCGTATCTTTATATCTTCTTCAGCGTAGGGAGCGCCGATAAGGAGAGATGAAATATACTGGCTGCTTTCCACATCCGTAAATGTTACAGAACCTCCCCGCAAGCCCCTTGCATCAATACGGACAGGGGGATAGCCCCTGTCGTCTCTGCTGTGAGTTGTGACACCCAGAACTTTCAATGCATCCAAAAGTGGTTTTAACGGTCTTTCACGAAGTCGGCTGCTTCCGTCAAGGATAAACTCCCCCTTTCCCAGAGAAACCATGGTAGTAAGGAATCGCAGCGCCGTGCCATTATTTCCAAGAAAGATCGTCTTTCCTGGATTATGGATGTTCCCACCGGTTCCCTGCACGATAATATCATTGTCTGAAGTTAGAATATTGATGCCGAGAGATCTCAGCGCCTCCACCAGATAATGTGTATCCTCTGAAATAAGCACATGCGAAAGAATTGATCTTCCCTGTGACAGAGCGGCAATAATAAGAGCCCTTTGGGTGTAACTCTTGGAACCGGGAACTGATACAGTCGCGTTCAGATGCGATATGGGATTAATTTTCATCCATCCCCCCCGCGAAAGTCGACGGTATGCGGGATACCTTGCCCACACAAGGATTCTGCCCACCTGCGGGCTTTTCTTCGTTCATGTCAATGTCCCTGTTTTTTGTCTGTCTTTGACCTTACCGGAGAAAGGCGCTCAATTACTGTTCGTTTCATCACCTCTCGTGGAGGCTCCAGCCCTGTCCAGAGCTTGATCTGTTCCGCTCCCTGATGGACAAACATATTGAGACCGGTGATGGTAATACACCCCGACTGCCCGGCCTCTCTCAGCAGTTTTGTCTGCAGTGGATTGTAGATCGTATCCATGACCCACCGGTAGTTTGCGAGAATTGCACTATGGACGGGAGTTTCATCAATATTCGGCATCATCCCGACAGGTGTAGTGTTGATCAGGCAATCCGCCCTGACACTATTGATTTCTGTGAGGGGGAAAAAAGAACACCCCAGTTCCCTTGCCAGATTTCGGCCTCTTTCCACACCTCTATTGACAATAATGGGAATCCCGCCCTCTTTTCGGATACCGAACGCTGCTGCTCTCGCTGCTCCGCCTGCCCCTAGAACGGCAAACATCTTACCCTTAATATCCAAAACATCTTTAAGCGATTGCACAAGGCCAATCCAGTCTGTATTGAAACCCTTTAATCTGCCATAACAGTTGACGATGGTGTTTACGGCTCCAATCTCAATCGCATCTTTGTCCACTTCATCAAGAAACGCCATGATTGTCGTCTTGAAAGGGATCGTCACGCTGACCCCCCGGATACCCATTCCCCTTATGCCGTTTACGGCGCTTGTCAAGTCCTGAATACAGAACGGAAGATACTTCCCGTCAATTTTCATCTTCGCAAATGCTGTTTCATGCATTAGCGGCGAGAGGCTCTGTTTTACCGGATTACCGAAAATGCCGAATATCAGTGATTCGGAAGGAACGGATACCTTGTTTTCTCCGCGACTGCCGCCACTGATAATTTTCATGACCTCCTCCATCTCCTCGACAGTAAGCTGCCCCGGGGCCGACTCCGCGCTTTGATTCAGAGAGACATAGCTGAGGTATGAACCGAGCAGGGGCGCCGCTATCCTACTTGACCTTCCCTGCTCTCCCATGCAGAAGGCGATAATTTTCACTTTTTTATTCAGGGCATAAAAAATCAGTTTGAGAACCGCAAGATTATCTTCCGGACTGTTCGCGTGGGTAACAATTTTTACTACATCAGAACCGGCTATATTACAGTCCTGGAATGTACGTGCTAACTTTTTGAAAGACGGCGTCCCCTTAAAATCATGATGGGAAACAATCACCCTGGTTTGATTACCGAGAGCTTTTACCAAAGAGAATAGTTCATTCCTCAATATCTCCGGTGTTTCAACTTCTATATCCACATACTCTGCCCCAAGCCTGATGGCGTGTTTCAGCAACGCGATTCTCTGCCGTTCTGAAGATTCCTCCCCCGGAACAGGTTCTTTTCTTCTGTTGGTGACTAAGACCTTACCGTGCTTCGGGCCTGATCTGCACTTTTCTATCAATGTTTTCATGTCTCCGTCACGTATCAAATCCATTCTCAACTCCAGAAGGTCGGTACGAGGAAGACCTTTTTCTATCTGCACAAGGGCCTCTGCCTGTGTCTGTCCCGTAATAGGTATACAGATCATCGCCCCTCCTCGCCTCTCGGATATGAGCCCAGTATCTTCAGAAATGTGGTTTTTTTTCTTAACCCTTCCATACAATGCCTGATTTCTTCATCATCAACATGACCGGCAAGGTCAACAAAGAAAAGGTACTCCCACAATCTCTGTTTGACAGGATACGATTCTATCTTCATCAGGTTGATCTTGCGTTCAGCAAATGGTTCCAATGCATAATATAATGCGCCAGGCGTATGAGGCGTTCCGAAAAGAATCGACGTCTTGTCCCTTCCCGTTGCTGCGAGTTTACCTTCCCCGATAACCAAAAATCTCGTCGTATTTGAAGGATTATCCTCGATACCTTCTGAAAGTATATTCAAGCCGTACGCGGCCGCTGCCAGGCGGCTTCCAATGGCCGCACTATCATTTTCTTTCTGTACACGTTTCGCCGCTGCCGCGGTGCTTTCCGCTTCGACGAGAACGCATTGGGGAAGATTGGCGCGGATCCATCCCTGGCACTGCGCCAGCACCTGGGGAATGGAATAAATCCGCGTGATACCCTCAATCCGCTCCCCTGGAGAAAGAAGGCAGTGACTTATCCTGAGGAAAATTTCAGCACGAATCATAAGGGGAGTCAATATTAATCGATCGAGGGTCAGGTTGATTGAACCCTCAAGAGAATTTTCCACAGGCACAACCCCCCATTCAACCTTTCCCTTTTCAACCTCGTCAAAGACATGGAAAATGGTAGTCTGGGGGAAAAAGCTGGTACTCGAGCCAAAATAGGACTGGGCAGCCAGATGGCTGAATGTTGCCTCTGGTCCCAGAAAGGCTACGGTGATCGGCTTTTGCAGTGCCCGCGACGCGGAAATGATCTCCCGGAAAATGGCTCTCAGATATTTCTCCGGCAACAATTGCCCATCCACCTTTCCCAGGCATTCAAAAATTTTTGCCTCCTCGGCCGCATCATACATATCCAGGCCATCTTCCGCTTTAATTTTACCCATCTTTACAGATAAATCAGCCCTCTCATTGAGAAGCTTTACTATCTTCAGATCGGTTTCTTTCAGATCGTGCCGCAGGAGGTCAAGTGGCGCTATTGTCATTTTCTGAGACCCTCCAATGTTTCCCGTAGTACCGGCTCCGGAACCCCACCGTTGATGAATGGCATTCCCATCTTTTTGAGCAGGATAAAGTGGATCGTATTTCCCTCCTTTTTCTTGTCCATCTTCAACCTGGAGAGGACCCCATCAGTGCTCACTGCGGGAGGGATACGGCGGGAGAGGCCTAACGTTTCCATAAGATTTTCAATCATGTTACGTTCTTCGCCGGGAAAATCATACAACTTCTCAGAAACTCTCACCGCTGCAGCCATACCCAGAGAAACAGCAGCCCCATGGGAAATTGTATACGCGGATTCCGCTTCAACAGCATGACCAATGGTATGGCCGAAGTTGAGAATCCGGCGAAGACCGTTATCTCTTTCGTCAACCTCGACGATTCCCTTCTTTATCCGGCAGGAACTTTCAATGATCTTGACAAGGACCCCATAATCCCTCCCCTTGATGTCATTGACATGTTCTTCCAGAAAATGAAAGAGATCAACATCCTCAATGATCCCGTATTTAATTACCTCAGCGAGGCCGTTATGGAACTCTGTCTCGGGCAGCGTATCCAGGAACTTTACATCGATAAATACTCCTTTAGGCTGATAAAATGTCCCCAGAAGGTTTTTCCCTTCCCGCAGGTCAATGGCCGTCTTTCCCCCGATGCTGCTATCAACCTGCGCCATAAGGGTAGTGGGCACATTGATGTACGGAACAGATCTCATAAATGTTGAGGCGATAAACCCCGTAATGTCACCAACAACCCCACCTCCCAGAGCAAGAAGGGCCGAGCTTCTGTCTGCCCCGAGCGCTATCAGCCTCTCTACAATACCAAGGGTTGTGTCGACATTTTTTGAATCCTCTCCGGCGGGAAAGTCGATCATATCCACAGAAATTCCCATACTTTTCAGCCTGTTCAGTAAGGACTGTCCATAAAGATTTGATACGATAGAATCGGTAATGATTACATAGTGACGGGCGGGCATGTATTTCGCGATGATCAGCCCGATCCGATCCAGGATATCATACCCGATACATATCTCATAGGAGGAGGATACCCGTTTATCAAGATTGACCTTTATTTTTTTCATTGATCCACCTACGCAATTTTTTTTATAACATTTTCAATGCTGTGCACTTCTTCCATCAATACATAGAACTTCTCCGGTTTTAGTGATTGACCGCCGTCGGAGACAGCTTTTTCCGGTTCAGGATGAACCTCCACAAGAATTCCATCCGCCCCCACTGCCATTGCCGCTTTGCTTAAGGGAATCACATATTTCCAGTTTCCCGCTGCATGGCTCGGATCAACAATGACGGGAAGATGCGTTAATTCTTTCAAAACGGGTACCGCGCTGATGTCAAGGGTATTACGGGTCGCCGTCTCAAAGGTGCGGATGCCCCTTTCACAAAGGATGACGTCGCCGTTACCTGAAGAGAGGATGTATTCCGCGGACATGAGAAGTTCCTCTATGGTGGTCATCATCCCTCGCTTGAGAAGAACCGGTTTCCTTGACTGCCCAAGTTTTTTGAGGAGAGGAAAATTCTGCACATTACGCGCCCCTACCTGAAGGATGTCGGCATACGCCTCCACCAGATCGACATGAGCCGGATCCATCACCTCCGTGACAACAGGCAGGCCTGTCTTTTCACGGGCCTTTACCAAAAGCTTAAGACCATCCTCTTCCATGCCCTGAAAGCTGTAAGGAGATGTTCTCGGTTTATATGCACCGCCCCTTAAGATCTGGGCGCCTCCCTTTTTCACAATGTAAGCGCTTTCCAGCATCTGTTCTTCGCTTTCCACCGCGCATGGCCCTGCCATGACGATAAAGCGGGACCCGCCGATCTCTACATCCGCTACAGTAATCACTGTATTTTCCCGCCTCGATTCACGGCTTGCCAGCTTGTACGGTTTCAGAATGGGCATCACTTTTTCCACACCGGAAAGGGATTCGGCAAATTTCAAATATTCCTTGCCCCGCTCATCGCCGACTGCCCCGATAATGGTCCTTTCCACTCCTCGGGAAGGATGAGGATGATATCCCACAGATTCTATCCACCGTGTAACCTTCTCTATCTGTTCGTCTGTTGCCCCTTTTTTCATTACAATGATCACAATTATCCCCTCCTTAAAAAATCATTAGACCTAAGATCCCGCGAATCAGTAGACTCCTTCGGGATTAATTGCACCACCCTCGTGTTCTGCGGCCGTGCCAAAACAAAAGCCGTGACTAAATCGCTGCCACGGCCCGACAAATAAAAAAGCCATGGGCAATTCCCTTCGGTCTCCCCATGGCTTCTATGTTTTATTTAGTTGGTGTTAATTCCTGAGCGATGGGCAGACCAACGGGAAATAAAAATAGCTCCAAAAATAATAATTATGATTCCCGTGTATGTTCATGCTGTCCATCACTTCTCTCAATGTCTTTCAATGTAGAATACTTTACTTTCGTGCATACAACCATACGCCATAATCATTGTCAAGAAAAAAATGCCGGTTATCAACATTGCCTATTGCAAAAATTATATTGCCGTGTTCTAAACTACGATAGTCTGGTCATTCCTGTAAGGAGTTACGTATGAAGCTTTCAAATGTTTTCATGATTGTTTGTTTTGCGCTCTCAATATCCGGTTGTGCTTATTTAGGTACCGGTTCCGTGGAAAAGCGCGAATCCGCGAGCCTTCTCACCATTGAAAGTATCGTCCAGAGCATAACCGGGAATCAGGTCACGCTTATCTTGAAAATCCCCGAACTAAAAAAAACTCCCGGATCACCGGCGAGCGAAATTGCCCAGCAGGTTGTGCAAAAAAGTATTCTGATTGAAGGCATTAAAACTGAAGTGGGTGGTACGCCGGCGACGGTAAAGACAATGCGTGGGAATACCGCAGTTATCGAGTTTGAAAAGCCCGTATCCTATCCGGTCGGGACTGTGCTGGAATTGATGATTCCGAAAAAAACCATCGCCGTTGTGGATTTCGAGGTCATACGAGGGCATGAAAAAGAAGCCGGAAGAGTGAGTCTTGAAGAACTCACGTCGGCACTTATCGATTCAGGACACTTTATCGTCCTCGAACGCTCTAAGCTGAAATCCATTATGAACGAAATTGAACTAAGCTTAAGCGGAATGGCGAAAGAAACCCGTGATAAAGTCGCGGGGCAACTTATCATTGCCGATCTTATCCTGGCGGGAACATTTGCAGAGATAGGGGACGAGTGGAATATCAACCTGAGATTGATCAATGTGAGAACCAGCCAGGCCGTAGGGGCAATCACTATGAAAACAAAATTATTCAAACCAATGGAAATCCGTGATTCCGGGCCAATGAAAGAGGATTTTGAGGAGACAACGACCGATTCCGCATGGATATTGATGAAGGCGGGGAGGAAGGTCTATTTCCAGTCCGGCATAGACCGTTCTGCCGGAGTGGAAAATTCAAAAAAATCCTTACGACTGGATTTCAATCTTATGGCGGGACAAAAACCTATGTATGCACAAATTGAAAATAGAAAGAAAAGGGATCTGAGTCTTTATGACGGAATTGAATTTTATGTCAGATCTACAGAGAGACTTTACGCATCCATGGGCATAAAAACGTCCCATCCTGACGACCCCAACAAGATTGATATGTGGATCGGAAATTTCGAACCAGACAAGACATGGGAAAAGATCAGGATCCCTTTCAATAAAATGGTGATAGCAAGGGGCTGGATAGCGAGAGGCGCAAAGATGGCAGGGGCCGCACCAGGTGATCAGGTCATGCGACTTCATCGGGTAGAGGGATTTGAGATCGGTGTGGATGTGCGGAGGAATTCGGATATCAAGGGAACTCTTTGGATTGACCGAATAAGCTTTTACCGCGACTAAAGAGATATTTTCAACTCACGTGACGGGAACAGAAAACACTATGATCGAGAGCATCTGGACATTTCTACAAAGCATAAGAATTCAAGATTTTTTTGACATTGCAATTATCTCCGTGATGATCTCCGCCCTCCTTATTTGGTTTAAAGACAGGGCTTCCCGATTTGTGTTACTGGGCATCAGCCTCCTTGGTTTTATCTATATTGTTGCAAAATTTTTCCAGCTTTATCTCACCACTGTTGTACTTCAGGGGTTTTTCGCGATTCTCCTTTTTGTCCTCGTAGTCATCTTCCAGGAAGACCTCAGGAGATTCTTTGAGCGTCTTGCAATTCTGGGAATAGTCAGGAAAAAGACCCAAAGCACTACCCCTCAGGAACAAACTGCAGAAATTATCACGCAGACCGTGGCAGACTTTGCCAGGATGCGTATTGGCGCCTTGATTGTGATCCAGGGAAGCGACCCTCTCGATAGGCACCTCAGCGGGGGCACAGAGCTTAACGGTGTTCTCAGCGAACCTCTCCTCGAGAGTATTTTTGATCCTCATTCGGATGGCCATGATGGCGCCGTGGTGATCGATGGGAACACCGTCGTCCGTTTCGGGTGCCACCTGCCGCTGTCACAAAATATAGGACCATTCGGAATCTCAGGTCTTCGTCATACGGCAGCTCTCGGTCTTTCCGAAAGGTCAGATGCCATCTGTATTGTTGTTTCGGAGGAACGGGGAACTATCTCCATCGCCCAGAGAGAACAGATCAGAGAGGTTACAAATGCGTCGGCTCTGAAAAGAGAGTTAGAATCCTTTTACCGCAGCAAAACCCCCCTCAAGAAGCCGGGCCCCATTTCACTGTGGTTAAAGGAAAATACGAAGGAAAAAGTCATTGCTATTTTCCTGGCCTGCGCTCTCTGGATCATTTTTGGTTACCAGAAGGAATCGATTTATAAGGATTTCAACGTGCCTGTCGAATATATTAATGTGCCATCGGAGTGGTTTATAGAAGAACCTAAAATTAAGGAAGCCAAACTAATGCTGGCCGGCCCCTCGCAGGCTTTTCAGCTTCTGAATACGGAAGCGCTCAAAATATCCATCAGCCTTTCTCAAATTCAGGAGGGGAAACAGGACATCATTCTCACCAAAGAAATGATAAAAACCCCTTCTAATATAAATGTGGTGGGCATCAAACCGAGCAGAATTTCGGTCAATGCATCAAAGTTTGTCCGTGTTTCTGTTCCTATCGAGGTGGTAACGGAAAATCAAACAGTTCCAGGAGTTATAGTGCAGAAAATCACCGTAACTCCCTCTTCGGTGAAGCTTCTTGTACCGAGCAGGCTGTTGAGAAATAATGTCAAGATAAGAACGGCACCGATTGATCTCCAATCTTTAACGGAAACTACGACATTGAAACCAAAACTCGTTGTCCCCCCGGAGGTTCAATTTGAAGGTAAAAGGGAACCTTCCGTCACCGTAGTTATTAAGATAAAGAGATAAATGAGAATGTCCAGGCAGGTAAAAAAACGTTCCAGAAAGACCGGTCTACCCCCGGGATCTCTCATCCATATCGGGGATCAGTTGATCGAAACAACAAAAATCACTGTGTTCGATTATGATGAATCCCATTTACAGGAGAAAGAAATCAGGGCCGTCGGCGAATGTCGCGAATACAAGAATAGTCCAACAGTAACATGGATACACGTTGAAGGTCTCCATGACACCAAGGTGTTGGAGGAACTGGGAACTATTTTCGGTTTGCACGCACTTACCGTGGAAGATATCCTCACTACAGATCAACGCCCAAAAATGGAAGATTTCTGTGAATACCTCTATGTCGTTCTCAAGAATTTTCATAATCATACAGGGGAAAGCAAAGAGATTACTTCAGAACAGATCAGCATCATCCTTGGTCCTCAATTTGTCATTTCCTTTCAGGAAAAAGAGACAGGCATGTTTACACCCATACGGGAAAGAATTCGGACCGGCAAGGGACATCTCAGAAACGCCGGAGCCGATTATCTTGCGTATGCCCTTATTGACACCATCGTTGACAACTATTTCACTATTCTGGAACAAGTGGGTGAAGTTATTGAATCTCTGGAAGAATCGTTGATAAAAAACCCCTCAACAAAGACTCTGCAGTCCATTCAAAATCTGAAAAGGGATATGATCTTTTTGAGGAAATCCGTCTGGCCTCTGCGGGAAACAATCAGCGGTCTTCAACGAACAGGATGCAGGCTGATTCATGCATCGACAAACATATACCTCAAAGACATTTACGATCACACTATTCAGGTGATAGATACGATAGAGACCTTCCGGGATATGCTCTCCAGCATAATGGATATATACCTCTCGAGTGTCAGTAACAGAATGAACGAAATCATGAAAGTGTTGACTATCATCGCCACGATATTTATGCCGCTGACATTCCTGGCAGGTGTATACGGCATGAATTTCAAATACATGCCGGAGCTTGAATGGCACTGGGGGTATTTTTTTGTCTGGGGAGTCATGATCATTGTTGCCGTTTCTATGCTGGTCTATTTCGCGAAAAAAAGGTGGTTGTGAACGTTATTTAGGAATTTTTTTCAACTGTTGTTCTCCCCTTGCCGTTAAGACAAGCTGAAGCTTCTTGCCTTCAATGAGCTCCTGGGCAACTAATCCCCTGACCATTAACATCGCAATAATCTCATCAAACTCATTTTGTGGAATCCCCGTAACTCTTAGAAGGTCCGCTAAGGAGAGTTTTGATGCTTCTGCCTGAGCAAGGGCTCGTAATATTCTTAACTGATTCTCAGACAATTTTGCTTTTTCAGCGCTCTCCGCAGGGGCAGCGGTACTGCTGATTTCTTGTTTTTTCTCTATCGTGTTTCCGTCCTGTTGAACTTGCGGAGGTCGCGGCCCTTCGTCTTTCCGTTTGTGCCTGAATACACTTTCCAGAAATCTGGCGGAAAACAGCGCAAAAAAAATACACAATGCGCTTAATGTAAACAATTTCAGCGGCTTGTTCTGCCCGGCATCAAGCAAATCACTGGAAAATACATTTAATAGTAATGGTATCATCATTGCAGCGACAATACCTATAAAGGTATGCGTAACGATCACCATGAAGAATGGCTGATCTTCACTTTTACTCAGAAAAGCGCTTGTCATACCACCCAATGCCCCTGACAGTATCATAATCGAAACAAGGAGCATTATGTATCTGGTTGATGTGATATCGATCATGTATCCTGCTAAAAAAACACCCACATTTCGATTGCACCCTTTTGTGCGTGTGGATAACGTGTGCTCAAATTTTTAATATGCATGGGAAACTTTGCAATAGTGGCCGAACTCACGATAAAATCGTTAAGGTGTTTTTTGAGAAGCAGTGCCGATTCTTCATCCTCGTCATG
Organism: uncultured Syntrophaceae bacterium; assembly: GCA_964564625.1. GTDB lineage: Bacteria > Desulfobacterota > Syntrophia > Syntrophales > UBA2185 > UBA2185. The sequence continues at coordinate 29,134 of CAZMBE010000026.1, read as the reverse complement.
AAAATAACGGATATCCCTCTTCCAATGTCGAATTTTTTCAGTCTCCACGGAAGCATATCCCTTGCGCTTTAAAAAAACAGATAAATCCTCTGCGATTTTTTTATCTTTTTCTCTGGCGTAATGGATATATACTTTCGCTCCGACGGGTGCCATTTCATGCTTTACATTCCCCACAGCCGTTTCCTTAGTTTGAGATACGGTGAACGCACTACTCTCTGCCGCTTTTTCATTGTCAGCATCTGTTTTTGCTGCGGTCACACTATTTACTGAATGGCCCTGCTGAACATCCTTCGGCGTCATATCCGCTTTTCGTAGAACTACATTCACATCGGAAAGTTTTGTGTGATTCACGCCCATTATATTCATTATTAAAACTGCGGCACCAAAACCAATCAAGAGACCCGTAACAAATGCCATGACTATATACTTTTTTTGAATATATTGGACAGATTTTGCCAAAGCTTCCACCAAAACTCTTAATTTACACTCTCCGCAGTAAACTATGGAGAATCTTTGATCCTTAAGGGATAATAGTGTTACCCTTCTCCCGGTTTATAAATGCCGAGCATGGGATGTATTTTCTTTATGCGTGATTATGAATGAACGCGCATAATGCATTATGTAATGTATAACAAATGATAGTCCAATGTCGATACTTTTATTTTTTTTTATTCAAGATTACAAGTATATTGTTCATAAGGACCTAATTTTTTACATTGTTCTGTTGCATAGTTCTTATTTTGTATTGCCGCCGAATTGTATTGACAGAGAAGGCGGTCTTCCCTATAGTTTCATCACCTTAAAATTCTTATAAAAGACATGCATAGAGAACGTGTTGTCATTACGGGGTTGGGTACGGTAAATGCGTTGGCGAATAATATCGTAGATTTTACCCATGCCTTGCAGAATGGGATTTGCGGTATCGGACCGATAACCCTTTTTGATACGGCAGAATTCCGGACACACACCGGGGCGGAGGTAAACAATTTCGAGCCCCAAAGTCTAATACCACCACAATTTCTCCTAAAAAGGATGACAAGAGCTGATTTAATGGCATTTGCGGCAACCATTGAAGCTCTCTCAGACGCACGTCTTTTTCCATTCCCGGAAGCTCTCCGTGAAGATACGGGTGTTGTGCTGGGGGCCGGCTCGGGGGGTAAACTGGAGGGAGAAAGTTTCTACCGTGACTATTTAAAGACCGGGGGGCAGAATGCACGCTTTTCCATGCTTGCCGGTCTATGCCCCGCTGCCTCTGCGGATCACATTACTGCTCACTTCCGTCTCATGGGACCGAAGACAACCTTTATGACGGCCTGCTCATCCGGGGCCACGGCTATTGGGTTCGCCCGGGATCTGATTGAAAGAGGAGCCGCCACTGTCGTAATCGCAGGTGGTGTGGAACCCCTATGCCGGACGACATATGCCTCGTTCAATGTTCTCCAGGCTGTCGAACCGGAATTCTGTAAACCCTTCGACAGAAACAGGCAGGGCCTTTCCCTGGGAGAGGCTTCGGCAGTCCTAATCTTGGAATCTTTGAATCATGCGAGGGAGCGAGGTGCTCCGATCCATGGAGAAGTGCTGGGATATGGAATATCATGCGACGCCTATCATATGACAGCCCCCGATATTGAAGCATCAGGCGCTGCGCGCTGCATGAGGGCGGCACTGACAGATGCCGGGATTTCAGCAGACGCGGTGAATTACATCAATGCACACGGAACGGCCACACCGGCCAATGATGTCATGGAAACCAGGGCCATCAAAAAGGTTTTTGGATCGCACGCGTACAGGATACCGATCAGTTCGACCAAGTCCATGACAGGCCATACACTGGGAGCTTCCGGAGCGTTGGAAGCAATCATTTCTGTCTTGTCAATAAGGCGGCATTTCATTCCTCCTACAATTCACCTTCACGACGCTGATCCCGAATGTGATCTCGATTATGTAACCAGGGGTGCCCGGGAAGTCACGCCTGCTATTGTTCTCTCCAACTCCTTCGCCTTCGGCGGGAATAATACAACGGTGATCTTCGGACGATATACTGAAAGAGGGATTATCCATGAGTAAGCGTGTCGTGGTAACCGGGATCGGAATGGTAACACCCCTGGGGATAGGGAAAGATCAATTCACCCAGGCACTGTTCTCCGGCAGTTCGGGTATTACAGAGATTGCTGCTTTCGATACATCCCGCTTTCCGTCCCATCTTGGGGCGGAGATCAAAAAATTCTCACCCCGGGATTTCATCTCCTTAAAGCACTTACGAAGGATGGACCGGCTCTCTCAGATCTCTGTCGCGTCATCCCGGCTCGCGCTGGAAGATGCAAAAATCACAGTCAGCGCCACAAACAGGGACCATATCGGTATTATCCTGGGGACGGCCTTCGGACCAACGGATATCAAAGTGCATTGCGCCCATATCCTCTTCACAGAGGGACCTATGATGATCAATCCGATTTTAGTGCCCAATTCCGTTATGAATGCACCAGCGGGTCACGCTTCCATAGAGCTGGGGCTCAGGGGTGTGAATACAACGGTAAATCATCAGGCTGCATCGGCTGAAACGGCCATCGTATATGCTGTCATGGAGATAATGCGGGGAACCGCCGATATTATTTTAGCTGGAGGAGCCGACATTATCTCCGAGTTTCTCTTTGAAACGCTGATCCGGTTCAAGGCAATTTCTCCAGTGAACGGGGGAAAAGAAGGCGCCCGCCCTTTCGACACATACAGGAACGGACCTGTTGCCGGGGAAGGCTGTGGCATTGTCTGCCTTGAACTTCTGGAACATGCCCGGAAGAGGGGCGTCATACCCTATTGCGAGATCGCCGGATGGGGTATGAGTTCTTCATCCGCTTCACCAACCGACTGGCCCGCTGATGCGCATGGGTCATCTCTTTCCATAATACGGGCGTTACAATCCGCCAATCTCACTCCAGACAAAATAGATATGATCCAGGCAGCCTCAAACGGCGGGAAAAATCCCGACAGGATAGAAGCAGATGCCTGTCTGCATCTTTTCGGTTCAGAAAAGACAGTTCCCGCAATATCTTCAATCAAAGGAGCATTAGGTGAAAGTTTTTCTTCGGGAGGCATTCGGGCGGCCTCCCTCGCATTATCCCTCCGGGAAGGCAAGGTTCCGCCGATACTCGGGCTTGACGACCCCATCATAGAGCTTCCTTTCATTACCGGGGAGTCAAGAAAGATGGATGTCCGCAATGGACTTGTCAACGCCTTCTCATATGGAGGAACCAATGTATCCATTGTCATGCGGAAGCTCACAGACATGGATCATCTCATGGAAAACAGCTAAGTATCAGGCTCAAGGAATCGAGGTATTAAGGATTCAAATGAAATAAAGGTAACTGATAAAACTTTTCATCACTTGAAATCTAAGACTGCAATCAGAAGCCTTTGTGTTTTCAAACCTTCTCAGCAAATGATATCGAGAAGTGTAAAAGGTAACACAGCTAAACCCCCATGGAGGTACCATGAATATCGGTGAGTGGATATCAAAACGGGCACATCTCCATCCGGAAAAGCCTTTTTTAAAGGACGAGGACGGCCGCAACTTCAGCAATGAAGAATTTGACAGACGCGTGAATCGTATGGCGAATGCCCTCACATCGATGGGAATCGTTAAAGGCGATCGGGTGGCCGCCCTGATGCTGAATTCCAGCGAGTTTTTGGAGATATTTTTTGCCTGCGGCAAAACCGGCGTGATTATGGTCCCTATCAACTTCCGTCTGGCCGTACCGGAACTAATTTACATCCTCAAGGATTGCACCCCCCAGGCGTTAATATACTCATCAGATTTTGCCGACAAGATCCAGGCTGTCAAGACATCAGGGCTCTCCATTTCCCGCTACTTTCGGCATGGCGGGAATAACCTGTCTGAAGATTCCTTAATTACTCATTTCGTTTCACTTTTCCCGACAATTGAGCCCGTCCCCGAACGAGCAATTACACTCAATGATCCTCTTTTTATCATGTATACCTCAGGTACGACCGGTGACCCGAAGGGTGCCATAATGTCACACGGAAACATCCTGTTCGGAGCGATCCATTCCCTTGTGGGATACGGTGTGGACAAGACATACAAATCCCTCGTTGTCGCACCGCTGTTCCACATCGGAGCCCTGGCCGCGTCAGCTACGCCCGTCATCTATGCCGGAGGCTCACTGGTTTTGAAAAGTTTCTATAACGCGTCAGAGGTCCTGAAGCTTATTGTTGAGGAAAAGATCAACTACATGTTTGCCGTACCGGTCATGTTTCAAATGATAACTAAATCCGAAGAATGGGACAACGCGGATTTTTCGCATGTTCACTTCTTCATATCCGGCGGCGCTCCCATTCCCATTCCGGTGATCCGTAAGTACCAGGAAGACAAGGGCATCGGTTTTGTTCAGGGATATGGATTGACGGAAACAGGGCGTTTGACATCTCTCGATCTCGAAGATTCCATCCGAAAGGCCGGTTCTGTCGGGAAAGAGGTCTTTCATATCACATTGCGCATTGTCGACCAAAACGGCCGGGATGTCCCCCCCGGTGAGCCTGGCGAAATCGTAGTCCAGGGGCCAAATGTGTTTATAGGATACTGGAACAAGCCAACCCAGACAGCAATGGCCATGCGGGGAGGCTGGTTTCATACTGACGATATGGGCAGACGCGACGAAGAAGGATTTATTTACGTAATCGGCAGGAAACAGGAATTGATCATCAGCTCCGGGGAAAATATCTATCCTGCAGAGGTCCAACGGGCGATGCAGACACTTCCCCAGGTCAGAGAAGCAGTTGCTGTGGCCATGCCCGATCCCGCCCGGGGAGAGGTCGTGGCGGCCTTTGTTATGCTTCATGAGGGGCAGCATATGACGGAAGAGTTTTTAATCAATTCCCTCCAAGGGAAGATTGCCCCCTTCAAGATCCCGAAAAGAGTATTTTTTGTGGATGACTTTCCGCGCAACTCCGCAGGGAAAATTCTTGTAAAGGAGCTGAAAAAGCAATTCACGGGAGAGACAATACTACCTATCGCAAAATTATGATGCCCTGCGGCCCTTACCGGCCGCTATGAAACATTGAAGCTCTTCGAAATACACCGGCGGAGAGCTTCAATACATGATCTTGGGATAGCGTTGTGAGGAAAATATGACACCCCCGCCAAGTCTCCTCCCACCCCGCATATAGAGCAAATCTTCGTAATATTAACCATTTTTCTAAAGTATGATTTCAAAATCGCCGATAAATAACTCAGCAATTGGTTATTATATTATTTACCACAAGGGGTCTGAGCATGCATCAAGGCGATAATAAAATGGAATCCAGTCAATTGCATAACGATACTTCACCTCTAATTCTCGTCGCTGACGACTCTCAGGATGTTCTTACTATGCTCACGGATATACTTACACAGCATAGTTATAAAGTGCACCCTGTGGGAAGCGGGCACGCAGTTCTAGAATCACTAGCAACCGAGGTACCGGACCTGATCCTGCTGGACGTATCGATGCCGGATATGGACGGCTATGAGGTCTGTCATCATCTGAAATCCAATGAGCATTGTTGTAGAATTCCTGTGATTTTTATCAGCGGCCTTGATGACACTACTGACAAAATCAAAGGTTTCCTGGCAGGGGGCGTTGACTACATCACCAAGCCATTCAAGATCGCGGAGGTTTTAGCCAGGGTTAGGACACACATCAGTATGAGCCACCTGCAAAAGCAACTCGAGGGGCAAAACATACAGCTCCAGCAAGAAATCGCCGAACGCACGCGGGCCGAAGAAGAGTTGAAACAACATAAGAATCTTTTGGAAGAAACCGTTGCCAGGCGAACCGCGGAACTCAGAAACACCAATGAGGACCTTCAACGCGAAATCGCCGAGCGAGAGCGGATGGAAGTCGCATTGGAGGAAACAAATTGCAAACTTCATTCTCTCGTGTATGAATATGGCATTCGTAATCAAAGGATCTCTTTCTTCAATCAAATGTCGGAACAACTTCAAGCCTGCAGCTCGCTTCAAGAAACATATCCCATTATTCACAAGTTCACCCAGAAATTAATTCCCGCTACGGCAGGGGCATTATTCATGCTTGATCACACGCAGGATTCGATTGAGACGGTAGCTTCCTGGGGAAAAGTATTAGCCGGGAAAAGCAAATTTATTCCGAAGGATTGCTATGCTCTCCAGAAGAAAAAGATGCATGTCGCCGTCGATTCACGTCCGGATTTACACTGTCCGCCTCTCTGCAGTGTTGCGGGAAAAAGCAGTCTGTGTGTCCCCCTGTTGGCACAACGGGAAGTCCTGGGAATGTTGCATTTACAACGACAGCCTGTCTCTGGATCACCTTTCTCTGAACCGGGACATGAAGATCTCTCTGAAGAATTCAATGCAGAGACGAAACAAGTTGCCATCACTGTGGGTGACCATCTCTCCCTTGCTCTGGCAAATATTAACCTCAGAGATACCCTGAAACAACAGGCCACCCGTGATCCTCTCACCGGTCTTTTCAACCGCCGTTACATGGAAGAAACCCTGGTTCGTGAACTCCATCGCGCCGAGCGTCATGGAATACCCCTGGGTATTATTATGGTTGATATAGATCACTTCCGGCGGTTCAATAATACTTTTGGGCACGAGGCCGGCGACTTGGTGCTGAAGGAATTAGGCAAGTTCCTCCAAAACAATGTTCGTAAAGAAGATGTGGCCTGCCGCTATGGCGGTGAAGAATTTACCTTGATATTGCCGGGCGCCGCTTTGGATATAACGCAAAAAAGAGCAGAAGCATTGAGGCGTGCGGCGCAGCATATGCGGCTATACTTTAATGATCAATTACTTGATAGCATCAGTCTATCTCTTGGTATAGCGCTTTTCCCGGATCATGGCGTCACGGGAGAGGCCGTTCTCCAGGCAGCCGATGTCGCCCTGTACAGCGCAAAACACAGCGGCCGTAATCGGGTAGCCGTGGCAGGCACTACTAACACGATATATGTCGTGGAGCCTCTTGCACATCAATTGAATTGAGAATATTGCAAGAAACACCCTCCTTACCCTTGACATACAGAGTTGTCTTGTCGTATATTTAACCAATAAAGTGGTCCCATTGAAACAATCGTTTCTATAAGCAATCATAGACCTTCCTTTCAACTACATATTTCTCTTGTAAAATACAGACGCCGCCGAGGTGAAAAGATGGCACAATATGGAGATATGGATAAGAACACCGAAGGGCTCAGAATCGGGCGCACCGTAAAGGAACTCCGCCACAAAAAGCAGATCACCCTTCAAGATCTCGCAGCGAAGACCGGTATTTCCAAGTCTGTCTTAGAGGAAATCGAGAGTGGCGAGGTTGTTCCTCCTGTCGCATCGCTCCTAAAGCTGGCAAAAGCATTCAATGTGGGCATGGCTTCTTTCTTTGAGGAAGAGGCTCCCGGCGTGAAAATATCCGTCACCCGGAGCGGGGAAAGGATCAGCATCAAGCGCCGACCCCATCACCATGAAGGGGAAGTCGATTACATTTATGAATCCCTGGAGACGCATAAAGCCGACAAGCACATGGAACCCCTTCTTGTCGCCTTTCAGCCGCTGGGTACGGGTGATATGGTCTTTACAAATCACGAAGGAGAAGAATTCGTATACATCCTCGAAGGAAGGCTGGAATTCCGGACTGATGATCGGGTAGAAATACTTCTGCCGGGCGACACAATCTATTTTGAATCGGAGATAAATCACTCTTTTCGATCTCTTGACGAAAAACCTGCCAGGGCTATCGCGGTTGTCTGGAGCAAGATGTAAAAAGGACGGGCAGTCGACTATGCTTGTTGAAATCCGTTTTCACGGGCGCGGTGGCCAGGGAACCGTTGTGGCAACGATTCTGCTGGCCAAGGCGTTTTTCCGAGCCGGGTATCAGGTACAGAGTTTTCCTTTTTTTGGCGTTGAGAGACGCGGAGCACCTGTCGAGGCGTATGTCCGTCTTGACAAAGAAAAAATTCTGCTCCGGACAAATGTGTATTACCCCGATCACGTCGTGGTTCAGGATCAGACACTTCTTCCCGGGGTTAATGTAACCCGTGGACTCAAGCCCGGGGGGTGGGTCCTGATCAACAGCACCACTCCTCCCGCAGAGAGAAAACAGTTTATCGGCTACCACCTGGCTCTTGTTGATGCGAATCGCATTGCATTGAAAAATCATTTAGGTACGCGGACTCATCCCATTGTCAACACGGCCATGATAGGGGCATTTGCACGCATGACAGGCATGCCTCCCCTGGAGGCAATCCGTGAGGTCATCCGGGAAGAAGTCCCCGATACATACATGCAAAATATTGCGGCGGCAGAGGATGCATATACGGATGTACAGCTTATAGGATTAATTGAATCCACGGAACCGCAATTGCCGGACATGGCAAGGAAATAGAACATGAATGAAACGGTGAGCTCCATTCCTCTATTGTTGCCCCACTCCTCCATGTCCACGGAAAGCAACAAGACAGGCTCGTGGCGTTTTCTCCGGCCTCTGTATGATGAAAAAACTTCTCCCTGCAGTGAGGCCTGCCCGGCCGGTGAAGATATTGCACGGATCGAGATGCTTACCGCCCAGGGGCTGTTCAAAGAAGCATGGGAGACTATTCTCAGAGAAAATCCGTTCCCTTCCGTGTGTGGAAGGATATGCCCTCATCCCTGCGAGGGGACGTGCAACCGCAGAGAGTTCGATGAAGCAATTGCCGTCCACACTGTGGAGCGTTTTCTCGCAGATACAGCCAGCCGTTATGATCTTAAGTCCAACCTGGAAATACTCGCCTCAAAACAACAAAGAATCGCATTGGTGGGAGCAGGACCGGCGGGCCTTTCTGCCGCATATTTCCTCAATTGTCTTGGATATTCGTGCGATGTTTTCGAGGCCGCAACAGAGCCCGGAGGAATTCTGCGTTGGGGGATCCCCCTCTATCGTCTTCCCCTCCCCGCATTGAAAAATGACATCGCTCAGATTGAATCTCAAGGTGTCCGTATTCGGACGGGGGTACATATTGGGAGAGAATTCCTGCAGGATGCGGGTAACGACTATGATGCTGTTTTCTTTGGCTGCGGTCACTCCCTCGTTACAGAGCTCGGCATCCCGGGAGAAAAAGCGAGCGCCGTCGCTGACGGCATTACATTTCTGAAGCAGATACGCCAGGGAGAGATAACGTCTTTACACGGCCTGTCTGCAGTCATCGGCGGTGGGAATACGGCTATCGATGTGGCACGGAGCGTTGTCCGCCTCGGTGGAAAAGCTCTGATTGTATACAGACGCCGGCGACGCGATATGCCTGCCTTTGCGACTGAAGTGCAGATGGCCCTTGAAGAAGGCGTGGAGCTGAGAGAGCTCGTCGCGCCTGTAAATATCGCCATAGAAAACGGACAATGCATACTCACCATGCAGGGGATGAAAGTCTCCAATGAAGACAGGCACGGGAGAGCATCGGTTATTCCCGAAGGAGGAAAAACCAGAGAAATTGTTGTGGATCGTGTGTTCAAAGCCACGGGCGCACAACCTGCCGAAAGCTGGTTCAATCCATCCGGGAAACAAGGAATGACCCTTGCTATGACAAACGCCCTAATGGTGCATCCCGACAGAGGACCCGTCCTGATTTTCGGAGGAGACCTGACAAACGAAATAAAGAGTGTCGCCCATGCAGTTCTCTCCGGAAAACAGGCGGCAATGGCCCTGGATACCTTTTTTCAAGACGGCATTGACGCCATCGTGCCAAGGCTGCACTCATGTCTGGTGGGAAAGGGACCGTCGCTTTCCATGGAGATATATATGGGTGGACCACGACGTTTTAGAAATCCGCATGTCCTCAACTACAGGGAACTCAATACAGATTATTTCCAGTTTCAGCCGCGGATTACACAGCCGCGTCTCACAAGAGAGGAACGTCTCAGGTCGTTTGATGAAATTGATCTCAAGATCTCCACAAATCTTACCATTCGAGAGGCTGACCGATGCTTCAACTGCGGGATCTGCAACCAGTGCGACAACTGTTACATGTTCTGTCCGGATATGGCGGTGATCCGGGAAAAAAAAGGCCATGAACGCTGTATTAACTACGATTACTGCAAAGGGTGCGGTCTTTGCGTTGTTGAGTGCCCCCGTAACGCCATGACTCTCAGGGAGGAAGGCCTATGAAACGGGTCATTGAAGGGAGCCACGCAGTTGCTGAAGCGGTCAGACTGGCACGAGTACAGGTAATATCCGCATATCCAATTACTCCCCAGACCCACATCGTGGAAATCCTCTCAGAATATTGCGCGAACGGCACGATGAACGCCCGCTTCCTTCGCGTGGAAAGCGAGCATTCGGCGCTCGCCGCATTGATCGGAGCTCAGAGCTGTGGAGTACGCACGTTCACCGCTACCGCATCACAGGGACTTGCCCTGATGCATGAACTCCTGCATTGGACATCGGGAGCGCGTCTTCCCATTGTCATGGCCGATGTTAACAGGGCTCTCGCACCAGGCTGGAATATCTGGACAGATCAAACCGACAGCCTTTCCCAACGAGACACAGGATGGATTCAAATGTATTGCGAAGACAGTCAGGAGGTTTTGGATTCCATGCTTCAGGCGTATCGCCTTGCGGAAAGTGTCTACCTTCCGGTTATGGTAGTTCTCGACGCCTTCTACCTCTCCCATACCTTTGAGCCCGTCGACGTACCCACCCAAGAAGAGGTTGACCGTTTCCTCCCCCCGTACCAGCCACGGTTTCAGGCGGATACAGAAAACGCCTGCGCCTTCGGCCAGCTTGTGCCGCCCGGCGCCTACATGAAAATGCGTCACAATATTGCCATCGGCATGGATGAGGCTCTTAAAAGCCTTAACGAAATCCAGGAAGAATTCTACGCGATTTTCCGGCGCCGTTACGATGCAGTGGAGGCCGTATGCTGCGACGACGCGGAAATCATCCTGGTGACTTCCGGAACGATCACCAGTACAAGCCGCCTGGTGATAAAAACTCTCCGGGACCGGGGAGAAAAGGCGGGTATTCTCAAGATGAAATTGTTTCGCCCTTTCCCGGTAGAAATGGTTCGTAAAGCTATCTCGCACGCGAAAAAAATTGCCGTTATTGACCGGAACTTTTCATTCGGGGCAAGCGGAATATTTGCCCAGGAATTGCGTGCCGCATTATACAACACCCCCGATCATCCCCCGGTGTTCGGTTATATTGCCGGTATCGGCGGTCTCGATGCGACAGTGGAACTGATAGAAGAGATTTATTGGAAAACAAAACACACCGCCTTCCCGGACGAGGAAAGTATCTGGATGGGGATTTAGCAGGCGGAGTTCCGGCCCCGTATCGGAGTACGGGGTAAACTCCGGCGTGGATAGGGGACAGGCTTAATCAAGTGCGACATAACATAACAAGAGGTAAACAATGCTATTAGACGCTCCCGATCAGGAGTACATGTATTCCGGACATGTAGGCTGTCCAGGATGTGGCGCCGCCATTGCGATGCGTTTCACGCTGAAGGCCCTCGGGAATAAGGCTATTATGGTCCTCCCCGCGTGCTGCTGGTCCATCATCGCCGGACCTTACCCGATGTCCACCATGAAAATCCCCGTCATTCATTCCGCCTTCGAGACCGGCGGGGCTGTCGCCAGCGGTGTCCGGGCTGCTCTCGACATGAAAGGAGATACGGAAACCACTGTGGTCACCTGGGCGGGTGACGGCGGCACCTTCGATATCGGGTTCCAGGCGTTAAGCGGCGCCGTGGAGCGGAACGAGGATTTCATCTATGTATGCTACGACAACGAGGCGTACATGAATACGGGCGTGCAGCGGAGTTCATCAACCCCTTACGGCGCCTGGACCACGACCACGCCAGGCCCGGAGTGGAAAAAGATGCGGAAGAAGAACATCGTGGAAGTACTGGTCGCCCACCGTATCCCCTATGTCGCCACCGCCAACATCGCCTTCCCCGAGGATCTCGTTCATAAGGTTCAGAAAGCCAAAGGATTGAAGGGCTCCCGATTCATCCATATCTATGCAAGTTGTCCCACGGGCTGGCGCATTCCCTCGGAGATGTCCGTAAAGATTGCCCGTATGGCCGTCCAAACAAATATTTTCCCCCTCTACGAAGTGGAAAGCGGCGTGAAGTACACCATTAATTACAAACCCAAAGAATACCTTGTGAGGGAGTATTTCAAGCTTCAGGGAAGGTTCAGGCACCTTACCGAAAAGGACCTGGACCAGATTCAGGAAATGGTCAATGAGGACTGGGAACTTCTCCTTCGCAAGGCGGGAGAGCGGCTATGAGAATTTTCCATTTGACAAATAAGTCTTCTGCGGCAACCGTATAACTCCGCATGACGCAACGGCCATGGAAAACCTGGCGCCATATCATCCGGGCACCGTCCTCCCAGGAGCGCATGCAATATCTTGATCAGGAGGGAAAGGTCGTCTCCACCTCCAAGGCCCGCCCCGGACTCCGATCCGGGGACGGCAAGTCGACCAAGGTCTTCGACGCCCCCGTATCGAGTACGGGGCAGGCGCTCGAATGGCTGGCCGTCATGTGCTCGCACATCCCGATCTTTTCTTCAAACATTTGGTAGGCTTAACCAAAAGATGAATGTCAAGGAAGAGAGCAGGGTGTTCATGGAAACGGCTGCAGTTGCAAGATCCGTCGAGCCTTGCATCTCTCTTGCCATTATATAAGTGATGGTTGCCGTCGGCGATGCCAGAAGTATTAACCCCGGTATAAACTCGTTGTAAGATAATCCGAGCAAACGATACATCAACAAACCCAATCCGGGAAGCAGGAGAAGCTTCAGTAGTCCGCTGCCTAAAGCCAGCTTGAAATGAGATTGTATCAGGTCAAAAGAAAGCGAGGCCCCGATGAGGAGAAGAGCCAGGGGAAGTGACATGCTGCTTAAAATTATCAAACTCCGATCTATGATTTCAGGGATGGGAATGGCGAGCACTGAAAAAAGAATGCCGAAAAGTACAGATAGGATCACCGGATTGCCAAATACCTTCATCAAAAAGAACCAGAACGGATGCCGTTGGTCTCTTTCCCGGGAGAATATCTGTAACGCAAAGACGGCAAGGAAATTCTGCAACAGCATAAGGAAGCCTGCCAGTATGCTGGCGCTGGTAAAGCCATCCTTCCCCAGCAGGTAGTAAGCCACAGCAAGACCGATATATCCGAGATTCCCGTGGAAAGAACTCTGCAAAAATGTTCCCAAATAGCGTGGTTGAATGGCGCAGAAACGGCCCAGGCCAAGCCCCGTCAAAAAGACAAAAATTAACGGAACAAGGGTCCCCGCGAGGAGAAAAATATGGAAATGAGTTTGAAAAGAAGCTTCAGCTATCTCCCGGAATATCATCGCGGGTATAGCCAAGTAATAAACGATGCGGTTGAGCGGTTCCGTGAGGTTCGCGGGAAGGTATTCCCTCGACTTAAGGATCCAACCAAGAAGTATTATCAAAAATATAGGAATGATTGTATTGACGATGTGGATCATGACATCTTCAAAAGGGACGTTGGTTAAGGCTCTGTCTTCGACATGTTATTCTATTTCATGCTGTTCGGGGGAAGAGAGCCTTTATTTGCTGCCTGAGACCACCGGAAATTTCCTTTGATTAGAGTTTTTTTGGCATGAGAATTATTGCAAGACAACATCATTCATCACACACATAATGATGACCATGCTCGCGGAAACCAGGATTTTCACCAGGGTATTTCAATCCTGTTGTAAAGGCAAAGAAGTTCTTATCAGCTAATGTTCAATTTTAGTGAAATAGTTGGAACAAATTGCTGTAATCATCGGTCCACAATCTAATGTCAGGTTTTGACATGACCTTTGTGCCGGCTTTTTTTATTTCCGGTGTGTTGAATACAGCAGGATTTGAAGCCATCAGTACCCATTCGGCCTGATAAATCTTTTTTGTCTCGTCTTCATGATTTAATACTACTAATGTATGCTTCCCGAGCGTTTTACCCGCCTTATCAATAACCTGAGGAAGATCCAGGTATAGATTGGAAACGTGAAACGCCAAAATACCGTCAGGTTTTAGATGGCTGAAATAAAGATTTATCGCTTCTAAAGTCAACAAATGAATCGGGATGGAGTCACCCGAGAACGCGTCAATAGCAAGTAAATCAAATTGCTGATTTTTTTCCCCCTCCAGCAAAAGTCTTCCGTCACCGATTTTTATTTCAACCTTTCCCTGGCTGTCAGAAAGAAAGCTGAATTCATTTCTTGCAATTTCTTCGACTTGGGGGTTGATCTCATAATATGTGTAGTGATCGCCCTGTCGCGCATATGCCGCCATCGTTCCCGCTCCGAGTCCGACAATGCCGATGCGTCTTGGCTCCACGGGGAGTTGTGCTATGGCAATCCCAATCCCGGATTGCGGAGCAAAATACGCGGTTGGCCAGGAGCGTTTTTCGGGCGGCATAAATTGTATGCCATGCGTTATTGTTCCATGGATGAGGGCGCGATGTTCATTATCCGAATCCACATCATATTCAATTACCCGCTGGTGGCCGTAAAAATTTCTGACTAGCGTGCGGATACCCTCCGGATTGCTGTAAAACTGCATATGGACAAATGAAATGATAAGGAGGCGTACGATCAATGCACCACACGCAACATCAGTAACCCACCACCTGCGGAAGTTTACTGCGAGCAAAAGACACGCACAGAGAAGCATCCCTACGGGCAGTTCAAAATAAAACCGAAAGATGTTGGGTGCTACAAGAACGACAAAAATACTGCCCAATGCACCGCCGATCGAGATTAACAGGTAAAATGATGTAAGGTACCGGGGCGCCGGTTTTCTGCTCGCCAGCTCTCCGTGACAGAACATACAACAGAGAAAAAGGCCAACACAATACGCAAGAATGACTTTTCTTATATCACTGCCGATTCCCCATTTACCTATACCATAGGACATTCCGATAAGGGTAATAAATACAATCCAAAAATACCATTTTTTATTGTACCAACCGTCCCGGTCAAAACACAAAGTGAAGCTCAGAAGATACAGACTGAGCGGCAAGATCCAAAGCAAAGGTATGGCGGCGATGTTTTGAGAAAGGTGATCCGTAGTCGAAAGCAGAAGCAGGGATGAACACGCTGAAAGCAACAGCCATAAAACCTTGTCTTTTGTGCTCGGTGGCGACGCCTGTTCTGCTTGAATATCTGCCGAACCTGGTGAATGAGTGATTTCCTGTGTGTCAGGATGGTTGTTTCGGACACTGTAGAAGCATATTGTCATACAGAGAAGGGCAAACATTCCGTATGCAATTGACCAGATGGTGGATTGCCGATGCAAGGTCAGAGTGGTTTCTATGAGAAAAGGATAGGAGAGCAGACCTAAGAGCGACGCCAAATTCGAGAGGGCGAAAAGCCTGTACGGAAGCGACTTGCTGAATTTGCGGGCATACCACGCCTGCAAAAGAGGACTCGTGGTTGAGACTAAAAAATAGGGCAGGCCAACAGTGGCAAACAGTAATCCCATGATATATAAACTCGGGTCGAGGCTGCTCGGCACTTTCCAGCTGGACGAGGGGATCACGGGCAAGAAAAATACACTGACGACTAATAAAGAAACGTGGATCAATAACTGCTTTACAGGAGACAATTTGTTGATGATAGTGTGAGCGTATAAATACCCGCCTAAGAGTGCCAGTTGAAAAAAAAGCACGCATGTGATCCAGACGGTTGATGTCCCGCCAAACCATGGAAGGATTATCTTGGCGATCATGGGCTGAACAAGAAATAAAAGAAATGAGCTCAGAAAAATCGTACAGGCGAAATATGCTTTAATTACACTACTCGATTGAAACATAACAGTTAGACAAGAGTTCCCTTCAGCCGCTGCGAAGTATAGGAGAATGGATTCATATATGTCAAGACAATTTAATTACACGTGTTGTGGTATCTCTCTGTGTTTTTTCCGGGCATATTGGTGAGATTTTTGGTGCTGTTGAAGAAAGTTCGCATTCAATCCTATACAAACCCCGCCGAGGCGGTTGGGTGAACGAAAACCATTGCTAGTCAGCCTGAATGAGGTCGAAAAGTTCCTTGGTTATCTCCTTTGGATTTTTATCATTTGTCATCACCTGGTGAAAGCATGCGTACCCTTCAGCACGCTGCCGCATCAGTTCCACAATGCGTTCTCCAGGATCCGGCACGTTTAGCAAGGGGCGGGACTGATGATTTTTCTTTAACCGGGACAATATTACATCCGGTGTCGCTACCAGGCAAAAGACAAGACCTTTGCGACTCAATGCAGCCGCGTTGGCCGGTTCAAGCATAAGACGCCCGCCAGTTGCAATGACCAGCCCTTCTCGTGTGGCCAGCTCCCGGACAATATCCGCTTCCATGCTGCGAAAAGCACTCTCTCCTGATTCGCGAAATATTTCAGGTATAGAACGACCACAGCGAACTTCTATCAACTTGTCTGTATCAATAAATTCGTATCCAAGCTCTGCAGCCAGCAGTTTACCGACTGTCGTCTTCCCCGTACCCATGAAGCCTGTCAATACGATATTCTTTTTTGCTTTTTTCATACAGGTCATTTCCTTCATGCCTGACTTTGAAGGGCTTGTTGATATACTGAGCTTGCCCCCGAATTGCCTACTTTAGGTTCACTCCGTTCAACCTCCTTGCTGATGCAGATTGTTGTGAAGTTTCTGCCCTTTCGCAATGTCCGGTCGTAAATTCACTGCCCCTTTGATAAAAACATGGTTAATATCTTTCACTGCTTTGCGGGTATTCCAATGAAGCAAAATGCGAATACATCTCTTCAAACCATGCGGCACGGCCATCTCGTGTCCGCAAAGAAGTGCTATATCACCCCATCCCGGCAGCTTTCTCGCAGCCACAGCGGGATATTCAGAAGTAATATCGGGGGTAGTCGTAAAGATGACGCTGGCAATATCTTCACATTGAATTTGGTTGGATTCAAGCATAAGGTGAAGCAATTCTTCCGTCGCAGTTACTATTTCTTCCCGGGAGTCTTTTTCAATAGTGGTAGCCCCCCGCACACCTCGACACACAACAGTCATTTCCTGCTCCTTTCAATGAGGGTCAACTCGACGAAGACCTTTCCTGCAGCGCTATCTTGAAAAAGGCTAAGTCTCATGAAATAAAAAAAGCCCATGGTAAAATTTGTTTCCAAAACCTATAAAACATAAAAGCCATGGGTAGCTCCCTCCGGTCTGCCCATGGCTTTTGTGTTTCATCAACGTGGCGTTAATTCCTCCAGAGCAATAGGCGGAGAGAGGGAAAGTAATAGTAGTCCCAAAAGCAAAAAAACATGATGACCCTGTTTACGTGTATTCCTTTCATCATTCGCATAGATACCTGCGCATTTCCGTGGGCGCATAAAACCATAACCTGCTATGATTGTCAAGGAAAAGCGATGGACACCATACAACCCTGCCTATTGATCGGCATACGCTATACACCTGCTGCCTTGCATATTCACCAATGTATCCTCCTGATATCCGTCGGCATTAAATCTGATAAAACTCAATGTGATATTTGCATTCACAGACCGTGTGTGATAATAAAAAAAGCCGCATAACCAAACCGATTGGCTTAACAATTCAGGAGGGTTTTTATCATGGGTGGGTCCGAACTTATTGGCAAAGAAGAAAAGACGGCTGTCAGTGATGTGCTTGACAGGGGTGTGTTGTTCCGGTACGGGTTTGACGCGCAACGAAAAGGTGTTTACAAAGTGGCCGATTTTGAAAGTGATTTTGGAAAATACATGGGAGTCAAATACTGCCAGGCAGTTTCCTCAGGCACGACGGCGTTGAGAACAGCCCTGGCGGCACTGGGGGTCGGCCCCGGCGATGAAGTAATCACTACGGCATTTACTTTTGTCGCGACATATGAGGCAATTCTTGAAACAAGAGCAATACCCATACCTGCCGAAGTAGATAAAAGCCTCAATATTGATCCTGCAGATCTGGAAAAGAAAATAACATCTAAAACCGCGGCGATTATTCCCGTGCACATGCTCGGCGTTCCCGCGCGGATGGATGAGATTATGCGGATTGCCGGGAAACATAAAATACCGGTTCTGGAAGATTCCGCCCAGGCCACCGGCAGTTCCTATAAGGGGAGAAAGACAGGAACAATCGGCGATATGGGAATTTACAGTTTTGATTACGTAAAAACGCTGACCACCGGAGAGGGCGGTATGGTTGTCACCGATAATGAAGCATTATATCGCCGGGCCGAATATTTCCATGACCACGGCCATATCCACAATCCCGCCATACCCCGGGGAGATGAGGATCGGGCGTTTCCGGGCATGAATTTCAGGATGGATGAAATGGCCGGAGCCATGGGTGTCGAACAATTAAAGAAACTGGACTATGTTTTACAACGGCAACGGGAAAACAAAGCACAGATTAAAGAAGGCATTATGCCCCTCGGATTTGAATTTCGTGATCTGCCCGATCCATCGGGAGACGGTGGTGACTGTCTGATCTTTTTCCTCCCCAGTGCAGCGAAGGTAATTGAATTCGGCAAGTCCCTTGGTCAACAAGGTATCGGGACCAAGATATTGCCCTCCGGCATGAAATGGCACTTCTTTGATAACTTCCCTGATATGATGGAACGACGCACCCTGCACAGGGAAAAGTGCCCCTTTACCTGTCCCTACCAGGCGAAAGAATTTGTGTATAAAAAGGGAGACCTCCCGAAATCAAAAGATCTTCTGGAACGGGCGATTGCATTAGGAGTTTCGGTAAACATGGATGCCGCGGCAATTAAAAAAGTAATTGATGCGGTAAAGAGCGCGGCGAAAGAAGTACGTTAGGCACGTAGCCCGATTTACACTGTGAGGAGCTGACACGTAACGGCTGTTGCGTGACGGCTCCTCAATGTTTGAGGCCGTATTTTTTAAGTTTATACCGAAGCATACGTTCGCTGATACCGAGCATTTCTGCGGCTTTCGTCTGGTGATCCCCGACTTTTTCCATGGCCTCAAGGATTAATTTACGCTCCATCTCTTCTATCGATCCCCTCAGCAATCCCCCCTTTTTCCCACCGTTGCCCGCACTAATTCTTTCTTCCGTAAAGGGGAGATCATCGAGCGAAACAACAGGATTTCTGGATATTACCACAGCTCTTTCTATTATATTTTCCAGTTCCCTGACATTGCCGGGGTAATCGTATTTTAGAAGCAGATCTCTCGCCTCGCTTGTAATACCCTCAATTATTTTACCGTTTTCTACTGAAAAACGTTTCAGAAAGTGATCAACAAGCAGCGGCACGTCTTCCTTTCTCTCTCGCAAAGGGGGGATATCCATGACGACGACATTCAATCTGTAGAAAAGGTCTTCCCTGAAGGTTCCCTCTTTTACCTTTGCTTCCAGATCACGGTTAGTGGCACTGATGATCCTCACATCGGCGTGGATGGTCTGATTGCCGCCCACGCGCTGAAATTCACGTTCCTGGAGGAAGCGGAGCAGCTTTACCTGAACAGGAGCGGAAATATCGCCAATCTCATCCAAAAACAGGGTGCCTCCGTCGGATTCTTCGAATCTGCCGATTCTTCGTGCCGATGCACCCGTGAAGGCTCCTCTTTCATGACCAAACAACTCGCTCTCCAGGAGGCTTTCTGAAAGGGCGCTGCAGTTTACCGTAATGATCGGTTTTGAGGAACGAGGACTGAGATTGTGGATTAACCGTGCGAACAATTCCTTGCCCGTACCGCTTTCGCCTCTGATAAGAACGGTGGCGCGACTGGCAGCAACCCTGCTTGTCATGTTGATAAGGGCATTCATCTTCTGGCTGCGATACACTATCTTGTCCAGTGTGACACCCTTTTCCCTGAGTTCCTGACGGAGGATCTCATTTTCCCTGATCAGTACACGACGCTCCGATACTCTATCGACAAGGATAAGAAGCTCATCAAAATCTACAGGCTTGGTAATATAATCAATAGCCCCGGCTTTCATGGCCTCCACCGCCGTTTCTATCGTTCCATACGCGGTAATGATTACCACGTCAATCTCCGGATTGATCTTTTTTACCTCTTTCAGTACCTGCATACCATCCATCCCGGGCATCTTGTAATCAAGCAGGATCATGTCAAAATGACCTTTTACCACGGACTGGACGGCTTTCTCTCCGTTCTCGGCTTCCGCAATGGTATGGCCCTCCTTAATTAAGAAATCACGGAGCATTTCACGTTGCGACTGACCATCCTCTACAACCAGAATATTTAATTCTTTCATGCCAGAATTCCTTTATCCTCTGTCATTCCTATCCCCCGCCTTCCCCGCCGGCAGCATGATCTCAAAAGTCGTCCCTCTCCCCTGCTCGCTGACGACACGGATTTCGCCCCCGTGACCACGAATTATTTCATGGGCAAGGGGAAGCCCGAGGCCTAGTCCTTTCTCTTTCGTTGTATATTCAGGATTGAAAATCCTCTCAATTTCCCCTGGTGTCATGCCGCAACCGTCATCGGAAATTTTTATGCTGACCCTGTCTTTTCCACCCGCATCCACAGAAAGGATGATGTTGCCCGCACCGGAAATTGACTCCATCGCATTCTTTACAAAATTGAAAAGGGCCTGTTGAAGTTTATCTACATCCATAGGAATAACCGCGGGCTCATGATTATACCGGGTGTCTATAGCAATTCCTTTCAGGGAAGCTTCCTCCTTAATGAGATTGACAATCTTTTGCAGAACTTCGGCAACCGGATAATCGTGGAGTTCCAGACGGCGGCTCTTCGAAAATGTCAAAAACTCCTCAATAATTCCATCCAAACGTCTGATTTCATCACGGATAACACTTGCAAGAACCTGAAATTCCTTGACCTTATCTTCATCCGCCGGCATAAATTCCCGTTTGAGTCTTTGACTGGCCATACTGATTGCGTTAAGGGGATTGCGAATCTCATGAGCAACACCCGCGGCAAGCTGACCAAGAGCGGATAACCGCTCTGCCTTTTCCAGCTGTCTTTCCATTTCCACAATGCCCGCCAGGTGCCTGTTTTGATTGCGGTACAGTATCCACATCGATAAAAGAGTAATCAGAATAACGGAAGCCATGAAAAATATTATGTTACGTGTGTTTTCCGCGATGATCTCGTCCGTACCCTCCCTGTTCAGACCGAGCCTTACAACCCCTGCTATTTTCTCGAACAGGTATATGGGAGCAACTATTTCTAAGATTTTTTTGTCATGAGAAAGGGTTTTCCGGCTTTCAAATTTTTTTGTACCGGAGAGGATTTGATCTATGTGCAAATTACTCTCCTCCCATTTTTCAGGCAACTGTCCCTGGCTGCCCAGGATCGTGTCCCGTTCATCCATTATCGCAATGTAGACAAGTCCCTGCCCCTGTCCCAGTCTTTCCAGAGATTTTTCTATTGATACTTTTATACCCCAAAATTTCTGTCCGTCAGGATCCAGGGCAATAACGACTGTTCCGCTCCCGTCTTTACGCCGCAGTGCTACAAATCCGATTTTCCTAGTCTCGCTGAGCCTGTTCAAGAGATCGATACTTATCTCTTCCCTTTTTAACATGGTGGATTCATCCCCACCGATGAGTTCTGCAGAGAGAGATCTGCTTTGATAGACAACTTTTCCCCGCTTATTCAATACCGCGAGATACCATAATCCCTTTTCATCGGCATATTTCCCCAAATATTCGTCGCTGACACGGTTCGCTTTCCATTCATTATCAATCTCACGCCCAATATCCACCATGGCTGAAGTTAATGACTTCTGCGGCAGCAAGGTTTCATCAGTGCGCGGCACGTATTTACCGCCACTGTCGCTCTGGTATGCCTTGATCAAGGCATTCAGATTTTCCTGGGCCAGCCTTTCAACGACACCAATTATGCGAAGACCCTGGTTTTCCATGAAACCTACAAGGATTCTGTTGCTCCGCCGGAGATCAATGATACCCATGATAAGTATGAGGCTGATGAACACGGCACAGAAAATGGCAACAGCGATGGGTTGTAAAAAACGCCCTTCGTATGTGCGATTTCGATCCTGCCAGATGACTTTCTTTTGATGTTTCAAATTCTTTCCCTGTTATGAAATGCAAACTTGAATGCACAACCCCTTTTCACGTGACGGCCATATTATGTCATCACGCTGAAAAGTCAATAACTTCCTGCCTACTACAAAAATATGCTTTGCAGGAAGACCCTTCGACAATTCTGTCGATTTTTCAACAATCATTGATAATATTTCAAGTACTTGTTT
This sequence comes from uncultured Syntrophaceae bacterium, assembly GCA_964564625.1. GTDB lineage: Bacteria > Desulfobacterota > Syntrophia > Syntrophales > UBA2185 > UBA2185. The sequence continues at coordinate 6,907 of CAZMBE010000026.1, read as the reverse complement.
TTCCATATACTCTACACAAACCGGACCTGCCTTGCCGACATTCGTTGCCAATTTTTCCCACCACAATAATTCCTCCCCTGATTCTTTTTTCCTATATACCATTGTAAAATAAGTTACTTAGAAAGTATCAGCGGAGCGTGGCACAGAACGTGCATTTAAACACTGCAAAGAAAGTTAATTATCGGTTGATAAGGGCATGATTAGCCGGTAGTAAGCTCAAAAACTTTGGAAGGTAAAAAATCCTTCATTCCTCCTGATCCTGGGGAGACATTATGTCTCCCCTTTATCTTTTTTATTTCTCCCATTCATCGACTCTCGAAGTTTTCGCCACTGTTCTATTCTCTCTTTGATCACCTTCTCGTATCCCCTGTCCGTAGGTATATAGTACGTGCTTCCCTGCAATTGCACAGGAAGATAGTCCTGGGGGACATAGGCATCTTCAAAATCATGGGCATAGTGATAATCCTTCCCATAGCCAAGGTCTTTCATCAAGCGTGTCGGGGCATTTCTGATATGGAGAGGCACCGGGAGACTGCCTGTCCGGCTGATAGTTCCCTTGATCTTTCCATACGCGATATAAAGGGAATTGCTTTTCGGTGCTGTGGCAAGATAGACAGCGGCCTGAGCCAACGCCAGTTCACCTTCCGGCAAACCGATAAATTCAAAAGCCTGCAAAGCGGAAACGGCAATGGCAAGGGCTCTTGGATCGGCATTCCCAATATCTTCGGATGCAAATCTCACCATGCGCCGGGCGATGTAAAGGGGATCCTCGCCGGCGGCAAGCATGCGCCCCAGCCAGTAAAGGGAGGCGTCGGGGTCGCTTCCCCGGAGACTCTTGTGAAGGGCGGAGATCAGGTTGTAGTGTTCTTCGCCCCCTTTGTCATACTGTAGCGCTTTTTTCTGAAGAGCCTCCTCGACCACGGCACGGGTAATTCTTCTTTCCTTCCTGTCCCCGGTACGCAGGAGCGATACGGCAGCCTCGAGGCTGTTCAGGGCCATGCGGGCATCTCCGTCGGCAGACCAGACGATATGGTCACGCGCCTCTGAATCTATCTCGAGAGAAAGTTCCGCCAGGCCTTTCTCCTTATCATGGATGGCCCTGTGAATGATTGCCGAGAGCTCTTCCTCGGAATATGGTTTCAGGAGCATTACCCGTGATCGGGAGAGGAGCGGAGAAATTACCTCAAAAGAGGGATTTTCGGTTGTGGCGCCGATGAGCGTGATGAGACCTTTTTCGACATGAGGCAGAAAGGCGTCCTGCTGGGCTTTATTGAACCTGTGGATTTCATCGACAAACAGAACAGTTTTTTTGCGATGGTATCGCCATTGTGAAGCGGCTTCGTCTACAACCGCCCTGATTTCTTTTACCCCGGAAAGGACGGCTGAAAAACTCACAAAATGAGATTTTGTTTCCTGGGCAATAACATGGGCCAGGGTGGTCTTGCCGGAGCCCGGAGGTCCCCAGAAAATCATCGAAAACAACCTGTCTTCTTCAATGGCACGGCGAAGCAGACTGCCTTCACCCAGAAGATGGGGCTGCCCCACAAATTCGGCAAGCGTCTGAGGCCTCATCCTGTCTGCTAGGGGACTGAGATCGGTTTTAGTATTGTTCTGGTCAAAGAGATCCATAGTGTACACTGCAAAATAGATTTATTACATTCATTCCGGACTTGATACGCTTGCCCCGGCGGAAACCGCGAAACACTTATTAAGTCTCCCTTTTGCAAAGGGAGATTGAGAGGGATTTTGCAGAGATGATAAAAAAATCCCCAGCCCCCTTTTCTAAAGGAGGAAATATGCGGAAGCTATTTTTGTATTAATGATAAACCGACTGTTTTCATATCTTCGTGGTTACCCATGGCGCATGAATTTTATTCACTATTCTTCGCAGCCCGCTTTTTTGCCTCCTCAATGAGTTCGATTATTGTTATGACCTTGTCCTTCGGAACTTGACGGCCAAAGGCATCCCATACGTCTGCCGTCATAGTCTCTCTCAGATATTGTTCTACGGGAAAAAACGGAGACCAGCAGGAGATAATGCGAAGACAGGGCAGGTCTCCCCCCTCCTTCCGGCAGTAAGAGAACGTGACCTCACCTCCGAGCCTCGGACATCTATGTTCTAAATGGTCATACTTTCGCATAGGCTCAACGTATCACAACGTATTTTCCCCTTGGAAAAGGGGGATTTGATCTCCCTGCAAAATCCCTCTCAACCTCCCTCTACAAAAGGGAGGCTTACACCGTAAATACCATCTCTAAAAACGAATAAGCCGTCAAGGAGATTCTTGTTCCACCTTTGACGGCTTATGGACTTGATAGAAAACTATTTCATCTACGGTTTCGGCAATCCCTCTATAGCCTTCAGGGCCCTCTGAATCTCTTCATCAGGAAGCTCATACGCCTCAAGCTTCCCTGATAAATAGGCATCATAGGACACAAGATCAACGAGCCCATGACCGCTCCAGTCAAAGAGTATTACTTTTTCCTTGCCTTCTTCCTTCGCGCGCCTTGCTTCATCCACGACTGCCGCGATGGCGTGGTTCGTTTCCGGCGCCGGGATGAAACCCTCGGTCCGGGCCCACTTCACGCCGGCATCGAAGGTTTCCAACTGGTCATACGCCCTCGCCTCCATCACCTTTTCCCTGACCAGGTGGCTCACGACAGGGGCCATGCCGTGGTATCGCAATCCACCCGCGTGTATAGGCGCGGGCACGAAATCATGCCCGAGGGTGTACATGGGAAGCAGGGGCGTCATTTTCGCAAGGTCGCCGAAATCGTAGGCAAAGGGACCCTTGGTCATGGTCGGGCACGATGATGGCTCCGCCCCGATAATGGTCACCTTCTTGCCATGAATCTTATCCCTCGCGAAAGGAAGGGCGATACCGGCAAAATTACTGCCGCCTCCGGCGCAGCCTATGACGACATCGGGATAGACGCCTACCTTTTCCATCTGCTTCTGCGCCTCCAGGCCAATAATGGTCTGGTGCATAAGTACGTGATTTAACACACTCCCCAATGAATATCGCGAGTTTTCATGGGTAACGGCATCCTCCACAGCTTCGCTGATGGCGATGCCCAGACTGCCCGGCGAGTCGGGATGCGCAGCCAGTACCTGCTTTCCCGCGTTCGTCAACGTACTCGGGCTGGGAATGCATTCGGCGCCCCAGGTGTTCATCATAAGACGACGGTAAGGCTTCTGTTCGTAACTGATCCTCACCATGTACACCCTGCATTCAAGATCAAACATTCTACATGCCATGGCCAGTGCGCTCCCCCATTGCCCCGCTCCGGTTTCCGTCGCCAGCCGCTTGATGCCAAACACCTTGTTGTAGTAAGCCTGAGGAACGGCGGTATTCGGTTTGTGGGAACCGGCCGGGCTCACTCCTTCATTTTTATAGTATATCTTCACAGGGGCGCCCAGCAGCTTTTCAAAATTACGGGCCCTGTACAACGGCGTAGGCCGCCAAAGGAGGTACTTCTCAAGAACTTCGAAGGGAATGTCAATCCACCGTTCCTGGCTCACTTCCTGTTCGATGAGGTTCATAGGAAAGACGGGAGCCAGATCATCCGGGCCGACGGGTTTCCCCGTACCAGGGTGAAGCGGGGGTTTCATGGGAGTAGGCATATCCGCCTGGATGTTGTACCATTTTGTTGGCATCTCATTATCGTTCAATATAACCTTGACCTGTTCCATAAATGTTCTCCTTTGCTTTGATGTGAGCTTTGCCAGCCCAGATAAAATTATTTTCCAACTATCAAATAGTGCGAAACCTTTCCGATCATATTTCCAGATCCGACAGCAACCCCTTGTGTCTTCGATACCAGAAATTCGGGAAAAGCTTGTAGAGCATCCTCGATACAGGGCCGATATATTCTCTCGTTCTTTTATCGAACTGGCAGGCCTGAATGATGTATTCCTGAATGTCTTTCTTGTGGCCCACTTCGTTGAATATCTTATAGGCACAGTGAAACAACGGACTGTACATATTCTTCTTTTCCAGATATTTGTTCACATTCCGGATGGTATTGGGCCCTTCGGGCGTACCGTCTATCCTTTCCAGCACCTTGATATCCGTTTCTATGGGATTCCCACCGTATAATTCATAATAGAACTTTCCGTACCGGTAATTTTTGCTCGCCACGGAAGACAGGGTAATATACATGTCCCCCACGCCGGCCTGACTGTGAAAAGCCTGAAAACCGCCGCCCAGCAATTTTGACAATGACCGTATCTCCACACCGGATCTCGCGAAGATAGTACCGGGGATAGAATCACCAAGGTCCATTGAATCCACTGTGCCCATGATATTTGCCACAATGTTTTTGAGGGCGCCGCATGCCTCGACACCGACAATATCAAAATTGTAGAAGGAGGTGAATTCCCTGCGATTGAAACGGATAATCTCCTCCCTGATAATTTTTGCGATACGCCTTTTCCCGGCAACGGTGACGCACACGGGATGCCCAAGCATGATATCCATGTCAAAGAAAGGCCCGCCGATACATACGACTTCATAATTACTTCTGATATTGGCCAGATTGTTATTGATCAGTTGTGACGGCGTGATCAGCTCTTTAGTAATTTCATCGGAAATCAAACCTTTAATCGGGGACACGAGACACGTATCCCCCGCTTTTCTTTCCAGCAGCGGTTTGAGATAATTCAGGAAATCAGGAAGCCTGTTCATCGTGATGGTAAGAAAGATAAAATCGTTATCATCAACAACCCGCTCCAGATTATTCGTCGCGTGTACCGTGGGGGCCAACCTGGGCACCTGATCCATGCCGCCAAGCCTCTTTGCGAGCTCTGCCGTAAGGTGCTTGGGATTCAGGTGTTCCTTGTTAATAGCCCGGCATACTTCGGAATCATGATAATAGATGGTAACCCTCTTGTTATCCCTGCCGAATTTATGGGCGAGAGCGGTCCCCAATCTACCGGGCCCGATGATGGCAATTCTGCCGGTGTCCAAATTATTCAATCTCATAGTAAACCCTCATGCCCCTTGCTTAACCCGAAGGCATGATACATAATTCTGAATTATTATCCAGAAAATAGAATTGTATCGTCATTCCGGACTTGATCCGGAATCTAATATTTCTCATAGTATTGTTTCGCAACTCCCTCTTTCGTAAAGAGGGGCAAGGGTGAATTTTCACACTGCTCTTTACTGAACAAAACGAACATCACAATCAATCTATTACACACTACCCGGTGCAGCGGGGCGATTATAGGGAAAGGAAGCTTCTCTGTCAAATAGTAAAATTTACGTCCGTCTTCTTCCCGGCCATTTCCTTTATTCCATGTATCCTGATTTCATAAATAATTTGACGTTACCTCACATAGTCATTGAACTGCTCTACAGCAATGACAGGGTTTTACGTGGTACGAGATTGTGATTCATAAAGCGTATCCAGCGGACTTCGCGGCGCTTTCGACATATTTCTTAGGACATGGGTATAGATCATGGTCGTCTCGAGGTTCTTATGACCAAGAAGTTCCTGAACCTCGCGGATGTTCACACCATTCATCAAGAGGTGCGTCGCGAAACTGTGGCGCAGCGTATGGACACTTGCACGCTTTACGATCCCGGCCTTCCTCACCGCTTCCGCCACCATCTTCTGAATCGTACTAGGGCCGATATGGTGGCGGCGCACCTTGCCGGATCGTGGATCAACGGACAGCGCGGCGGCGGGAAAGACATACTGCCATCCCCACTCCTTTGCCGCGTTGGGATATTTGCGGTCAAGGGCATCCGGCATATACACCTCACCATATCCCTTTTTGATGTCCTCTTTATGGATCTTTTTTATAAGGGATAAATGCTCCTTCAGGGGTTCCTTTGCCGCTTCCGGCACCATGGTCACTCTATCCTTATCGCCCTTCCCCGCCCTGACTACGACAGAATTTAAACTGAAGTCAATGTCCTGAACCCGCAGCCGGGCAACCTCCATGAGTCTCATTCCCGTGCCGTACAAAAATTGAAGGATGAGCAAATCCCTCCCTGTTAATTGATCAAGAAGGCTGCGAACTTCATCCTGTGTCAGCACGGTAGGAAGCTTTGGCCCCCTTTTGGCGCGCACTGTTTTATTGAGGTCCCGAAGATCGATTGCGAGAACTTCACGAAATAGAAACAACAGGGCATTGAATGCCTGATTCTGAGTAGACGATGACACCTTCCGCCTGACCGCAAGGTGACTCAGAAAATCCCGTACATCCGTTTCGTCGACACTATTTTTTTGCCAATCCTTGCCTTTTGTCGTAGTCACATAGGCGTGAAATCGCCGGAACCACTCACGATAGCTTCGTTCGGTACTGTACGCGTAATGCTTGATTCTGATTATCTCCCGAAGTTTCTGCTCAACTTCCTGATAAGCGGGCAATCTAATCCCCGGAACTGCTTCCGCATTTGGTGAAAGTGCCGATGTATCGCCGGACAGAAAATGATTGATATAGAGCCTTATTGCGTCATCCGCCTGTTCCACCTGCCAGCGGGACAGTTTTTTTTCTTTCGCCAAATATTCAAGAAAAAGCCTGATTCTGAGATCAATGTTTTTATCCTTATTGTTGTTGGAAAAATACAGAAATTTGCTTGCCCACAGGGCGTAAAATGAAACATGCCCCATTGGCGCCAGGTTATGGTCAATAAGATATTTTTGGAAATCGGGCAAAATTTTAGCCACAGCCCTCCTCCTTTTTACGCTCGATACCCTGCTGCAAGGCCATTATGAACGCTTGTATGTTCATAATGCCTATATTATATGTAAGACGTATTTTGTGATAATAAGCACATTATCGGTATTCAATCAAGAATAATAATTGAATATTATTGAATTTAATTGAATTTTACTGTATGAATCCTCTCAGTTAATCAGGTAATTTTGTATCTGGTTCTGATTTTAGGTAGTA
>CAZMBE010000025.1:0-44117 GCA_964564625.1 uncultured Syntrophaceae bacterium | reverse complement strand
TTTACAGGAACAAAGGTCAGCTTGACCGTGCCCTGGAATACTACCTGAAGTCACAGTTTATTTCTGACAGGCTCGGGTTACAGAATACCGTCGATTATGCCAGGCTCATGTATAACATGGCTGTTCTGTACGAAAAAAAGGGCCAACGTGACATGGCAGGGAGGTATTACAGGATAGCACATGATACATATGTAAGAGCTGACTATTCAGGGGAATGGAGAGACATGGCTCTTAACAATGCAAGAAGGCTGGGGTACTGAAACCATACCAGAGGCATTACAGCTATTAGTCATAATCCACCTTTCTGCTGAGAGTTGTTTATTAGTTAACACGTTACGCCATGTTACATTCCTGTAATCCCTATCAAACCGCCTTTATAAGATAAAGAATCAAAAATCAATTCCTATATTTTCACTATAACGCCAATGACAGCTATCACAATCATAATCGTGAGAGGTAATATCCATCGTAATTGTCTGTTTTTTTCTGAAGGCGTCCCCATATTCTCGAGTGAACGTAAATACGGATTGATAAGAATATTGCTCTTTCGATAATCTATCTCTCTTTGTTTGCTATTAAGCATCATGTCGCGATTGGCATTCTCTACCCAAGAGGGTTAAGTGAAAAGATGTGGAACCTATAAGAATACTCTATATTGTATTATTTCATTTATAGGGTACCACATATTGTATATTAAAACAAACTTTTTTTTACATTGATTGTTGCCATCTTCCGGTTAGACCTCCTGATACCCGTGTAGAGAAACTCTCAAAGGGCTCACGAGGATGCACCAGGACGATCGTACTACGACCACCCGAGGTTTCCCCCTTTCTCACAATAGAGCGTACTAGCCCGTCATGGACGGTTTGGAAGGTTGCTCCCTGTGGCAAATAAGGAATCTGGACAACCCATGACCGGTTATCTATATGCTGAATTATCAATTTGTTCCCCATGATTTACAGCGTGTTTTGAATTCATTCCGCTTGACTTAGATATTTATTTGATATTTCATAAGAAAAAATAAATATTGATCCCAAAACGAAACCCATAGACACATGCCTGAATGGAGCGCCGACGGGAGATTACTTATGTAGGTGCTACCGCGTTCCATATCAACGTAACATTCTGCCCCTATGATCCGTGCCACTTGCAATGGTCGTGATGATGTGATCAACCGTTTTTGGCTTATGGTCAAGTAAACCGTGTGGACCACCACTCCTCTTTCCTGTTATCATCAGAAGTCAAATTATCGAGAATATACAAACTTTCGATCGTTAATAGTTGACTGAAATCCACATATCGTCAATATTGATTAAAATACACACTTTCAAGTGATAATCATTGACCATGTTTTTACTATATTTTATGATGATGATAATTTTGCGCTGCGATCAATTTGATGGTAGTTGGACAAATTTCCTATGTTTTACCAACTTGGTATTTGGTCTTTATTACCCAAAAACACCAAGTAGAAGATATTCGTTTCTCTTTGATATTTAAGCACATTATTCTCTTTGCATACTGATTAAAATAGAATAGGATTGTATAGAAAATCTGGAAATATCAAGCAAGGATATTAATTTTTATGGGTTAACAAAATCCAAATATGGGGGTAGTCATGTTACAGAAGAAATGCTTGTGCATTCTCAGCTTTTTTTTACTTGTAGTATCGGCTATTGCCTTTTTGGGTTGCGCTGCAGGCATGCAGCATATGCACCCGATAGAGGCTGATATTCAATCACATGAAGTCTATAGAGCCATTCTCTTTGGAAGGATAAGGATTCACGCTACCAGCGGCTATTTACGTGGTCAGTTCCTCCAAGTTAATGCCCTACGAAAAGATACTGCTCCATCCCCGAACAACTTCGTATCTATAAAGGAAGACGTTCAGGATGAAATAAGAACGCTGAACAGTATTGATAGATTTTTCGCTCTTGAAGTAATCCCCGGTAGCTATGAAATAAAGTTCATAGACCTCAGTACCATTATGGTGTCCAATATTTTTGTCTTCTTCCCAAAACAACACGACTATGCGAAACCGCAGTATCTCTTCCCTGTAGAAGTCAACAGTCTCACCTACCTTGGCACGATCGATATTACTGTGGAGTCAAGCTTTCCAAGGAACCCGGTTCCTGGCACTTCATATCCTTATAAGTACACGGTAAGAATTGATAACAATCTCGAGGCAGATGAGGCGTTGTTGAAAGCTAAATATCCATCGATACACGAAAAATACCAAAGAAACAAAAAACTGGCCTTTTAAACGTGGTATAAGAAAATTCATTGGTAACGATTCACGTGATTCCAAGCATTAATTAACATCAAAATATTATTTCGATTGCAAGTATCTATGCTGGTAGGGAGGAAATTGTGGAAGAACACGAAATAATTCGGTCAATGATACGTTTCGAAAATGATCTTATTAACCATCGACTTACCTGGATGGCAACTCTCAATGGTTTACTATTTACCGGGCTTGGTTTTACGTGGGGAAAGAATGATGCAATGGGGCTAATTTTTGTGTTCGCGTTTCTCGGAATTTCAGTCTCTTTCTTAACAGGAGTTGGGCTTTTTGCAGCCAATAAGGCCTTCCGAAAGCAATACGACTGGTGGCAGGACAACAGACCATCAGATTACAAAGGTCCCGATGTCATAGGAATGCCGCCCATGTGCAAGGGTTTTGGGAGTTGGCTGACTCCATGGACTCTTCTCCCGATATGCTTTCTATTCGGCTGGATTGCGATTCTCATAATCAATATCAAATCATTACCCTAACAACTACATTAACCCGGACTGGCAATTCCGCGGCGCTCCATTGCCGCCGGTGAGCTCTGTCGTTACAAGCCCAAATGACATGTCGGCAGTCACTCTTCAGAGGTGAACTCAACGATCCCGCCGACAGCGAAATCTTGACAAATCGGACAATTAAAGACTACAAATAGGAAAATCTTCTCCAAGGCAACAGGGTAATAATGCAGATCCGTGAACACAGGGGTTTTACCATAGAGATTTATGAATCAGGTGCCGGATACGTTACACAAATTTACCGAAAAGGGAAACTGATCCATACTGTGTATAGTGAAAACAGCCCGGATGGCCACTACCGTGATCCATCATTACTTATTGAGGACGCAAGAGATTGGATAGACCGCACCTTTCCTCCTGGGAAGATAAAATACTTTGGGGAGGTATAAACCTTCAACCTATAACCGGATTTCCGACCCCCCATGATATTTCTGGTTATATGCGCTCTTTATGCTCATTTCTTTCTAATATTATAACTTCCGGTAATCGCCCACGATGCCGGGCAACTGAGATCAATTCTGCCTTCTCAAGTAGTTCAAGGCCTCGGTAATAGGCATTGCGCGCTACTCCCATTTGTCTTAGGACAGAGACAGATAAGTTTATTGTACTGCTGCGGTTTACCCCTGCCAGGAACCAGATGGCGATGGCCACATGGAGTGCTTTTCCAGGAAGTTTTGCCGCTATAGTTAGCCAATTCCAAGGAATAGGTCCTTTCAGAAACTTCTCTCCTATTCTGTGCCTTGGTGGTGAATTTTTATTTTTCCATTCCCGCTTTACGTTAGGAGGAAGGGCTAACTTTGCAGGGTTGAAGGGATCCATATATATTAAGATCCTTCTCTATAAGATATAAGATAGGACGGGTGTTCACCGGTGAACAGGTACATGTTCGCTGATGAACAGGTGGATGTTCACTGATGAACAGGTCTACCATCTTTAAGTTTGTCCAAAATACCCTGAACCGTCTGCCACATGACAACGCCCCTGTCATCGATGTATCGCTCCGGGTAACAAACTATTTTGGCATCTGAGCGTAAACGGAACCCACTCAGCACTGCCGAACTCGCATCGGACATAGCAGTCTGAGTTGCCGCTACCATATCGTCAAGTTCATCAAGACGAGCCTCGATGAGCAGGGCATCGTGGACGGGCGCGCAAACCTTTATGCCTCTTTCCACTGCGAAACAGCAGGCGAGCCTGAGTATCTCTGCGCCGTTTGCCTGCATAAGGAAGTTCCTGAAGAATCTGGGGTTCGAATTTGTTCCCGTATGGACAGTCCATCCAAATGCTGTCCAAAGTTTCCCACATAGCATGGCATGATCGACGGCGCCATCCGACCATTCCCAGAACTTCCTGTATGTCTCCCGGTGGAGACGAAGCATGTCACTGGCAATGATGACCGGTTGAGCAATTCGTTTTGCCAGTGATTCACTCCCCATGCCGTACTGCACAGCCAGGGCGCATGCCTTGAACTGTTCCCGTTGGGGCCCATGGCTCTTTTTTGTGGCATCTGAAGGAACGGCACCAGCCTGCTTTGCAAAGGCCAGGTAGGGATCCCCAGATTCGTACGCCTTTATCATGTTGCGGTCACCGGAGAGCACAGCGGCTATTCCAAATTCCTGCTGGGACCAATCAATATAAGCCAGCCCATACCCCGGTTCAGGACGGATGAGACCTCTCAGCCACACAGAGGGTCCGAAAATAAACTTGCTGTTGCTCGGTTGGTTCCGTCCGGTACGGGCCTGAAACGCGGACAGGAGACATCTGTTCCGGCCATCATGGCCCACAGATAATTCCAAGAGTCTCATCTGTGAGAGGGCGACACGCAGTTCCCGCAGGGGTGAGACAGCAGGATAGATGCGGGACATTTCCCTGAACGTATCATCCTCAAGATCGAGTGTCCCTGATGCCAGACGCGGCCAGGGGATATTGTTGCGGATGAGCCAGTGAGAAAATTTGTTGCGCTTGAAAGTACGACCTTCAAAAACCCCATACTGCTCATCAATCTGCGAGATTAGAGTGTCCTGTATCAATTCCCACCCATCAGAAAGGCGAGTAAGCATTTTTGTGTCGATAGGAATGCCGTTATATTCTATTCGTGCCGCGGCCTTCATATATCGTCCCCGAAGCAGGGCACGAGGTAAATCAATACCGGGTGCCATCCGATGAAACAATGCTGCGGTAGAAGAAACGTCAGCTTCACAGTACTGAAGGATTGCAGATTTTTCTTCGTCTGACCATGGGCCTCCACGGAGAACGAGATCTCGCATAAGGAAACCTCAAACCGCTGTTCGTCAACAATTACCTCCATGGGATTTGATTTTATTTTATTGCAGAATCTTTTTGATATTGTGCTGTTCGGCAATTTGCATGCTATCGGATTCCCTAAAAGATACTGCTCCAAAGCCGCAAGTATGGGTCGATTCATCTTTGGACTCTTCCCCCCTTTGGCCCCGATCACTGCTACAGATTTCTTCTTTGCCTCACGAAGTTTCTTCTTTGTTTCATCATGTTTTCTCTTGCCGGTGAGGTAATCCCCAAAGGTATAGGTTTTTTTATCATAGGCCTCTGGTTGTTTTCGTTTATCTTCCTCAATGGCCTCATCGAAGGCAATTGAAAATTCTTTTTCCGGTTTCAACTTCTTCTTCATCTGTAACCTTCTAACTTTGCGCACCTGAACGAGCGCCCCCGGGGCACCTTTAAAGATAACCGCCTTGTCGGGTGGCTCCCCCTATCCCCGAAAAATAGTTATGCCTTTCTCTTCATGGGCAATACCTTTGCCCCATGCTTCAACCCATCCAGATAATCCGCCCATAGTTGCATCATCTTCCTACGTTCAGCGAGGTGCGCCGTCCGGTTGTATGCACGGCGGTTTGGGTCCCTGACAGTATGACCGAACTGATGTTCAATGAAATCTGGCCGTACTTGCAGTACTTCATCAAGGATTGTTCTTGCCATCGCCCGGAAGCCATGCCCGGACATTTCATCCTTAGCGTAACCCATGCGCCGCAGGGCGCTAAGGATAGCATTGTCACTCATAGGGCGTAACAGTGTACGGTGTGAGGGGAAAACATACCGGCTATATCCGGTTAACGGCTGTAGCTCTTTCAGAATCGCGATGGCCTGTTTTGAGAGAGGGACAAGATGACTTTGCCCTTTCCGTTTCCGTTTTGTCGTGAGCGGTAATTTCATACGTTCAATAGGTATATTCCATTCTGCTGTGTCGAGGTTGATTTCTGACCATTCCGCCGCCCGAAGCTCACCCGGCCTAACAAAGACCAATGGTGCCATTTGAAGAGCACACTTGACAATAAATGAGCCCTTGTAATCATCTATCGACAGAAGTAGTGCAGCAACATCCTTCGGTTCTGTCAACGCCGCCATGTTCTTGGAAATTACGGGTCCAAGCGCCCCTTTCAGGTCTGCTGTCGGATCACGTTTGGCGCGTCCCGTTGCTACTGCATAGCGGAATACTTGACCGCATACAATCTTCATGCGGCGGGCCGTTTCAGCAACACCACGGGATTCGATACGCTGCAATGCCGACAATACCTCAGGAGGTTCAATTTCAGATATGGGGCGCTTAACCCATCCAGGGGAAAATATCGCGTTCAAGGCGGGTAATTGTTACATGTGTATGGCTTGTAGACCACGACTCTTTAAATTTTGTATGCCACTCACGGGCTATAACCTCAAAAGTTTCTATTTCCTCGGACTTTGCCTGCTTTTGAGCCTTGCGAACGGCGCCGGGATCAATACCATGGGCTATCTGCCTACGGGCTTCATCACGTCTTTGCCGTGCATCAGAAAGGGAAATTTCCGGATAGGTACCAAGGGAAAGTAATTTTTCCTTTCCGTCAAATCGGTAACGAAAACGCCGCCATTTGTGGCCTTTTTCCGTGACAAGCAAATAAAGACCATCCATGTCATGTAGCTTATAAGGCTTTTCTTTGGGCTTTGAAGTTCGGACTTTCAAATCATTTAGTGGCATAAATTATCTCCTTGTGAGGGTAACTGCTTTTTACCGTGCGGGTAACAATGGAAAAGTTACCCCAAAATACCCAGGATTTTGATAAACCTTATAGCACGACCTTGGACAAATGACAAAAAAACCCGCTATTTCTAACGGGTTTTGCACTTCTTTGGATTTTGTTGGATTAGGTTCTGGTGGCGGTGCAGGGAATCGAACCCCGGACACTACGGATATGAGCCGTATGCTCTAACCGTCTGAGCTACACCGCCACATATTGTATTATTAATATAAAATACTGGTGCTGTTGTCAACCCCTATGGAGTGGTTGGCAGTGGACTCATTTTGTACGCAACAATGACGCTTTTGTCTGTGACAGAGAGACCCACAGAAAGAACCAGGGCAAGCACAACCTCGTTTTCCCCATCATTATCGATGTCTTTAAATTGATAGTCTGCCACGTAACCGTTGATCTTTCTCGTTTTCCAGTTTTCCACCATGCCAAGTCCATCCCATTCCAGATTGTATACCTCGCTGGCGGTAAAAAGTTTTATGTTTTGAAACAATCTTCCCGTAGATGATAAGTTTTTCACAATTATAATTTCTTTTTTACCATCTTTATTGGTATCAAAAGTTAAAATTCTTATATTGATAAATGTGTATTTATCTAACTCATCTTCTGGAGTGTTAACGATTTCAATCGCTGTATTGCTTCCCCCTAGAGGTTCGTTACTTTTCCAGATACGTTCACTACTGCCTCCGAAAATATGAATCTTTGAGAGAGGTTTATCCGTTGGTTCATATATATTGAGGTAATCATAGTCATCAAGGGCAATTATTTTATCACCCCCGGCGGTTCCAAGGCTGTCTATGGTGAGGCCATATACAGAAAGTCCAACGGGAATTTTCATCGCTTTGCCCTCTTTGTAGAGACCGTCCTCCCAGACTATTTCATGTATTGGTGTCTCAAAAGGTTTTTCGATGCCGCGACGCTGTCCCAGCAAAAGAGGACCCGAATCCGTGCTAATAACCCGTAAGAACCAGGGAAGTTTGGAGGCAATTCTGCTGAATTTACCATCCTTGTATTCGAGGACAAAAGATTCAACCGTATTCCGTTGTATGTTGGTAACGATAATCTCTTTCATTCCGTTATTATTGATGTCTGCCACATCCACTGCAATATAATTATCGCTGGATTTGCCCCGTATTTTATGAATCAGCGCTAGGTCATTGTCCTTCTTTTGGTAAATACTCACATTACGACTATCAATCACAACAACTTTATTTACACCGTCGCCTGTGACATCTCCAATATCCATACCCCGAAATTCTAAGGGTAATTTCTGACTCATCCAAAAACCTTTACGATCCAAAGGCTTCGCGGCATTGATAAAATCAGGATTAATAATGGAGGTCAAGGTACCTTTCTTGCCTTTTTTCATTCCCGCAATAATTTCTGATTCGCGGGAAGGCGGAGAGGCCGGTTGTTGGGTGGCTGGGGTGGCTGAAGGTTGCGTTACCGGAGCAAACGTTGAAGGTACCATGCCAAGGATATGATTATCGATGTTGCGGGCAAAATCATTAATCTTTTGTATTACTTCATCCATTCCCTGACTCTGAGTAAATACCGTTATCGCCGGTTTATTCGCGGCAATGTCAATAAGTTTTCCATCAATGCTTATGCTGTTGCCAATCTTGGTGATGCTTCCATAGACAGCATAATCTGCATTCAATTTTTTCCCAAGATTGTAGATGTCCGCGGATGAAAGGTCTTTCCCTTTATTTTCTTTCAAGGCCTGAAGGATAGCCTCTTTACTGATGACATCGATTTTTCCAATCACGGTAATTCGGGATGATAGCATATCCCATATACCTTGCCTGACGTACTCGACATTTTCTGCACTGTGGACGGCAAAGGGGAAAACGGCTACGGATTTTTCTCCTTTTGCTTCGAGTGAACCCGATAGCGAAAATAGAAGAATTACGCACAATGCGAGTTTGATGATATGGTTCATGGTGTTATTACCTTAATTATCCTTTCCTATAAGGTCCGTGCTAAAGACGGTGTCCTTATCATGGTTGCCATTCCTAACATTTAAAGTCTACAAATTCAAGCTTCGTTTCACTGAAAAGATGCCCGCGAGGATTTTGGATGTTTGGCGATAACGTGACGTCGATCAATCTTTGTGCCGTGATTTTGGTTCTGACTCCGCATCATTTCCTTCAGCAAACGGTATTGTGAGGTGATAAACTCCATATTCAACGATAGCCTTGATAGGATAACCGGACTTCTCGTATACTTTGATCATGCCTTTGTTATCGGCCAGTACGTCAGCGGTAAAGCCCTTAATGCCCTGTTCGCGCGCAAAGTCAATGAGTGTAGTGAGAATGAATGTTGCGATGCCAAGCCCTTGATACTTTTCATCGACTACGAAGGCTGTATCTGCAAGAGAGCGATCCTGATGGAGAACATAACGTCCTTCGGCGATAAGACGTTCAATTCCTCCTTCTTCGATGATTCCTACAATGGACATGCGGCACCGGTAATCCACATTAACATATTCCTGCATTTTAGCATGAGGCATGACCTTTAAAGGCGTGAAATAACGGTAAAAGACTGCTTGATCGGAAAACCTGTAAAACAATCTGCGCATCTCTTCTTCATCGGAGGGTTTGATTGCCCGGAAGTGTACGGCCAGTCCCCCCTTAAGCATACGTGTACATGTAATCTTGTCCGGGTAGAGATGGCCTGATTCTTCCAAGTAGATCTGATCTGCATAGAGGATGTTTGCGGCCTTTGCCTTCTGGATAAGGCCGGCACGGTCGTCGGGATGAGCGATTTCGATCAACGCCTGTGCGCGTTCGCGAACGGTGCGACCAAACATCGAGGCAATACCATATTCCGTGATTATCAAATCTAATGATTCACGGTTCGTGAATTGGTTAGGGAAAACATCTACAGAGAACAGTATATTAGACTCCCCCTGAAGATTACGGCTTGGGAGGGCAAAGATTGTTCTCCCACCATGGGAATGTTCCGCTCCGGCAAAGAACTCTTGTGCCTGTCCTGGTCCCGGTGTTACGTTTCCTTTGCCGACCGGCAGGGCAATGTCTCCTGTGAGGTCAACTTTGCGTGCGGGAAGTATGGCAATCATTTTTTCATTCATACTGATCCTCATATGATCAGACACAACGTCGATTCCCTGAAATTCAACAAGCGGATTTCTGTGCAGCCAATTCATAAGTTCCTGCGTACCCTGAGCATAGGCCGTGAGAGATTTGTCATGGAAATGCCCTTTTTTCTTATTCGTAATGGCGCCGCATTTGACCAGATCCATCAGGGGATCGGTGAAGAAAAAGGTATGCACGCCAAGATCACGCTTATGGGCAAGATGCTTTCCGAGGGCCTCAAACAACGCACCGGAATAAAATGAGATACAGCTTCCATCTTCTATGACAGAAGCCACATTTGCAGCCACTTTGTCAATGACGTCGTTAAAAGGCCAGCGCGGGAAATAAATAGGCGGTTCAGTCGCATACACCATGCAGTCGAAATCGTTGACATGGACAAATGTGTTTCCTAAAGTTCGGGGAACTTTATCATTAATTTCAGCGACAACGAGGGAGGCTCTTTCCATGGCATGTTTGGCTACGTCCACGGAAACTCCGAGACTGGCATAGCCCCTTGCATCAGGCGGCGTGATCTGGACAAATGCCACGTCAACATGGATTGCTCCAGATTGAAAGAGTTTGGGAATCCGGGAAAGGCGGCAGGGGATCATGTCCACAGACCCCGTCATGATGGCCTTGCTCGCAGCCCATCCTGCAAAAAATGTTTTTAGCCGGTATTTCTGTGCTGTTGTTGTGCTGCTGAATGCTATCGCGTCGCCAAGGCTTACAATTTGTATCAGCTCTAAATCTGTAAGATTCGCAAAATCAGATCTTGTAAGGTGTTTTACAAGGGTTCTCGGTTCAGCCACGCCCGTTCCGAGGAAAATGCTCATCCCCGGTTTAATTCTCATGAGAACATCCTCAGGTGAAGTCACCTTATCTATCCAATTCAAAGAGTCGTTATGGGCCATAAAAAATATTTCCTCCCCTGTGTGAGCTGTGCTATTGTACACTAGTAAATTTTAATTTTACAATAGCATAGACATATATTAAATGATCTTTGGACTAAAAATTTTTTTACGCGGATATAACTGACAGGAGGCGAAATTGATCCCACGATATTCCAGAGACGTCATGAGTGCGATATGGAGTCCGGAGAACAGATACAGGAAATGGCTGGATATAGAAATACTGGCATGTGAAGCCATGGCGCAAAAAGGTGAAATCCCTCAAAGCGCCCTTCACAATATCAAAGACAAGGCCACATTTGATGTGGAGAGGATTGAGGAAATTGAAAAGACGACGAAACATGATGTCATAGCGTTTTTAACAACCGTTGTCGAAAGAGTAGGGGAGGATGGCAGATTTATTCACAAAGGCCTAACTTCATCAGATGTCCTGGATACTTCTCTTGCGGTTCTTCTCAAGGAAGCATCTGATATCCTGATCGATGATCTGCGTCGATTATTGGAAGTTCTGAAAAATAAAGCCATGCTGCACAGAAATACCCTGATGATGGGGAGATCACATGGAATTCATGCAGAGCCCATAACATTCGGTCTGAAAATGGCGCTCTGGTATCAGGAAATGGAGAGAAATCTGACGCGGATGATGCGTGCAAGGGAAACAATACGTTATGGAAAAATCTCCGGAGCGGTGGGAACTTTTTCCTTCATTGATCCATCAGTTGAAGACTACGTATGCCGTAAACTGGATCTTATGCCCGCGCCCGTGTCGTCACAGATTGTCCAGAGGGACAGGCATGCTGAATATTTTACTACCCTTGCCATTATTGCGTCTTCCATTGACAAATTTTCCCAGGAGATCAGGTTGCTTCAAAGGACAGAGGTCAGGGAGGTGGAAGAATTCTTCTCCCCCGGGCAAAAGGGGTCATCGGCTATGCCTCATAAACGAAACCCGGTTCTCTCGGAGAATCTTTCAGGGCTGGCGCGTTTAATGCGGTCATATGCCATCGCGTCTCTTGAAGATGTAGCGCTCTGGCATGAACGTGATATCAGCCACTCCTCCGTCGAGAGGGTTATCGCGCCGGACGCAACAATTCTTCTCGATTTCATGTTGAACAGGTTTGCTGTACTGGTAGACAAACTTGTTGTCTATCCGGAGAGAATGCTCACCAACCTCAACATGACGCGAGGTATAATATTTTCGCAAATGGTGCTTCTGAAGCTGGTTGATAAAGGAATGTCCAGGGAAAATGCCTACGCCACAGTGCAAAAAAATGCCATGCAATCATGGACGGCTGATAAGGATTTTAAGCAGTTGCTTTTAGAAGATGTTGAAGTGGTTTCATATCTTACCGAAGAAGAGATTAATGACGTATTCAAAATTGAGAACTTTCTCAGGCATACAGATTTAATTTTCCACAGGGTGTTTGGTTAGTATCACATGACTATAAAGAGTTTTTCCCAATGCTGAACGGGCGCTCTTTCGAAATGACCGTGTCTTTCAGCCATTTGCTATCGTCTTTTTCCGGATAATCGATGTTGTAGTGCAGTCCCCGGCTTTCTTTTCTCATCAGGGCACATTGAATTATCAGTTTTGCCACTGTAGCTATATTTCTTAACTCAATAAGATCTCTCGTGATAATGAAATTCCTGTAGTATTCATCTATTTCTCCACTGATCAGGTTTATTCTTCTGTAGGCACGCTCCAGTCTTTTATTTGACCTCACGATACCAACATAGTTCCACATAAATCTTCTGATTTCGTCCCAGTTGTGGGATACGACGATGGATTCGTCACTCTCCGTGGCACCACGCGGATCCCATGTTGGGATACTTATAGAATCTTCTGTAATAGCGCCGAGCGATTCCGCTATTTTGGTAAAAGAACGGTGAGCGAATACCACTGCTTCTAAAAGCGAGTTGCTCGCGAGGCGGTTCGCGCCATGAAGCCCCGTGCAGGAAACTTCACCGCAGGCAAAAAGACGTTCAATATTTGTTTCTCCGTAATTACCTACCGACACACCTCCGCACTGGTAATGAGCAGCGGGAACAACCGGAATGGGATCTTTCGTAATATCGATGCCGAACTCAAGGCACTTGTTATAAATATTGGGGAACCTGTTTATGAGAAAGTCGCTCTCTTTGTGGGTAATGTCCAATAATACATATTCATCACCGGATTTTTTCAGCTCCGTATCTATTGCTTTGGCAACAACATCTCTCGGAGCAAGGCTTTTCATGGTATGATACTTTTCCATGAAGGTGGAACCGTTTTTCAACTTTAAAATTCCTCCTTCTCCGCGTACGGCTTCACTGATGAGAAAAGATTTTGCTTCTGGATGATAAAGACAGGTGGGATGAAATTGAATAAATTCCATGTTTGCAATAAGGGCACCGGCTCTGTAGGCCATGGCGATACCGTCACCCGTGGCGATATCAGGATTTGTGGTTATGAGATAGACTTTTCCTGCACCACCTGTGGAAAGAATGATGAATTTTGCCCTGAAGGTGTGTATTTCATTGTGTAAGGCATCAAGTATATACGCCCCTAGACACCTGTCTGTATGACTCTTTTTTTGGCCGGTGACAGCAGATTCCATGATGAGATCTATACCAATATGATTTTCATAGATCTTTATGTTCCTCTTCAAACTCGCTTTTTCATGGAGGGCACGTTCTATTTCCTGGCCTGTAAGGTCTTTTGCGTGGAGAACGCGCCTCATTGAATGACCGCCTTCACGTCCAAGATCTAAACTGCTTGTAGTGCCTTTTTCTGCCTTCGTAAATTCAACCCCCCATTGAATCATTTCATTGATTCTTTCCGGACCACTACTTATAACGAATCTGACGACGTCTTCTTTGCATAGGCCGGCGCCGCACATAAGGGTGTCATTGATATGAAATTCGAACCGATCATTTTTATCGAAGACAGCCGCTATTCCACCCTGGGCCAAATTTGTGTTTGAATCGGACTTTTCTTTCTTCGTTACTACTGCCACGCTTCCAAGATCTGCTGCCTTTATGGCGAAACTCAATCCTGCAATACCGCTTCCCAATACTAAAAAGTCAGTTCTAATTTCCATGATATGCTTCCCTGTGATTTTTATGAAACTATCAAAACTTGTTTACAAAGCCTTGTCGCTTCTATATATAATTCCACTCTATTTGTAAAAATAAAAATTGTTTCGAGGATTAATAAATGTTGATTTTAGGAATTGAAACCTCTTGTGATGAGACAGCGGCTGCAGTTGTGGAGGATGGTCGCATAATTCATTCAAGTGTCATTGCATCACAGGTTGAATTGCACAAAGAATACGGTGGCGTGGTGCCGGAAATAGCATCTCGCAAGCACATGGAAGCTATCATGCCTGTTATCTGTAAGGCACTTGATGACGCACATTTGACCTTACATGATATTGAAGGAATAGCAGTGACAAGGGGGCCGGGATTGGTAGGGTCACTCCTCGTGGGTCTGTCAGCGGCCAAAGCAATGGCATTTGCCCTAGATATACCGTGTATAGGCGTGAATCACCTTGAGGGTCATGTGGCAGCTATCTTTTTAAATGAAGTGCGTCCAGAATTTCCTTTTATTGCGCTTGTCGTATCAGGTGGGCATACTAATATTTACCTGGCAAAGGCATTTCAGAATTTTATCACACTCGGTCAGACACGGGATGATGCTGCCGGTGAGGCGTTTGACAAAGCAGCTAAACTTCTCAACATAGGTTATCCGGGAGGTGTTGTAATTGACAGACTCGCAAAAAAAGGAGATCGAGAATGTATAAAATTCCCACGAGCCATAAGAAACAGCATGGATTTTAGTTTCAGCGGTATCAAAACATCCCTTCTTGTTCACATAAAAAAAAGGACCCGTCCTGTTACGGATGATGAATTGCCGGATATCGCTGCAAGTTACCAGGAGGCTATCGTGGATGTTCTTGTTGAGAAAACAATTCGGGCTGCAGAGCAAAATTCACTATCAAAAATCGTGGTATGCGGCGGTGTTGCTTCAAACAGCCGATTGAGAGAACGTTTTACCGAGGAATCTCAAATAAGAGGTTTTAATTTGTATATTCCACCCCCGGTTTATTGTACGGATAACGCGGCAATGATTGCCGTCGTCGGCGATAATCTCCTGAGAAAAGGAATCAGAGATTCATACGCTATGAATGCGGTTTCCAGATGGCCTTTGGACTCTCTATAATATATGTCAACAGTAAGGAACATTCTCAGGGATTCCGGCATACGGCCCATCAAAAGTTTAGGGCAGTCGTTCCTGGAAGATACAAATATCATCAATAAGATTCTTGTGATCTCTGATGTAACGGCAGATGATACCATTGTTGAGATCGGTGCGGGCGTGGGAATCATGACGGAACTGTTAGCCCGGAAGGCAAAGAAGGTCGTCGCCCTCGACATTGATCCTCGAATGGTCCGTATTTTGAGAGAGAGGCTGGCTGATTATCCCCACGTAGATGTCATTCATGGGGATGTTCTTGAGTACGACTTTTCTTTCGCAGGCGCAAGATGGTCATCACAGAAGCTAAAGATTATCGGAAATATCCCCTACAACATTTCATCACAGATTTTATTTCACTTATTGACGCATCGACACGGCATCTCCTCAATGATTCTCATGTTTCAAAAAGAGCTCGCAGACAGGCTCACTGCGAAATCGGGAACAAAAGATTACGGAATACCAACGGTGCTGGTTACCATGTATACGGAATGCTCTCGTGAAATGACAATCCCTCGCAGCTGTTTCTATCCACAGCCAACAGTGACATCATCTGTTATAAAAATGACAGTCAGGGGAGACCCGTTAATAGACATACATGATCATAAACTGTTCCACGAAATCGTAAGGGCAGCGTTTTCGAAAAGGAGAAAAACCCTGTTAAATAATCTCCGAAGTTCACACGTATTTGGATATTCGGAAAAAGATATCATCGCATCACTCCATGATGCGGGAATCGACGGTAAAAGAAGGGGTGAAACACTAACTGCGGAAGAGTTCGGAAGACTCAGCAATGTGCTCCTTTCAAAAGAAAAAACTTGACAAGCTACGCTTATTTTAGTAAAGAACGCTAAGCCGCTTGGATCCGGCTACGGACTGAGACGGAAGGTAGAGCAAAGAGTGTATATACAAAACATTATGAAGCCTCTCGTCTTTGACGTTGAGGCTTTTTTTGCTGGTGAAAGATGAAGACAATAAATTCGGCAGCCGAAATGCAGGCTTTTTCAGAATCTTTAAGAAAGAAAAGCCGAAAAATTGCATTTGTTCCTACGATGGGTTATTTCCATGAGGGTCATTTGAGTCTGATGAGGGAAGGAAGGCGTGTCTGTGACTGCCTCGCCATCAGCATTTATGTAAATCCCACGCAGTTCGGTCCCGGCGAGGATTTGGAGAGATACCCTAGAGACTTTGGAAGAGACAGTGGTCTTGCTGAAGGTGTTGGTGTAGATGTGATCTTCTATCCGGAAAACACAGAAATGTACCCTGAATATTATCAGACCTATGTGACAGTGGAAACAGTAACCCGGAATCTCTGTGGAATTTCCAGACCGGGTCATTTCCGGGGTGTTGCAACAGTATGTGCGAAGCTTTTCAATATTGTAAAACCCCATGTCGCAATCTTCGGAAAGAAGGACTTTCAGCAACTCGTAACTATCCAACGAATGGTGCGAGATCTGAATATGGATCTGGAAATAACCGGTATGCCGATCGTAAGGGAAGCCGACGGTCTCGCCATGAGCTCTCGGAATGTGTATCTCCAGAAAAATGAGAGAGATTCTGCCCTCAGCCTTAGTCGCTCTCTGAAGTTAGCAAAGTCGATCTATGACAGTGGAGAAAGGAATGCCGAAAAGATTCGCAAAGAGGTGAAAACATTTATCGAAGGATTTCCCTATACCGCAATTGATTATGTGAAGATATGCGATACAATGACCCTACAAGATATTGATCATCTTGAGAAAGACGCGGTATTGGCTCTTGCGGTTAAGATTAATAAAACAAGGTTGATTGACAATTACGTATTCGGGGATGTGCTGAATATATAATTAATAACTGAGATTTTCATGAGAAAGGTAAACACACAATGCAAAGGTTTATGCTCAAGTCAAAACTCCACAGGGCTTCTGTAACTGGTGCCGACCTCCATTACGAGGGCAGCATAACGATTGATGCAAATCTGATGAATGCCGCAAACATAGTGCCTTTTGAAAAAGTAAATATATATAATGTCTCTAATGGTGAGAGATTTTCAACATATGCGATAACGGGTGCACCAGATTCAGGAGTGATATGTCTGAACGGCGCCGCAGCGTGGAAGGCGAAAAAAGGGGATATAATCATTATTGCAAGCTACGCACTTATTGATGACACTGATATAGAGAAGTGGCATCCCACGTGTGTTTATTTGGATGATAAAAATAAGATTAAGCAACGCAAGTAGTTACTACACAATTTATAATTGATACTTTTAATTGTTTGCAGGATAGTATAAGGGGCAGGGTAACATGATCACCGTGCCCCTTTATTTTAAATAGAAGTTGATTGCAGAGCAGGTTTTTGCTATGTACTCCCACTTCGTCAGGATATGAAGGTTACCCGGAATTGAAGAAGAAACTGAAGCAGATATTTTTAACAGGTCTTGCTGTTATAATACCCATAGGGTTAACGCTCTACATCCTATTCTTTCTCATAGACATAATGGATGGTCTCCTGAAGATTATGCCCGTAAAGTATCATCCTGACGCGTTAATCGGCATCCATGTACCCGGCCTGGGAATTATTGTGACTGTAGTGTTGATTTTTGTCTGTGGCCTTATCATGACAAGCTACATCGGCAATAAAATTGTCCAGTCGGGAGAGGATCTTGTTGACAGGATTCCGTTTGTGAGGAATATATACCAGGCAATCAAAAGACTCTCTGACAGCATGTTTACGGATCGGAGTAGCAGTTTCAAAAGGGTTGTTCTTGCGGAGTTTCCACGGAAGGGAATATATACAATAGGTTTTGTAACTGGGATACCAAATTCGGAGATTCGAGATAAGACAGGGCAAAATTGTATCAGTGTTTTTTTCCCGACAACACCCAACCCGACATCGGGATATTTAATTATCATCCCGGAAGATGAACTGGTTCCAATGAAGATGTCCGTTGAAGAAGCATTAACCTTTATAATTTCAGTCGGAATCGTATCTCCATCTGAGCATCCGAAAAGAAGAGAGAAATTACAGAGTAAGAGTGACTTAATAGCTGTTAAGGAATAAATATTGCGTTCATGGACTTATTGATGAAAGAGCACAATGTAAACATAGGAGTGAAACGTTATGCACATAACATCTGAAAGCGTTAAGGTAGGCCATCCGGATATTGTATGTGATTCAATAGCAGCCAATATCATTGCGGCAATTCTTGATAAGGAACTGGAAATTGGAATGAACGTCGATAATATGCCCCATTGCGGAATTGAAATATTTCTGGGGAAGGGACTCTGCATCGTCGGCGGAGAGGTTGCTACCCGGATTTATGTAGATGTAGAGAAGATTGTCCGCGATACAGTTCTTTCCATAGGTTATGGCGATTATAACCTGGGACTCAATGGAAATTCCATGGGCATTCTCAATACGATCATTGAACAATCTCCGGACATCAATATCGGCACCCGGGCAGATATGGGCAAATACAAGGAAATAGGTGCCGGGGATCAGGGAATTATATTTGGGTTTGCCTGCGACGAAACACCTGAGTTGCTCCCGCTTCCCTATGTGTTGGCCACCAGGATGATGAGGGCTTTTGAGAATTGCGGGGACCCCATATTTGCTCCCGATGGCAAAGGACAAATAACGGTGGAATACACCGACGAGGGCGTTCCCCTGCGGGTGGCCACGGTGCTCATGTCAAACGCGATCGATTACCGTAGAGTTCCTGAAGGGTCACGGGCTAGCGTAGAACCTCAGGCAAGGCATATTGCGATGGATTGTCTCAAAGAGTGGATAGACGAAAAAACCGAGTTTCTTTTCAACCCCACAGGAGAATGGCAGGCCATTAATTCATGCAGCGCCGCTGATTCTGGAGTCACAGGTCGAAAGCTTGTGGTTCAACTCTATGGCGGGTATCCGGGCGCGCAGATAGGTGGAGGTTCTATTATCAATAAATCGCCGGAAAAAGTTGATTGTTCGGCAGTGTTCGGCGCTCGTTATGTTGCAAAAAATATTGTTGCCGCAGGACTTGCAAAAAAGTGTTCCATTCAAATTGCATATGCTATCGGCATTGCCAGGCCTATTTCCATATATGTGAATACTTTTGGCACAGGGATTATTTCCAATAACAAGCTCAATGTACTCATTAAAGAGTACTTTGATTTATCTCCCCGGGGTATGATTGAAAAATTGGATCTTCTGAGAGGTGATATTTACAAAAAACTCCCCAAAACATTATTTCTCGATGATTATGCATGGGAAAAGACAGACATGGTAGAAGCGCTTCGACAGGCTGCGGCCGTATAAGCCAAAGGGTGGTTTACTAAAATTAAAGTGGGGGTATGATGGCATATCTGAAACCTGTAAAGAACCTGCCGTACAAAATAGCAGACATACATCTTGCGGAATGGGGACGGAAAGAGATTGAACTTGCGAAGAATGAGATGCCCGGTCTCATGGCGATAAGGGCAAAGTATGGTCCCAAGAAGCCCCTCCAGGGTTTAAAGATCATGGGAAGCCTGCATATGACAATTCAGACGGCAATGCTCATCGAGACGCTTAAAGAACTTGGCGCCGAGCTCAGATGGGCATCGTGTAATATTTTTTCTACTCAAGATCATGCGGCCGCAGCAATAGCCGAGGCGGGTTCTGCCGCGGTGTTTGCCTGGAAAGGGGAGTCTCTCGAAGAGTACTGGTGGTGTACAGAACAGGCCCTCATCTGGCCGGACGGTTCCGGCCCGGATTTGATTGTCGACGATGGCGGTGACGCAACACTGTATGTCCATCAAGGCGTGAAAGTTGAAAAAAATCCTTCCTTGCTCGATACGAAGTGTGACCATAGAGAATTTAAAGTCGTTATGGACCGTATAGGTCAGTCCCTCAAACGCAATCCGAGTTGTTGGTGTACAATAGCTGCCGGCATTCGCGGAGTGTCAGAAGAAACGACAACGGGTGTTCACAGACTTCATCAGATGGCCAGATCTGGAGAGCTTTTGTTTCCGGCGATTAATGTGAATGATTCAGTAACCAAATCGAAATTCGATAATCTCTACGGTTGTCGTGAATCTCTTGCCGATGGGATCAAGAGAGCCACTGACGTTATGGTCGCAGGCAAAATGGCAGTCATTTGCGGATATGGAGATGTAGGCAAAGGATGTGCGCAGTCAATGCGAGGTTTTGGAGCCCGTGTGGTAGTTACCGAGATAGACCCGATCTGCGCCCTCCAGGCAGCTATGGAGGGTTATGAGGTAACTACACTTGAGGAAGTCATTTCTGTTGCCGACATTTTTATAACGGCCACCGGCTGCTGCAATGTTATTACCGGCAAACATCTGGAAAAAATGAAAAATGAAGCAATCGTCTGCAACATCGGTCATTTCGATAGCGAAATTGATATGGAGTATCTGGAAAAGAGCAGGAGCTGTAAAAAGGAAACTATCAAGCCCCAAGTTGATAAATGGACTCTCAGATCCGGCCGCTCAATCATCATCCTTGCGGAAGGCAGACTGGTCAATCTTGGATGTGCGACAGGGCATCCAAGCTTCGTTATGAGTAACAGCTTTACAAATCAGTGCCTGGCTCAGATTGAACTCGCGACCGGGAACTATGCGCCTGGTGTGTATACACTGCCGAAAAAACTTGATGAAGAGGTGGCAAGACTCCACTTAGGAAGGCTTGGCGTTAAACTGACAACATTGACAAAAGAACAGGCAGGTTATCTTGGCGTACCGGTAAAGGGACCGTTCAAGCCGGATTATTATCGATATTGAGGCTAAAGAAAAGGTAAAAAGATAACCGGTGTCCTGCGTGCGCGGGAATAACCCCCGAGGGAAAGGTGACATGCTGTGATTGATCTTCACACTCATTCAATATTCAGCGACGGGGAGCTGATTCCTTCTGAGCTTGTGAGAAGGGCAAAGGTTGCGGGATATCGTGCCATTGCAATAACCGACCATATGGATCATTCCAATATAGAAATTATTATCCCCTGTATTTTAAAAGTATGTAGTAAATTGTCGGTTGCATATTCTATACAGGTACTGCCAGGCATTGAGTTAACACATGTCCCTCCCGATTACATTCACGAACTGGCGGTAGAAGCGCGTGGTCTCGGTGCAAAAGTTATTGTTGTCCACGGCGAAACGATCGTAGAGCCGGTAACTTCCGGGACTAACATAGCAGCGCTTAAATCTCCTATTGATATTCTTGCACACCCCGGACTGCTTACAGAAGAGGAAGCGCGCCTGGCAGCAGTAAATTCTATATTTCTGGAAGTCAGTACAAGGAGAGGTCATAGCCTAACCAATGGTCATGTTGTCCGGATGGCAAGGATGGCAAATGCCGCTCTTGTTTTGAATACAGACAGTCACTCTCCCCAGGATATAGTGAGTAAAGAGTCAGCGTTGCGGATAGCACTCGGTGCCGGTATGACAGATAAAGAAGCCTCAGAGATGTTCAGAAATTCGGATATGATTGTGAAAAAAGCACTTGCGTGTTGACGTAGCCCATGACTATCAATGTACACCAACAAAAGATATAATTCATTCTTTGCCCCATATATAAAGTATATTGAACGTAAATTCAAGTGCTTATCCTATTAGCATCGCACATATTTGCAGATATGTGATCTTACATATTTGAGAATGGAAAATATTTTAATTTTTAGCTTGATTATATCAATATATGGTAGTAATATTTAATTCTACCCCAATATATTGCGTATAAGTATTGCCATAGATAAGTATTTTTAACAGTACCAAGGAGAGTGATTCTCATGCATGAAAAGATAAAAAAGAGGGATGGTCGCTTAGTCAAGTTTAATGCGGAGAAGATAACCAATGCCATAGCGAAAGCTGGAGGTGCAACGGGAGAGTTTGATGGGATTATAGCAAAGAAACTCACGATAAAAGTGTTGAATTTAGCGGAGAAACTCTTTGACAATAAGGTAATGACCGTGGAAGAAATTCAGGATATTGTTGAAGAAGTGCTTTTATCGAGTCCATATCGCCGGACAGCGAAAGCCTATATTATATATAGAGAACAACACGCCAGATTGAGGGAAATAACAAATAAAATGGAGGTTGATTTAGTCGATCAGTACCTTAAGAAGAAAGACTGGAAAGTAAATGAAAACAGTAACATGGATTATTCTTTGCAGGGTCTGAACAACTATATATCCTCCGAAGTCAGTAAAGTTTATTGGTTAAATGAAATTTACGCACCAGAAATAAAAAAAGCACACACAGATGGTGATTACCACATCCATGATTTGAGCCTTTTGTCCGTGTATTGTGTCGGATGGGATTTATATGATCTTCTTCTGGAGGGTTTCCGGGGTGTTTCCGGAAAGGTAGAAAGCAGACCGGCAAGGCATCTTCGCAGCGCCCTTGGACAGGTTGTCAATTTCTTTTATACTCTCCAGGGAGAAGCAGCAGGTGCGCAAGCTTTTTCAAATTTCGACACACTCATGGCGCCATTTATAAGACACGATGGCCTGGATTATGATGATATCAAGCAGGCATTGCAAGAATTTATTTTTAATATCAATGTTCCAACACGGGTAGGTTTCCAGACTCCATTTACCAACGTTACCCTGGATGTGACGGTTCCAAAATACTACGCTAATCAAAATGTCATTATCGGTGGTAAGCCCCAGAAGGAAACTTACAAGGATTTTCAGGAGGAAATGAACCTATTCAACAAAGCCTTCCTTCAGGTAATGGCCGAAGGTGATGCCAAAGGCAGGGTATTTACATTTCCTATACCTACTTACAACATTACAAAGGATTTTAATTGGGAGGATCGAAATCTTGATGACTTATGGGGGATGACGGCAAAGTATGGAGTGCCTTATTTTTCAAATTTTATTAAGTCGGACATGAATCCGGAAGACGCAAGGAGCATGTGCTGCAGACTTCGTATTGATAATAGAGAATTAGAGAAAAGGGGGGGCGGGCTCTTTGGTTCAAACCCGTTAACAGGATCAATAGGTGTGATTACGATGAATATGCCAAGAATTGGTTATCTTTCAAAAACAGAGGATGAATTCATAGAGCGCCTTCAGAGACTAATGATTATTGCCAAGGAAAGTTTGGAAACAAAGAGAAAAGTTCTCGAAAAATTCACAGACAGCAATCTCTACCCTTACACAAAATATTACCTTAGAAATGTTAAGAAAAGGTTTAATGAATATTGGAAAAATCACTTTTCTACAATCGGCCTTGTAGGTATGAATGAAGCGTGCCTTAATTTTTTTGGAAAGAACATAGCAAGCGAAGAAGGGCAAAAATTTACAATAAAAATATTGGATTTCATGAGGAAAATATTATTGGAGTTTCAAAAGGAAACGGGGAACAACTATAATCTCGAATCCACTCCTGCGGAAGGGACATCGTATCGCTTGGCAAAAATTGATAAAACTAAATTCCCGGATATTATCAGCGCGAATCATACTATAAACGGTCCAGTAGAACCATTTTACACTAATTCGACACAACTACCGGTTAATTATACGGACGATATATTTGAAGCCCTTGATTTACAGGATGAAATTCAGTCAAAATATACAGGTGGAACGGTATTCCATACATATGCGGGTGAAAGAATTCAAAATCCTGCTGCGGTAAAAACACTTGTCCATAAAATATGCACGAAATACCATTTACCCTACATTACGTTTACTCCCACCTTCAGTGTGTGTCCATCTCATGGATATTTAGTTGGTGAGGAGGCAAAATGTCCAATCTGTATGGAGCCGTGTGAAATATATTCACGCGTCGTCGGTTATCTTCGCCCTGTCAAACAATGGAACTTAGGGAAACAGGAAGAGTTTAAAGAAAGGAGGGTGTTTAATTTTTAAGAAATGAAGATTGGCGCCCTGCAGAAGGTATCTTTAATTGATTATCCCGGAGAAATATGCGCCATTGTGTTCACTCAGGGTTGTAATTTCAGGTGTCCATACTGCCATAATCCGGAATTGGTAAATCCTGAATTATATGATGAAAACCTGCCGGAAGAGATTGTATTCTCTTTTTTAGCAAAGCGCAAGGGAAAGATAGATGCAGTAACCATAACCGGAGGTGAGCCTACCATTCAACAGGGCTTAACTGATTTCGTGAAACGTATCAGAAAAAAGGGATATTCAATTAAAATCGATACAAATGGTTCTAATCCTGAAGTAATAGATACGCTCCTTAGCATGAAACTGCTGGATTATATTGCTATGGATATAAAATCACCAGCAGAGAAGCACAAGATAGTCACAAGATCACAAATCAACTTTGATACAATCAAGCAAACTATCGAATTAATCATGAAATCAGGGATACCTTATGAATTCCGCAC
Source organism: uncultured Syntrophaceae bacterium (assembly GCA_964564625.1). GTDB lineage: Bacteria > Desulfobacterota > Syntrophia > Syntrophales > UBA2185 > UBA2185. The sequence continues at coordinate 19,717 of CAZMBE010000025.1, read as the reverse complement.
AACAGCCCTGAAGAAACTTCTTGAAGAACATGACATTTTAGATATTGCTAGTTTGATTAAAAATGCCAGACTTTATGTGTTACAGCAATTTGTCCCTTCCAAGGTGCTTGATCGAGGATTTATAAAATATGAGTCATACTCTCGAGATGAACTGGAGTTCCTGAGCAAAAAAATCGCACAACATGTAGCCAATATTTTGATACGATAATCAAAAGTCCAAGGACATTATTGAATGGATGAAAAGAAAGCAATAATTCCTGTTTCTCATTATACTGACAACGATCAAATAAATCAGTTGCTAAGCAGATTGGTATCTGAAGTAAAAGGATTTACTGAGAACCAGTTGGATCAAATAAGGAGGCTCAATCAGATAGGCACAGCTCTTTCAGCCGAGAGAAATCTGGATAGGCTTTTAGAAATGATTGTTGATCAGGCACGAGACTTTACCAATGCAGATGGCGGCACACTCTACATAATGTCTGATGATGAAACAGAACTACAATTTGCCATCGTGCAGAATACTTCTTTAAATATCCGTATGGGAGGGACAGGTGGTAAGATTACATGGCCGTCGGTAAAATTGAGAAATCCTGATGGGAGTCCCAATCATGCAAATGTATCTGCATATTCTGCAATTACCGGTAAGGTAGTTAATATTGCTGATGTCTATCACGCAGAAGGCTTTAATTTTGAGGGTACGAGAAAATTCGATGCAGAAACCGGTTATCGCTCTATGTCCATGCTCGTTGTGCCCATGAGGAATCATGAAAATGATATTATCGGTATTCTTCAGTTATTAAATGCACATACGGAGATGACAGATGAGGTTATTTCCTTTTCTATAGAAAATCAAAAAATGACGGAGTCTTTGGCTTCTCAAGCAGCTATTGCCCTCTCCAATAATCGCCTTATTCATGATCTTGAAAATCTTTTAGAGTCATTCATCCGAACAATTGCAACAGCAATTGATGAGAAATCACCGTATACTGGAGGTCATGTACGCAGGGTTTCAGAGCTTACGATGACTATTGCAGAAAAGATTAATGATACCAAGGAAGGGACATTTGCCGGCATCCATTTTGATGAAGAGAAATTAAAGGAGCTTCGCATATCGGCTTGGCTTCATGATGTAGGAAAAATTACAACTCCGGAATTTATTATTGATAAGGCCAGAAAACTTGAAACTATTTACGACCGGTTGGAAGCGATAAAAGTACGTTTTGAAATTCTTAAGCGTGATTATTTGCTCACTACGATCAAAAAACCTGATGATAAAAAAATGAGAAATTGCAAACAAAAAGAAATTGACACCTATGATAAATACGTTGAGCAATTAGAAGCAGATTATAGATTTATAGAGGAGATTAATACCGGAAGCACTTTTATGGATGAAAAGATGAATCTGCGACTCAATAACATCGCTGCAACTCGATGGAACTCAGGAGGAAACATACAAAATCTCCTTTATGATGATGAACTATACAATTTAAGAATTCCCCAGGGAACCCTTACAAGTAAAGAAAAGGAAATTATCAAAAATCATGTAACTATAACTCACAAAATGCTTTCTCAACTTCCCTTTCCAAAGAAATTGAAAAACGTCGCACATTATGCTTCTGCACACCATGAAAAGTTGGACGGCACGGGTTACCCTTTGGGCATTAAAGATAGTGAAATTCCATTACAGGCTCGCATTATAGCACTTGCGGACATTTTTGATGCATTAACCGCAAAAGACAGACCGTATAAAAAGGAAAAAACACTGTCGGAAGCGATTAAAATAATGGGTAATATGGTCAAAGAGAATTATATTGATGCTGATTTATTCGAATTGTTCAATAAAGAAAGAATTTATCTTGACTACGCAAAGAGAGAATTGACATCACACCAGATTGATATGACCTGACAAGAAAGAGATGAAATTTACCGTTTAATGGATTTTATCTCTTTTTCAATTTCTTCATATTTTTTGCTATATTTGGTAAAATACTTCAGTGCCTCCCTGAAATGAAAAAGGGCGGTGTCCGGTTTATTTTTTTTCTTGAAATAGATCCCAAAATTGTAATGTGATGCACCCGGATTGTTAGTTTTTCCATAGGCCATAGCGATACTGTAGTATACATCTGCTTCATCGATATTTACACTTTCCAATTTTTTGTAAATGTTTAACGCTGTTGCATAATCTCCCAGCTGCTCATACGATCTTCCCAGATATAAAAGGGCACCCGTATCGTTTCCGTTAAGTGCTACAGCCTTGTGCAGACAATCAATTGCTTGGGGTGTCTTTCCGAGTTTAAAATAGACAATGCCAAGATCTCTCGTAACATCTTCGTCATTGGGAGACAGGCTCAATGCTTTGCGGAAATTATCTATTGATTCAGAATATCTCCCGAGCTTTTCCTGAATAACCGCTATTCCATAAAGGGCATCGACATCATTTTGGTTTTTTTGCAGCTCGTTTTGAAAATGCCTCAAGCTATAATCAAGATTCTTCTCCCCAAACATTAGCATTGTTTGTGTTCTTTTCAAATTACCGATGATACTTTCCGCACCTCTGTGAATATACGTGGTCTGCAACAAAGCATCGAGATAAGTAATTCTTTCATCGGTACCTGGATGGGTCAGAAAATATGAGGGAATATTGTTTGAGTAAAACTCATACCTTCTCATGATCTTTAAAAAATCTAACATAGCTTTGCCATCATAACCAGCTCTGACAAGGTAGTACATTCCTAATCTGTCGGCCTCTTCTTCATGCTCGCGACTGTATTTCAAATTTAAACTTGCGGCTGTTGCTAATGAAAAGCTGGTGGCTGCTGCGGTCAACTCACCGCCTCCTCCAAGAAATGCACCGGCGAGAATTGCGGCAAGAGTCGCAATTCCAACCTTTTTTGATTTTTCAATGATATTTGCAATATGTCTGGCGTTGACATGTGCTATTTCATGAGCAAGCACACCGACCAGTTCACTCTCCTTCTCGACAAGGTTAATCAGGCCTCTGTTGACATAAACATAGCCTCCGGGCGTTGCAAAGGCATTTATAGCTGAGTCTTTAATGACAAAAAAGCGAAAGTCAAAGGGAGCCTTTTCACTTTGAGCAAGAACTGTACTGCCAAGTTTGTTAATATATGTGGTAATCTTCTGATCGTGGATTAAAACATTACTTTTTTCGAGCTTTTCGTAGAATTCTCTCCCAAGCTTTTTTTCATCATCGATTGTAAAGGATGCGTACGCAACTCCTGGTGTACATAATGATAGGCTTAGAATTATAACCAAAGAAATATAGCATACTCTTTTTTTAAAAACATTGAATCGATTCAAACGTTAACCTCTTAATTTTAAAATTCATTCTATGTGTTTAATACTATATATCGTATTGTAAGTATAATCAACATTTCGTTGCAGGCTTTTTCACTAAGAAAAATCATTGTAACGTGATCAAGGCGCACAGGAATGTTATGACACCTTACAAGAGTCTAATAGTCGCTTTAATATTGTGCATGACTCATTAATATGGTATAGCGCGACATCATGAAGTTATTGATCTATAAATATGCAATGGTGTTGAAGACTTAAATAAGAAATAGGTAGTAAAGTAATGAAAAAAAGATTGATAATAACAGTCGACGGTCCTGCTGGTGCAGGGAAAAGTACGGTAAGCAAAATACTTGCACAGCGATTGGCATATGTTTATTTAGATACGGGTGCATTATACAGAGCTGTGGCATATAAGGTGATAGATGAGACTATTTCACCGGATAACAATAAAGCGCTATCAGAATTATGTGGTCGACTAAAGATATCTTTGAAAAACATGAATGGCAAATTGAATGTGTTTATTGATGATGAAAATGTAACGGAAAAAATCAGGCATGAAAACATAGGTCTTCTTGCGTCAAAAGTTTCAGCCATTCCTATCGTGAGAGCGAGCCTTTTGACATTGCAGCGAGATGTTGGTATGCGAGGTGGTATTGTTGCTGAGGGAAGAGACATGGGCACAGTAGTCTTTCCTGATGCTGATTATAAGTTTTATCTGGAAGCAAGCGTGGACGAAAGGGCTCGAAGACGGTATGGCGAACTGCGTATGCTGGGTAGTAAAGTCGATTTTCAAAAGGTCAAAGGAGACTTGATTTTGAGGGATCGACAGGACCAAGAAAGGGAAATTGCCCCGTTAAAGGCATGTGATGGTGCATTTATTATTGACTCAACAGATATGACTGTATCAGAAGTTGTTGAAAGAATGACATCAGTGATTGAAAGCCAAAAGCGGTGACTCAAGAGAACAGGCAGCTGTCACAATATTCACAATTGAATTAGCTTGATATTTCACAATCAGTATGTTACGAGAATCAGATTAAAATATATTTTCTATAAAATTCAGGGGGGAATGGTTTAATGGTTAACGGTAACAACTTAATTTCTGAAGAACATTTTGAAGGTGAGCGAGAAAATTTAAATTCTCCGGCGGAAGATGTAACGAGAAAAACAACCGCAGGGAAAGAAGAAGATATCGGCTTTAAAGAATTATACGAGCAGAGCTTGCAGAGCGTGCAGCTTGGTGAAATTGTAACCGGAAAGGTTGTGCAGATAAACAATGATGTTGTTATGGTTGATGTGGGATGGAAGACAGAAGGGTATATTCCGGCCAGAGAATTGAAAGATAGCGAGGGGAATATTTCTCTTGCGGTAGGAGATGAAGTTGAAGTTTTGGTTGATAGAAGGGATTCAGATGGTAACCTGATCCTTTCGAGAGATAAAGCCGTAAAAATTAAAATATGGGATGATGTAAAAAATGCCTGTGAGCATAATACTCCTATTAAAGGAACAATAGTGGAAAGAGTGAAAGGTGGACTTTCCGTCGATATCGGAATCCCAACCTTTCTCCCTGGTTCTCAGGTTGATATCCGTCCTGTAAGAGACCTTGATAAATATGTCGGACAGACTTTGATCTTCAATGTTCTCAAGTATGACAGAAAAAGAAACAATGTCGTTTTATCGAGGAGATCAATATTAGAGCAGGAAAGGGTATCAGCAAAAAAAGAAACGATGGAAAGCATAGAAGAAGGAAAGGTATTGGAAGGTGTAATTAAAAATATTACCGATTATGGACTTTTTATAGATCTTGGAGGCATTGATGGTCTTCTGCATGTGACAGACATATCATGGGGAAGAATTACCCGTCCTTCCGATAGTTTTTCCAAGGGTGATAAGATAAAAGTAAAAGTCCTTTCTTTTGACAGGGAAAAAGAGAGGGTATCTTTAGGTCTGAAACAAATGACAGATAATCCTTGGGAAAATATTATCGAGAAATACCCTGTTGGATCCATCGTTGAGGGAAAAGTTGTAAACCTCACCGATTACGGCGTTTTTGTTGAACTTGAACCAGGTGTGGAAGGACTCGTCCATATTACTGAGATGTTCTGGACACGGGAAATCAAGCATCCTTCTAAAGTTTTGACTGTAGGTGAAAATGTAAAAGTGATGGTATTAGACGTTAACTCTGAGGCAAAACGTATTTCTCTCGGATTAAAGCAGACGACAGAAAATCCATGGGAGGCGTTGAAGCAGAAATATCCCGAGGGGAGTATTGTGAAGGGCGTAATTAGAAATATTACGAATTTTGGTTTTTTCGTTGGCATAGAAGAGGGAATAGACGGTCTTGTTCATGTATCTGATATATCTTGGAAACAAAACATAAAACATCCCTCAGAATTGTATAAAAAAGGACAGGAAGTTGAGGCAATGGTTCTCAATATTGACGTGGAGAATGAAAAATTTTCACTTGGAATCAAACAAGTGGATAAAAATCCTTGGGACGAGAAGAATTTTTTATATACCACAGGATCAGTAATTAAGGGAAAGGTTACTAATGTTACGGACTTTGGTATTTTCGTGGAATTAGAAGAAGGTGTAGAAGGTCTCGTTCACATTTCGGAATTAAGTCAAAAAAGAGTGAAAACTGCGTCAGAATTATATGCTGTTGGTGATACCGTATCGGCAGTTGTCAAAAGCGTGGATCTGCAGAATAGAAGAATCAGATTAAGTATAAAGGATTATGAAACAGCGTCTGAAGGATATTCGGTGAATCAATATATCAACAACAAAGAAAATGTTGGATCAAATCTGGGAAAAGTCATGGCTGATGTAAAAATAGCAGAATCCGAAAAGGAGGATGATGTCAAGCCATGAGAAAACACCCTGTCATATTCGGGATATTTCTCTTAATTCTTGTTGGCTTTGTTTTTTTTGCCCTTGTGTACGTATTGGGATCTGCAACACAAGATAAAACCTCATTTGTTCTTAATAATAAAATAGGCATAGTAAAAGTTGAGGGATTTATCGGGGACGTACATGATATTGTTGAGCAATTAAACCAATTTGCTAAAGATGACAACATAAAAGCAATTATTCTTAGAATCGATTCACCCGGTGGAGGCGTTGCGTCCTCGCAAGAGGTCTATGCAACTGTAATGGACATAAAGAAGAAAAAGAAAGTTATTGCTTCTATGGGGTCTATGGCAGCATCAGGCGGTTATATGATAGCATGTGCTGCTGATAAGATAGTAGCAAACCCCGGTACTGTTACGGGAAGCATTTCTGCGATAATGCACTTTGCGAATGCGGAGGAACTTTTAAAAAAGGTAGGGTTAAAATCGTCTGTCGTAAAAAGTGGAAAATATAAAGATATAGGATCTCCAACAAGGGATATGACAACCGAAGAAAAGGAGTTGCTTCAGGAATTAGTTGATGACATATATGACCAGTTTCTTGATATGGTCGCCCAAAATAGAAATATGCCCAAAGAAAACCTCAAAAAAATTGCAGATGGGAGAGTCTTTACCGGAAGGCAAGCGCATAAATTGGGATTGGTCGACTATTTGGGTGATGTTGGTTATGCCGTTACGCTTGCTGGAGAAATGTCCGGTATTAAGGGAAAACCTGAAGTCGTGTATCCGAAGAAAAAAGGTTCTAAATTATGGGATTATGTATTTCGGGAGATGTTTACGGCTTTTGATGAACATATGCGGACCAGGATTGGAGAATTCAACGGAATTATGTACCTCTCCCCGATAGCAAATAATTATTAGAGTGTTTTTTAAGCATGACGAAAAAAGAGTTAATTAGGAAAGTTCAGGAAAAGATAAAGGATTATCCTGCAAAGGATGTGTTATACGCGGTGCAGGTGGTATTCGATGCAATGACCGGAGCATTGAAAAAAAATGAACGGATTGAACTCAGGGGTTTCGGCATTTTTACGATCAGACACCGACGACCCATAATAGGGAGAAATCCCAAGACTGCCAAACTTGTTCATGTCTCTGAGAGGAAAATCCCGTTTTTTAAGGTTGGTAAAGAACTCAAGGACAGGATTAATAAATCCGAGTAAAATATAAATTTACGAGAAATCTCTTTCAGTATCCGGGGACGCAAAATCCTTAAGTTGTTCTCTTCTCTTTTTATGCTGTAATTTCTTTAATGCTTTGGCTTCGATCTGCCTAATTCTTTCACGGGTTACGCCCATCATTTCGCCGACTTCTTCAAGTGTAAACGGTCCGTAATTACATGCAATCCAGGTACAATTTAAAAAAGATTCGTTCTTAAGTCGCCATTCACACGTAGTTTCCTGGCATACTTCCGCTATTAAATGCCCCTTCTTTTTACATCTGTATGTATTGATCAATTTACTCAATCCCTTTCTCCCACGTCATGATTGGGCATTTCAGCTTATAAAATGACGTAACAATCACTATATGATAAGTGATTAATTTTAACTTTTTATTATACTATCATTTTTTAAATATGTCAAGAACAAACGATAAATTCTGTGGAATATCGGGCTATTATCAAATAATACTCTATGCCGTAAATTGCTGAGTATCTTCGATACAGATGGGATAAAATGTTTGCAATGAGCATATGTACCCCGCGGCAAGCCATAATGTGCGTACTCGATTCTAACCGGAATTACTCACTATTAGTGGGCGCCATGCGACTTTTAAGACGATTGAGACGATGAGCGAGAGCGTTTCTTTCCGAAATTGTCATAGCATAAGTATTATTAAGGGCCTTATTGACGCATTCGATAGCCTTCGGTAAATCATGTTTTCTGTGTTCAAAATACTTTGCCATTTCTTCCAGAGCAAAGATGTTACCGGGATCATCATGGAGCATCATTTCCCATATGCGGACGGCATCACGTAATTGGCCGGATCGTTTGAATATAAGGGAAAGGGTTTTTTCGGCCTCAAGGGCTATATGAATATATTCTGACTTTATCAGCAACGAAAGAATTTTCCTTGCACCTGATATATTGCCTCGTGCCAGAAAAAGCTTTGCTGCAGCTAAGAGATCTGCATGTTCGCCGGATACGATCTCGCGATCATAATTCAGTAATTCAGCCAGGTGCACCGAAAGAACAGCCATAGAGATGATGTCAAGACGGTTGTGTTCAAAGATATCCGTCAGCATGCGCGCATCGCGGTTTCTCAACCAATCGAAATAGCGTTGAGGAATTTCGCTTCCCGGAATATCGCCGTGACGGTGAATGCCGAGAACCTCCTTTTCCATAGTGATCAGACGATTATTTACGAGACGATGCCCAAGGAGGCGACGTGCAGGGTGCAGCAAATCAAGATGCGGCATGCTTACAAGCATGTCCGGAAGACGGTTAAGAATAAAACGTGTGGATAATAGACCTACATCAAATGCCTTGCCGTTGTAACTTACGATAAAACTTTTCTTTCCGGCAAGATCAAGCAAAAAACTCAGTGAGGCCCGTTCCTCGGAAAAGTCGCGTGCGAAGATTTGCTTTGTACAGAATGTGTCATTTTCAAACCAGCCAAGGCCGATAAGAAAGGCAAAGGTACCTGTGCCTCCGGTCAATCCCGTGGTCTCCGTATCAAGAAACAGTGCATCGGTGCAATGTAAGGAAGCCATATCCGGATTATTTGCGAGTAACGCTACGGCTTTCATATCCAGGGAGGAAATATCACCGATACGCCGGGAACCGTGTTTTGAAGAACCAGGAAAATATCCATCCGAGATGAAAAATTTACCGCAGTCATTCTGTAGTTCTTCTCCTATCATCATATCTTTTAAGGATACGGCGTCTTCGTGACGAGCGCAGACAGGCTTATATGAAGAAGCCGGTCGACGCGAGGCAATGGCTTCAATGCGCCGGCGCAGTTCATTAATCTCATCCGCTCTTGATGATTTTTTTTGTGTAGATGAATCTTCGCCGGTCAGGCGATGCAGGCGTTTGATGGTATTCATGGCATATCAATTATCAGATTAAGAATAGCTAAAACAGATTCTTTTGCCACAGGACCGACCTCTAGGGTAGGTCCGACACAACTCGGACAACCATGGCTGCACGAACAGCTGCTGACCAGTCTTAGAGCAGAAGCTATTAAACGGTCGTGCTCTTTATACAAAAGATCTGAGAAACCGATGCCCCCGGGATAGGCATCAAAGATAAAAACAGTCGGGTCAAAAGCATCCACCATAACCCCGCCGGTACTTATTGTAGTGCGGGAAGATGTCGTGATGAAGCGTGCATCGGCACCATGACGTACAAACCATTCACCACTCTTATCGCCGATACACCTGTCCACATCATGCACATCGGCCATGAGAAGCATCGATGCCAGGTGATGCAGGCAATAGGCAAGGCCGGAAAGGCCGTCGATGATTTCCGACTGTGTATAAGGCAACTGGGTGAGGAGGTCTCTGGGAACAGTAAACCAGTAGCTCGTTGTATGCATGTCTTTCTCAGGCAGCGTCACATCGCCGTAACCAAGGTTTTCAGAGGTATAGAATTTAATTTTTTTATAACCCACTACCTTGCGCACGACCTGTACCTCACCGTGCTCGACAATTATTTTTTGTCGTTGTTTTTTCGCAAAGCTGTCTATAACTCTTACGTTCGTATAGGTCATGGCATCGGTGAAATAATCCACATCGACTTTATGCACGTAGGCCGTTTTGCGTTCAAGATCAAGTTTGTCCACGTAGTACTGCTGGGATTCAACCATATAAATGGCATCATCGTGAACCGCGGAAAAGGCACTGTCCCAATCGACTTCGGCGATAACGTCATGTGAGCCCGTTTCCGTCGTATCCACGACGACGACATTTTCGGGATTAATGGTTCGCAGGCTTACCTCATCGGCAGGGTAGCTTTCCGCCGTCCAGTGCCACCTGTCATCAACCTTGTGAAGGACGCCTTTTTCTTCCAGGTAGTTGAGAAGATCTTCAAGGTTTTCTCTTCCAAATCTCTCTCCCTTTTCGAAAGGCAGCTCAAAGGCGGCACTCTTCAAGTGGTGCAGGAGGATAAGCAGATTATCAGGATTGACGCGGCAGTGTTCCGGTGAGCGAGAAAAGAAGTATTCCGGATTCTCCACAATAAACTGATCCATGGGATTGCTGCGGGCAATGAGAACGGCCAGGCTGTGCCCCCGCCTTCTACCCGCCCTGCCGGCCTGCTGCCAGGTGCTGGCAATCGAACCGGGGTAACCGACCATGATGCACGATTCGAGGTCTCCAATATCAATCCCCAGCTCCAAGGCGTTGGTACTTACCACGCCCATGACTTCACGATCTCGCAGCCCCTGCTCAATCTGCCGGCGCAGATTCGGCAAGTAGCCGCCCCGGTATCCGGTGACAAAGTGCGTGTCAACGGGCTTTCCCTTTGCAAAGTGATCTTTTAGATATTTCGTAAGAATCTCTACATTCAGGCGGCTTGTAGTGAAGACAATAGTCTGTATCTTATTTGTGATAAGTTCTGATGCCAGTATCCTTGCGGGTGTCATGGCAGACTGCCGGATTCCGAGTTCTCGATTGACAATAGGAGGGTTATAGAGGATGAACGTTTTCGATGCCGTGGGAGCGCCGCTTTGTTCAATCAGTTTCACGGGACGCTCCAGGAGGTACTCGGCATGTTCACCGGGATTTGCCACCGTTGCGGAGCAACAGATAAAAACCGGTTCATTACCGTAAAAACGGCAGACTCTGACGAGACGCCGCATGACGTTTGTAAAGTGAGAGCCAAAGACTCCGCGGTACACGTGCAATTCGTCAATCACGACATACCTGAGATTGGCAAAAAGCTTCTGCCATTTCGTGTGATGCGGAAGTATTCCCGCGTGGAGCATGTCCGGGTTTGTGACGACGACATGGCCCTGCTTGCGAATCGCCTGGCGTGCGTCATCGGGTGTGTCCCCATCGTAGGTGTAGGTTTTTATGTCTGCCCGCAAGTCAGTTATCATGCTATGGACCTCATGCATCTGATCTTGGGCGAGAGCTTTCGTGGGAAATATATACAGGGCACGCGTTTCCGGTTCTTCCAGTATTTTTTGGAGGACAGGAAGATTATAGCAGAGTGTCTTACCACTTGCCGTCGGGGTGACCAATACCACATTGTTGCCTTGCCTCACGAGATCCATCGCAACCGCCTGATGGCTGTATAGCTGATCAATGTTTCTGGCTTTGAGTATGGATTGAATCCGCGGATGGACCCAGGCGGGGAAGGGGGCAAACCTGCCGTTAAAAGCGGCAATTTGTTTCATGGCCCTGACATTTTCCATGAAACGACGGTTGTTTGTAATCCGGCTCAACAACTCCTCAATGGTAAACGTTGGCATACACTACCTGATAATGCAGTTTCAATTTTTTGTCTATTTACCCCCTTTCGTTTTCTTCCACAAGCTTTTTTATACTGGGGAGCCAATAACTGAGGGACGGGCGACACGCCTGTCCCTCAGATTTTATATTCACACTTTTTTATCCAAGAATCGCCTTCAAATCCTCTTCAGGAGTAGTAATAGGTTTTATATCAAAGGTTTTCACCAGGACGTCCAGCACATTGTGGCTGATAAAAGACGGGAGCGATGGCCCCAGACGTATGTTCTTTATGCCCAGTGCCAGCAGCGTTAACAGGATTGCGACCGCCTTCTGCTCATACCAGGAAAGAACCATGGATAACGGAAGATCATTGACACCGACACCGAAGGCCTTGGACAGGGCAATGGCTACTTGTATTGCCGAATACGCATCATTACACTGTCCAACGTCGAGCAGTCTTGGGATACCTCCAACATCACCCAGGTCTTTGTCGAAAAATCGGTACTTGCCGCAGGCGAGGGTAAGGACTATGCAATCCTTGGGAACCTGTTCCACAAATCTCGTGTAATAGTTGCGCCCGGGTTTAGCGCCGTCACAACCGGCAACGAGAAAGAAATGACGGATGTTCTTGTTCTTGACAGCATCAATTATATTGTCGGCAACACCTAAAATGGCATTTCTTCCAAAGCCCACAGTAACAGATTTTCCGTTCGTATCGGCAGCGAATCCTGGCAATGCCACAGCCCTTTGAATCACAGGGGTAAAGTTGCGGTCGATAATATGGGGGACGTCCGGCCAGCCGACCAACCCGGCTGTAAAGATGTTCTTTTTATATGATTCCTGCGGCTTCTGTATACAGTTTGTAGTCATGAGAATGGCTCCGGGAAATTCGGCAAACTCCTTAGACTGATTCTGCCAAGCCGTCCCGTAGTGGCCATAGAAATGTGCATGCTTCTTGAGACCCGGATAGCCATGAGTCGGGAGCATTTCGCCGTGGGTATAGATATAAATGCCCATACCCTCAGTTTGTTTGAGCAACTCCTCCAGGTCTTTGAGATCGTGACCAGAAACAAGAATAGCCTTTCCTTTTTTTACGCCAAGAGGTACTTTTGTTGGTACGGGATGTCCAAAGGTACCTGTATGGGCGGCATCAAGGAGTTCCATCGTTTTGAGATTTATTTCACCGCACTTGAGTACAAGACCCAGTCCCTCATCCAGACTCATTTTTTCATTGGTAAGTGCAGCGAGCCCCTCATGCAAGAACGCATAAACGGCATCATCTTCCCTGCCAAGAATATGGGCGTGGTCCATATACGCCGCGATGCCGCGCATACCAAAGAGGAGAATGTGCTTGAGTGAGAGAATGTCTGCATTCAGAGCAGAATACGACTGTATACCGACTTTCTCACCCTTAGCCACCAGCGTGTCTATGGAAGCAACCGGCATGAACCGCACAGCCTCATGTGCAATGTCTATTTTACCGCCGCCTGCATTTATCTTGTCGATCAAACCATCTCTGAGAGTACAGCCTTGCCGGATCAGAGATACAAAGCGATCAGTATCAAAATTGACATTCGTCAGAGTGGAAAAAAGCGCCTCACACGTAAATACATTCACATCCCGATCATTAATACCCACCTTTCTTCCTTTTACAGCCACGCTCGATAGGCCCGTGAGAACGTATGTTAACAAATCCTGCAGGGCAGCAACATCCGGCTGTTTCCCGCATACTCCGGCTTTAGTACAAGCCTCTCCTTTCGCGGTTTGTTCACATTGATAGCAAAACATGATCGACCTCCTTTAACATTATTTTTTGTCTTTTTATGCCTGATTAATGAATATGAGTCCTTGACATAGGTCAAAAAAAAAGATTGTCGTTCTAAAATTTTGAAAAGATATGATTATTTGTAATTGCAGAAAATTGTAAATTTCTTATTTCTTAAAAAGAGCTTCCAGTTTGTCTCTCGCCGTTTCTTCGCCTTCTTTTTTCTCCATATCGAAGCGGGATTTACTGAAAGAAAAATAATCGCAGAAATTACTGCGCTCCTTGTCCAGTACCCTGTCTGCCTGTGACTCGCGGCACTTATTGTAGAGTCTCTGGTCGAAGTGACGGCAATTACGACAACAGCGAAGATCAGACCCACAGAAAGGACATGCGTCTTTTCTGCCCACAATTTTATCGATGTGGAGCTCCTTTTTGCACTTGTAACATGATTTCATACAATAACCTATGCTCGAAAAAAGATTTTGCCGTCATTATCATCCAAATATTACTTTAAGGTAAATCGCCATCGACAGAAGGTGTCATCTGGATGCGGATCGGGGGGCGCAAAGAGGCATTCCACCTGTATCCTGTCATCGAAGATTATGGCAAAATTAGTAAATTCACTACGGTGCATCTCCTTACAGGAGAACTCCGGCAATCCTTTCGCAACCCTTGCCAGCTGTGGTGCACACCGGGGGACAGAAATTATCACCTCACCATCTTTCTCTTCATATTTATACCCAATAATGATACTCCAGGGAAACAGTTTCTGGGCCTTTACAAAACCCTTCAATCCCTTTTCCCTGATCATGTAACGCTTTTGAAGATCTTTTGCAGCCATGCCGGCTGCCTTTGACCATACCCGTTCATTAATGCTTTCTGCTGTCTCCTGATCGATTGTCTCCGATACATAGAGGAACCAGAAAGCGTCAACCACACGGTAGTGCCAGAGCAAAAACTCACAATAATTCTTCATTTCATCATTGCTCATATCTTCAATCAGCGAAAGATCCATCGGTTCTGTTTTTTTCATGGCATTGATATCTATATATTTGTTTGCATTTTGCAAACAAGTAAAATATCTAGTGTGGGGAACGTATGAATGGCTTGAGATGAATTATAACTTATTGTATAAATAAATTTAACAGAATTGTTCAACATAAAATGTTTATTATAAAGTATTATTAATATGATGAAAAACATTATCATGATTATCGCAGCTTTTGTTGCATTCGGAGTGATATGGTTTTATTTTCAGGAAGATGAGAAGAAAATCGGGATTTATACAGTGCATTATTATTCCAGCCGCTGCAATCCTAATGAACTGCCATCGAGCTTGTCACTGCTTATAAAAACGCCGTGCGTAAAAAAAATAACCTGGATGGAACAAGTGGGTCCAAATCTCTATAAAAGAATGAGCTGGACGCCGGCAATAGGCGTCAAAGAAAGCGGGCTTGTGCGAAAATAACACTCCTTCGACCTTGTATTTCTATGGCAAGTGAACATATCAAAGCATATCATGCCGTGCTTGATAAGCCTGCCCCGTACTTGAATAGGTTGGCATTCAGTCTTTTCAATGGATTCCGAATTCCGCCGGACTGTCAAATTAAAGTATTACTTGCCGGGGTAATAATCGTCAAAAACCCAGAAACGATATAAGGTTCTTGATTTCCGCCATCATTTTTCCAAAACCTTCTATTGTCAAAGATTGAGGGCCGTCCGACAGGGCTTTTTCCGGTTCCGGGTGTACTTCTACCATGATGCCGTGTGCACCGGCCACAAGGGCTGCCTTCGACATAGGAGGAACTAGGCTCCTCTTGCCTGTGGCATGGGATGGATCGATGATCACCGGCAAATGTGACAGCTCGTTGATCAATGGTATGACGGAAAGGTCAAGACTGTTGCGTGTGGCTGTTTCGAAGGTGCGTATGCCCCGTTCGCACAGGATGACGTTTGAATTTCCTGCTGCGCAGATATATTCGGCAGCCGCCAGGAATTCCTCGATCGTGGCGCTCATCCCGCGCTTCAGAAGCACGGGCTTTCGTATCCGCCCCAACTCCTTCAACAGGTCAAAATTCTGCATGTTACGGGTTCCCACCTGGAGCACATCGGCATATTCCGCGACAAGCGCGACATTTTCCGGGGTCATAACCTCTGTAACAATTGGTAGCCCAGACTTCTTTTTGGCCAGAGAAAGAAGTCTCAACCCCTCTCTTTCCAGCCCCTGAAAGGTATGGGGCCCGGTGCGCGGCTTGAAGGCGCCTCCCCTGAGAAGATCGGCCCCTAGGCGCTTTACGGCAACAGCGGTTTTGACGATCTGATGCTCGCTTTCCACGGCGCATGGACCGGCAATCACGATGGGTCTCTTCCCCGCACCGATTTCGATATGGGCGACCTTTATCACGGTGCCTTTGGGATGGAAATCCCTGGATACCATCTTATACGGCTTGGTAACGTGGATAATTTCTTTTACCCCAGGAAGGTCGCGGATATGCAAATCATCAATATATCCTATATTCCCCAGGACGCCGATCGCCGTTCTCTGGCTTCCGGGTATAGGCTTTGCCTTCAAGCCCATATTTTTCACTGCCGCAATTATGGCATTGATCTGCTTGCTGCTGGCCTTATGATGCATTACGATAAGCAATGTTTCTGTTTCCTCCGGTATTTTTAAAATATAAAATTATGCTTTCACGAGCAAGACGGGGCATTTCGCCCCTCTCATAACCTTTTCGGCCACACTTCCGATGAGATGCTTCATGATATCGGTTCTTCCATGAGAGGAGATTACGATTAAATCGATTTTATTCGCCTTCTGCTCCTTTAATATCACATCGTAAGGGGTTCCCTCCTTAATACCAAAGGTAACTTCAAGCTTTTTCGATTTAGAAATTCGAGTGACCTCCTGCTCCAGTTGTTCTTTAGAAACTTTGAAGCTATCACTCTTAAACCGAACCATTACTTCCGGATTCATAGAATAGTCAGAAAAGCTTTGCTGCAGGCCTTTGTCAATAACATGTAAAAGATAAATCTTAGAATTAAATTGTTTTGCGATATCAATGGCGGCTTTTAAAGCCGTGTCCGAATACTTGGAAAAATCCGTTGGTACAAGAATTCTCGCTGGGTTAAACATTTTGCAATTCTCCTTTCAGCTATTCACTGAAATGAATATCAAATAGATATTTTGTGCCAGATGAAATATAAATGTTCACGAAGGATTATTATAATTACCAGTATATTTTTCTGTAACGTATAAGTTTAAGACAGAAATGTCAAATTTCATTTCCACATCTTGCGATATTCATGTATACACCTGAAACCGTTTAAGGAAATAACCTTTTTTCATCAACAAAATGGATTACTAAATATTATAGCCAATTCAGCAGGAGCCTTCAGGAGAACAATACAACCATGAAAATTCATTTCACCAAAAATAACGGCCCCATTGATGATATCATCGATAAATTGATGGAGACTGCCCAGAGCATCCGAAGGCCTGAATACGTCCGTGAAATGATCATTGCCTCACTCAAAGCCGGGCAGGAAAACGACGAGAGCGCGGACCTCAAGCTCATGAACACAACGCTTAAAGAGATGAGATTCACATCCAAGGTCTTCGGCCCATACCGGAACGTGCGGAAGGTCACGGTCTTCGGATCGGCCCGCACCAAGCCGGGTGATCCTATGTATGAGATGGCAAAGCTCTTTGGAAAAAAGCTTTCTGAGGAAGGGTTTATGGTCATCACCGGGGGAGGAGGAGGCATCATGCAGGCTGCCAATGAGGGCGCAGGCTCCGAGCATTCCTTTGGTGTTAACATCCGTTTGCCGTTCGAGCAGAAATTAAATCCCGTAATTAAAGACAACCCGCGGCAAATTACGTACAAGTATTTTTTTAACCGCAAAGTTGCCTTCCTTAAAGAAACCGACGCCGTGGCACTCTTCCCAGGGGGCTTCGGCACTCTCGACGAGGCGATGGAAACGCTTGCCCTTGTGCAAACCGGTAAACGCAATCCTCTGCCTCTTGTACTATTGGACGATCCGGATTGTCCATACTGGACCCATCTGATCAAGTTCCTCGAGGAAGAGCTTTTGGCTCGTAACTATATCTGCCCGTCGGACTTTGCGCTCTTCACGCGGGTCTGGTCCGTGGATGAGGCATTGGAGAAGATTCAGCATTTCTATCGCCGCTATCACAGCATGCGATATGTTGATAGCCGGCTCGTGATCCGCCTCGTCTCTGCGCTTAACTCCGATGATGTCAGAAAACTGAGAGAGCAGTTTCGTGACATACTTTTGCCGGAGGGAAGTATCGAGGCATCCGGAACGTTGGAAGCTGAAATGGATGATATGGATATTATTCACCTGCCTCGGCTTGTGATAGATTTTAACCGCAAGAGCTTTGGAAGGCTGAGAAATCTTATAGATTCGATTAATGATTTCTATCCTTGCCGTATGAAGGATGCAAAGTATTGACGGCACATTTTCTGCTCAGGTGAGATAAGGACACCATCCTGAATGTGTTGCCCGATTATTTCCCCTCTTCATTGTAGATTTCATTAAGAAATGGTGATAAATATAAAGAACATGTAACGTGGGAAATAAAATTCATAACCCCCTTACCATAGGGTGAGGGTAATAGGGTCGGATCAGTAAAATTCCATATCAAAGGATATGGAATTTTACTGATAGAGCAACCATTAGGGGAGCGGTGATGAAGTACTTACGATTGTTATTTGTCTTTATAATTCTATTAGTCAGTTGTGCCGGTATCAGATATCAAGACCAGCCACAGTCTGCCAGTATACTTACCTCAGAAAGACAACAGACAAAAACAAAGGTTTTGGCCCAGGCGGAGGAATGGAGAAATTCCGGCGTGGTTGCAGAAAAAGGCAAGCGTTATGAAATAAAGGCGAAAGGCCGCTGGACAGCAGGCAGCTTCTGCAGTTGGTCCGGCCCAGATGGTACCGGAGCCAGCAACGCGCTCTGCATTCCCATTGGGCTCCAGGTGAAAGGGTGGAGCCAGGGCGCCCTCATCGGCAAGATCGGACATGAAGGAACGCCGTTTGCGGTCGGCAATGAGTTAAGTTTGGAACCGGATCAGGATGGTGTGCTGTATTTCAGAATGAATGACCAAGATGGGCTGTTTGGGGACAACGAGGGGTATGTCTATGTGGATGTATCTTTGAAGGACACGGAGAAGAAAATAACGGCACGGCCCCCTCCCGCACTTGAGCGTGAGGATACGCAAAGGGCTTCTCGATTAACAGGTCAGAAGTGGGCAGTCATTGTTGGCATCTCCACCTACAAGGATTCCCGTATTGCCGGGTTGCGATATGCCTCAACCGACGCGAAAGCTTTCCATGAATGGCTGATTTCACAGCAAGGAGGCGGATACGCACCTTCACGGGTCAGATTGCTTCTGGATTCTGAGGCAACGGCTCAAGGCATCCGGTATGTCCTTTTCAACTGGATGAAACAAGCATTGGAAGAAGATATCGTCACAATTTACTTTGCGGGCCACGGTTCACCGGAATCACCTGATTCGCCGAACAATCTTTTTTTACTTCCCTTCGATGTAAACTACGACGACGTTGCATCGACCGGATTCCCCATGTGGGATATTGAAACGGCCCTCAAGCGTTTTATCAAGGCAAAGAAGGTGGTGGTCATAGCCGATGCCTGTCATTCCGGAGGTGTTGGACAGACATTTGATATTTCACGGCGTGTTATTAGAGGTGTAGAGATCAACTTGATCAGTTCCGGTCTGCAGAATCTTTCAAAGATTGGTGACGGTGTTGCCGTCATCAGTGCATCTGACGAGAAGCAATTTTCACAAGAAAGCAAGGATTGGGGTGGCGGACATGGTGTGTTCACCTATTTCCTGCTCAAGGGTCTTAAGGGCGATGCTGATTACAATAAGGATGGGAGGGTAACTCTTGGTGAGCTTATTCCCTATCTGTCGGAGCAGGTAAGGAGAGAAACAAAGAATGCCCAGAGTCCGACGGTAGCAGGGAAATTTGATCCGGCATTGAGTATTGGCAAGTAACAAACTTGATAAAAGCAATAATTGACCGATATCGGGTATTACGCGATAGTTACAACTGCAATGGTTGAGATTATTTTCAGGAAAGTGGAACATGAGGATGAACTATGAAAAAAGTTGCTGTATGGTACGTGCTGGTCGTTTTCTTGAGTATGTTCGTCGTTAGCTGCGGTGGCAAAACAAGCCTGGAAGGCAAGGTAATTGGAGGTGCGACAAGCCTCGAGGACAGGGAGCTTGGCGGAACAACAAGCCTCGAGGGCAAGGTGGTTGACGGCAAAGGTCAGCCT
>CAZMBE010000024.1:0-48127 GCA_964564625.1 uncultured Syntrophaceae bacterium | reverse complement strand
ACGCGGCAATCGCCATCATGCGGGAGATCGGCGTGGAAACAGGCGGATCGAATGTACAATTTGCCGTAAACCCTGAAAACGGAGAGCTGGTCGTTATCGAGATGAATCCCCGCGTGTCGCGTTCTTCCGCTCTTGCCTCCAAAGCTACGGGATTCCCCATCGCAAAAATTGCCGCAAAGCTGGCCGTAGGCTATACCCTCGACGAAATTCCCAATGATATCACGAGGGAAACGATGGCCTCCTTTGAGCCCACCATCGACTACTGCGTGGTGAAGATCCCCCGGTGGACGTTTGAAAAATTTCCGGAAACCGAGGATATCTTGACAACCTCCATGAAATCGGTGGGAGAGACCATGTCCATTGGACGTACCTTTAAAGAGGCTCTCCAGAAAGCGATCCGTTCTCTGGAAATCGGCCGGTTTGGTCTGAACGCAGCGTTGCCGGACAACATCACAGGGAATCACAGGGACTTTCTGGCCCTGCAATTGAAGACACCGAATTCACTCAGGCTCTTTTACATCGCCACTGCCTTTTACCGGGGAATGAGCCTGGAAGAAATCACACACCTCACAAGGATCGATCCCTGGTTTTTGTACCAGATTCAGACTATCGTGGAGGAGGAAAAGGTTCTGGAGTCTACTGTTCCTTCTGCCGAGATTTTAAAGGAAGCCAAAAAGTTGGGATTCTCCGATCGCTACCTGGGTCAACTGTGGAAAAAATCCGAGGAGGATATCCGCCAGGAGCGTTTTCGGGAAAATATCCTGCCCGTCTACAAACTTGTAGATACCTGCGCGGCGGAATTCGAGGCCTATACCCCTTACTATTATTCGACATACGAGACCGAAGATGAGGCACGCCCCTCCGCAAAACCGAAAGTGGTGATCCTGGGAGGAGGTCCAAACCGCATCGGCCAGGGAATCGAGTTCGACTATTGCTGCGTGCATGCATCATTCGCCCTTCGGGAAGAAGGGGTTGAAAGCATCATGGTGAATTCCAACCCGGAAACGGTGAGCACCGACTATGACACCTCGGATAAGCTATTTTTTGAGCCGGTCACGCTGGAAGACGTCCTCCATATCCTGAAAACTGAAAATCCCCTGGGGGTAATCGTGCAGTTCGGCGGACAGACCCCTCTCAATCTTGCCAAGGATCTGGAAGCCGCGGGAGCAAAAATTCTGGGGACGTCTCCCGATGCGATAGACCGTGCAGAAAACCGGGAGCGTTTCCAGGATATTGTGAAACGCCTGAATCTGAAACAACCGGACAATGACACGGCAACCGATATTAACGGGGCCATCGAGGCCGCCCGAAGGATCGGCTACCCCGTACTGGTGAGACCCTCCTATGTTCTCGGAGGGCGATCCATGGAGATTGTATACGATCAGGAAACGTTGAGCCAGTTTATGGAGAGAGCTATTGCTGCGTCGCCGGATCATCCAATCCTTATTGATAAATTTCTGGAGGATGCCATCGAGGTTGATGTGGATGCCGTAAGCGACGGTACAGACACCGTCATAGGCGGTATCATGGAACATATCGAAGAAGCCGGCATCCATTCCGGAGACAGCGCCTGCGTGCTTCCACCTATCACATTTTCCCGGAAACTGTTGGAAACGATTGAAGAACAGACAAAACTAATTGCCCGGGAACTGGGAGTGGTTGGCCTCATGAATATCCAGTATGCCGTCAAAGACGATATTCTTTACGTTTTGGAGGTCAATCCGCGGGCATCCCGCACTATTCCCTTTGTCAGCAAGGCCATCGGCGTGCCCTTAGCCAAGTTGGCCACCAAGATTATGCTGGGGAAGTCCTTAAAAGATTTGGGATTCACGAATACCATATGGCCCAAACATATTTCCGTGAAAGAAGCGGTCTTTCCCTTTAACCGGTTTCCTAATGTGGATGTCCTCCTGGGGCCGGAAATGAAGTCCACCGGAGAAGTAATGGGCATTGACCGTTCTTTTGGCATGGCCTTCGCGAAATCACAAATGGCAGCGGGGTTTCATTTGCCTCTCAAGGGAGGCGTGTTCATCAGCGTGCATGATTTCCACAAGGACAAAATTGTACCAATCGCCGGCGCTTTTCAAAACATGGGATTCCATATCATGGCCACCCAGGGTACGGCGGCTCACCTGAAGAGATTCGGCGTCAAGACAGAAACCATTCTCAAGGTGAGCGAAGGTCGACCGCATGTGGTAGACCGCATTAAGAACGGCGATATCCAGGTGGTTATCAACACAAGCGTCGGGCGCAGGTCAACCATGGATGCCTATCACATACGAAGGGGCGCGCTTGTCTACAACGTACTCTACACCACAACCATTGCCGGCTCCAGAGCTTTGAGTGATGCGATCATGGCCATGAATAAGGAAAAATGGGAGGTATATCCTCTCCAGGATTATCATGCTCCACCATGAGCCCTTCCTGACCTCTTCTTTTCTTTGTAAAGGGCAAAAAGAGATAAAGTATATTTTTTAATGGGGACATTGAGGTAATAATTTATATGTTTCAATATCTTATAGGCGCAGAGATGCCAAGGGAAGAGTGCGGTGTTTTTGCCATTTATGGATGCGAAGAGGCGGCACGTGTTACATTCTTCGGGCTCTTCGCCCTCCAGCATCGCGGACAGGAGAGTGCGGGCATCAATACGGCAGATGGCTGTCAGGTATGGGGGCATAAGGGGATGGGCCTCGCTTCGGAAGTGTTCCGGGAAGATACCCTTTCCAAACTTCCGGGCCACCTGGCCATCGGGCATGTGCGCTATTCCACAACGGGTTCTTCCGTTCTTGCGAATGCCCAGCCGTTTTTAGTGCACCATGCCGATGACTACTATGCCCTTGGCCACAATGGCAACCTCATCAATGCCCGGTCTCTGCGGTCCGATCTTGAAGAGCGGGGCTCCATATTCCAGTCTACCATGGATAGCGAAGTGATCATTCACCTGATGGCTAGGCATTTAAAAAATGGAATCGATGAGGCCATCACGAAAGCCCTTCTCCAGGTTCAGGGCGCATACAGCATTGTCATGCTTACGAAAGACAAGGTCATCGCTGCGCGTGACCCCCGTGGATTTCGTCCTCTTTCTCTTGGAATGCTCAACGGCGGGTGGGTTATCGCTTCCGAAACCTGCGCCTTTGACCTGGTAGGCGCTCAATACCTGCGCGATGTGAAACCTGGTGAAATATTAATAATAGACCAGAATGGTGTAAAAAGCCTTACCCCATAT
Organism: uncultured Syntrophaceae bacterium; assembly: GCA_964564625.1. Taxonomy (GTDB): domain Bacteria; phylum Desulfobacterota; class Syntrophia; order Syntrophales; family UBA2185; genus UBA2185. The sequence goes on along the minus strand of CAZMBE010000024.1, from coordinate 44,901 downwards.
CATCAGGAAAAGCCCGCCCATTGCATCTTTGAACTGATCTATTTTGCCCGGCCCGACAGCCAGGTATTTGGTCAGAATGTCTATACCTGCCGGAAGCGACTCGGACACAGCCTGGCAAAGGAATACAGGCCCGATGTTGACCTTGTGATGCCCTTCCCCGATTCGGGAAACTACGCCGCTCTAGGCTATGCCGAAGAGAGCGGAATTCCCTTTGAAATGGGCATGATCCGCAACCATTACGTGGGACGCACATTCATTCAGCCGTCCCAACCCATGAGGGACTTTGGCGTACGGGTCAAGTTAAACCCCGTGAAACCCTTGATATCCGAAAAACGGGTCTTGATTGTGGAAGATTCTATCATCAGGGGGACAACCAGCCGCAACCGTGTGCGCAATCTACGTGAAAGCGGTGTGAAGGAGATCCATATGGTCGTGAGCTGTCCGCCCACGCGTTATCCCTGCCCGTACGGGATTGATTTCTCGTCTAAAGGAGAGCTCATCGCAGCACAGAAAGAACACGTTGCAGCTGTCGCTCGCTTCATCGGGCTGGACAGTTTGCATTACCTCTCCTTGGAAGGTATGGTCGAAGCAACCGGGCTGAGTAACGACAGTTTTTGTCTTGCCTGTTACACAGGGAACTATCCACTGAAACCCCCGGCAGACATGGGAAAGTTCTGCTTTGAAACCGCGAAACAGTAATTTCATCTCACGTTGACGACTTTGTAAAAGCCGTAAAACCCTCAAATTTGTCATGCTGCTTTAACAAAATCCTTGACAATGTAGCCACTTCCGTTTAATTATATACCAACAGTATAGATTCGTTCCTCAGTCATTTGGCCGCTATCTTTTTCTAAGAACTTAGGAGGGCAAGTGATTATGAAATTCATCATACACCCTTCCTGACAGCGCTCTCGCTGCCAGGAAATCCCCATACATCCTAATCTTCCGCATCCTGTGGATTGTGACGTTCCTTTAGTCCTCCGTATTCTGCGTTCAGCGACTGAAGAGGTTCCAATTACACCTCCCCATGGTAAACAACATTCGTTGCCGTATTGTGTGTCCTTGAGAAATTTTACAATAAACTTCATAAAAAAATATTTGGCCAGATTTATGGAACCTGGTGACGCACCCGAGACCCCTGGTCTTATCATTCACATGATTAACGAACTTATCGCCCACGATTACCTTGAAGATGGGGTGTGGGGCTGTCTCAAGAGGCTTCAGACTAACCAACTCGTGGACAATTCCCTGATACACCACTTTGTGCTGACTGCTGAAATAGAGGGCGAAATTGTAGGAACGGTTGAAATACGGAACACTAATCACATATCAGTGTTCTGTGTGGAAAAAGAATTTCGGAGAAGAGGTATCGGCAGAGAGTTATTGAGAATAGCGGTGGAAATCTGTGTTAAGAATACGCCGAATCTTTCCAAAATCACTGTCAATTCGTTACCCAACACCGTTCATATATATGCGCGGCTGGGTTTCCTTCCGAATATCCCCGAAGGGATGCAGGGTGATATCCCCTATACCCCAATGCTTTTGGATTTAACAAAGGTGAATCCACTCCAGCCTGTCCCAAGCAGGTCTCATAATTGAAGCTCATTTCAAACTGCCACAGAAAATGCCGTCGTTTCTGCATGCATGAGCATCAGAAAGGCGTCTACCTGGATCGCCATGAACAACGTAGTAACATCATGGGCAAATCCCCACCCCAATTTATTTTCCCAGCTTCCTTGCCATGATTTCTTTGATCAGTTTGGGATTGCCTTTGCCCTTCGAGGCTTGCATAGCCCTGCCGATGAGGAATCCCATGGCTTTTTCAATGCCGTTGCGGTAATCATTCACCGCGTCAGGATTTGCTGCCAGGACCTCGTCCACGATCTTTTCGAGCTGACCGGCATCGGAGACCTGCCGGAAACCGTATTTATCGACAATCTTCGCCGGGGTTTCATCGTTCTCGAAGAGGCGGCCCATGACATCTTTTGCGGCATTTGCGTTGATCTCATTGTTTTCAAGCATGGCAAGCAGACCCGCAAAGCGTAACGGTGTAACAGGTGTATCCGTAAAGGTGTGATTTTTTTCCCTGAGGGCGGGAAGAAGCTGAGTGGCAATCCAGTGGGCCGCAGTCCTGGGAGGAACATTGCACTTTACCACGTTCTCAAAATATTCCGACAAATCCCTCTCCGCGCTCATCATGAGGGCTTCCTCCTGAACCAGCCCGTATTCCCTGCGAAATCGTTCCGCCTTGCCTGCCGGCATCTCAGGGAGCCTTGCGCGCATCTCCTTTTTCCATGCATCGGTGATTATTATCTGAGGTACTGATGGATCGGGAACACAGGGACCTTCGAACTTGCCGCGCATGGGAACAGTGGCCCGCTTTTCCGGATCCCAGAGGCGGGTATGCAGAACAACGGCCTCCCCCGACATGAGACTTGCCGTTTGCCGGTTGATCTCGTAGACAATGGCATCTCCCAGGTGCCGGATCGAATTCATGTTTTTCACCTCGACCTTCGTATTAAGCTGGTCCGTTCCTTTCGGTCGGAGGGATATGTTGGCATCAACACGCATGGTTCCCGCCTCCATACTGCATTCGGAAGTGCCGATATACCGTATCTGCGTCCTTAATGCTCGGATAAACTCCATTGCGTCATGGGGGCTCCGCATGTCCGGTTCCGTAACGATTTCCACCAGCGGCACACCGGCGCGGTTGAAATCAACCAGGCTGATGGGGGTCCGCCCTTCTACTTCATGGACGAGTTTTGCCACATCCTCCTCCATATGGATCTTGTGGATACGGAGGCGCTTCGGATGTCCATCCTCTCCAGTAATATCAAGGAAACCGTTTCTTGCCAGCGGCAGGTGCGCCTGGGACAGCTGAAATCCCTTGGGAAGGTCCGGATAGTAATATACCTTTTGATCGAAGGCGCTCCGTTCCTGAATGGAACAATTCAACCCCATGGCCGTCAATGCGGCCTTTTCAAGGGCCTCCCCGCTGAATCTGGGAATGACCCCGGGAAACCACAGGCAGATGGGGCAGGTATTCAGGTTGGGATCATCGCCGATGCTGTTGGGACAATCACAGAACATTTTGGTGATACAGTTAAGCTCAACATGGATTTCCAAACCGATTACAGCTTCATATTCCATTGTTTCAGACTCCTTCCGCGCTCTGGAACAACCGAACAGCAAGTGACAGCAACCGCGCATCACTCATGCGTTCTCCGACGATCTGTAAACCGAGATCGGTGTTTCCGTCGAGAACGAAACCCGGTATCTGCACAGAGGGTAATCCCATCACATTGGCCGGGAGTGTCAGGGCACACTCGTCATAGATATCATCGACACTCCTTGCCTCTGCCTGCTGCACGCCACTCCTCCTTGTTGGAAAGGCAAGAGCATCAACCTTGGTGAATATGCCGTCGACATCCTTCACCACGCGGGCCCGAAGGCGGCTTGCGTTTTCGAATGCGGCATAATTTTCAAACTGGAAGTAGGCCCCTTGGAAAAGGTATGTCTTGATCAATACGCCGAAGCATTCAGACCGGGATTTGAGGTACATGTCATTCCAGTTTTTTGCCGTTGCCGTGCGATGACCGTAACGGACTCCGTCATATTTCCCACAGCTTGAAGACGCCTCCACCGAACCGACAATATGATGAATGGTACGGAAGAGATCAAAATCAGGGAGGCTGACCTCGTGAATACTGAATCCTAATGCCTTGAGCTTTTCTATGCCATTTTTGAAAGTCCGGGCTTCTTCTTCACGCAAGTGTTTCATGCATTCATTCACAATGCCGATTGCGTTCACGGAAAGAGCCGCTCCTGATGCTTCACTGAATCGCGGCATCTCGCCGGCGAACAGTGAAAAATCCCGGTCATCCTTGCCGGCAACAACTCCCATCACCGTGGCGATATCATTCGGATTTGTTGCCAGAATTCCGAAACACTCCATGGACGGTACGAGACCGATCAATCCGAAACGTGAGACGATACCGCTGGTCGGCTTGAATCCGTAAACCTTGACGCGGGACGCGGTAACGCGCGCCTCACCCATCGTGTCCGTCATGAATGCCATGTCCGCCCGGCCTTCCGCAAGGGCAAGGCCTGATGTATCTCCGTTCAGGCCGAGACCAAGTTCGCTCATGCGGGTGCTGCCGACAATGACCGCTCCGGCATTTTTCACACGTTCAATGATTGTGGCGTCTTCAATGGCGGTAAAGCCCTTCAGGGCGAGTGAACCGGCATCCGTCGGCCAGCCGCGAACGGACATGTTCGGCTGGACGCTAAATGTTTTCCCCGCTAAAAATCCTTGCTTAACAGAAGAGGACGGTGCGGGATTGGTATGCGTAAAGATCTCTGCTTTCATTGATATTCCTTAAGGTGTCATTCTAAAATGCCGGGTACTTTAAAATAGTTTCCTTTCACAGCGGGGGCGTTTTTAAAAATCTCGCCTTTTTCCGCATGAGGCGATGTTTGTGGATCCCCGACTTTTCGCATGCGGTTTGCGGTACCTGTAACGGAAAAAAGCGGCGCCTCGTCCCCGGCCCTAACGCTTGCCGTCTCTGCGAGACGTTTCGCCTCATCAAGGGCTCCGGCAATCGTGGAGCGCTCCTTTTCTTCTACACCGATGCGGGATACCCAGGAGAGGGAATCAATGAGGTCTTGCCGCTTTTCCATGCCAGGTATCGTGTCCGCCCCGCCAAGATTGAGAAGGCCAAGCTCCCCAAGCTGATCCCGTGCAACGTCCGACGGGGCCTGAGTCAGAGGACAGAAGGCGCTCCGGTTCTTCGGAAACGCGATAACCTCCCGGATTGACGATGTTCCGAGTATCATCGAGCACACCCGGTCCATGCCGAGGGCAATGCCTCCGTGGGGAGGGGCGCCAAAATCCAGTGCGCGCAGAAAGAAACCAAATTTTTCCTCAACATCCGCTGCTGACAACCCGAGGGCTTGAAAAATTTTCCCCTGCACGTCACGGTCGTTTATCCGTATGCTGCCGCCGCCCAGCTCCTCTCCGTTGACGACCACGTCGTAGGCCCTTGACCTCAGGGCCAGAAGCCCTTCACGATCCGCCGGATCGAACTCCATCCGGTCAGGGGCGGTAAACGGGTGATGGCTTGAGGTAATGCCCTCCTCGGTATCCATAAAGAGGGGAAAATCCGTGACCCACAGCGTACTGTACATGTTTTCAGGAATCAGACCGAGACGGTCGGCAATGTGGAGGCGAAGCTGACCGAGGGCAGAGACAACTACATCATACGAGGCGTCGGCAATCATAATGATCACATCACCAATTTCCGCCTTGAAACGCTCAATAATTGCTTTTTGCTCATCTTTGCTGAAAAACTGAACGATGTTCGATTCGAGTCCGCTTGCCATAACCCTCATCCAGGTCATTCCTTTCGCGCCGAACCCGGGCACAATCTCTTTCGCGTATTCATTCTGGAGCACATTCTTGCTGAGTTTCTCCGATTGCTGCGTGATGTTGATTCCTTTGATGCACCCCCCGCGCTGGAGGATCTGCTTGAATATACCGTATGCGGTATTCTTGAAGATGTCCGTCGCTTCTACGAACCGCAGGCCAAAGCGCGTATCCGGCCGGTCGGAACCCATGGTATCCATGGCTTCCCGGTAGGTCATCCGGGGAAAAGGCCGGGGGAGCGTGATGCCTCCCACGGCAAACATCCGCACAATAAGCTCTTCCATCAGTTCATAGATGAATTCTTCATCGATGAAGGAAGCTTCCAGATCAAGCTGCGTGAATTCGGGCTGGCGGTTGGGGCGGAGATCCTCGTCGCGGAAACACCGGACTATCTGAAAGTATCGCTCATATCCACCCACCATGAGGAGTTGTTTGAAAAGCTGTGGCGACTGGGGCAGGGCATAAAATCGCCCCTGATGAACACGGCTGGGGACGAGGTAATCGCGGGCTCCTTCCGGCGTGCTCTTTGTCAGCATCGGGGTCTCTATCTCGATAAAGCCCCGTTCGTCCAGAAAATCTCTCACGATCTTGATAATCCGATGCCGTTTTATGAGATACTCCTGCATCGTGGGCCGCCGCAGATCGAGGTATCGGTACTGAAGCCTCAAGTCCTCGGCCACCGAATCAAGCCCTTTCACACTTGTGCCGGAGACCATGGCTTTTTCTGAAATGGGGAAAGGCAATGTCTCGGATTTGCTGAGGATTGTAAGATCCGCGGCCATAACCTCGATAAAACCCGTGTCAAGGTTGGCATTTTCTGTACCCTCGGAACGTTTGTGAACGCGCCCCTTGAGAGCGACACAAAATTCGCTTCTCAGTGAAGCGGCGCTCTTACAGACTGTTTGCGAGGCGAATTCGGAACTGAAAACCACCTGAACAATACCGCTCCGATCCCGCAGGTGGATAAAGAGCAACTCCCCGTGATCCCTCAGCGCGTCCACCCAGCCTGCCAGCACAACCTCGCGGCCAACATCCAAAATACTCAGGCTGCCGCAATGAAATCGATCATGAAACATCATATAATTCTAATCCTTACTAAAATATTTTACTACTGGTGGAAAGCATTATCAAAAATTACGGTTCGTTTCAAGCAGTGTCGAGATTCCTTGGGATAAAAATACTCGTCAGGTATAACTGCTTGTAGTTAACGATCAGACGGCGACGGCGGCTCGTTGCTGTGCTGTGAGACCGGTCTTGCGGCAAGGAATCTGGACTTATATGTATATTCTATTGTTGTGTCAACATCCACAAGCCCACTCTTGATGAGGTGAACATTGATAAAAGTCTTGTTCCTTAAATAGAGGTAACAGAGCAGATTATTATTCTTATCATATCTGATACAATCAAATTTCATGGATACCTTGTTTCCATGAAGCTTGTTACGCAAGAATTGAATGGCTTCTCCATTTTTCTCAGACTTCGCTTTCACACCAAGAAGACTGATTTTCAGACCATTGTTCAGTATGAGCATTCCCGGTGAGATGATTTCTTTCACAGTATAATAACTGTCTCTCTCCACGCTGGATTTATCTATCTTGGAACCGAACTGAAGCCGCTTAGGGTTAATCTTTTTATCGAAAAGTATGGGATCTCTGAATATATAAGGTAACCTTTGTATCTCTTCCTCAAAGTCTTTGATACGATCTTCCCCTGTAATGATTTCTAAGTTTATTGCCTGATGGTCTCTACCGTGCAATAATTCCAGTTTTTCTTTGATAACAGGTAAATAGCCCTCGTTGATTTCATACCCGATAGAATTTCTGTGAAGATTTTTCGCAGCTAACGATGTCGTGCCGCTTCCCAGGAAGGGATCAGCAATTGTATCTCCGACAAAACTAAACATCTTAATGAGACGCCTCGGCAATTCTTCCGGGAACATTGCCAGGTGCTGATTCTGCTTCTCGCCGGTTAAATTCCAATGCCCGGTAAAATATGTATTCCATTCTTCCAAGGATAGTTTTGATTGCTCTTTGATGTCTTTGGAAACCCTGGGTGGGGTTCCATGCTTTTTGAAAATCAGTACAAATTCGTAATCAATCTTGATGACGCCATTGCGTGGATAGGGAAAAGAACCCATGACAGTGGCGCCACCTGTGGTATTGCATGTGGTAACCTTCTGCCAAATAACGGCACCCATATAATCAAATCCGGCACTCTCGCAGAACTTGATGATTTCAGTTCTTATAGGGATTATCTTGTATCGACCGTAATATACAGAACGGGCAAACTGATCGCCTATATTGATGCAGAGACGACATCCATCATGCAAAACCCTGTGGCATTCACTCCATACGAGGTTCAAATTATTGATATAGTCCTCGTAGGTATCATTAAAACCTATTTGGCCTTTTTTTTCGTAATCTTTTAATTGCCAATAGGGTGGTGATGTGATGACAAGATGAATGGATTCATCCTTCACCTCGTTCATCTTTCTTGAATCGCCGATAATTACTTTATGATAAGTTTTCATCTCACGGTAAAGAAGTCTGGTTAAATTTTTTTCAATACTTCTGGTGGAATAAATATGCCTCTATTCCCCTGAGCTTATGGGGTAGTGAGCGCTTTGTCAAGGACAAGCATGCGATTAAGAGTGATATTGACTTTTCTATGGCGAATGATGATAATATAGAAAAGGATATGAAAAGCACAATGTCACACAACAATATCATAATCAGGTGCCTCAATTGCGGCACGAAGAACCGTATTCCGAAGGATCATCTTCAGGATCGGCCCACATGCGGCAGATGCCATGCCCATCTTGACGATATGATTATCAGGTGTCTCAGTTGCGGCACAAAAAATCGCATTCCCGAGGATCGCCTGAATCAGCGACCTTTATGCGGCAACTGCGGCGTGCCCCTCGTGATCAGGGACGGCGAGGGCCATCCTATGGAAATCAATGATGAAACATTTTCCAGGGAGGTCCTTTCTTCCCGCGGCTCCGTCCTGATGGATGTCTGGGCATCCTGGTGTGTACCATGCCGCACGCTTGAACCGATTTTAGAAAAGCTTGCATCCAAATATGCCGGCGGAGTGAAATTCGTAAAATTGAATATCGATGAAAATCCCCTCACGGCATCAAAATATGATATCCGGAATATCCCGACGATTCTATTGTTTAAGGATGGGAATCTGGTCAACAGATTGGTTGGCGTCCTGCGTGAAGAGGAAATCGAACAGCATCTTCTCTTTATTGTAAAGTCAAATTAAATGACCAAGACTAAATGGTCCCTCGTCATTTCGAGTTAACCCTCAATTGACCTTTTTCAACAATCCTGCTTTCACGGACGGCTGAAAAGCAACACAAACTGCTCAAACAGTTCTTTCTGAAAGTGCCCCAGCATTTCTTCCTTCATTAATTTCAGGGCGTTGAAAGAATCCATTTTTTTCCGGTAAGGACGATCTGAAGTCAGCGCGTCAAACACATCGGCAATGGAGCATATCTTTCCGTAGAGATGAATATCCTCCCCTCTGAGTTTGTTGGGATATCCCGCACCGTTAAACCGCTCATGATGCTGCATTACTATTTTTTTACTCTCATTGGTCACTTGATTGGTGTCCAGCAGGATTTTGTGCCCCATAACGGGGTGCTTCCGCATCTGTGCCATTTCGTCATCGGTCAGCACTCCCGGCTTATTAATAATTGCAGGATCCACATACACCTTCCCAAGATCATGGAGAAAAAAACCAGTCCCCAGTTCATGCATATCATGGGCCATAGATTTCCTGAAAAGTGCCTTGGCGAGCATAATAGACAGGAAACCTACATTGACACAATGGGTATAGGTATTAAAATCATGGGATGTAATATTCATCAAATAATATGATGTATCATCGTCCGTGAGAATCAAATCAACAACTTCTGCAACACCTTTTCTCACATCACGGATATTTTCGGCACTCGGGTTTTCCAGCAGGTTACTGATCATAAGGATGGAATGCTTTTGGACGGCTTTTGCTTTTTCCTGGGCAGGTAATTTTTTATCGTGAATTGCCTCACTCAGTTCATCGGGCACAACGGTTGTGGGGTGGGTGTTTGACGTGCCCTCAGATTGAGGCGTGCAAGGTTTTCGATCTGCTTTCGCAATCCTGCTTTTACTGGTATCAATGATGACTTCCTTCAAGCCGTAATCACGGATTGTTTGGATTTGATCCTTCTTCTTTATGGAAAACTCATTTGTTACAAAGGGGTGCTTAAACCACGATGTCGGTAAAATGACATACATGCCGATCTTCAGGTCATCTATCTTAACATGTATCTCCATAATGGTAAGATTGGAAATGATCCCCCCAAGGATTGGTGCCTACACATTCTTATATCGGTATATCTGTCCAATTACCTGAGCATTTTTTCCCTTTTTTGCAGCTGCACCTCCAAACTTTTTAAAAGCTGAATATCGTTTTTAAGTTGCTCACTTTCCTGAACTAATTTCGCTGTTTCTTCCAGCAAACGTCGGTTGTCTTTCTTTAATAGTTCGTTCTCCTTCAGAAGTTTGGCTTTATCTGCGTGGAACTTTTCTGCCGATGACTGCAGCTTATCCATAAGACGAAGCATCGTTTCGGAGCTATTTCGCCACGTGCTTCCGGGATATTTGATCAGCAACTCATTAAATGCCTCTCTGGCTTTTGCATAATCGGCGGCTTTCTCATTGCTTCCCAAATATGACAGACCTTTATTAAAGATATCCGCATCGGAGAGGGGTTCGGTGACCACACTTTTTTCAATGACCGTTTGGGAAGCGACCGGAGCCGGAGCCGGAGGCGTAGATGCACACGCCCATAAGAAAAAGATGATCATTAACACTAAATAGTTATGATACATTTTCCACATTTTCCTGTTTGACATAGTTGCTTCCCGGTAACGTCTTTGCATATTCCTTCAACTCCGCAGCTTTTTGTGCCATTTCCAAAGGACCCTGATAGTGCGTCCCGTCGTCAGTGACTATCGCGATCGTCACGGTTATGAGGGGAAACCTCTGCTGATTCCCTTGTCTGTCTTTCCCGATGATGAATCCCTTTTGCCTGTCTTTCTCACTATAGAACCTCACGATACGACGATCGAACTCATCGACAATCTTCTGACACATCTGGTCTGTTTTTTCCGGGTCGGAAATAATGATAAAATCATCCCCACCAACATGACCTACAAAGTCACCTCCATTTTCTGTCATCGGCACCTGACCAATCAGGATATTTCCCACCTCCTTGATGACCTCGCTGCCCCACGCATAACCATATTTGTCAGCGAAAGGCTTGAAATTATCGAGATCAACATGGCAAAGGGAAAACTGCTTTTTTTTTGTAAAGCGCCTTTCAATTTCCTTTTCAATCGCCAGATTTCCCGGCAAACCGGTGAGAGGGCTGGCATCAAGGAGAAGAGTCTCCAGAACCTTGAGGCGTTCCGTCATGAAACCAAAAGCTTCGGCGAGGCTGCCTATCTCATCCTTACGATTAATATTCAAATTGTAATGAAACTGTCCCTCGGCAATCAAGCCCGTTGCTTTTTCCAGTTCTTTGAGAGGTTTGGAAATAGTATACGTAATGATAAGAGCCAATGCCAATCCGACCAAAAGGCTTATCACCGTCAAGGTCATCGTCATCCGTGAAGCTTGTATACCCCGCATTTTAATGAGGTTCATTCTTGTGTCGATATTCTCTTCGGCCTTCATGCGGATTTCACGTAAAGACGTGGCTATTTCTTCAATAGTTTTTTGAGACTCTGTTTCAGAAAGCTTCACGGCTTCCTCAACCCGATTGTTCTGAATCAGTTCCATCTCTTGACGAAAGAGTTCATCATATCGGTTATGCAGTACCAGCAATCGCGACAACGTTGCCGATATTCCGGGGATATTATTTTTTATGGAATTTTTGAGGCTATTATTAAATTCCTCGCTTCGTGACCAAAAGAGCTCTGCTATGGATGGATCCTTAAGAATAAGATATTTCTTCTCGGCCGCCTCCTGTGCAACCAGTGTATCCACCATGTTCTTGCTGATATCGGTAACGAAAAAATCCTGATCAATAATAGTATACGCCAGTTCATTCAGGTTCTGCAGGCTGTAAATCGCGTAGACGCTTGCTATTATGGCAATTGCGGCCATTGCCAGGTAGCTCATAAGCATCTTTCGGCTAATTGTCAGTTTCATTCCTTTTGCCTGATAACCGGTCAAATATCAAGGATGTAAGTACCACATCCTAGTAATTTCCGCAAAGCATAAAAAGTAAATTTTCTTATTTTTACCGAATGTTTATTGCCCCCTTTGTCATCTTTTGGTATATTACTAACAAGAGCCCTTTGAAAATTTATCTTCCGCGTCATTCATGTGAAACTTTTCCTCGCTGCTCCATGGCACACGGTAATCCATACACCGCCCTGGATCACAACATTTCAAGGTAAACTCCAGCGGGGAATATCGAAAATACTGGACTCCCGATTCATCGAACATGTCGGCGTCCTTATTGTTGCATAACATTTAAAGCTCTTAAAAATACTATCTCTATGAAGTGGAGGCGAACTCGATGATCTATAATGAGGAATTTGAAACATTACCCAGGGAAGTCCTGGAAACCCTGCAGTTGAAAAGGCTGAAGCAGGTCGCGCAACGCGTCTATCATACGGTTGGTTTTTATAAGAAAGCCTTCGATAAAGCCGGCGTCAACCCGGATGACATAAAGACCCCGTCGGACATCGCACGGCTTCCTTTCACCACAAAACAGGATTTAAGAGACAATTATCCTTTCGGCCTGTTTGCTGCACCAATGAGCAGCATCGTGAGGCTCCATGCCTCATCGGGAACAACAGGCAGGGCGATTGTCGTTGGATATACAAAAAGGGATATCGACACCTGGTCCGAACTGATGGCAAGGTGCTATGTTGCCGCGGGTCTGACAAAAAACGATATTATCCATAACGCTTACGGATATGGCCTTTTCACCGGCGGCCTTGGCGCCCATTACGGCGCAGAAAGACTTGGGGCCAGCGTCATACCAATGTCGGGCGGCAATACAAAAAGGCAGATTATGATTCTCCAGGACTTCGGCCCTTCCGCTATCTGTTGTACACCTTCCTACGCGCTGAACCTCGCTGAGCAGGGTACAGCAATGGGTATTGATATGCGGTCGTTAACGCTCCGCGTCGGTATTTTCGGCGCCGAGCCGTGGAGTGAAAAGATGCGCGACGAAATAGAAAGCAAGCTTAATCTTACGGCACTGAATATCTACGGCTTATCAGAGATAATGGGCCCCGGAGTTGCTATGGAGTGCATCGAAGGCCGTCACGGCATGCATGTCTTTGAGGACCATTTTATCGTCGAGGTGATCCATCCGGAAACGGGCGAGTTGTTGCCCTACGGAGAGGAAGGAGAGCTGGTCTTCACAACGATCACGAAGGAAGCATTCCCCCTTATCCGGTTTCGAACCAGGGACGTATCACGGTTGATCGCGGAACCCTGCCGATGCGGCAGAAGCCATATCAGGATGGACCGGGTGACGGGCAGGAGTGACGACATGCTTATTATCAGAGGCGTCAATGTCTTCCCGTCCCAGATCGAGGCCGTTCTTGTCGGGGTCACAGGAATTGAACCGCACTACCAGCTCATTGTGGACAGGGCCGGTACCATGGACACCCTCGAAGTGCAGGTAGAGGTGAGCGAAAAGATCTTTGCCAATGCAGACGAGGTCCGCTCCCTGCAGAATTTAGAAAAGCACCTCGTGAAAGACTTGAAAGATTATCTGGGCGTGAGTGCCAAGGTAAAACTGATAGAACCAAAAACATTGCAGCGTTTTGAAGGAAAGGCAAGCCGCGTAATCGATAAGCGAAAAATTTAAGCACCAAACCCCATAACCTGGATCCTTTGGAACGTATGAGGAGGACATATGAAGGTAGAACAGATATCAATATTCCTGGAGAATAAACCCGGAGCTCTGGAAAATGTGACACGGCTGCTGAAGGAAACGAACATTAACATCAGAACCCTCTCGCTCGCCGATACTTCCGATTTCGGAATTCTGCGCTTGATTGTGAATGATGTCCCTAAAACAATTAAGGTTCTGAATGACAACGGCCTGAGAGTGAGCAAAACAATCGTGGTCGCCGTGGAGGTTCCCGACCGTCCCGGCGGTCTCCATAGTATCCTGGAAGTGCTTGCAAAACATGGCATCAATGTTGAGTATCTGTACGCGTTTGTCGAAAAAAGCGGAGAGAATGCGGTGATTATTTTCCGCTTTGATGCTCCGGATAGCGCTATTGATGTCCTTATAAAAAATGGTTTTACTGTCATGCCCGGTGAGAAATTGTACTCTTTTTAAACAACAACGATCTTCAAAAGGCACGAAGCGGGGGCAAAGTAGGCGAACTTGTAAAACATAACAATTCGTGAAAAGGAGGTACTGTCATGAAGCTACAAACCCGTTCGCTGAACTCGATGGTAGAGGAACAATTGACCAAATGGAAAAGCGCAACCATGGAGAGTAAAGCGGTAAAGGCAAAGCCCGCACCGGTGATTACCATCTCCAGAGAGCCTGGCAGCGGAGGCAGCGAGATCGCCAGAAAGCTCGCCCAGGATCTCAAAATGGATCTGGTTGGCGCCCAAATCATCCAAAAAATCGCGGAAAGTGCCGATATCAGCGCTAAACTTATTGAGTCCCTTGACGAAAAACAGATAACAAGACGGGATGACTGGATATCCTCTTTGATCGAAACCCGTCACCTATGGGTAGATGACTATCTCCGCCATCTGACTAAGGTTATCGGGACTTTCGGAAAACAGGGCAATTTTATCATCGTCGGCAGAGGCGCTCAGTACATCCTGCCGCCCGAAGACACATTCAGGTTACGGTTTATTGCCGACATGGAAACCAAAATTCTGAATGTGATGCGTGATTTTGGGTCCTCCAGCGAAGATTCGGAAAAATATATCATAAAAACAGACTCCGACCGCCGCGCTTACTTGCGGAAGTACTTCAATGCGGATGTGACGAATCCCTCGGATTATGACATGGTCATCAATACAGGGAAGCTTGGAATCGACGGGTCTGTGGAAGCGGTTAAGGCTGCCTTTACCGCATGGAAGAAAATGTACAACGCCGCTCCATAACGCGCATATTCTGGAATCGACACATTTTCAGGACGAAGAGGTGCTACCTCGCGATCACGCCCCTCTTTGCACAAGGGGGGCGTCTTTTTGAATCCCCTATGAGCAGGCTTTTCCCGCTCATGGTGTAACTGTCAAAACGCCTTTTGAAATTCACGATCTCTAAATACGGTCGTCACCATTTGATCAACCATCCGGTAGGCTCTGTTCTCGAGCTCCGTCACATTTTCAGTGGAAACCGGCGGCATCTTCACCGTGTAATCCTTCTGGAATTTGGTCTCGCCGTTCTTAAACAATAAAATCTGGAAATTGCTTTCCTGGTCTGTCATCGATTTCAGCACGAGCTGAAATTCGGTAACTCCTCTGCCTGCCTGCGGGCGGGGCGGCGCCGGCCCGGGTCCCCACCAGTAGGGGTGATATCCATAAGACTGCTCCTGAACTTTGAGGCCCGCATGCTGAAAGGCCTTTTGAAAACAGTACCATAAGTACGATTCGAGGCGTTCCGTGGCTTCATAGGTCACCTTCTTATCCGCGCTGTGATACGCCCATGAAGTGGTGTTCGCTGCCTGGTTGATAAAATTACTCATGATTACCGTCTTACCCTTGCGGCCGATGTCCGACGATCGGAAGCCCGGTTTGTAGGTGTCATGCTTTATGGTAATCTTCGTTCCCCCTGCAGCACACCCGATCATGAGCAATGTGGCCATGCAGCACACCAAATATACAATCGGTTTTAATCCCCTCTTCATATGCTTCCTCCTGCAATCAACATGATGTATTTGACGCCCGCTTTTTCGATGGCGCGAGTGTAAGATACCATCCTTGTACGTGTCAAGGACAAATGAGTGTTGCGATCTTTTTGAACCTCACATGGAACACGGCAAGGATGTTCTGTTGACATGAGACTGTGCCGTAATCACTATGTACCATTCCGGTATGCCGAAACACCGAGCGATGAGTCGGGGGAACGAGGTGAATGCGACACAGGGGGTTGTGTACGAACATGTTCTATTTTTTTGCTTCTGCACCCTTGTCGGCCGGTGTTGTCGTCGCCGAGAAGAAGAGGGCCAGGCAGGTCGGGCATAATATAAACAGCGCGCGTTTCCCGTCGTGAACGTTAATAACACGCTGCGCTATCCAGTTTTTGCTTTGCGCTACGGCGACAACGAGACTAAGCGCGTCCAGACCTTCAACATCTTTCTTCTTTACTTTCTTTTCCGGCCATTCGAAGAGATCGGAATCCCCACAGACACGACATGTTAAATGACAGGAAAGAAGTACCACCCCCTCAGAGGTTTTGATGCCATCGCCGGATATTATTTCATTAGGTTCTTTATTATCAGCCACGTTTAAAAATCCTTTCAAAGATTCTCTTCTTGAGGTGGGAAGTATAGAAAAAGTCTGCATGCCTGTCAATTGAAAAGAGGTTATGGCCGCTTCTTGCATGTACCTACAGGCGACCACCCTGCACATCAAGATTTGTAAGGTTTGCTTTTTTAGCCCATTCAACAGCCTCACGGTACTCTTGCAAGGTAAGTTTTCTTGATAATTCAGGGTACTGATATGCATTATACGCAGGCCTGTACTGCGACATGATGTTAAGATACGTATCTTTAGGAAGGTTTTCGCTGATCCATTGAACGACCGCTTTGGTTCCGCTGACATTATTCGGCATCACAAGGTGGCGGATCATGAGCCCCCGGTACATAATACCATCACGTGCGGGTTTCGCAACACCCACCTGACGATGCATCTCAAGAAGCGCTGCGTGTGTAATTTCCGGATATGCGACGGCGCCTGATGAGAACTTTGCCGCCATCGCACCGTCAGCATATTTAAAATCCGGCAGATAGATATCGATGATGCCATCCAGTTTTTTCAATATCTCCACCCTCTCCCATCCACAGCAGTTATACACGATGGGTAATCTCAATCCCCTGCCCGCAGCATGATCGATGGCGAGGACAATGTGCGGAGAATAGTGTGTTGGCGTCACCACATTGATGTTATGGCACCCGATCCCCTGAAGGTGAAGCATCATTGCGGATAACTGCTCGATACTCCTTGATCCTCCCTTCCCACCCTGACTGATCTCCCAGTTGATACAGAAGACGCACCGGAGATTGCAATTGGTGAAGAACACTGTGCCGGACCCTCCGTTGCCGACGAGGGGCCTCTCCTCTCCATAATGCGGGTGAAATGAGGAAATGACGAGTGTGGACGTGGCCTGACAGAATCCCATATTGCCCGCCAGTCTGTCGACGCCGCACTCTCTTGGGCAGAGCCTGCATCTTTGCATTATGCGCCAAAGTTCTTCGCCCCGTGTTTTCAATGCACCGTTTCTGTGCAATTTTACATACGCAGGTTCAAAAGCCGGATCAATTTTCGCTCGTGTATCGATACTGTTACACCCGGCAAATAAAGAGAGAGGAGTCAGGCAGCATCCCGATGCTGCCAGGAGAAAGCATGATTGAATAAACTGCCTTCTTGACTGTTCGTTCACGAGCCCTCCATGAGTACCTTCAAATCCGACCCTTCGAGCTTTTCTCTCTCCAGGAGCAATTGGGCGCCTTTTTCGAGGATGCTTTTCTTTTTTCGGAGAATATCCACTGCCCTATCATACTCCTTGCTGATTACGGCCTTAATTTCTTCGTCGATTGCTTCTGCCGTGGCATCGCTGTAATCGCCACCCTCGCGGAGCCCCGCATCAAGAAACGGAGATCGTTTCTCATGGGCAAAATACACCTGCCCCAGCTTGTCGCTCATCCCGTATTCCTTGATCATGCTTCTTGAAATGTCCGTGGCCCTGGCGAGATCATTGTGGGCGCCCGTGGAAATATCCCCAAATATGATTTCTTCCGCTGCCCTGCCTCCCAGGAGAGAAGCAATCTTATTAAGGAGCTCCGTCCTTTTCATAAGAAATCGATCCTCTGTAGGGACCTGCATGGTATACCCCAGGGCGGCAATGCCGCGCGGGATGATGGAGATTTTCTGCACAGGATCTGTGCCAGGCAGGGATAACGCCACAAGAGCATGACCCATCTCGTGATAGGCTACAATTTGCCTCTCTTCGGCATTGATCAGGCGGTTCTTCTTTTCGAGACCCGCGATAATTCTCTCGACGGCCTCCTCAAATTCGGCCATCCCAACCTCTGTCTTTCCTCTCCGTACCGCCAGGAGTGCCGCTTCATTGACCAGGTTCGCGAGGTCCGCTCCTACCATACCCGGCGTCATGTTCGCCAGCTGACCCACGTCAAGGTCGTCCACTGCTTTTATTTTTTTCAGGTGAACCTTCAGAATCTCCTCCCGTCCCGCTTTGTCGGGGCGGTCCACAAGGACATGGCGGTCGAACCGGCCGGGCCTGAGAAGTGCGGGATCCAGAATTTCCGGCCTGTTCGTGGCAGCCATGAGAATCACCCCTGCCTTGGGATCGAAGCCGTCCATTTCCACCAGAAGCTGGTTCAGTGTCTGCTCCCGCTCATCATGTCCGCCGACAGCACCGAATCCACGGGCCTTGCCCAGGGCGTCAAGTTCATCGATAAAGATAATACAGGGCGCTTTTTCTTTGGCCTGGACAAAAAGGTCCCGAACACGGGCTGCCCCCAATCCCACAAACATCTCCACAAATTCCGATCCGGAGAGGCTGAAAAAGGGTACACCGCTTTCTCCCGCGACGGCCTTTGCCAGGAGGGTTTTCCCCGTACCCGGAGGACCCACCAGGAGGATGCCCTTGGGAATCCTTCCTCCCAATTCGCCGAATTTGTTCGGGTTCTTTAAAAATTCAACAACCTCGACGAGTTCCTGCTTTGCTTCATCAACACCGGCGACATCTTTGAAGGTAACGTTCAACTCATTTTCCATGTATATCTTCGCCTTGTTTTTGCCGAGGGTCATGAAACCGGCCTGCTGAGAGCCCATCTTTTTCATAAAGAAGTACCAGATACCCACAAAGAGCAGGAGGGGGAACACCCATGACAAGAGATCGCGAAGGAACGTCGATTCAATTTCTCCTTTGAACGCAATTTTGTACTGGTCAAGAAAAGATGACAGTTCCGGGTCAACCCGAACGGTTCTAAAGACCTTTGTTTCATCGGGAGCACCCCCATCCACTTTCATCTTTCCCTGAATCTTATTGGCCGTAACGGCAACTTCCACGACCTTCCCCGTCTTCAAAAGTGTTAAAAACTGGCTGTACGGGATCGTCTGCACGGCAAACATGGAAGCAATATAGCTTTGGGCTATCAACACGATCCAAAAACCGATAAGGACATACCAGAGTGAAAATTTATAATGTTTTTTCATGTATCTTCTCCTGGATTGAATATTCCCCTGATGTCTATGTAGTGGTCAACGGCATACTAAAAGGCAAGTGTTTCTTATTACATAAGGAGTATAAATGTGAATCAGGATTTTTACCATCTTTTTTTATGGCGGAATATGCCCGTACCAGCCTGCAACAAAAGGGTGCCCTCGCCTTCCCCTTCGCGCTGTTCAGGGCTTTGGTTCTCCGGGGTGACGTTTCCTGCTGCCGAAATGACACAAGACGAATTTAATCCTGCAGGATTACAAGAGCACCTGTGCTTGACGTAAATGAATACAGATGCTAAAAAATAGACGTCTCATAGAGAAATATCCGCAACATCAAAGGTTGTAGTTACCGATGGTACAATGACATGAAAAATTACAATCGACCACTAAGATGGAAGACGCGCCTGTCAACATCCTGTAAATCCACGTTGGCCCGTCTCGCGCATTTCTCTCTTATGCTCGCCATTTCTGCAGGTCTCCTCAGTTCATGCGCGTCCCGCTATTTCAGCCCTCTCCCCGCTCCCGCCGAAACCGTGAGAATACAAAATCTGGGGGATCTTCCCCACAATGAACTCTGGCAGGGGTTTGTCTTCAATGGCGAGAAGGTGGGCTTCGCACACCTGAAAATTGTACCAATGCCCGAGCTAAACCAGTATCAGATTCTTTCGGAAGCCTATCTGCGTATCCGCTTTATGGGAATGGATAAACACATCTCCATGAAAAGTGACGACAAGGTCAGGCCTGATCTTACACTGGTTTCCTTCCATTACGAACAGAAAATGGATGAAAAACCTTTGATGCTCCATGGAGCCACTACTGATAACACATTAATGATCCGTCAGAGAAGTGGTGACGCGGAAAAGTCGGCGGAGATACCTTTGACCGGCCCGCTCTATCCCACAAGCGGCATCAATGTCTATCCTGTACTCAAGGGTATGAAAGTGGGGTCTCACTACCGCTACCTTGTGTACGATCCTCAGACCCAGTCCATGGCGGAAGTGAATCAATCGGTCATTGCCTTTGAAGAAAGCAAAAAGCTTTCCCTTGAGCCTGCCTTCAAGATTGAAACGCACATGCACGGCCACAGTACTTCCAGTTGGATTACCATGAAGGGCGAGACTATTTTTGAGCTGGCGATGGGAGGAGTTATAGTCACCTACAGGGAAGATGAAAAAAGCGCAAAACGTTTTCTGGCGGAAGCGAGTATGAATAAAAAAGACCTGATCTTCGACTTTGGCCTCGTCAAGACCGCCACACCCATACCATGTCCGAGAAAGGCAACCTTTCTCGAGGTTTCCGCTGAGGGGCTATCCGGAGAATTGCCGCCGCTGCAGGGGCCAAACCAGGAGGTCTCGGAAACGATCATCAATGGAACGCCAGTGACAACCTTCCGTCTCCACGGTGCAGTGCCGCCGGAACAAGATGCCGGGGAAGAGCCGCTTCCCATGGGAGATCATCAGCGTTACCTTGCCGCTACGTACCATATTGAAAGCGAGCATCCGGAGATCAAAAAGACAGCGCAAGAGGTCGTCCGGGGTGCTCTCACATCTTCCGAAAAAGTAACACGCCTGGTGAACTGGATTTCTTCTGAAATTAAGCATGAAGTGGTGGACAGCTTTTCGGCTGTAGAGGTACTGCATACCCGGAAAGGAGAATGTCAGGCCCATGCGATGCTGTATGCCGCCATGGCAAGGGCGGCAGGAATACCGACGAAATTAGTCGGAGGTCTCATGTATATGGAAGGAATGGGATTTCTCTACCACAGCTGGGCGGAGAGTTACAGCGGGAGATGGATTGCGGTAGACCCGACCTTCAACCAGGTGGGGGTTGATGCGACACATATCAAGTTAATAGAAGGACATGACTGGACATCCCTGCTGCCGATCGCAAAGGTCGTGGGGAAGGTAAAAATAACCACCATGCATTATTCCTGTGATCAGTAACATCATGGGAAAGGAGTCACCATGAATCGCAGAGATTTTCTCAAAGCCGCGCTCGTTTCCGGTGTCGCACTCGGCATTCCCGGCGCGATACACCCTGTTCTCGGGTCCCTGGATGCGGCGGAAAAGGCTGACCTTGCCGTAGCCTACGGAGTCAGTCCAGCCAAAACCACAAAAGCCGCCATTGACACGCTGGGAGGGATGAAGAAATTTATATCCCGGGGCGATATCGTTGTCGTCAAGCCGAACATCGGCTGGGACAGAACACCGGAATATGCAGCCACAACAAACCCGGAGGTCGTTGCTGCCGTCGTCAGGCTCTGTTATGAGGCCGGGGCAAAACGGGTAAAAGTCTTCGACCACACGGTGGGAGACCCCAGGCGGTGCTATAAGCAGAGCGGTATTGCCGACGCGGCCGCAGCAGCAGGGGGTATCGTCAGCTATATCGACGCGAGAAAATTCCGGGATGTGAAACTCCCCGGCATCGCCCTCAAATCATGGCCCATGTATACGGAAGCGATGGAGGCGGATAAAATCATCAATATCCCCATCGCCAAGACCCACAACCTTTCCACCCTCACCCTCGGCATGAAGAACTGGATGGGCGTCATGGGGAGTTCAAGGGGCAGGATACACCAGAGAATCGAGGGGAGCCTTGCTGATGTCGCCATGTTCATGAAGCCCGCCCTCATTATCCTCGACGCCGTGCGCATCCTGACCGACAACGGCCCCCAGGGAGGGAGCCTCTCCGATGTGAAACAACTTAACACAGTTGTCGCAGGGAAGGATCAGGTGGCGGTCGACGCCTTTGGAGCCACCCTTTTCGGCCTGACGGGCGCCCGTATCGGATCTGTTGTGGCGGGATACAACGCAGGACTCGGTATCATGGATTTGTCGAAAGTGAAGATTAAGAGGATTGCCATCTGATGATCAGCAAAATCCGCATCGCCATACAGGGGATCTTCCTGTTCATCTTTGTGTGGCTTTTCCTGCAAACCGAATCGAAAGGCGCCGATGATCTCGGCTATCCCGTGAAGATCTTCCTGGATGCAGACCCCCTTATTTATATCACCACAATCCTCTCCAGCCGTACGTGGTATGAAACATCTTTCCTCGCTATCTTTGTGGTCATCGCGACGCTCATTCTGGGGAGGGTCTTCTGCGGCTGGGTATGTCCCCTGGGGACACTTCATACCATGGTGGGAGCACTGAGAAGGAAACAGCCACAAGCGGTCCACGCACACTGGCACCGGTTCAAATATTACGTCCTTTTTTTTCTTATCGCGTCGTCCCTGTTCACGCTCCAGCTTACGGGCATCGTTGACCCTATGTCACTTCTTATCCGTTCTTTTTCGCTCGCGGTATATCCGCTGTTCAGCTACGCGACGACCGCCGTGTTTGACACATTCTACGCGACAAACCTTCCTCCCCTGGTTGCCGTCTCGGAGTTCATCTACACGCTCCTGAAAAAACTGGTCCTCCCGTTCCAGCAGCCCTTCTTCCTCCAGGGCGCATTCATAGGATTCGTATTCTTTTTCATTCTAGGACTGAATCTCTGGGAGCGGCGTTTCTGGTGCAAGTATCTCTGCCCTCTTGGCGCGCTCCTGGGCATCTTTTCCAGATATGCTTTCCTCAAAAGGTCCGTGAGCGAAGGATGCAATAATTGCGGGGCCTGCGCGAATGTCTGCCAGGGAAATGCCGCGCCCGACATGAAAGGCGCCTGGAAAAATACGGAATGCCTTTTCTGCGGGAACTGTGACGATGTGTGTCCCCAAAATGCCGTGAATTTTGGATTCGGCAAGAATAAACCCCTCACCGGCATGGATCTTGGAAAGCGGCGCGTAGTAACAGCCCTGTTGTCAGGCATTATTGCCGTACCGCTGTTGAGAATTACCCCTATCGCACGGGCGGGAGTA
Organism: uncultured Syntrophaceae bacterium; assembly: GCA_964564625.1. Taxonomy (GTDB): domain Bacteria; phylum Desulfobacterota; class Syntrophia; order Syntrophales; family UBA2185; genus UBA2185. The sequence goes on along the minus strand of CAZMBE010000024.1, from coordinate 22,160 downwards.
TCCGGTCCCAAGTTGATAAGGCCACCGGGATCTCTCGAGGAAAAACAGTTTCTCCGGAGATGCGTAAAATGCGGCGAGTGCATGAAGGTCTGCATTACCAACGGCCTCCAGCCGACATTCCTGGAAGCAGGCCTGGAAGGCATTTGGTCGCCTCTCCTTGTTCCCCGCATCGGTTACTGTGAATACCGCTGCACCCTCTGCGGGCAGGTGTGTCCCACGGGGGCGATCAAGAGACTCGATCTCGCCGAAAAGGGAACGGTAAAGATCGGTCTTGCCATGATCGATAAGAGCCGGTGCCTTCCCTACTCGCATGCCACGCAGTGCATCGTCTGCGAAGAGGTTTGCCCTACGCCGCAAAAGGCCATATGGTTTGAAAAGGCAAAAGTGAAAACCAGGGACGGAAAAGAATTGACCGTCAAACAGCCGCGGGTTGATCTTGACCTCTGCATCGGCTGCGGGATCTGTGAGGCAAAGTGTCCTGTCCTCGGAGAACCCGCCATCTATGTAAGCAGCATCGGGGAAACGAGATCAAAGGACAACCAGCTTCTGTTGCCATGATTGACTCCATAGAAGAGACAGAGTTTTGTCAAAGGAGGTAGAGAAATGAAAAAACGTTGGGGAATCAACTTTTATGTCATGTGCATTGTGATAATAGCAACGTCGGCAGGGTGCACGAGTTTGCTTGTTAAAAGAAATTATGGCAGGATAACACCTGACCGCAACGCCACAATAGCCTTTGAAACATATCAAATCAATCCCAATTACAATTATTATATCAGCGGATCAGACGTCTACCCCCATGTCATCATAGGATTGGACAAGTTCTATAATATTGAGCCTGACCTGTGGAAGCACATCGATATGACACCCCACAAACTTCGTGAGCTTGTTTTGGACATGGAGCAAAAGATACGGCATCTGAACATGACATTGACGCTCCATGGATTTGCACTGCGCGATGATAGAGGCAAGCAGATCGGGATCTGGTATTCCATCCTTGGAGCCACCACATCCCTCTGGATGAAAGACGAACGCACGGTTATAATCATTACACCGCCCCTCGACACATATTATAGGTATGATGATCGTTGATGGTTCATCGTAAATTTATCAGTTTCGAATCATACTATCTACTCTTTGCTATGCTGATTGCGCAGAGATGATGAGGAGATTCATTGCCTACCATTATCACCCATACTGTTGTCGCCGTTGCAGTGGGCAAAGCGTTCACAGAGGGGCCAATGCCTCGCAATTTCTGGCGCGCCGCCATAGTCTCTTCGGTTATCGCGGACGGGGATGTGCTGGCGTTTTTTTTCGGCATACCATATGCGCATTTTTTTGGTCATCGAGGGTTTTTCCACTCCATATTTTTCGCGTTTATGCTCAGCATCGCCCTCGCGTCCATATTTTGGAAACATGCCAGGCCTTTTTCCCGGCAGTGGTGGCAATACTTTTTGTTCTTTTTTCTCGTCGGGTCCAGTCATGGAATATTGGATGCCATGACCGATGGCGGGTTGGGAATCGCCTTATTATCGCCGTTTGACAACCATCGGTACTTCTTTCCCTGGACACCTATTGTTGTCTCTCCCATCGGACTCAGGGGCTTTTTCAGCCACTGGGGACTGATGGTGATGATATCGGAAATCACCTATGTGTGGGCGCCATTATTGATCTGCCTCTTTGTAATTCGTATGACTATTCATAAATTTTATAAATGGGCCCTGATAACCACTGTTCATGACTACTGAATCGGCGTATACCGCCGACGGGGAGAGTGTTTTGAAGGAGAACTCTATGGAACCGAACCTGTGGTCTCTTTACAGACAGATGCTGAGGAGCAGGCGCTTCGAGGAATCCGTGAAAGGTTTGTGGGAAAAAGGCAGAATATCCGGTGAAATGCACCTGGGAATCGGCGAGGAAGCGATTGCTGCCGGTGTCGTCGATCATCTCCGGGATGGCGATGCCATGGCCCTCGATCATCGCGGCACACCCCCGCTGGTGGCGCGGGGAGTGGATTTGGTCCTCCTTCTTCGGGAATTCCTGGGCCTTGCGGATGGTCTGTGTTCCGGCATGGGTGGACACATGCACCTCTTGTCTCCCAAGCATCTCGCCGCTTCATCCGGGATTGTGGGAGCGGCCGGCCCTTTCGCCGCGGGCTTTGCCATGGCCGCGCAATACCTCCGACCGGGAAATCTTGCCGTGGCCTTTTTCGGTGACGGAGCTATGAACCAGGGGATGTTGATGGAGTCGCTGAATCTTGCGGTCGTATGGAAATTGCCGGTTCTCTTTGTGTGCAAGGATAACGAATGGGCCATTACAACCCGTTCCCCCTCTGTGACCGGCGGAAACCTGATAGACCGCGCGGAGAGTTTCGGAATGCCGGCGATGGAGGTGGATGGCTCGGATGTGGAGGCCGTCTGGAATGCCGCAGGCCAGGGTGTCGCAAGGGCGCGAAACGGCGACGGCCCCACGTTCCTCCTTGCCTATTGCTCAAGGATGGAAGGTCATTTTCTAGGTGACCCGCTGCTCCGGATAGTGCGGAAGCCCATACAACAGATGAAAGATATGACCGTACCTCTTGTAAAAAGCGTGATCGCAAGACGCGGTCTCCCTCTTCGTGAACGTATTTCCGGCCTTGGCACAACGGTTTCCCTGATCAGTCAGACCATGAAGGAGCAGCGTGGGGAACGTCATGATCCCCTTGAGCTCACCCGCAGCCTGTTATCGAAAGACAAACACCGGCTCGACGAGGTGCACAAGGAAGTGGATCGGGAGATCATCCGGACGGTGGAAGCAGCATTATCGTAATAGCAATGCTCATGCCTCCGTGGGTGGCGCCACGCAGCATGAAACGTGTCAATGCTGTCAGATCTCCCGTTTGCAAAGGGAGATTTAGCGGAATGTTACAAGAGAAAACCCCCCGGCCTTCTTTAAAAAAGGTCATTGCAATGGAAGGGAGAGAACATGAGGACATTGCGCTTTGCCGAGGCGATTGAGGATGCGCTGACCCAGGCCATGGCGAATGATCCCCGGATTGTCATATTCGGGGAAGACGTTCACACATTACGTCTGAACCTCCGTGTACGATTCGGGGAAAAGAGGGTTCGCCCGACTCCCATAAGCGAAGCCGCGTTCCTGGGAGCTGCCGTAGGAGCAGCCATGGCAGGGTTGCGGCCCGTTGTTGAGATCATGCTGGTGGACTTTATCGGTGTTGCCATCGATGCATTGCTCAACCAGGCAGCCAAGATTGAGACATTCTCCGGCGGCAAATGGAGAGTCCCCATGGTCGTCCGCGCGTCATGCGGCGGGGGGTACGGAGATGCCGGGCAGCACGAACAGACGCTCTGGGGATGGTTGGCGCATATTCCCGGGTTAACGGTGGTGGTGCCTTCAAATCCCGCCGATGCGGGGGGATTAATGATCTCCGCCCTTGAACATGAAGGGCCCGTAATCTACCTTGAGCACAAGCTTCTTGCGGACTACTGGCTGGATTATATGGGGAAGGGAGGACGGAAAACGGTACAATTCGATGTCCCCCCGAAGGGCGTCAGCGGCACCGTACCTGATGCGTGGTCTCCCGTAACGATAGGAAAATCGGCGTTGCGTTGTGCAGGAAAAGATATTACCATTGTGAGTGTGGGTGTGGGTGTCCACCGCGCGCTGGAAGCGGCAGCCGTCTTGCAGAAAAAGGGAATAGCAGCGGGGGTGCTGGACCTGAGAACTGTTGCGCCGCTGGACAGGGAAGGGCTATGCGAGGCAGTTTCACAAAGCGGCCGTCTCCTGGTTGTGGATGAGGACTATCGTAACTTCGGACTCTCCGGAGAACTGGCAGCCATTGTTCTGGAGGCGGGAATCCCGGTACGGTATCGCCGGGTTTGCACAGAGGGCACGATCCCCTATGCAAGGACAGCAGAGGATCAGGTTCTCCCGAACACGGAGCGCATCGTCGATGCGGCAAGGAGGTTAATTGAATGAAGCCTGTTACCACTATCGCGATACTGATTTTTTCGCTTATCGCAGTCGCGCAGCTCCTCCGCTTTCTTCTCCGCGTGGAGGTCATCGCCGGCGGCATCTCCATTCCCATATGGCTGAGCGCCCTCGCCGCCGTAATTTTTGGAACCCTTGCCTACATGCTCTGGCGGGAGAACCGCCCGCAGAAGTAAGCCCTCGTCCCTATATTTGAAAAATCACTTGAAGAAAGGAGATGTTTCATGAAGAAATCAATGAAGGTGCGTATGAGTGTAATCCATGCAGTAATTCTGTGTTCCGCGCTGGTTCTCTTGCTGCACGCGGGGGCCGAAGCGCGATCGGTCGTCGCCGTTGATGGGGCCGCATTTGATGTTTCCGTATCAATGAAAGACAATCTTAAAGTCTATACGGGGAAAAACGTGGTTCTCCATCTCCGTTCCGGCAAAGCTTTCGAGGGATATGTCAAGTCGATCAGTAATGAATTTGTCCACCTGGAAAAATTGGCGGGAAAAGATTTTTATGATGCCTTGATTCGCCTTGACGATATCAACGCCATCGAGGCGAGATTCCGTCAATTGAAATAGTAGTGAGTACCCTTGAAAAGCTGAGCATGACCCTGCGAAGAGATCGATTCCTTTCTCTCCGGCATTCCCCTCGGGTCCGGGTCATCCCGGACCCGATAAGCCTGCCTCGTACCTCCACACCATCATTCCGGGCGTGATCCGGAATTCAGATTGCCTCACCCCTTTCCCTTCGCCCCTTGCCCCTTTCCCCGCGCCCCTATCTTGTAATTCCCCTTGACGAATTCGATATTTAGTTATACTTATCTCCCCAATGCAAAGCGTATGTTAAGAACCCCCTTGTAACTCATCAACGAAGATGGCCACATGGACTGATTTCACGAACCCGCGATTTTCACACGATACAGGGGTTTTATATTTATAAGAAAGGGATTTTTTCATGAAGCGAGGAGATGTCTTTATACAAATATTATCGGAAATACATGATGAACCCAGGGAAATCATAGCGGAAATGTTGGATGTAATGAAAGCCGAGATGTCCCCCGAAGAGCACAGCTTCGATGAAGAAATCTCAGAAACCGAAGCCTGTCAATTGTGTGATGAATTGAGGGAAGAGAAAGAAGCCATTCTTGAGTGGTTCCTTGAAGGGTATCGTCGATTTCTTTGGCGTAATCGAATGCCGAAGATTAAGGATTGAGTTCTCAAAACAATACGAATTCTAACGGCCTTATGTTCAGAAGGCCATGTACCGGTACCTGGAATACGGCGACCGGCACAATGGCTTTGCCCACCTGTTTCTTCCTGGTTTCTTGCGTTCCTCTGCCTTGCCTTTTTGGATAATTTATACTATCTTTATTATATGAGAATACCGTGTCTGATCACGGCGAGAAGCATCGACCCGGTTTCTTCCTCCGTGGTTGATCGTTAGAGTATGTACTCGGGAGGGATACCATGAAGAAAGTGCTCATCGCCATTGATGATTCAAAAAGTGCAATGAAAGCGGTAGAGTATGCGGGACAGCAGTTCTCCGGGGTCAGCGACCTGCAGATCGCGCTGGTTCATGTACTTCCGAACCTTCCGGCCATGTTTTGGGACGAGGGACATTTCCTCTCAGAACACGAGAAGGCGGATAGAAAGAGGGTCGTGGACAAATGGCTGGCCGACTGGAAGGCAAAGATGGAGCCCGTGTTCCGCAAGGCCATTGAGGTTCTGACCAGTACGGGGATTAATAGGCAGCAGGTACAGGCGAAGTCCATATACGGCACCACGGACGTTGCCAAGAGCATCCTGGAGGAGGCCAGGAACGGCGGATATCAGACGATCATCATAGGCCGGCGGGGTGTGGCCGGAGGAAAGCACACCCTGATCGGCAGCGTAACGAGCAAGATCATACACCAGGGAACAGGTATCGCCGTCACAGTGGTTGAATAGGAGAGCGAAGGGAGAAATCTTTCACTCATTTCCTACAGAGCCTTGCCCCCTCACAACTTCACCTGTCTTATGGTATTACATCGCGTAATGTTTCGTAACTAATTCTGCTAATTTCAGCTTTTTTAGCCACTTCAGGGGAACCTGCATCGTTACTGCAACAACCCCTGGAAGGCGTCCAATTTCCACCGCGCCCGCAAGCGTTACCCGATTCAACACCTCTTCTTTAGAAATCTTGAAGAGTTCTGCCAGGCGGGTCACCCCGTTGTCAGTGGCATCATTCAGGTTTGCCCCGGAACCGACCATTTGGATAGGCGCCACATCCTCCAGTACCGTTTGACCAAATTTCTTTGCGAGATTCCTTGCCGCTTTTTTCTCATCCGCGGTCAGAGGACGGGCTAAATGGGGTAAATCCTTCACCGGGGGGAGTAGAATCGGGCCCCCGATTTTCAAGCCTTTCAGAACGTTCACCTGTAATGTGACTTTTGCGGCAACGTCCGTTGTGTGCCCTGCAATTTCCCCGTCCCCCTGCATCGCATGGGCATCCCCTACATAGACGCCCCCACCCGGCACCTTTACGGGACATATAAGGATGGCCCCTGCTCTAACAGAATCAATGTCCAGATGACCGTCCGTGCGGGACTCCAGCTGCTCCCTGGTGATGCCATATTCATGGGGCGCGCCCAATAAAAATTGCCCGAAGTCACCTGCATTGTGGGAGTCAGGCATATCGATCGCGGGGGTCGTCCCGATATTCCCTATGAAAGGCCGAAGTCGCGTTGTTAACCCTGAAATGTCGGCGGGACACATGGACACAACAGGGTTCTGGCAAGATTCTTTTGGCAGGGCCATCAGTGTTGCCGCGTTTTTTGCAAGCTTCCTCGCCACTGCGGGACTCACGGTAAGCGCCATTTTGCGCTTATCGTCGAAGACAATTGTGTAGCCGTTGGTCAACCGGAAGGGACTCACCTCGGCGCCACACTCGCTGCAACGTATCGCCGTTGTACCCGTGCCTTCTACTCGTGTAGGCGGGTTCTTCTTTTTGCACTGCGGACAATACCGGGCCACAAAGGGATCGCCTGTGTAACGCCCTTCAACGAAATCCATCGTGCCGGATGCGGTAACCGTTGATGTAACGCGTATATTCTTGATGCGGATAACTATAGCGTCTCCGGGTTTAGCCCCATCCACCGCCACAGGAGTGGTCACTTCATGACCGCCCTTGAAGGAAGGGGTGATCATGGGTCCCCAGCATCCGGGAGCGGTTTCGGCAATGATAGTGCCGCCATTCGCAACTGGACCAAGCATAGGCAAGCTCGGTCCCACAAGGCCGTTCGTAAAAGTACTCACATGAATAGTTTTTTGCGCTTTCATGAGATCCCCTCCTTATGTGAAGTTAATGCAGCGTGAGAAAATTGTACGAGAGTTACTATGGAAAGTCAATTGTGTAAAATCTGCAGGTCCTGTCGATGTGAGATTGAGAATCTGAAAATACAGATGAACGACACGTATGAAACTTCAGGCACGAACGTATCCAGCTTCCATCTTCCTGATCGCATCGAACAGCTTCTGATTTATGGGCGTGGGAACAGCAAGCTTCCTGCCAAGCTCAATCACCTTCCCCGCAAACATCTCCACTTCCGTTTTCCTCCCGGCTTCTACATCCTGAAGCATGGAAGTTTTTCCCTGCGGGCTTATGCTATGGAGAACTTCATAAAACTTCTCGATATCCTCCTCGGAAAGATTCACTCCCGCCTTCTCTGAAAGCATCACGACCTCCCGCATGGCTGATTCCATGAGATCCCTGGCCTCCCGCGAGGTTTGAAATACGGCGAAGGGGGCGCGAAGTACTGCTGATGCCTGATTGATCCCGACGTTGATCATGAACTTCCACCACAGGAGACGAATCATATCAGGAGATGTTTCATAGATGATCCCTGCCCTGTCGAAGAGTGCCTGAACGCGTGTGACCCGCTCGGTACGCGATGTATTCCGTGCCTCTCCAAAAAACAGTTTCCCCTGGGTGGTATACGTTACACGGTTTCCTTCCCGCAGGGCGTCAATACCCACGGATACGCAATACAGGACCTTCTCCATGCCATAGACGGCGCCGATTCGCTCCTCGCTCTCTATGCCGTTCATCACAGAGATAATGGTAGTCTCCGCACCGACCCTGTTTTTCAAGTCCCGTATGGCATCATCCAGGTGTTGGTTTTTTACCGCGACAATGACAAGATCATATGGTTCCGACACATCGTCCGGGCGGAGAACAGGAATACGGTAGTGCGTGCCATTCACGATCACACCCTCCCGGCGGAGCCGTTCAGCGCGATCACCCCCGGCGACAAACGAGACACAACTACTTTCCATGTCATAGAGCATGCCCGCATAGGCGGCTCCCAATCCCCCCGCCCCGACAACGGATATGGTTTCAATGGGTTTTTTCATGAATTTTTTTGTAACTCCCCGGCCATTATAGTGACGCTGTTCTTTTCACTTTTCGTTCTTACCATGCCCGCATTCTTCTATACCATATCTCACGCAGCAAGAAAACCTCCCTCTCCTCCTGTCATTTCACCTTCCCCTCCCCGTCATTTCGACCGTCAGGGAGAAATCTTCCCCCTCCCGTCATCCCGGTCTCGATAAGCCTGCCCTGTACTCGATACGGAGGAATCCAGCACCCTACTGTCATCCCGGACTTGATCCGGGATCCAGGTTTCTTTGTCCCTCGCCCCTTAACCCTTGCCCCTTTACCCTCACCCCTCACCTCTAACCCCTTACCCCTATCTTTTAAAATGCCCTCTACGAATTCCATATTTAGGTATATTTTTCACTCCAGTTTGAAGTGTGTATTGAGGACACTATTACAACCCCCTTTTTAACCTAAGTACCTACGAGGGACACAAGGACTGATTGCGCGAAATCCCGTATCTCAGCGCACAGAAGAGAACGGGATTTTGTGTTTGTAGGAAAGGAAATAGTGGAAGAAAAGTAGCCTATCCCCTTTTCCTCTTTTCTCTGACCATCAATGCATGGGTAGTAGTGAAACTCACGGTGTAATAAACAAAAAAGGAAAGGCAAAGCCATTACTGAATTTGCCTTTCCTTATCAGATCATCAATTTTATATTTATCTTACGGCAATGTATAGTTACCCTTCGCTTTCGTGTAACTTTGCCCGACTCCTTCAACAATGCTACGGTGTGACGACAAAGTGAACTCTCCTGTTTTTTGCCCGTGCTTCTTCATTCTGCCCCGGATCCAGGGGTTTTTCTTTTCCATAGCTCACGGTTTTCATCCTTTTCTCACTAATACCGAGTCCTTTGAGATACTTCATTGCCCCTTTTGCGCGTCTTTCGCCCAGGGCGAGGTTGTATTCCGATGTTCCCCTTTCATCACAGTGCCCCTCAATTGTTACATTCTTATCCGCGTTTTTGGTGAGATAATCTGCGTGCTGTTTAATGATTTCTCTTGTTTCCGGCTTGAGGTTGAATTTATCAAAATCAAAATTAATATCCTTGAGCATTACTGCCGGAGCTGGAACTGGAGCCGCTGCCTGAGCAGGAGCCGCTGCCTCTTTCTTTGCGGGCTCTGCTGGTTTCTTTTCTGGTGCAGACGGACAGCCAACTAGTGCAAACGAAAAAGCTATTAACATCAGCACCGAAAGGATTAAAGCGAACACTTTCTTCATCAACATATTACCTCCTTTCAAAAATTTTTTATTGCATAGGTTAAACCCATGCCTTTATGGCATCAGATGCTCTGAGCTCTTGAAGCAGCCCCCAAAGAGGGACAATAACGCCTTGGGGGCTTCAAATTGGTACCTTTCGGAAGCACGCTCTCATACAACACTTCAAAAGGATAGATGTTAGGTTGCGAGATTAATAAGGGATAGGTAGAAAATACTGCATATAGTTTTTACTCTTATCTGCATGGACAGTCAAGGGGTAATCTTTGGAAATAGCAATTGTTTTAAAGCCCAAATTATAGATTAGAGAAACTTACTGAACTGGAAAGGAAAATCGAACCTCATGATAAGGCAATACAAGCCCTGATTGATGCAATCCACCTGTTAATGACACCACCGGACAAAGCCCGCAGGCGAATTGGTTATTAACCCTTCATGCCCGTACTTCCACGCCGTCATTCCGTGCTTGACACGGAATCCAGCCCCCCCTCCTGTCATTTCGAAGAAACACAGTGACTGAGAAATCCTCCCCGCTTTGTTATCACGTAGTTGATCCGGGATCCATGTTTCTATTGCCTTTCCCCTTAACCCTCACCCCTCACCCCTTGCCCCTATCTTTTAAAATCCCCTTGACGAATTCTATATTTAGTTATACTTCTCTCATAAATTTCAAACGGATATTAAGGATAGTATATTAATCCCCTTGTAACTCAGCAATAAAGAGGGACTCATGGACTGATTTCGCGAAATCCCGTATCTCATCGCACAAAAGAGAACGGGATTTTTTACGCAATCTGATAATTCCTAATGCATTACCTTCCTAAATATTATGAAAAAAAACCTTTCCGAACGTGACATTTGCACCAAGTATATAACCCCCGCCATAACGCATGCAGGCTGGGATATACATCGCCAGCTCCGGGAAGAGGTTACTTTCACCGCAGGCCGGGTCATCGTCCGCGGCAAACTCCATACCCGCGGCCAGAAGAAACGGGCCGACTATATCCTCTACTATAAACCAAATATTCCCATCGCCCTGATTGAAGCCAAGGATAATAACTACTCCGTCGGCGCCGGGATGCAGCAGGCGCTTGGCTATGCCGAAGCCCTCGATATCCCTTTCATATATAGTTCCAACGGCGATGCCTTCATGGAACATGACCATACTGTCACCAGCGGCATTATTGAGCGAGAGCTTTCACTTGACCACTTTCCATCCCCAAGCAATCTATGGCTACGCTATTGCACCTGGAAAAATATCACTGCTGAACGGGAGCCGGTAGTTACACAAGACTATCATGTGGAGCTTGGCTGGAAAACTCCCCGCTATTATCAGATCAACGCAATCAACAGAATCATCGAGGCCATCAGCAGGGGACAAAATCGACTTCTTCTGGTCATGGCGACCGGTACCGGGAAGACCTACACAGCCTTCCAAATCATCTGGCGGCTTTGGAAATCCCGCCAGAAAAAGCGCATCCTCTACCTTGCCGACCGCAACATTCTTATAGACCAGACCATGTCCAATGACTTCAAGCCTTTCGGCTCGGTCATGACCAAAATACGCCACCGCAAGGTGGATAAATCCTACGAGATATACCTTGCCCTCTATCAGGGTATTTCCGGCACTGAGGATTTTCAGAACATCTATCGGGATTTCTCTCCCGATTTTTTTGATCTGATCTTAGTAGATGAATGTCACCGGGGCAGCGCCGCGGCAGATTCCGCCTGGCGGGAGATTCTCGACTACTTCGCCGGTGCCACACAAATCGGCATGACCGCCACCCCCAAGGAAACCAAATACATATCGAACATTCACTATTTCGGCGATCCGGTCTACACGTATTCCCTCAAGCAAGGGATTGAAGACGGATTCCTGGCCCCTTATAAGGTTGTCCGCATTGACCTGGATAAAGACGCGGGATGGCGGCCGGAAGAAGGAAAACTGGATAAGCACGGGGCGGAAATTCCCGACCGCATTTACAACCTGAAGGACTATGACCGCGAGATGGTGCTGGAACAGCGCACCGAACTGGTAGCCAACAAAGTCAGCGAGTTTCTTAAAAAGACCAACCGCTTCGACAAAACAATTATCTTTTGCGAGGATATTGATCACGCCGAGCGAATGCGCTCTGCGATAGTCAACGAAAACGGCGACCTGGTAGCCAGGAGCAGCAGGTATGTTATGCGCATCACCGGCGACAATGAGGAAGGCAAGCTGGAACTGGATAACTTTATCAACCCCGATAGCACCTATCCAGTTATCGCAACTACATCAAAGCTCATGACAACCGGTGTCGATGCTCAGACCTGCAAGCTGATCGTGCTCGACAAAACGGTGAACTCCATGATCGAGTTCAAACAGATCATCGGCCGGGGTACGCGCATTGTTGAGGAGTACAACAAGTACTGGTTTACGATCATGGATTTCAGGAAGGCCACCGAACTCTTCGCCGATCCCGCTTTCGACGGTGAGCCGGTGCAGATCTATGAACCTGAACCCGGAGATGATCCCGTCCCGCCGGAAGGGCCGGAAGGGAGTGACACCGGAGAAGGTGAAGATCAGCCTGACAACGGCGTTATTGTTGATCCTAAAATTCCCGGTACGGGTGGAGAAGAAGGAGGCAAAAGATTTAAATACTTTGTGAATGATGTTCCGGTCTCTGTAATCAATGAGCGCGTACAATACTACGGCCCCGACGGCAAACTCATCACCGAGTCGCTGCGGGATTATACCAAAAAGAATATCCTTCGGGAATTCGCCTCCTTGGATAATTTTCTTACCAGATGGAAAGAAGCAGAGAAGAAACAAGTGATCATCGATGAATTGCAGGAAAAAGGTATCTTTTTTGATGCCCTGGAGGAGGAAGTCGGCAAGGAGTTGGACCCCTTTGATCTCATATGCCATGTGGCATTCGGACAGAAGCCCCTTACGCGGCGCGAGCGCGCCCTCAATGTCCGTAAGCAAAATTACTTCACCGAATATGGCGAAACCTCCCGAACGGTGTTAAACGCCCTGCTGGACAAGTATGCCGATGAGGGTATTCAGAATGTCGAGAGGCTGGATATCCTCAAAATCACTCCTTTTGATCGCTTTGGTTCACCGGTTGAGATCATCAAGAGCTTCGGCGGGAAGGAAAAATACACCTCCGCTCTCCGTAAGCTGGAGGCACATCTTTATGCCGCGTCATAATAATCCTCATGTTCCGTGGTGTCACCTCAAAGGCATGAAAATGGCTAATATTGTTCAGTTCCCCCTTTCATAAAGGGGGATACAGGGGGATTTTTCAAGCGATTATCTAATTTCCCCAGTCCCTTTTAAAAGGGATATGTTAGGCTTAATAGATTCGTAAAAAGTCATAAAAGCCTTAAATTTGTCATACCGGCGAAAGCCGGTATCAAGACATTTCAAATAGTTATAAAAACACTGGACACCGGTTTGCACCGGTGTGACGACTTTTTACGAGAACTTCAGGTTTTATTTTCGTACTAAAAGAGAGGATATAGATTCCCATGTCTTTAGGTAACATAATCAAATCCATTCAGGACATCATGCGCCAGGATACCGGCGTTGACGGCGACGCGCAGCGCATTTCGCAATTGGTCTGGATGATCTTCCTAAAAATTTTTGACGACAAGGAACAGGAGTACGAACTCCTTGACGATAAATATGTCTCGCCCATCCCCGAGCGGCTGCGCTGGCGCGCATGGGCGGCGAATCCGGAAGGGATAACCGGCGACGAGCTGCTCGACTTCATCAACAATGACCTCTTCAAAACTTTGAAGAGCCTCTCTTTCGGGCCGGATGATGACCCGCGCGGCTTCATCGTCAAAGAGGTATTCGAGGATGCCTATAATTACATGAAGTCCGGCACCCTTATCCGCCAGGTGGCCAATAAGATAAGTGATGTTGATTTCAATGTCGCCACAGAGCGGCATCTCTTCGGTGACATCTATGAGCAGATACTCAAAGACCTCCAGAGTGCCGGAAATGCAGGTGAATACTATACGCCCCGCGCCGTTACCCAGTTCATGACCGATATGGTCAATCCCCGCCTTGGGGAGAAAATTCTCGATCCCGCCTGCGGCACCGGCGGCTTCCTCGTCTGTGCGCTGGAGAATATTCGCAGGAACGAAGTGAAGAACGTTGATGATAATGCTATCCTGCAATCAAGCATCTTTGGCGTGGAGAAAAAGCCTCTGCCGCATCTTCTCTGCGTCACTAATATGTTGCTGCACGGCGTCGAAGTGCCCTCAACAATCAAACGGGACAATACCCTTTCCCGGCCTTTAAGGGACTACACTGCTAAAGACCGCGTGGATGTTATTCTCACGAATCCGCCCTTTGGAGGCATCGAAGAAGACGGCATTCAAGCCAATTTCCCCGCGGCATTTCGCACCAAGGAGACCGCCGATCTCTTCCTCATTCTCATATCATTACGCTGCTCAAGGACGAGGGCCGGGGCGCCATTGTCCTTCCTGACGGCACCCTCTTCGGCGAAGGCGTGAAGACCCGCATCAAGGAAAGACTGCTTGAGGAGTGCAACTTGCACACCATCGTTCGCCTGCCTAATGGCGTTTTCAACCCCTACACAGGCATCAAGACCAACCTCCTCTTCTTTATTAAGGGAGAGAAGACGAAAGAAGTCTGGTATTACGAACATCCCTATCCGCCAGGGTACAAATCTTACTCTAAGACCAAACCGATCCGCATTGAGGAGTTTGAACCGGAAAAGGCATGGTGGGACAACCGTGAGGAAAATGAATTCGCCTGGCGGGTATCGGTGGAGGCAATCAAGGCCGCCAACTACAACCTGGACATCAAGAACCCCAACAAGAATGATGAAGACCACGGCGACCCGGAAGAACTGCTGGCCAAGTACAAGATGTTGCTGGCTGAGACGGCGGAAACGCGCGAAGCGCTCAAACAAGAATTAATGTCAGCCCTCGAAAGGCGAGAGAAGTGACAAAGGATACTTTCTTCGCCAACTTCGGTTATCTGGCCGATGCCCCCAAAGGTGTAAAGAAACTGCGAGAGCTGATACTCCAGCTTGCCGTCCAAGGCAAGCTGGTTCCGCAAGATCCGACCGATGAACCAGCTTCAGTCCTGCTTGCAAAAATCAAGTCCGAAAAAGAGAATCTTTTAAAGGAGAAAAAAACTAGGAAAACAGAACCGCTACCACCTGTCAGTTTCGATGAAGTTCCATATGAATTGCCGAAGGGGTGGGAATGGGTGAGGTTGGATGATATCTCATATTTAACAAGTGGCACTTCAGTTGAAAAAGATCAAGAATTAAATAGCGGAGATTATTTGTATATTAAAGTTGGAGACATGAATTTACCTGGAAACGAAACCAGTATAACCACTTCCACAAGATATGTGAATAAGTCGAAGTTCATTGATAGATTGCTTATACCATCAGGCAGTATCATTTTCCCTAAAAGGGGAGGAGCCATTGCAACAAATAAAAAACGAATAGTTGTTAAACCAATTCTTGTTGATTTGAATACAATGGCTATTACCTGCATAAGAGAATCATATTTAAAATACATTTATCTTTGGTTTTTAACGATAGATTTATGGTTGCTTAATAATGGAACAAGCGTACCACAGATTAATAACAAGGATATTGCTCCTCTTTTGTTACCATTCCCTCCTCTCGCCGAACAACATTGTATCGTCGCGAAGGTTGATCAGCTCATGGCTTTATGTGACGAGTTGGAAACACGACAGCAGAAGAAAAAACAGAAACTCCTCAACCTCAATAATGCCGCCCTTGACCGGCTCCTCACCGCCCGGATACCGGATGATTTTGACAACGCTTGGTGCCTCATTCGCGATAACTTCGACTTTCTTTACACCACCCCAGAAACCATCACCAAACTCCGCCAGTCCATCCTCCAACTTGCCGTCCAGGGCAAACTCGTCCCACAAGACCCGAAAGACGAACCGGCGTCAGTCCTGCTTGAAAAAATCAAGACCGAAAAAGAGCGTCTGATAAAGGAAGAGAAAATCAAGAAGGCCTCGCCACTACAACCAATCAGCCCTGACGAGATACCCTATGAATTACCACAAGGGTGGTTGTGGGTAAGATTGGGTATGCTCGGAATAACGCAAACAGGCACAACACCGTCAACCTCCAATCCAGAATTCTTCGGTAGTGATTATCCATTTATTAAACCGGCTGATATTTCTGACAAGAATGTTAGATACAATATTAATGAAGGATTGAGTAAAAAGGGAATCGAGAAAGGTCGGTTGATTGAAGCTTTCTCCGTCCTTATGGTTTGTATCGGGGGATCGATAAGCAAAGTCAATTATATTGATCGCGATTGTTCATGCAATCAGCAAATAAATACCATTACTCCGTTCAAAGGCATTGATTATAGAGCCTTGACATATTTTATGGCTTCGCCATTTTTCAAGGAACAAGTCATAGAAAATGCACCAAGCACAACCTTGCCAATTTTGAGTAAAGGTAAATGGGAGGCGCTGCCAATACCACTACCCCCAGAAGCCGAACAACGCCACATCGTCACCAAGGTTGATCAACTCATGAAGCTGTGCGATGAACTGGAGGCTAAACTCATCAAGTCACAAACCAAAAATGAAATGCTGGTGGAAGCAGCGGTCAAGGCAATGACTTTCGACTCATAATTGTATAACGCTAAAAAGCTTTCAATGCTGAGACATATATCAATTCTTCTTTTTGGGGGTTAATATGATTGATAATGAAACACGGTGGTGGATGCTTCAAGTCCAATTTCAAGAAAGACACCCACAACAAGGGCATCTTTTTTCGCAACCTCTTCCACGAGATGAATTATTGCGAAAGTGCGTTAGCCTTATCCCAGCTAAAGTGCGCTCACAGAGAGGGCGCAATATCTGGGGACTCGCTGAATTGGTGACCATCAGCTCTGACATTTTGGTCTGTGATTTAACAATTAGACCTCCATTTGCTCGTATAGCTGAGGAGCCAGTGCCAGGGGTTCTTGAAGAGACTCACGAACCGAGATTTTTTACCCCAATAGTGGTTCATGTCCCTCTTCAAATCATAGCCGTACACCGTGCCTCAGACCTGTCAAGATTTGCTCGGTCTGCCAAGGCATATGCATCGATTTTTTGTGACCTGATTAGCGAAGCAATTAGCCTCTTGGAAATGACACAACATTACGCACTAGAAATCGAACCAATAGCAAAAACCGGCTCGTTTATTGATTGGTGCAAGAGTCTTGATGAGCTAAAAAGAATTGCTATCCACTATGTCGGCCCGAACCTGCCAACGAGACCAGGGGGCTTAGTTGAATCAATCAAGAATACAGCTCATTCCTTTCGAAATGTGCTTCATTCCGAGACTGTCGATTTGATAGCCAATGAACCCCACTTGGAGGAGAGAGATATTGAGGAACTTGATCGAGCCGTTGCTGAGAGAAAATTGAGGATGCGTGCAACAGGCAATAGAACCGGCATTGGGACAAATTGGAGTAGCAGTGAGCGGCCTGAGCCTGAAACAGTTCGAGTCTCTTTAAGTGACGATGACCTCGCCAGCCCGCACACACTATCAGAAAAAATAGGGCATTATCTAAGTAACTATTTTGGTTAGCGAGAATAGTAGAATGGCAAGACATGACGGTCCAGTTGTATCAATTATGTGGGACATCTTTTGGTCTCTGGTTGTGGCAATCATAATTATAGGGGTGTGGACGAGCATTTATCTATCTTTTGGAGACCCAAGCAAGATCAACACAGGTATAGTGACGTTTATCGGAGGCGTTTTAGTGATATCAGGGCTTTTATTTAAGCAATATATGATCAAAGAGGTTCTGGAATATCTCAAAGCATGGGGGCGAATGAAAATGCTCCTCGATGTAATTATTCAGAAAGCAATAACGAGTAAATACAAAGAAGATGATCATATCAAAGATTTATCTTCCCAGAAGGCACAAGCGGAGAATTATGAATGCTATGTGCGGCGTGAACTCGCTATAATTCCATTTATCCCGGTGGTGTTAGTTTTTCTATACGGTTGCGCTTTACTATCTGAGAACTTATTGCCATTAAGAGTTACCTGTCTATTTCTAATGATTTTGTGCCTAACTTATCTTTCAATAACAGCTATCACTTCAAACCGGATTGCATGTGCGTATCCGCATTTAGAAGATACGCTGAGCGAACTGGAGAAGCTAAGATCTGAGATAGAACGAAAGGTGCTGTAACAGTATTATTGAAAAATATAATTATTTTTTGTTTTTATTAGGATGCAAGGGGAAAAATAGCTTCAATCGTAAGGAGGGTTATGATGATTCGACTTTCTTTGACTGATTTGGTAGACATTGTATCAAAAAGCGGTACTCCAAAAGCAACCAAAGTAAGAGAAGTGAAAGCACGTCCTGATTATGAGCCAGCTCACGATTTCTACAAACCGCTACGCGAACACATTATTGATATTCATAGGATGAGCAAACAAAAAAAAGATATTGACAACGTAATGGGTGCAATTTCAGATAGAAAAAAGATCAGAAACTATCCTGAGATAATTCGGGGATACAAAAAATGGTGGGGTCGCAACACATTTCAGTGGTTTGAACCTCCAAGAAGTACATATATGGCAAACAGTGTTGAGGTAATGGTGAATCCAGAATTGGGGCTCAAATTCGATGATGAGAATCACCTTATTAAACTATACTTCAAATCAGACGCCTTATCTAAATTTAAAAGTGACATTATTACTAACCTTATGGAACTCCAACTTAGATCATTAAACGATCGAAGTGTGAAAATGAGTGTTCTTGATATCAGGAATGCAAAATTGTTTACATATGATGGCACACCTATTATTAAACCCGTAATTGATGCCGAACTGGCCTACATTGCCAGTCTTTGGTCGTCGATATAAAGTACTATTTTATAAGGGGCAATGTTATGAGTAATAAATTTAATAATCCACTCGAAAACACATCATATGCTGAAAGACGAGCAGCACGAGATGAGGATATTCGAGGACCATATTTCAGAGATCAAACCGCGATTATCCACTCGTTTCCATTCCGTCGTTTGAAACATAAAGCACAAGTGTTCTTTTCACCAAATAATGATCATGTATGTACAAGAATTGAGCATGCATTTCATGTGGCAACTATTGCAGCCACTATTGCCAAAGGCTTAGAGCTCAATGAAAATATGTCATATGCGATAGGCTTGGCACATGACCTAGGACATGCGCCTTTTGGACACGCTGGCGAAACTGTACTAAAAGAAAAGGCAAAAGAGATAGGTGGCTTTATCCATGAAGTGCATGGTTTGCGGGTTGTCGATGTCCTTGGCAATGGTGGAAAAAGTCTGAATTTGACTTATGGAGTAAGAGACGGAATCATATGCCATTGTGGGGAAAAACCCGATAGGGAACTCGTTCCGCGTAAGGCTGCGATAGATTTGTCAGCAATTCAGGATAGAGACAAATATCCGTGCAGTTACGAAGGATCCGTAGCCAGAATGTCTGACAGAATTGCTTATCTTGGTAGGGATTTGGAAGACGCAATTTATGGCGGATTCATAAAAAGAGAAGAGGTTCCAGCAATAGTAGAAAAGGAACTTGGTGAAACAAATGGAGAAATAATAAACACATTGGTTATTGATGTGATTGAAACTTCACGTAAAAGAGAGAATATTTCTTTATCAGAAGAAAGATTTAACGTCATGATGGAACTATATAATTTCAGCGCTGAGTATATTTATCATCATCCCGCTATCGAACGATACAGAACATATTGCACTAAGATTGTGGAAGACCTCTTTGATTATTTGGTAAATATTTATAGCAATTGGGATATGGATTTAGAGAGATATGAAAAAAGTGTGGTACCATTAGATGTTCGCTTTGGCGGATTTCTGCGGACAATGAAAGAGGTATATTCTAAAGAAAGGGCGGGAGCAAAGCACATAGTTCGAGATTATATTGCTGGAATGACAGATGGATATGCTCTCAGATGCATGAGAGAAATATCTCTACCAGAAGAATTAACCTTTGAGAAGAAAAGTTCATAATCACTGACATAAATGAATTTACAGATGAGAAAATGGGGCAGTTGTTCTATTTGTTTTCGATTGTTCTATCTGTGGGTCTTATCAAGGTTTCCATATTTTAGTTGCATCACCCGATGTTCAGGAGAAAAGGAGCAACGGTTCTAATTATTTTGTAAGTTATCTAATACAAAGGACTTATTTATGAATATATAACAACTACAACCGTCTCTCTATTTAATACTTACCCCAAGGTAAGGATTCGTAGTAATTTTTGACGGTAAGATAAACTTCCTCAAACGGGGGCAACATACCATCAATCTCATAGGCCAGAGTCTTGTACTCAGTTTTTGACCTCTTTATAATTTCCTCATCCGCAAGGGATTGTTTGTTGACTTGCAGATTTCGGGATTCGGCTTTCATGAGTAAGGAACGATAAATCAGAATATTTATACTTTGGTCTTCCAGATAACCGTTCTTCAATAACCAGTATATGTCAAAGGCGTCCTGTCTTCTTTGTCTGTTACGTGTTTTTTGCTGAATCATCGCGCGAAATTTTTCAGCAACGATGTCCGGCAGACTGTATACTTGTAATTTGCCTCCATCAACTAATTGGAGTGTATCAATTCGTTGATTTACCTCATTGAAACTATAATCTATTTCAATCACTGTAGGACACTCTAATTTTATCAATCTCCGATGTGCGAAGGTGCCTTTATAAGCATAACCCATCTTCATTTTTATGGTCTGAAAGTTTCTATTTTCTCCGGGCGGTTTCACACGGTGAGATTGAATTTTACAATCCAGGCCGTAGATAAGAGTTTGACAGGCAACAGCAATCTCTTCATTCAAATGGCCGATAAAATCTTCAACATCAAACTGATTACGATGATCTACCGTCACAAAATCAACGTCCTTAGTGTGCCTGATTCCCTTAAATCGAATCGCCAGGAGTAGACCTCCATGAAAAATCATTCTTGTCTTTAATAAATCGGATTGGGAGATGGCAAGGATCAGGATATGCACAGCCTGTCGGAATGCAGTATCGGCAGAATTTTCGCTCCGCCTCACCCATTCGGAGAGATCAAGCTTTTCCATCATCACTCCACATTGATGGATAAACACCATCGTTCTGAATAGGTCTCCCTGTAAGGTACCTCAGGATCCAGCTTTCTGGAACCCCCTCGCTGAACACGTTTGGCCCATCCATCGATTTTTTCATCTTTGATGTGGCAATATTCTTCTAACAGATACCCTGCTCTTGCTTGTTCGATAGCGTTCCCATGACGATCGAGTTCGTCAATGATCAGGCGTTTATATTGTGGCCCAAATGCGCTGAATGTGTCTATGATGTGCCTTATACCGCCGCAATAGTCCGGCTTTCGCAACATATCAAGAAATGTTCTGCCGATTGTCGAAACCCTGAGCTTTCTTCCCTCTATGTTTTTGAACGCCCCCTGATGGATACTCGAGTACCTGGTGATCTGAGTTTTTTGAATTTTGTCAAATTTTATATTTGTCAACTGCGGCAATTGACACTTTAAGTAATCATCGAGGGAACCCCGGCAATCTTTTTCCATCTTTTGCTTTGAAAATTTAGACCATTCCTTAATTGGCGGCGTGGATATAAAAAGCATTTTGGGAAGTCGATTAGTGAGGCCGTGGTATGCCATGGCACTGAGGTGGGAAATATACGCGAATGGGTCAACTGAGCAAGCGATATCTCCCGCTTCCAGGAATCGGTTTCCAACGATTTGAAAAACACGGCCTTCCGGGAAATCCTTGTACGGGGTGATAGTGCCGAATTCTATTAAGGGATTAACAATTTGTGTGAGCACCTCATGAAACATCGGTATTTGAGTAGATATATTAACCGCTTCGCCACGATATTTCTTTAGCTGGTGAAAATTGAAAATGGTCATGCAAAGATCATAGTCAGTGATGACCGGCTGGTCTGATTCTCTTAAGTAACGGGTCATTGCAGCTTTTATATCCATAAGTCTTTTATCCAAGGATTGGTGATTATGTGATATACGTCCTAAGGACGTATATCACATAATCACAGTTTCGTCAACTTAATTCTCAGATGGATTTATTTATCAAATAACTATCACTTAATGAAGTGCGCTTCGAAGTCTTAGCAAAGAAATTTTTCTTGACAAATTTACTACTGTATGTTATTTAGCGTCCTTAGGACGCTAAATAACATACAGTCTATTAAATTACTCATATACTTATATCTCAATATTGTTAAAAAATAACGAAAAAAAGAAGGTTGACGGTTCGGTTTATTTTTGATTATCCTTAAGGTGGGTCTTAGTAAAGGTTCTCATACTTCAATTGCATCATCCGATGTTCAGGAAAAGCTGAAGTAACAAATACAGGAAGGAGACTGTCACAAAATAGGCAGGTGACGCTGCGTCTGATCAAAATTTTATTTTTCTTTTCTGCGCAGGTCCTGTTCATGTGCCGCAATTACGATCATCGCATCAAGAATTACGCACTTTGATTTTACTGTCTTCCCGGTCATTCAAT
>CAZMBE010000023.1:24587-51254 GCA_964564625.1 uncultured Syntrophaceae bacterium | reverse complement strand
AGATTCGCCTTATGGCGGACAGGCTGCCCCAGGCAACCGTCGTTGTCTGCCCGTCTAACAGATATATGCACAGCGCGGAGGTGATGCAAGATATTGAGGCGTTTGTCCTCAAATCGGGCACCACGCCTCTCCCCGTAAACTGGACAGAACAACAAAGTGTACTTTAGTCTGCTGAGGTCTACGATGCTGACTTTTAAACTGCTATACGTAATAAAAAGCTTCCTGAAAGCCTTACCATCGGCTTTATATAACAGATAGAATATTATATTCGTTAATCATTAATAAATAGGAAAAAGAGAGGCAGAGCCAATGATCCTGCCTTCCCCCATCATACACCGATACGATATTGTGGGGAGGGGAAATAATTGACATGCAATTAGAACTCACCTATATTATTTCCGTCTGAAAGCAATTCTTATCAAATCCAATTGATTGGTCAATGGTGGTAATCATGAAAGGATGGATTGATGCACATAAGGTGTTAAGTTCGAGGCAGCAGGCATTAGTATGGGTTCTGATTGGCCTGTTGAGTCTGATGATGGGATGCGAGTTTGCGCGACCTACCATGAATGCACCGCTCAAACGATGGGATCCTGCTTACGGATACCGCTCTACGAATTTTCCTCCCTCTCGTATTGGTAGCTCAGACAGTCTCTTCATCATTGCCTCATTCTCAGGAGGTGGCGCGCGCGCTTCTACGCTGTCTTATGGAGTTTTACGGGAGCTCGCGCGGATTCCGATTACGGTGGAAGGACGCCAGAAGCGGCTTGTCGATGAACTGAACATCATTAGTGCGCTGTCCGGTGGCAGCTTCACGGCTGCCTATTATGCTCTTTACGGCGACCGGATTTTTCAAGACTTTGAATCTCGTTTTCTGCGGAAAAACTGGGAGGGTGAACTCAGATCGCGAGTGTTTTGGTCACCCAGCAACTGGTTCCGGCTCTGGTCACCGTATTTTGGACGTGCGCATATCTTCTCTGAACTTCTTGACGAAGCTCTATTTGATAAGCACACCTTCGGTGACCTTGTTGCACGTCATCAGAGACCGCTCATCTTTATCCACGCTTCTGATATGGCCACTCTCTCGCGGTTTGAGTTCAACCAGCGCCAGTTCGACCTGATCTGCTCCGACCTCAACCAACTGCCTCTTGCCGTAGCGGCCGCCTCGACCAGCGCGTTGCCCCTGATTCTCAGCCCAATTTCGATGAAGAATTACGCAGGACAATGCGGATATCAAGTGCCCCCGCGGCTCAAAGAGGAAAGAAAGACACCTTTAGGGCGAAAGCGGGCGAACGAGCTTCTGTCCTACCTCGATGCAGAGAAGCGCCCCTATATCCATCTCTTAGATGGTGGTCTTTCTGACAATATCGGAATGCGAAGCGTTTTGGAGACTGCGGCTCTCACTGGTGGGCTCGATCCCGAATTTAAACTATTCGGGGTGAAAAAGATTAGAAAACTGGTCTTTCTGATAGTAAGTGCCGAGACCGATCCGGATGTGAACCAGTACAAATTAAATGAAATACCGGGCCTATTGCGCGTCAGCCAGGCCTTGGTTGATATCCCGATCAACCGGTATTCTACCGATACGATCCACCTCATGCGTCAGGCAGTCGAGCGTTGGAGGGCGCAACTTCGACAGAGACAAAACGTCGAGGATAGTGTCTTTGCGCCTGATGCAGACATCTACATCATCAACGCCAGCCTGACGGAAATAGAGGACCCTGATGAGCATGAGTACCTAATGAATATTCCCACGAACCTTCACTTGAAGGATGAACAAATTGATCGTCTGCTGCGGGCTGCGACCAGCCTAATCCGGAACGACAAAGAGTTTCAGCGATTGATGCGTGATTTGGAGATGGATTCCACCGCGCCTCCCTTCACTCCATAATAGGCAGTTTAAATAAACTCCCTCAACTGAAACTTTGTAGAACTACAGATTCACCCTTTTACTATCCACCCAACATCACAGGATTGTTACGGAGTCTATTGACACACAAGTTCGCTTGTTTTATACTTCTTTTGCGGAATTGTGAAGAACAAGATATAAGAATCATCGTTACATTTTTATTATATGGGCAAGAAAACAGATACGAGGATAAAAAAGCACAGGGGATTCACCATTCCCTGACCAAGAAGACGTAATTTTGGTGTCTCTTTGAAGCTCTGAGGTAAACATATGAACTATACACATGTGGCAGTGATAGCTTGTATATCCTTGTTCATCGGCATGTCGTTACTCTTCACTATTAGCCACAACCTTGGAAGACGCAGGCTTCAAAAGGAGGACACTGTGCCAGAGGTTTCGGGCGCGATCATCGGGGCGCTTTTTGCACTTTTGGGTCTTCTGCTTGCTTTTACGTTTTCCGGGGCATATTCACGTTTCGAAGCGCGGCGTCAGCTGATAGTTCAAGAGGCGAACGCGATTGGCACAGCCTATCTCCGACTGGATCTATTGCCCGATCCTGCACAAGCCCCATTGCGAGAGAAATTCCGGGAGTATGCAGCTTCCCGTGCAGCCTTGTATGAAAAGCTCTCCGATAACCCGGCGGTAATAAGCGAACTTGCCAGAGCCGGCGCACTTCAGAAGGAGATCTGGACCCAAGCAGTAGCGGCCAGCAAGTGTCCAGAATATCAGTCCGCACGTATGTTACTACTGCCCGCACTCAACGAAATGATTGACATCGTGACTACTCGCACCATCACCATACAGACACACACTCCCTTGCATATTTTCTTTGTAATGTTTGTGATTGCGCTTGCCTGTGCCGGGCTGACAGGATACCGAGCGAGTACTTTGGAACACCCCGGTCACTTATACAACATCCTTCTGGCCGTCATTATCGCATGTGTCTTGTATCTCATCCTCGATATTGAGTTCCCGAGTCAGGGGTTGATTCGCCTCGACACCGTGAACCAAGTGCTGGTCGAGTTAATGAAAACAATGAAATAACGGGACAGAGTAGATGCTGTCTAACAAATTCGTTATACGGAAATGCGATTCTACTGTTCTCCATTACCGCCAGCGAGTTTTGGTGTGACTCGATTTCAAAGCGTAATTCTCAGAAATTAACTAATTGCTGTATGCTTGACTCGTAGGTGTTATCTTTTTTCATTACCGCTGCTTTACACTCAGGTCTTTTTTGTTGCTTTCGCTGTTTTCTTTTTCTGAAGTTTCTTTAATTTTCTATCGCTTTTTACGCCAAGCATCAAGGAAACATCGGAGGCAGATTCGAGCGTGGCAAGCTGATATCGGGGTTTCGGGGAGCAGGGGTTTGTCTTGGTATGTAATTGCACGGCCCGAAGGCATACCTTTCCGACGCTTTCCGTAGCCTTTTCCTTTGACTTTGGAGTGTCCGGAAATATTTAGATAGCTCCCTGTTTAAAAAAGTGTCAGGAAGGCGAGAGGAAAACGTTTTAGCAGTTTTGAAAAGTCGAATAGCGGTAAATGGGATTAAGCGGGTCTCGTTGTCTTTTTGTTTCCAGTAGATTCACAAACCGTTTTTCGTAGGGGCAAATAACAAAGCCGAAGCCATCATCGCCGAGGCAAACCGCGAGTGATTTTGAAAATAGCGCGCCCGTCCACGCACAAATGATCGAATCTAAAACATCGGGGTTGGTAGGGATAAGATACGGTTCTGATGCTCTTAAAGTCACACCTAAATAACTGACTGCAAATAAAGCATCTACAAATTTCCTCCGTAACTTCTGTCGTTCGGTAGCATTTGCGCCTATGGCGCTCCGCTCTAAAATCCCGACGGTCAAGTTCGGAAAGACTTCAATAAAAGAATGTGATGAGAGTTGATTTGGCGACGATATAAGTTGCCATTCATTTCTTTCTATCAAGCTTTTTAAGATTTGTCCTCTGTAGGTAATAGCAATCTGACTAAAAGATCTACCAGATATTTTATATTCGTTTCCTATTCCATGAAATATTAAATATTCCCATGGTCGGTAGGTATAAATCATAGGCCATTGTTGTTCAGCAGCATGAATATTGGGCGCTTCATCATTGCAATATAAGGGTAATTTGAGAGGGGCGTCAATAGATAGGAGGACAGGTGGGGTCAGGATTTCGTTATTGATTATACTGAATATGTCGTTGGTGTACCTAACACAATGATGGCCTGTGAGAACAAAGGCTCCTCTATCATTTTGCAGAATAGCGATTCCAACGTGGTCGCCCTGAAGCGTGGCGGCCAAATCTATGCCTACAATGGTGTTAACCATCAGAATATCCCCTCAACGGTTTGTCTTGTTCTATGAGGCTACTAATAAGTAGCATATATCATTCATATACATCCCTCAAGAGGTTTATCTCCGCCTGAATCAGCGGTATAAATTCTCACTGGGGGAAAGTATTTATGACAAATGCAAGGCGATTGTTGGGAAAGCGGATTAGGCATTTGAGGCAGCTCCAGAGCATAACGCAACAACAGCTCGGAAATAGAGCCGACATGAATTATAAATATCTTGGTGCCATTGAGAGGGGTGAGAAGAATCCCTCCATCGATAACCTATCAAAGATCGCTGATGCGCTGAAGGTGGAAATCCATGAGTTGTTTATATTTGAGCATGAGACTGAGGACACTAAGGAACTGAAAAAGAAGATCGATGAAATGCTCAAGGATGCGAGCAAGAAAGAATATGGAACGATCTACAGGGTGATAAAGGCGATACTGAAATGAGGCGGATGGCGCTGTAAATAACAGAAGTCATTTTTATAAAAGCATGATAAAATTCTGGGCATGAAGAATCAAAATGCAGTTGAGGCTCAATTAAAGGAAATAGATGCCAAAATTGAAGAACTTTTAAAGCCATTCCTCTGCGGCAATTTGTGTGAGGAGAATAAGAAACTTTTAGAGTCTCTCGAGAAAAACGGTCTAAGTTATAAATTCGTTATTTACATTATCAGAAATAGATCAATCCCCAGATTAAAAAGCGCTGAACAGGTCCTGAATAGGAGAGATAAGATCATCGAACAAATAGCTCTTATCCCTAAGGCATTTGAATTAAAAAAATATGATCCTAAGAGATTTGAGGAATTGGTAGAGACGATCCGGGCGATACACACGTTGGCAAAGTCGGGGTTTATTTCTGATCAGGGACAACTCGCCTTGAAACACGAGATGAATAATATCCGCGTCGAATGGGACTTGGATGCATTTATTGACGCTACAGAGAAATACTCAGATAGGTTTGATGAAGGGTTAACGACTGACCGGTATGCAATTGGGAAAATGGTTGATGTTCTATCTGGGTATTTGAAGGAAATATTATGTGAGATGACACAGAAAGAATCCTTTGGAATTATCGCTGATTTTTTTAATGCCTTCCCAGACTTATTGGAAGAAGCTAATAAGGGTAAAAAATTTGATGGAGAAAGAATTAGGCAGCTGTATTGGAATTATATAGAAAATTAATGAGTAATTTCAACAATGCGTAAATTCGTTCCTTAAAAATGTAAATTTAAGCAACTTACTGTAATAATTATATATTGTATTAAAATAGAGCCATCCCATAGAGGATGGTTTTTTATTTTTGTGAAAAGGAGCAAAGGGACATGGATAAAGAGATCAAAGAGCAGATTGTCAGTATACGTAGAAGAAAAGGGAGAGACGAAAAGCGCCAGCAGTTTGAAATCGATTCCGATGTTGCAGCCTTCATAAGGAATGATCTCCTGATTCGGGGCACATTTTACAATGATGGGTATACCGCCTACTTTTTCTTCCGGGAAGAGAAGAGGTTGATTGAAATAGGCAGAGATAACATAGAGTTTATAATCACCTTAGGGAGATATGGCCTGAACTCTTCTGAAAAAATTTATGGTTATGTGCTTGCGGACCTTTATCGCGAAGCCTTTGAGTGCGGGCAGAAGACAGAAGTCCATAGGCTTGCTTACTACAACCAAGACACTTTTACCGTGTACCTCTTCAACCATGAAAATCAAATTTATCGCATATCCCCGGACAGCGTAGAGTTGGCTGATAATGGAGAAGACGGGATTTTGTTCTTGTCCGATTCCACGGCAATACCATTTGAAGTCGGCGTTCCTGCTCAGCCCGGTTCATACATCGACGACGTCATCTTCTCCAAGGTCAACCTTTCCCCGGATGAGCTCTTGCCGGATGAGAGGCGGCTGCTCCTCATCATATTCTTTTATGCCGTATTCTTTGAGAGCTTTATGCCCACAAAACCGATTTTGGCATTTATAGGTGAGAAGGGGTCGGGAAAGACGACGACTCTGAGAATGATTGGAATACTGCTCTTTGGAAAGAATTTTAATGTTACACCCCTCACGCAGGATCCCAAAGACTTCGATGCCGCGGTGACGAATTCGGCCTATGTCGCGTTTGATAACGCAGACGCAGGATACAAGTGGCTGGAAGACAAGCTTGCAATAGCCGCCACAGGTGGAAGTGTGAAGAAGCGCGAGCTTTACACGACGAACAGACTCGTCAACTTTCCAATACATTGCTTTATAGGCATAACGTCGCGGACACCTGAATATCGCCGGGATGATGTTGCTGACAGGCTCCTCATTATGAAAGTGGAGCGCCTTAAAGGCTTTATCTCGGAAAGAATATTGTTATCCGGGGTAATGGACAGTCGCAATAAAATTATGTCCGAGGTCGTGTCTCATTTGCTAGAAATCGTTCGAGCCCTCAAATCTCACGGTCAGGTTATCGAGTCGATCAGCTTCCGTATGGCCGACTTCGCGCGGTTTGCTACCGTTCTCGCTCAATATGCAGGTATAGAGGAAAAGGTAAAAATCATTTTTGAGAAACTGTCCACTGAGCAATTTGAATTTGCGAACGAAGGCGATCCCATTGAAGATCTTCTTCTCAAATGGGCGTCGATCCCCCAAAATCAAGGAAGGGAGGTTTCAGCGAATACGTTAAACAAAGAACTTGCCGAGTTGGCGGAGAAGGAGGGGATGGCATTCCCCTACAAGGGAAACGTTCAGGGCTTTGCGCAACGGCTCAATAACCTGTGGAGTCACCTGGGAAGCAATTTTGAAAGTACAAAGCGTGAGGGAAAATCAAGAAAGAAGTTGTACTCATTTAAACCGCGGAAGGAGGAGACGGACAAATGAAACGTGACAGACTGTCCTTAGTATTACTCTTTGAGGATAGCAGCCCGGCGGGACTTCTTAGCCCACGGGTGGCGCGGGTGGTGCGAGTGGTGCTCGTCGCGGCAACGTTCTTCTACCTCGGGACTTTTCTGGTTTATGGGAAGAAGAAAGAGGGTGGCCACATAACACCACCAGCTACACCCGCTCGCGCAGGGCCGCGCCAGTCCAGGTTCAGGACGGGCGGGAACGGGATGGCGTGAGTGAAACGATAAAAAGAAAAGACGGAGGAAACAAAAAATGACGTTAGCAGAACTGTTAAAGAAATACGCAAAAGGCACGCAGACCGGAAGGGCCGCTGAAAAAGCAAAAGCAGAGGAGAGTGTACCTCAGGAAGAAGAGAAGCAGGACACAGCCGAAACCGACATAGTCCAAAAGATGGTCGTTGCGCTTTCGGATTCTGGCACTCTTCGGATTGTTCAACCAGCGGACGCGGCAAATCTTGACAGCGAATTTTAACGCGTGATTTTTTATGTCTAGCGATGTTGTACTTGAAATTAACGACGACTTCCCGGAGGCCATGGGAGTGGTTTTGGGTGAGGAGATAACGCTCCTTGCGCCATATTTGGCCGGGAAGATTCTGGCGGTAACGGAGAATGAAGGTCGAGAAGGCAATAAAGACGAGAGCAGCGCTTTATCTGAGGGTGAGCACCGGCAGACAGGCCGAGAAAGACCTCTCACTCCCGGATCAAGAGAAACAGCTGAGGGCGTACTGCGCGCAGAAGGGATGGGAAATCTATAGGGTCTATGAAGAGCGGGGTGCTTCTGGCCGCGACGCCAAGCGCCCCGTGTTCCAGGAAATGGTTGCCGACGCAAGATCGAAGGATCACCCGTTCGATGTAATTTTGACGCTCACCACGTCGCGGTTCTTCCGGGATGCACACCAGGCAAGGGTCTACAAACACAAGCTCGCGAAGCACGGGATCAAAGTGGTCGCGATGCACCAGGAAACTGCGGATGATCCCATGGGAGGCTTCATCGAGGGGATGTTTGAACTGATCGATCAATACGAATCCGACATGAATGGGTTCCACACGCTCCGGGCAATGAAGGAGAACGCGAGGAAAGGTTATTATAATGGTTCCATGCCGAGATACGGTTTCATGGCGGTGGAGGTGAAAAATGAGTAGGGGGGCTGTAAAGAGAAAGATCGTCGTCAATCCGGAGGAAGCGGAAGTAGTCCGTCGCATCTACGATCTGTACCTGACCGACATGGGGGCCAAGGCTGTCGCGGAACGCCTCAATCGGGATGGGTACAGTTACCGCGGCAAGCCGTGGTGCAAGTATAGGGTCCTCGACATCATAGGAGAGGAGGCCTACGTGGGTAGATACAACTTCAATAGGAAGGACAGCAAGACCCACAAACTGAAGCCGCGGGAGGAATGGATACCAATCCCCGTTGATCCTATCGTCGATCAGAAGACCTGGGAGAGGGCGGTAGCACTTAAAAAGGAGCGCGCCCCCAGCGAAGTGAGCGGCAACCCCGCTGTCGTCGGGTCAAAGACGTTGCTTACCGGGATTGCAGTGTGCGGCCTCTGTGGAGCGAGGATGGGTCTGGAATCCGCAAAAGGTGGAAAGTTTATCTACTACAACTGCGTGAACTATATCCGGAGAGGAAGATCATCCTGCCGCGGGCAGCGCATACCTGCTCACAGGCTTGAAGTAGCCATTCTTGACCACATGGCGAACAGGCTGTTCACGAAGGAAAGGGTAAGAGAGATCCTGAGAGGAGTTTATGCAGAGATTCGGAGGATGGACAAGCAGAGGGACGGCAAGCGAAAGAGCTTGATCAGGCAGCTCGATGTCATAAAAGGGAAATTGACGAAGCAATATGAAGCGATAGAATCCGGTGTCGTTGATTTAAAGGATGTGGGCGAGAGGATAAGGGAGCTCAAACAACAGCGACAACAGATCGAAAATCAATTAGAGGAAATGAAAACTCACAGGGCCATGCCTCTTCATCTGTTCAAGGAGGAATCGATCGAGAAATTTCAGAAAGTGGTGAAAGAAATGTTCATGGGCGAGGACAGGCTTCTAACAAAGCGTTATCTTAAATTGTTTGTCGAAAAGATCGTGATCAACCTTCCGAAAATAGACATATCGTGTAAATCGAGCATCCTGCTGGCGGCCCTAAAAAACAAAACGGCTGCAAGCTCTGGTGAAGTTCTTGCAGCCGATTCATTCTGGCTCCCCAGCGCGGACTCGAACCACGGACCCGATGGTTACAGGTAACCCGATATTTCTACCGGACCTGGACTATCTCATCACCCTCGACTTTACGTTAGGGTGTCGGGCGCTGTGAGGTTTATTGGAAGGGGTCCTCATCCTCTAGTCTCTGCACGTTCCTGCCTACTTTAATCCCCTTCGGCAGGCTTCGCTCAGGATTACCATAGCACTTTTGATGACTTAGGTTTCCCTGAATTCACCCGATTTTTCAACCGCAGTTTCCTGCGGAAGCTGCATACCAGCGTGAATTTCACGATGACAGTTGGCGCAGAACATCACACATTTATCGATTTCTTCACGAACCTTGTTCCAGCTTCTTGTACAACCACCACCGGAAACACTGAAGTCCTTCAAATTCGAATCAACATGATGAAATTCTAACGCCTCGATACACCTGTTATAGCCGCAAATACCGCATCGGCCGCCCTTGTATTCGACGGCTCTCACTCTTATGGTGCGCCGCCGCTTTTGAACAGACTGAATTAGATATTCACGGCGGTCGGCATATCGCCTTACATCACATTTTCGACTCACGCTTTTTCCTACAGCCATCTGCTCTACCGACTGAGCTACTGGGGAGTAGTCGTTATTTGACTGCGTAATAGTATATAATCTTTAGAAAGTCAACCGTCGTCTTTTTTGTCACCCTGAGAAAAATCTTGCCAAATCCTCCCAAAGCGGCTATGAAAAAGCCAGTATAGGTTGTGCCTTATAATACAAGAGAATACTCTTGTCAATAATGTTTGTATTATTTTTTCTTTATTGCAGAGGGATATCCATCCATCGCACTTTCTCTGCATTTTGATCAGCAAATTTTACACTATCTTTAAAGTGCGGATTTATTTGAGCACATTATCTTTTTAAAGAAGGGAGACGAAATATGGAAAAGTATGTGTGTGGTGTGTGCGGTTACGTGTATGATCCAGCAAAGGGGGATTCAGATGGTGATATTCCTCCAGGGGTTCCGTTTAAAGAACTTCCTGATGAATGGGTATGCCCTGTGTGTGGCGCAAGCAAAGACGAATTTTCTCCCGAGTGATGTGAACGTTTAAGATACAGAAAGGTGTTGTGACATGACCGGTACAACGGAAGAGGCGCTCTATGAGGCCTATACAGGTGAAGCGAAAGCGGCGCTGAGGCTGAAAGTCTTTGCTGAGAAGGCCGAGCAAGAAGGGTATCCCCAAATCGCCAAACTTTTCCGGGTTATTGCGTTTTCTGAGGAGATCCATGGTGCACGTGCGTTGCAGGTTTTAGGAAGGGTGAAAAGCACTGAAGACAATCTGGCAGCGAGCTTTGAATCGGAATCAAAGGTTGCCGAGGTCGCCTATGATCGGTTTGTCAAACAAGCGGAAGCGGAAGGAAACATGCCTGCGGTACTTCACTTCAGTCAGAGCCGGGATGTGGAAGATATCCATGCAAAGCTCTATAAGGAAGCAATGAGCCACGTAATGGAGCAACGGGAGACCACATACCATGTATGTAAAGTCTGCGGCTATGTGTCTGACGGTGTACTCCCTGAGGAATGCCCTGTGTGTGGAGCGCAGAAGGATCAATTCGCTCGGTTTGATTGAGAGAACGATAGCATGGGCCTTTTACTACGCTGGTTAATTTTGACAGTGGCGATCATTATTGCATCCTACCTGCTGGAGGGCATCAATATCAGTGGATTTTTTTCCGCGTTCTTCGCTGCTGCCATTCTGGGAATCCTGAATGCGCTGTTCCGGCCTATTCTGATACTGCTCACCCTGCCCATAAATATTCTGTCACTCGGACTTTTCACGTTTATTATAAATGCCCTGATGTTGAAGATGGTTTCAGGCGTCATTCCCGGGTTTGAAGTGCACGGGTTCTGGACCGCTATCTTGGGTTCTCTCATTATCAGCGTCATAAGCTGGCTCCTCAATTCTTTCATCAGCGATAGAGGAAGGGTAGAGAGGCTGGATTATATCGACCTGAAAAAAAAGGGTGACAGGTGGGAATGACCGGCACGATGAATCTAACCCCCGCCATGAGGCAGTACCTGGAAATCAAAGAGCAGCATAAAGACTGCATTCTGTTTTTCCGGATGGGGGATTTTTATGAGATGTTTTTTGAAGATGCCGTTACCGCTTCCAAAATACTTGAAATCACACTCACTTCGCGAAACAAGCGGAAAGAGGGCAGCATACCTCTTTGTGGAATTCCTTACCACGCCTCCACATTGTATATCGCAAAGCTCATCGAAAAGGGTTTTAAAGTAGCGATCTGTGAGCAGACGGAAGACCCCAGAGAAGCTAAGGGCATTGTCAAGAGAGAGGTGGTGCGCGTTATCACTCCCGGTCTTTGTCTTGAGGCGGATAATCGGAACGAAAAAGAGAATACCTTTCTTGCGGCCCTCGCAAAGCGGGATGATACATTCGGCCTTGCGTTTCTTGATATATCCACCGGAGAATTTCGGGTCACGGAATCCGTGGATAGAGAGTACTTCATTACGGAGATTTGCGGGCTTGATTTCCGGGAAATCATCATCGAGGAAGAATTTCGGGAAAAGGCCGTTGTGAAGGCATTATCTCAGCAGGAACAGAGGCCTAGAATAAATTATTTTCCATCGGAGTATTTTAATCATGATGATGCAATGGTTCTATTGCGGGAATATTTTTCTGAAGACTCGCTGGATGAGCAGGGCATATTGAGCCGTCCGGCTGCAGTGGCCGCAGCTGGAGCAATTCTCAGATATGTCGTGGATACGCAGAAAGATCACCTCCGCCATCTTAACGCTTTAGAATGGTACGAAACCGACAGCTATCTCGTTCTGGATGATGTTGCCAAGAAGAATCTTGAGTTATTCTCTACGATTGCTGACAGCAGAAAAGAAGGGTCCCTCTTCCATATCCTTGATGAGACGATAACCTCCATGGGGAGCCGAAGGCTCCGCTGGTGGCTCAGTTATCCTTTGATAGACGTGGAAAAGATCAGGGAAAGACTGATCGCAGTGTCTGAAATCAAAGAGCACCACATACTGAGAGAAAACATTCGTAAGGCCCTTACTCTCGTCTATGACCTTGAAAGGTTGGCCAGCAGAGTGTCCATGGGTGTCGTGAACGGACGTGACCTGATTGCAATGAAGTCTTCATTGACGGCTCTGCCGGAGATAAGGGCGCTCATTGGCGATCTGGAATCGCCCCTTGTCAAGGCGGTCTATGCCGGTATCGATGAGATGCCGGATATTCTTGATCTGATTGAAAGGTCTATCGTCGAAGACCCTCCTGTGACAATCCGTGAAGGCGGGATCATCAAAAAAGGGTATGACACGGAATTGGATGAACTGATTTCCATCAGTACGGATGGGAAAAAGTGGATTGCCGCTCTTGAAGAGAAGGAAAAAAAGCGGACGGGCATCAACTCTCTCAAGGTAGGCTTTAACAGTGTCTTTGGGTATTATATTGAGATTACAAAAGCGAATACCGATCTTGTGCCCCATGATTATATCCGGAAACAGACCCTTGTAAATGCTGAACGGTACATTAATCAGGAATTGAAAGGATATGAGTATACCGTTCTTTCTGCAGAGGATCGCAGAAAAGACAGGGAATATAATCTTTTTGTCGGAATCAGGGAAAAGATTTTGCAGGAAATTGCACGTATTCAGAGAACAGCTTCCCACATCGCAGGTCTCGATGCCATAACGTCACTGGCGGTAACTGCCGAACGCAACAATTATTGCTGTCCCGTAGTTGATAGTGAAGACAGAATCGAAATAAAGGAGGGCAGGCACCCTGTTGTCGAAAGGATGCCTCTACCGGACGGTTTTGTGCCGAATGACGCCTATCTTGATCTGGAAGGCAACCGTATTCTCGTCATTACAGGCCCCAATATGGCGGGCAAATCGACCTATATCAGACAAATCGCCCTGACTGTAATCCTTGCGCAAACGGGAAGTTTTGTTCCGGCGGAAACGGCACGTATCGGTATTGTCAATCGCATATTTACCCGAATCGGTGCGGCGGACAGCCTGTCCCGGGGACAAAGCACCTTCATGGTCGAAATGAATGAGGTGGCAAACATTTTAAAAAATGCCACTCGGCGAAGCCTGATTATCCTCGATGAGGTTGGGAGGGGGACCAGTACATTTGACGGCCTCAGCATAGCATGGGCGACGGCAGAATATATCCATGACGAGAAGCACATCGGAGCGCGTACACTATTTGCCACCCACTATCATCAGTTGACGGACCTGGCTTTGACGAAAGAGGGGATCAAGAATCTCAATATCGCCGTCAAAGAATGGGGAGACAGAATCATATTTCTCAGAAAGATCATGAAGGGGGGAACGAACAGGAGTTACGGCATCCAGGTGGCCAGAATCGCCGGAGTTCCTGATGAAGTCATTGCCCGAGCCAGGGAAATCCTTAACAACCTCGAAAAGGGTGAATTCGACGAAGTGGGTATGCCTAAAATTGCCCGTGGCAGGAAATCGGCATCAAAGGATAAAGCACAGTTGAGCCTCTTTATGGATGACAAGGACGTGATCATACACGAGTTGAAATCGCTGGATGTGGTAAATATGACACCCATGGAAGCGTTACGCACATTGAGTCTCTGGAAGGATAAATTGGTATGAGGGATTTCACTCCGAAGGGTTTTCCGGTGGTTCAATAACGACGAAATGTCGTATCTGGCAGTATCTAAGATTTTGCGCGATTGATAGTTTCTTAAAGGATTTTTCCGGATGATCAGTTTTGGGGTCTGTAGTGGATTTATTTAATGCAGACCCTGCGGACTTGTTTCGCGTCGGTAAGGCCTTTCATGGCTTTTTGAAGACCGTCCTGCAGCAATGTGGTCATTCCTTCGGAGATTGCGAGATCCCGCATTACCTCCACGGATTCACGCTTCTGTATCAATCGCTTCATCTCGTCTGTGTTAATGAGAAGTTCGTGAATTCCCATTCTTCCTTTATATCCCGTCCCGTCGCAGGTGTCGCAGCCCTTCGGACGGTAGAGGGTGAAGTCGTCTGTGTAGGGGAGGTTCAGTGCCGCAAACTTTTCCTGCCCGTAGCTTTCCGCGAGTCTGTTATATTCTTCAATAGTCGGATGATAGGCCTCTTTGCAATTTTTGCAGAGGGTTCTCACCAGTCGCTGGGCGAGGATGCCCAGGAGGGAATCCGCAAAATTGAGAGGATCTATCCCCATATCTAAAAGCCGCACAATGGTTTCCGGAGCGCTGTTCGTGTGGAGTGTGCTGAACACCAGGTGTCCTGTCAGTGATGCCTCAACGCCGGTTTTCGCCGTTTCAAAATCCCTCATTTCACCAACCATGATAACATCCGGGTCGGCACGGAGGAAGGCGCGCATAGCGGCGGCAAAATCCAATCCGATCTTCGGATGCACCTGCACTTGGCGGAGCCCGTACTGGGTAATTTCCACAGGGTCTTCCGCGGTCCAGATCTTCTTCTCCGGTGTGTTTATATGGTGCAGCGTTGCATGAAGAGTAGTGGTTTTTCCGGAACCGGTGGGTCCGACACACAGAACCATGCCATATGGTTTCTCTGCAACGGCAACGAGCTCTTTATAGTTTCTTTCCGACAAGGCCATATCTTCCAGAGGAATGGTTGTACCGCCCTTGGCAAGTATACGCATGACCACGTCCTCCACGCCACCCTGCGTGGGTATGGTGGCCACACGGAGTTCTATATCATCTCCCGCAGCCCGCCTGAACTTTATCTTTCCGTCTTGGGGCTTCCTCTTTTCCGTGATATCGAGATTCGCCATTATTTTGATGCGTGAAACGACGGCGGCACGGTACGTGTATGGGAGAGTCTGATAGATCATACAGTCTCCATCCACCCGATAACGGATTTCAACATTTTTCTTGGCGATGTTCGGCTCGACGTGAATATCGGATGAGCGTCGTGTATATGCGTCATTTATGATCTTGTTTACTATCTGCATGATGATGCTGTCGGATTCTGTGACTACTTCCCCATCTTCCTCTTCATCAATCTCCTCTTCCGAATCAAGTTTTCCCAGGATATCGTTTATCGAGTGCTCTTCATCCTGTGATAAAAAAAACATATTGATGTACTTAAAAATGTCTTCAGTAAGAGCAACGTCATATTTTACTGCTTTGGTCTTTAAAATACTTTCAATAGTGTCCCGCTTAAGGATGTTGTTGGGGTCATCCATAATGACGTGGATGTTTCCATCCACTTTCTCCAAAGGGACCCACATCTCACGGCGGAGAAATTCTTTCTTGAGATTTTTTAGCAGATCTCCCGGGATGGGGAATTTATCATTGAAAGGTATAACCTTACATCGAAAATGCTCTTCATATGATTTAACGATATCCTGCTTCGTGATTTTGTATTTACTCATCAGGAAGGTTTCCATGGATTCCTTTTCTTCCCTCGATTTGTCCCACGCACCATCCAGCTGTTCTTCTTTGAGCAGACCACGGGAAAGGAGGTAGTCGAACCGTGTTTTTCTCCTTCTGACAAATCTTTCCTGATTGTTAAGTGCTATTCCTAATACGTCGGCAATTTCCAGCAAGAAACCCTGTTCGTCTTCTGTAAATTTACCGGCGCCCTTTCTGTTCAGTATCTGTATCGCCCCTTTAAGGGTCTTATCGTAGATTACGGGAGCTGCCAGAACCTGCTTTGTTCTGAAACCTGATTTTTTATCCCAGCTGTAATCAAATGTCAGTTCTTTATCAATGCTTTTAAGCTCTTCCTTGTCGTACACATCGGCGATATTTACCGTTCTTCCCGTGTTGGCTACATAACCTGCAATACTTTTATTGCTTATAGGCACTCTTATTTCTTTA
The DNA here is from genome assembly GCA_964564625.1 of uncultured Syntrophaceae bacterium. Lineage (GTDB taxonomy): Bacteria > Desulfobacterota > Syntrophia > Syntrophales > UBA2185 > UBA2185. Next base: position 35,098 of record CAZMBE010000023.1, on the reverse strand, counting down.
AGCTGGGAACCAACAAGAAACATGGAATAAATTTCATTTCTTAATTTATCGACCACATAGATAGTGATGGAATGAGCATCAAAAAGGTTTAAAATGCCATCTCTCAGATCCACGAGAATCTGTTTTGTGTTCTGAGCGGCATGAATACGATTGGTAATATCCTGCAGCGCTTTACGAATGCGCAATTGTTCCTCGAGAGAGGCGTGCTGATCACCCATCAGGTTGCTCAATATACTGTTTTCCGTGTGAAGAGTATCCATTCGCGTACCCATACGTTACTTATTTTATTGCACAATGCAGCATGTGTTGAGGATGCTAAATCAGAACAAAAAAAAATTCAATATAAACTTGTTTCTATAACCACACACATGTATGTGCTGAACTGTCGCGTAAACCGGCATGGAAAGAGCATTGTAAAGAAATTCAGGATTCTGTGACTATCTTTGAAAAATCGGCAATCATATGGAACATCTTCGATATTTCCGCTAATAGAGAGAGACGGTTAAATCGTATAGCCTCGTCCTTTGCCATTACAAGGACTCCATTAAAAAAATCATCCACAGGTTTTCTCAAGGCAGCCAGATCAATCAGCGCGGAGCGATAGTCATCGACAGCAATATGCTTAAGAACATTTTCTTTCGTGTGTGAATATGCACTATAGAGATTTCTTTCTTCATCACTTTCGAACTTTGATGGATCAACAGCTCCGTTTTTAAAATCTTTGATGATATTTCCAGCCCGCTTAAAGGCTATTGCCAATGGCCCGAAGTCAGTATGTGATTTGAAAGCTTCCATGGCCTCGATTTTGTTCAATGACCGCAATATGTCTGATGAGCCGGTTTCGAGGACGGCATCGACTACATCATAGGGATGTCCCTGAGAAATAAGCTGGTTTTCAAATCTGCCCTTGAAGAATTCAAGTACATCTGTCTTGATTTCCTTTGGGTTTCTCTTCAGTTTATTGCCGAGGATTGAAAGGCTTTTATCAATCAGTCTTTCCAGATTCAGTGAGTACTTCTTGTTAAGGATAATGTTGATAATACCGATTGCTTGCCTTCGCAATGCATACGGGTCCGCGGTTCCCGTGGGGATCAGGTTCACGCCGAAGAAACCAACGATGGTATCCATCTTGTCCGCAATACTGACAATAGCCCCTTCATCCGTTTCCGGCAGTTCACCTCCGGCTGCGGTAGGCAGGTAATGCTCATAAATGGCCTTCGCCACAATAGGGTTTTCACCCGCTATTAACGCATACTCACGGCCCATGATTCCCTGAAGCTCAGCGAACTCATAAACCATGAGGGTTTCCAAATCGGCCTTGGCAAGAACTGCGGCACGGTCAACCCTTTCTTTAAGAGAGGGATCTATCTGGTCAGTGATATATTCGGCGAGCTTTCTGAATTGCATAACCTTATCGTAGGAGGTGCCCAGCTGGGTGTGGAATACAACCTTATGCAGTTTTTCCACGTGGTGATCGAGAGGCGTCTTTTGGTCCTCGTCAAAGAAGAATTTTGCGTCAGACAGCCTTGCACGTATTACTTTTTCGTTACCCCGGGCAACAATTGAAGAATCCCGCGCCTGGGTGTTATTTATGGTAATAAAGTATGGCAACAGATTCCCCGTGTCATCTATGACAGGAAAATATTTCTGATGTGAAATCATGGAGGTTGTAAGAACCTCTTTGGGGAGCTTCAAAAATTCTCTGTCAAAGCTTCCACATACCGCTGTCGGATATTCAACCAGATAGGTTACTGTCTCGAGGAGATTTTCTGTGCAAAAAATCCTCCCATTCACAGATTTTGCGACTTTCTCTGCCTCATCGATGATGATTTTTCTCCTTTCCTCCGGATCGATGATAACGAAATGCTTTTTGCATTTTGTAATATAGTCTTTGAGATCTTTAACCTTGAATGATTTCGGACTCATGAAACGGTGGCCGTAACTTTTATCTCCGCTCTCGATATTTTCAATGCACAAAGGTATCGTTTCGCTTCCGTAAATGGCAAGAATCCAGTGAATGGGTCTGGCAAAACGAATTTCCAGGTTAGACCAGCGCATAGATTTTTTAAAAGGAATGGAAGTGATGAATTTTGTGAGGATATCTGGGAGAAGGGTCTTCGTGTCTTCGCCAATAATCTTTTTTCTGGCGCAGATATATTCACCTTTTTCTGTTGTTATTATTTCGAGCTCCGATACATCAATTCCCTGTCCCATCGCGAAGCCGATAGCGGCTTTCGTTGGATTTCCCTTTTCATCAAAGGCGACTCTTTTGGCAGGACCGATTTTTTCGGTAATCTGGTCTTTCTGCCTAACCGACATGTTCGCGACACAAAGGCAGAGCCTTCTAGGGGTTGCCATGGCTTTGACATCACCGTGTTCTATGCGTTTGCCGGAAAGTTCCTTCCGGATGATTTCATCCATGTCTTTAATAGCCTTCGGTAAGAAGGCGGCCGGTATTTCCTCTGTCCCTATTTCAAGTAGAAGTTCCTTGCCCATCGATTAACTCCAGTCTGTTGTTATTTCATTTTTGCCAACAAAGGATACCCCATCGTTTCGCGCTGTTTGAGATAGCCTTCCGCGCTTAGCTTGGCCAGGGTTCTTACTCTTCCTATGTAGCTTGTACGTTCTGCGACGCTGATGGCGCCCCGGGCATTCAGCAAATTAAATAAGTGGGAGCACTTGAGGCAATAATCATAGGTGGGCAATACCAACTCTTTTTCTGCCATCCTGATGGACTCAGCTTCACACATGTCGAAAAACTTCCTGAGCATATCCGTATCTGCAAATTCAAAGTTGTAGTGCGACCACTCTACCTCGCCTTTGTGGTGAACATCACCATAGGATACCTCATCACTCCATTTGAGATCATATACGTTGTCGATTTCCTGGATATACATGGCAATGCGCTCGATACCATATGTCAACTCTCCGCATATGGGGTTAAGGTCAATGCCGCCGCATTGCTGGAAGTATGTGAACTGAGTTATTTCCATCCCATCGAGCCAGACCTCCCATCCGAGTCCCCATGCTCCTAACGTGGGCGATTCCCAGTCGTCCTCCACGAAGCGGATGTCATGATCAAGAGGGTCGATGCCAAAGCTCCGTAATGATTCAAGATAAAGCTCCTGTATATCAATGGGAGAGGGTTTCAATATAACCTGATATTGATAGTAATGCTGCAACCTGTTCGGGTTTTCTCCATATCTGCCGTCAGTCGGTCTCCGCGAAGGTTCCACATACGCGACGTTCCAAGGTTCCGGCCCCAGTGCCCGCAGAAACGTCGCAGGATTGAAGGTTCCTGCTCCTACCTCGATATCATAGGGCTGTTGAATGACACATCCATAGTCTGCCCAGTATTTATTAAGGGCGAATATCAATTCCTGAAAGTTCACCGTATCCTCCTTCACCCGCCTTGTGTGGATGATAATAAAAAATTAATAATGGTACCCTATATCCCCGATTCTACAGGTTGTATCATAATCCCCGCCACTCATTACAAGCAACCAAGGGGAGCATGATAAGCCCTTTGCTTTCAGTGTCTTGTGAGATTGCTTCGGTCGCTTCACTTCCTTGCAATACCATTAAGACATAATCTCCTGGCGTGTGATATGGGCTTCTGCTTTGATTTTTAAAGATATTTTACCCGCGCTAATTAACATGGGGATAGAACTCTGTCAATATGAAAAACCTTGGGATCACTGTTGCGATGATCAGATTCCCGTTTTCCGGATTTCATTGAGGACATGTAATGATTTCATTTCTTTTCCGATAATGTGGTAAATGAAACTTAGAAGGATGTTTCTTATTTCCTTCTCCATCTGATCTGATAAGACAATCCTGTTGATCCTGTCCAAATCTGTTTCTTTTCCCAAGAGCAGAGTTTTAATCGTTCCCAGGGAAACTTGCAGGGAGCCGGAGTTATTCTGGCAGCAGGTTGTGCATTTCAGCCCCCCTTCGCGTGTGATAAAGTGGTACACGGTTTTTTCAATTAACGGTTGTTTGCATACCAGGCAACGATCTAACACAGGTTCATACCCTGTAAGCTTAAGGAGTCGTATTTCAAAAAATCGGATCAGTGTGTCCGAAGAGTTTCCTGTATCAATTAACCCGAGAAAATTCAGCAGCAAGTGAAATAACTCAGTGTTTTTCTTTCTTTCCGGTGTAAATTTGTCGATCAGTTCAATGAGATATGAGGAAGCAAGAGTATTTTCCAGCTCTTCCCTGATATGTGCATGGTGCTTTATGACATCACACCCTTCAATGAGAGATAGTGTCCCACTCCCCTTTTTTGAAAAAATGATGTTACCGTAAGAAAAAGGTTCGAGGGCATTGGAGAATCTCTTTCTGCTTCGCCGGGCGCCCTTGGCGATGCCCTTGAGTTTACCGTACTCACTGGTGTAAAATGTTATTATCCTGTCTGATTCTCCGTAGTCGAGGGCATATAAAACAATTGCCGGACTCTTGTTTACGACCCGTGTGTTCATAGGGACTCCCGGTATTTTACTTCCCCGCCTACAACTGTAAGTATAGCTTTTCCCTTGAGGCGCCATCCGTGGAAGGGCGTATTTTTCCCTTTTGAACACATACTGTCGCGATTGACTGTCCATTTTTTGCCAGGGTCAATGACGGTAACATCGGCGTCAGAACCTATTTTCAGATTTCCTTTGGGGATTTTAAGTATAGCAGCGGGATTTGTGCTCATTTTGAGTATTAGATCCCTCATTGTGAGAGTACCGTCATCGACGAGTTTCATACTAAGGGCAAGGGATGTTTCCAACCCCGTGATTCCAGAAGCAGCGTATTCAAATTCTACCTCCTTATCTGTGGAAGCGTGCGGGGCGTGATCGCTCGCTATTGCATCAATAGTTCCATCTTTGAGACCTTCTTTAAGTGCATTGATATCTTCTGCTGTTCTCAAAGGGGGGTTGACTTTCGTTGACGTATCGAATTCTCTCACGGTTTCATCGGTAAGAGTATAGTAATGGGGGGCTGTTTCTGCTGTTACCCTGACGCCCCTCTCTTTTGCCTCTCTGATTATCCTGACAGCTCCCGCGGTGCTGACATGGGCTATATGAAGAGTGGTCTTGGTGTAACCGGCGATAATGATATCCCTCGCGACAATCGTCTCTTCCGCGATGGTGGGAATTCCCTGAAGACCGAGTTCGGTGGACACAAAACCTTCGTTCATAGATCCCCCGGCCGACAATTGGAGGTCTTCACAGTGTGATATGATCGGCATATCAAGGGAAGAAGCGTATTCAAGAGCCCTCCTAATCAAGGCGCTGTCTGTGACAGGTTTTCCGTCATCTGAGAATGCTACAGCGCCGGCATCCTGCAAATCTCTAAATTCCGTCATAGTGCTTCCTTCCGATCCCACACTGATTGCTGCTATGGGATATACATTCACGAGATTACATGTTGCCGCTTTTCTCTTTATATACTCCGTTACCGAGCGGGTATCATTGACGGGCTTGGTATTGGGCATACAGGCAACAGAGGTAAATCCACCGGCCGTGGCGGCAACGCCACCCGTCTGTATGGTTTCCCTGTATTCAAACCCCGGTTCGCGCAAGTGGGTATGCATATCGATTAACCCCGGCACCACAATCATTCCCCTGAGGTCGATGACAGTGATTTCTCCTGTGAATGACTTCCGGGAAGCAGTATCCGGTTTGCGTATGTTTTTACTGATGGTGGCGATCTTACCATTTTCTATCAGGAGATCCATTTCTGCATCCAGATTCTGAGATGGATCAATAATTCTTCCGCCTGTAAGCAATAATTTCATGATTTACCTCCGATCAATAGATACAGCAGTGCCATTCGTACGGCCACGCCGTTTGTCACCTGGTCAAGTATGACAGAATAAGGCCCATCGGCGATATCGGAAGAGATTTCAATACCCCTGTTGATTGGTCCCGGATGCATAACCAGGACATCATCCTTCGCCATGGTGATGTTTTGTTTATTCAGACAGAAATAATTGGAATATTCTCGGAGAGAGGGGAATATTTTCTGCTGCTGTCTTTCTAACTGAATTCTCAGCATCATAATAATATCTGCGTCCATGATCGCTTTTTCCAGACTGTTGTGAACAGTCACGCCCATTTGCTCGATGTTTCGTGGCATCATCATCGCCGGCCCTGCTACGATAACGTGTGCCCCCATTTTCATAAGACCGTAAATGTTGGAGCGCGCTACACGGCTGTGTGCGATGTCGCCGATAATTGCCACCTTGAGACCTGAAATCTTGCCTTTTTTTTCCTTGATGGTCATCATATCCAGTAAAGCCTGGGTTGGGTGTTCGTGTGCTCCGTCACCGGCATTGATTATGGACTGTTTCACCATTTTTGCGAGCATGTGGGGGGCTCCGGCGGCACTGTGTCGAATTACAATGGCATCCGGGTTCATGGCTTCTAAATTTCGCGCAGTGTCTATGAGAGTTTCTCCTTTTACTACACTGCTCGTGGATGCAGAAATATTAATGGTGTCGGCGCTAAGCCTTTTCCCGGCGATCTCAAAAGAGGTCCTGGTCCTTGTACTGGCTTCGAAAAACAAATTTACGATTGTTTTCCCTCGCAGGGTGGGCACCTTCTTGATTTCCCGTGTGGAAACTTCAATAAAGGACTCTGCCGTATCTAAAATAAGGTCGATCTCATCAACGGATAGATCTTTTATCCCAAGAATATCTTTCCTTGTTAACTTCATAAGTGAACCTCAAATCAGTGTCCGGATATAGTTTTGTACTTATAACATATTCTCTTTACTGAATGTCCGCTTGAACGACGACTTCGTCTATTCCGTTCTTTTCCGTAAGTTTTACGACAACGGATTCCCATAGGGAAGATGGCAAGTTCTTCCCTACAAAATCCGCACGAATGGGAAGTTCGCGATGTCCTCTGTCGATAAGCACTGCAAGCTGGATAAGCTTTGGCCTGCCGAAATCAATGAGGGCATCCATGGCAGCGCGTATGGTTCTGCCGGTAAAGAGCACATCATCGACTAACACTACTTTTTTATTATCCAGGGAAAACGGTATATCCGTTTTTGCTAAGACCGGTTTCCTGTCAGAGATACGCAGATCATCACGATAAAGCGTGATGTCTAGAATGCCTAAAGGTATATCAATCCCTTCCAGCCTGCTTATCTTTTGTTTTAGCCTCTCAGCAAGAAAAACGCCACCTGTCCTGATACCAACAAGACATAATTCTTCCGTGCCTTTATTTTTTTCGAGTATTTCATACGCAATTCTGGTAAGAGACCGGTCAATGCCGTCTCTATCCATTACCACTTTCTTCTGTTCCATTGGCTTTTCCACCTCTGAATATTCGTAGTTATAAAAAAAGCCTTCCCATGGAATGGGAAGGCTTACAATAACACTGAAAATAGTTTGAATTTCATATCCCTTTTCAATCTCGCAGGATTAAATTAAAAGGCTTTTTATCGCAACACCCGTGAATATGTATTATTGGCTTTCATATCATATCAACAGAGATAAAAAAAGCTTTTTTAATACTTTTAATAATGTTATAGACAATCCGCCTGGAGGTACTTACACATGGTAGTGAATTCAGAACCACAGGTTTTTTTATTTTTAAGCCAGATCCTGGGTGATAACGTTATTGAAGATAATGGCACGTCACTGGGAAAGATTATTGATGTAATTGCCAGCCTGACGGAACCTTATCCAATCATCACTCATATGCTTTTAAAAGGTGCTCAGAAAAAGCCTTTTTCTCTTCCGTGGCAGCGGGTTACCGAGAGGGGAAATATATTTGTCGCGGATCCGCAATATATAGAGGATTTCCGTGAGCCTGTTCTTCAGGAGGGGGAACTCTTACTTAAGGATACGCTTTTGGACAAACAGATTGTCGATACCGATGGGGCAAAGGTTCGCAGGGTGAATGATCTTCAGTTTCTCAAAGCGCGCGGTTATCTGCACTTAGTCCATGTGGATGTGGGTTTTCGCGGTTTAATGCGGCGTGTGGGCCTGGAAAAGACCATGGATGCTTTTTCCCGCGGGTTTTTTGATTACACCCCTCACGATCAATTTATCTCCTGGAAGTTTGTCCAGCCCCTTTCTTCTCCTGATCTTCTGCGTCTCAAGATTTCTCAAAATCGTTTAGCCCAGCTCCACCCCGCGGATCTCGCTGATATAATCGAGGAACTGGACATTCACAAGAGAACCGCCGTGTTTAAGGCACTCGACATTGAGACGGCAGCTGAGACCCTTGAAGAAACGGACCCAAAGATCCAGGTTAGCTTGATTGAAGATATGAAAGTATCAGAAGCGTCTGATATTATAGAGGAGATGTCTCTCAGCGAGGCAGCCGATCTGTTAGGAGATCTTCCGAAAGACAAGGCGGAATATATACTTATGGAAATGGAGCAGGATATTGCCGAGGAGGTGAAAGAGCTGCTGTCCCATCCGGAGGAGAAAGCGGGAGGTCTCATGACCACGTCGTTCTTGTGTTTCACACCGCAGGTTTCCGCAGGAGACGCCCTGGAGCGTATTCGCAAGGAAGCTGAGGACATGGATTTTGTCTATTACCTCTATGTGGTTGATGAGCATGAACATCTCCTGGGTATGCTCAGCCTGCGGGAGCTTCTGGTAGCCTCACCGGAGACGTCTCTTTCCGAATTAATGGATACCAGGGTTGTTTCCGTATCTCTTGATGAAGAAAAAGAAGAAATTGCCGAGCATTTTGCCAAGTACGGCATCATGGCTATACCTGTTGTGGATGAAACGAATGTACTGCAGGGTGTAATCATCTTTAAAAATCTTTTAGAGGTAGTTGCCCCTCATCTGGGAAAATAAAAGCTATGGACGAAGATAGTGAGAGAAAATCATGGGTAGCAGTGCTTCAAAGACTTCGTTTCGATCTAAACTTCAGAATATTGTTCCCAAAAGGACTTGGCGGTCTCTGGGTATTTTCTTTGCTCTGCTCGGTCCGGGAATAATCACTTCCAATGTCGATAATGACGCCGGCGGCATTACCACCTATTCTTTAGCCGGCGCTGAATATGGCCTGTCCCTGCTCTGGACGCTCATCCCAATTACGATAGTGCTTATTATAATCCAGGAAATGTGCGCCCGTATGGGAGTGGTATCCGGCAAGGGCCTTTCCGACCTTATTCGGGAGCGCTTTGGCGCGAAAGTAACGTTCTATTTGATGATTTTCCTTTTTCTTGCAAATGTGGGGAATACTTTATCAAATTTTGCAGGTGTGGCGGCAAGCATGGAGATATTCGGAATCAGCAAATACATCTCCGTTCCCATAAGCGCCCTATTTGTCTGGTGGCTGGTGGTCAAGGGAACATATAAAACCGTGGAGAAAGCGTTTCTCTTTGCCTGTGTATTTTACCTTTCCTACATAATTTCCGGTTTTATGGGCAAGCCAGACTGGAGTGAAATCGGATCAGCGATTGTCACTCCGACCTTTAGCTTTAATCCCGGTTTTCTTACCATGGTAGTAGGAGTTATCGGGACAACCATTGCCCCGTGGATGCAGTTCTATCTTCAGTCATCTATTGTTGACAAGGGACTCAAGACGGAGAACTACAAGTATATCAGGCTGGACGTGATATTTGGATCTTTCACAGTAAATATTGTTGCCTTTTTTATCATTATGCTCTGTGCTGTTACCCTCTTCCAAAACGGGATTAAAATAGAGAACGCCAAGGATGCGGCTCTCGCACTTGCGCCGTTAGCGGGGAAACATGCTTCATGGCTCTTTGCCTTCGGATTGTTGAATGCATCGCTGTTCGCGGCTTCAATTCTGCCGCTTTCCACAGCATACACCATCTGTGAGGCCTTTGGCTGGGAATCAAGTCTTGACCGCAAGTTCACTGAAGCGCCGCAATTTTACGGCATGTATTTTCTGATGATATTTTTGGGGGCAGGTATTATTCTCTTCCCTGATATACCGTTGATCTCCATCATGTTTTATTCACAGGTAATCAACGGAGCCCTTCTTCCCTTTGTTCTGATCGCGATGCTGATCCTTATCAATGATAGGCGGATTATGGGAAACTACATCAACGGACCTGTTATGAACGTTATTTCCTGGCTGACCGTGTGTGTTGTTATATTTATCTCATGTGCCATGATTGTTACTTCTCTGAGGTAAGCACCGGAGGGTTCAAAAGGATCGAGGGGACCAGGTTCAAGAAGTGCAGGATTCAAGTCTAATGCCGGGAAATGACGAGAAATGTTGGTCACACTCGAAAATGATTGAAACAAAAGACCGCAGGACTTGAACCCTCGATCCCCTAACGGGGAACTTGACCGAACCTGTTCCACCTGACACTGTGGTTTTCATTATCCCATGACCAATAAATGATGAAAGCCTTTCCCATCACATCCTTGAGGTCAACGAACCCCCAGAACCTGCTGTCATAGCTCTGGTCTCTGTTGTCACCCAAGACAAAAATGGAACCGGCACGAACCGTAATGGGGCCAAAATTGTCACGGGGTTGAATTGATCCCGGAATAATAAAATCGTCAGTAT
>CAZMBE010000023.1:19468-24487 GCA_964564625.1 uncultured Syntrophaceae bacterium | reverse complement strand
GGGCCAAAATTGTCACGGGGTTGAATTGATCCCGGAATAATAAAATCGTCAGTATACACCCCATGCGTATCATTCATAGGCATGCCGTTTAAATAAATCTTCTTATTGCGCATTTCTATTGTATCGCCACTTACCCCGATAACCCGTTTAATAAAGTCCTTGGAGCGGTCTTCAGGGTATATAAACACCACAATGTCCCCCCTTTTAGGGTCACTGATGGGAATAAGCGTATTCCTGAGAAAAGGTATTTTGACGCCATAGATAAATTTACTGACCAGGATATGATCGCCTATCTCAAATGTCGGCTTCATGGACCCCGACGGTATTTTAAAAGCCTGGATGATAAAGGTTCTGATAAAAAGGGCGATGAGAATGGCGATGATGATCGCTTCCGTGTACTCGCGAAGTTTGGATTTTGTTTTGGTCATGAATAAGCCTTTATGAATATATGTTTGACATAGTAATAACTATCATTACGAGGGCGCAAAAGCCTTTTACCAGTGTTCCCGTAACTCTTAGAAGGAAAGTGCCGCGGTCCGCTCTCAATGTCGGTTTCAGTTTCGATTGATGCAGCAGCTCAAAGATAAGTACACAGACAAATCCGCCCAGGAATATTCCCATGACGGTGCCTAAACCGAAAAAGACAGGGGTCAATATCATGGCACCCGCCAGGCTGCTTAGCGCAGATACCCAGACTATCTTTCTCGTAATTTCCATTCTCGCCCCCCCTGACATTCCGAGCACAAAGTCTAAACCCTCTGCGAGAATCGCCATGACAATAAGGACAACAATTATTTTGAAACCGATTTTTTCAAAACCGGTAATGAGAGCATACAATATTACATCAACGAGAATAATGATTGTCCCGGGAATGCCTACTACGGTGGAAAATATTCCCGCAAACAGTACAAGGATGAAAATGGTTAATCCTGCAATTTCAACGGGCGTCAAGTTATTTATTCCTCTTGATACCGGAAGGTTTAATTTTTTCAAATGCGAGTACGATGGGACTCGCTACAAATATTGAGGAGTAAGTTCCTACTACTACACCGACCAAGAGGGCAAAGGCAAAGTCATGAATCACCGCTCCCCCGAAGAAGAACAGAACTGCAACGACGAGAAATACCGTGAATGATGTCAGGATGGTTCTGCTGAGCGTTTGATTAATGCTTGCATTGATAGTATCCGCAAGGCTCTGTTTTATATTTTTTCGTACGTTTTCCCTTATTCTGTCGTACACCACAATGGTGTCGTTGATTGAATAGCCGATGATCGTTAACAACGCAGCCACGATGGTGAGATCAAATTCTTTGTTGAGTAGGGAAAAAATGCCCACAGTGATAATGATATCGTGTATCAGTGCCAGAATACCGCCGACGGCGTATCGAAACTCGAAGCGCCAGGCAATATAGATGAGCATACCGATCCACGAGAAAACAATGGCCAGAATCGCCTTTCTCGTCAGGTCGCTGCCGACCTTGGGGCCGACTACTTCCACCCTTCGGATCTCAAAAGATTCTTTACCATACACAGCCGTAAGGGCATCTTCGATTTTGCCGGACAGTCCTTTCGGATCGGAAGACGATTCCGCCGTCCGTATGACAACTTCGTTCTCGCCGAAAGCCTGGATTATGCTGTTTTCAAGGCCTATCGACTTAAAGGTGCTTCTGATCGCATCGGCGGAAGGCTCTTTTTGAAACTTAATCTGCACTAATGTGCCGCCCGCGAAGTCGATGCCGTAATTGAGGCCTTTATGCCAGACAATTGATGCCACACTGATGATAATAAGGGCAAGCGAGCATGCCAATGCGATTTTCCTCTTGCCGATAAAATCAATGCTTGTTCCCGATTTTATGAATTCCATGAGTATCTCCTCAGAGGCTTAAGGCCAAAGATATGTGAACAACCTTCGGCCTCATCTTCACTTGTTATTCCCTTGCTATACGCTTACTGATTTGATCTTTCTTTCCCAGATAAAGTAGTCGAAAATAATCCTCGTAACAAATATGGCGGTAAACATGCTGGCGACAATACCTATACTCAGCGTTACGGCAAACCCCTTTACTGGTCCTGTCCCAAACCCGAAAAGAAACAATGCTGCGATCAATGTCGTAACGTTTGTGTCAAGGATGGTCAGGAATGCTTTCGAATATCCTGTTTCAATAGCAGCCCTTGGCGTTTTCCCCGTCCGCAACTCTTCCCGTATCCTTTCGAAAATCAGAACATTGGCGTCTACCGCCATACCGATGGTGAGCACAATGCCGGCAATGCCGGGGAGGGTCAGGGTGGCCTTGAATGCGGCGAGGGCTCCAAGAATAATTATAATGTTCATGACCAGGGCAACGTTCGCGACAATTCCGGAGAGTCTGTAGTACACTATCATAAATACCATTACCAGGAGACCCCCGATGATGGTCGACCATAAGCCTTTGTCGATGGAATCCTGCCCCAGTGATGGTCCAACGGTTCTTTCTTCAAGGATAGTGACCGGGGCGGGAAGGGCTCCCGCCCTGAGGACGATTGCCAGATCCTTGGCTTCCTCCATCGTGAATTGCCCCGTAATTTGGGCATCTCCACCCGAGATTCTTTCCTGGATTACCGGAGCTGAGTGCACTGTTCCGTCCAAAACAATGGCCAGACGTTTTTTCACGTTTTCTCCCGTTATTCTGTCGAATTCCTTTGCCCCCTGGGCGTTGAACTTTATTCCGACGTATGGTTCGGCAAACCGGTCACCGATTTTTACCTGGGCGCTTTCCAGATAACCGCCGGTAAGAAGAGTTTTATTTTTCAGCAATAGGGGTGCAGTTGTCCTCCGCCCCGTTTGTCTATCCAGTCGACTTTCATAAAATATACTGCTACCCTCAGGCACATTCCCTTTGAGGGCGCTGTCCAAGCTGTGCTCTTCATCAACGAGCTTGAATTCCAGGAGCGCGGTTTTTCCAATGAGGTTTTTCGCCCTTGCTGTGTCCTTGATGCCGGGTAATTGTACAACGATCCGATCTTCCCCCTGGGGAATGATTTCCGGTTCGGAGATGCCGAACTGATCAACCCTGTTCCTGATAGTCTCGAGGCTCTGTTCCACGACCATTTTTTTGAGCTCTTCCGCCCGCTTGGTCTTAATCTTGAGGGCGACCACTTCCTTGCCTCCCCGGGTTTCTGATGAGACAATCTCCAGATCGGGATAATTGTCCTTTAAGACTTTCTCAAATGCCGTTTTTGAGGCTACATCAGGAAGTTCGAAAGATATGGTCCCCGTCTTTTTTGTGCCTTCAAGGTAAAGAAACCGGACTTTGTTCGTCATCAATGTTTCCTTGATTTCATTTGACATGCGTTCGATAGTGCTTTCCGCAGCCTTTTCCGTGTCAACTTCCAGAACGAGATGGGTTCCTCCCTGAAGGTCAAGGCCCAGGTGAATTTTATCCGTAGGCAGGTATTTTTTCCACACATCCGGCAGATTCGCCGTAAGGGATGGTGTGAGGAAAAATAATCCTGCAAGGCACACAACTATCGCAACAGCGGTCCTCACTTTGATACCTTTGAGCATGGTTGACCCCTTTCCAGATTATTCTTTCGCGGCTTTCTGCGTAACAGTACCGATATATTCTCGGGAAACCTTTATTCTAACCTTTTCAGCGATTTCCAGCGTTACAAGAGCATCTGTAAGACCTGTCACTTTTCCATGAATCCCGCCCACGGTTACGACCATGTCGCCGTGATTTAGGTTTTCACGCATCTTCTTCACTTCTTTTTGTTTCTGTTGCTGAGGCCTTATCATGAGAAAGTAAAATATAGCGAACACAACAGCCATCATGATAATAAAACTGATATCTCCTCCTCCAGCCCCGCCACCGCCGCCGGTACCGCCCATAGCATATGCGAAATCTGTCACTTTTCCGACCTCCTCATGTTATTTCAGATTATTGATTTCTGTAAAAAATCTTTTTTAAATGCCGAGTATGTTCCCTCTTCTATTGCTTCCCTGATGTGTTCCATCAGGCGCATAAAGTACCGGATATTGTGAACAGTATTTAACGTCATGGCTAAAATCTCTCTTGCCATGTACAGGTGCCTCAAATATGCTCGTGAGAAGTTTTTACAAGTATAACAGTCACATGAGCTATCGACAGGTGCATCGTCATTCCGGTAACGGGCGTGTTTTATAACAACCTTTTCATGATTTGTAAATAACAATCCGTTTCTTGCGCATCGCGTGGGTATGACACAGTCAAACATGTCGATGCCGTGCCCTACACATGATATGATATCTTCCGGCGCACCAACGCCCATAAGATATCTCGGTTTATCCTCGGGAAGGAGGGGGGTGATCGACTCGATGATGCGATGCAAATCCTCTTTAGGTTCTCCTACGCTTAATCCACCCTGGGCGTAACCGTCGAAACCGATATTCACGCATATTTCTTCAACAGCCTGTTTCCTCAGGTCAAGGTATATTCCGCCCTGAATGATTCCAAAAAGGGCTTGAGTATCGCATTTTTTACTGGTTTTACACCTCCTGGCCCAGTTGATTGTCAGGTCGAGAGATTTTTTCGCTTCTTCAAAACTGGCAGGGTAGGATGTGCATTCATCAAAACACATCATAATATCAGATCCTAAGGATTCTTGAATCTGAATGGATAGTTCCGGGCTGATAAAATGACGTGATCCATCGATATGTGATTGGAATATGACGCCGTCTTCTGTTATTTTTCTCAGAGCCCCGAGGCTGTAAACCTGAAAACCTCCGCTGTCGGTAAGTATGGGCGAGTTCCAGTTCATAAACCTGTGGATTCCTCCAAGCCCTTTAATTATTTCATGGCCAGGCCGCAGATATAGGTGATAGGTGTTGGTGAGGATCATTTCCGTACCCAGCTCCCGCGCCGTTTCGGGAACGAGGGCTTTCACCGTGCCCTGCGTGGCTACGGGCATGAAGGCTGGTGTGTTGACTTCACCATGGGGTGTCTGGATTTTCCCGAGACGCGCCCCGGTTGAGGGATCTTTTTTAAGGAGTGTAAAGTGAAA
>CAZMBE010000023.1:17319-19368 GCA_964564625.1 uncultured Syntrophaceae bacterium | reverse complement strand
ATAAAATCAGCATGCAATCTCCATAACTGTAGAAGCGGAAATGATCTTCGATTGCGTGTGCGTACGCTTTGAATATCAAATCTGTCCCGGCAAAGGCACACACGAGTAACAGAAGAGTAGATTTGGGAAGATGGAAGTTGGTAATCAATCCGTCAACCCTCTTAAACCGGTAGCCAGGATAAATAAAAAGTCTGGTACTGGCTGATATAGGCTTAATCCTCCCGGTCTCATCCAACGCCGATTCGATAACCCTGGTCGATGTCGTTCCTACGGCAATGACTCTCTCTGCTCCATTGATCATCGCCGCTGCTTCTTTGCTTATTTCGAAAAACTCCTCCTCCATGACATGGTTTTCTATAGTGTTTGTTTGTATCGGGAGAAATGTCCCGTAACCGACATGGAGCGTAACCGGAACAATATGCACACTGCTTTGTTTGAGTGAGTCGAGAACTCCCTGAGAAAAATGCAAACCCGCTGTTGGTGCCGCCACTGAGCCGGGGATCTTCGCGTAGATTGTCTGATACCTGTCAATATCTTCGATAGATTCCGCACTGTTCCTGCTTCTTTTGATGTAGGGGGGCAAGGGTGCCCTCCCGAATTTTTCCAGAAAGTGATCAAACACGAGGTTTGTCGAGAATGTAACAGCCCACTTTTTGTCTGATATGCGTTCGACGATTTGTGCTTCACATTCCCCATCAAACAAAATTCTTGTTCCAATGGTGACTCGTTTTGCCGGCCTTAACAACACCTCCCATGTGTGAAGAGATCCTGAATCATCACTTATTTTAGACAGAAGAAGTATTTCAATGACTCCCCCTGTTTCTTTTTTCCCTATGAGCCGCGCCGGAATTACTTTTGCATCATTAATCACCAGAATGTCATTTTTATTCAAGTATTCGGACAAATGATAAAACTGTGTATGTTCAGTCTCTTTTGTGGTTTTATTCACCACCATCATTTGGGAATGGTCCCTTCGTTCACAGGGGTGCTGCGCAATGAGTTCTTCCGGGAGGTGGTAGTCAAAATCCTTTAGTTTCATCGTTCAGCTTCTTCCGAAATAGACAAGGATCAGCCCCACGATGATAGCGGATAATCCCAGGAGCCTCAGGGTCGAGGGGGACATTTCCTGTATTTTTGAGAGATACGCTTTAACCTTCTCCGGAAAGGCTAAATAGGGGAGCCCTTCTATAACAAAAACCATCCCCAGAACACAGAGAAAATATTTCATTATATCATCACTCCTTTTGCTTAGCTTCGTTCCAAAGATCATCCATCTCTTGAAGGGTGGCCCCGGTGAGGTCTTTTCCTTCCTCTGTGAGCTTTTTTTCTATGTAGGAGAATCTTTCAGTGAATTTTGCCACGGATGCCGAGAGCGCCTCTTCGGCATTTATATCCACGAAGCGACAGAAATTGACCAGAGAAAACAGAAGATCACCGATTTCTTCTCTGATAGTATCTATGGTGTTTGTTTTCAGCGAAGCTTTAAGTTCATGAAGCTCCTCTTCGATTTTCTCCATGACGTCTTCCGTATGAGTCCAGTCAAACCCGACGCGGGAGGCTTTCTCTGTGATTTTTTGCGCCCTCAGGAGGGCTGGCAGAGAACGGGGTATTCTGTTCAAGAAGCCCCCGGCACCTGTATTTCTGTTTTCCAGATGTTTTTTTATATCATCCCAGTTTGCTTTTATTTCCTCTACGGTTTTGACTTTTACATCACCAAAAACATGGGGGTGCCTGCGTATCATCTTTTCCGTCACAGATACCATAACGTCCGATATGTTAAATTCATTCGCTTCTTCTGCCATGCGGCAAAGAAAGAGAATCTGAAAGAAAAGATCACCCAGTTCCTCTTTTTGTGAACTCGGGGAACCGCTCTCTATCGCGTCAATGAGCTCATAGGTTTCCTCCAGCAGGTATTTGGCAACATCCTCCTTTTTCTGTTTTCTGTCCCAGAGGCACCCATCCGGAGCTCTCAATTTTTCAATAATTTCCATGAGTCTCGTAAGACTCATGAATGCCGGGCTATATGTTTTTTCCATGCATGGTTACTTT
>CAZMBE010000023.1:10132-17219 GCA_964564625.1 uncultured Syntrophaceae bacterium | reverse complement strand
CTGTGCCTTATATAATGGCAAGGTCTTCTTGACAAGGCAAAAAAATTCATCATTGTGTCGCACTCCGCAGTGATGATAATTTTTTTCTGTATCATTTTGGGGTTGCATGTTTCTCCGTAAATCTGTATAAATTAATAATAAGATTAGTTTTGAGAGGTTATCAAATATGGGGAGGTGGAGATATGTCAAATAGAGTTGATGATTTTATTAAAGGGTTACTTGTCGGAGGGTTGATTGGAGCAGTTTTGGGTATTCTTTATGCCCCCAAGAGCGGAAAAGAGACGCGAGAGGATATCGGGAAAAAAGCCGAAGAGCTCATGGAAAAAGCCAAGGAGGAGTATGAGGCGGCCCTGGAAAAGAGCAAGAAAGCATACGATGCTGCCGTCAGCCGCTTGAAACAGCTTGAAGCCTCTGCGAAAGAGAAGGTTGGTGAAATGGAGGAAAAAGTAGAAGAACTGGCCGGCCGGGGAAAGGAGACGATGCACGACGCCACAGGCCGTCTGAAGAAAGCGGTTGAGGCGGGTGTTGAGGCCTTCAAAGAAGAAAAAGAGAAGGCGTAATCAAAACGTGTTGATTCAGGAAGAGGGCGCTTTCCATGACATTGGATATCAGTATGGTTATTGTAGGCATTGTGCTTCTCGTCATAGCTGCATTTGCTATTCCTTTTCTATTACAGCTCTGGCGGACGACAAAGAGGGTTAGCGAAACTTTTCAAACGCTTAATGAGCGTCTGCCGGGCATCCTTAAGAATCTTGACGAAATTACGACGAACATCAACAAGGTGACCTCTACTGTAAACGAGCAGATCGACGGACTTTCCGTAGTTACAAAACGCATTCAGGGCGCGGTGGGAGTTGTAACGGACGTCGAAAATATTTTGCGTGCCGGCATAAGCCTTCCTGTGTTCAAAACGCTAAGAAACACCGTTGCAATAGTAAGCGGCGTGAAGGTTTTTCTGAAAGTGTTACTGTCTTCCCGAAAATCACCATGAGGTACATGCCATGCCTCGCGCAACATTTGGGAAAAAATGGGGTCGTGTCCGTACCGCAACTGTCAGGAATAAACCTAAGGATGGCAAATCTGCGGAAGATGTAGTCCGTGATCTGAAAAAAGATCAGCAGAAGCTTCCCGGCGAGGATTACCGGGAACGATCGTTGGCCCTTCATGGACTTATCTGTGGACGGTGCGGAAGAGAGTTTGACGAGTCGAAGCGGCAGCTCCTCACCGTCCACCACAAGGATGGCAACCACAACAATAATCCCCTCGATGGGAGCAATTGGGAAAACCTCTGTGTGTACTGTCATGAGGATGTTCATAGCCGTGGAATTTTAGGGGACTATCTGGCAGGTTCGGGGAAATCGGAAAGCGGTCTCGTGTATGAAGATGCCGGTAACCAAGACACCGCTTCTTCTGATCATGGGTCTCTCGGCGAAAAGCTGAAGAGGGCCATGGAAAAAAAGGGAAATCGTTAGTGCCCTATTTTACCACTATCCTGAGATTGTCCCTCTGGGTGACCATTTTGTCACCGACGGACGTTCCGCAAAATACGCAGGAGTAATCATACTTATCGCCATTGGACAGGATGAGCAGGAGTCTTTTCCTCACGGGAACGGCCCTCTTGCACTTGGGGCAGAAGAGTTCTTTCGCGTCAAAGTCTTTATAGGTTTCTCGCCGCATATCGTCTAATCATCATTTTCAGGAATGTTCTTTGCGTTATCGAGCCAGACCGTCGCTTCACTATCACTTGGCGCCCGGTAATCCCCCCGGGGAGAGAGGGAACCGCCGGAGCCTACTTTTGGACCGTTGGGTATGCATGAACGCTTATACTGGCTCAGTTTGAAAAATCGGTATAGATACACTGTAAGCCACTTTTTTATTTCACCTATTGTGTACTGATTTCTTTTTTCTTCCGGGACATTGGGCCATTGGCCCTTCGTTCGATCCCTCCATGCACAGTATGCCATGAAGGCCACCTTCGTGGGGAGATAGCCAAAACGGGTAATGTAGAAATTATTGAAGTCCTGTAACTCATAAGGACCTATGAATGATTCCGTTTTTTGTGCGGGCTGATCGCCATCTTTTCCTGGAATCAATTCAGGGCTTATTTCTGTTTCCAGGATATCCAACAATATCTCGCAAACCTCCTTGGAAAACTGCGAAGACTGGGCAACCCAGCGAATGAGGTGCCGAATGAGCGTTTTGGGTACACTGGCGTTTACATTGTAGTGGGACATGTGATCACCCACGCCGTATGTACACCATCCGAGGGCCAATTCGCTGAGGTCTCCCGTGCCGACAACAAGGGCGTTTCTCATGTTGGCAATACGGAAGAGATGGGAAGTTCGCTCCCCGGCCTGAATATTTTCAAAGGTAATATCATAGATTTTTTCTCCTGCTGCAAATGGGTGGCTGATATCTTTGAGCATCTGCATGCAGCTCGGTTTTATATCAATTTCATTGGCTTCCACTCCCATTGCCTTCATCAGCTCCATGGCGTTGTTGTATGTTTTATCTGTGGTGGCAAATCCCGGCATGGTATAGGCCTTCACATGAGAACGCGGCAGATTTAGAAGGTCCATGGTTCTTGCGGCAACGATCAGGGTCTGGGTGGAGTCCAGACCTCCCGAAACGCCGATGACTACGTTTTGGGTGTCCGACGATTTTAAGCGCTGCGCCAGCCCCTGAACCTGGATGTTGTATGCTTCATAGCAGCGCTGATCGCGTTTCCCGGGATCTGAAGGTATATACGGGAATCTTGGGTATTCCCTTTCCAGCACTATTCTCTGTTCAGCAGGAAAAGACACGGAGAAAGATATTTTCCGGAATTTTTGCAGTTGTTCTTTATGGGCCCGGGCATTCTGACCGAAGCTGTTCATGCGCATTCTGTCCTGAGCGAGGCGGTCCAGGTCAACATCAGCGTACATTATTCGTGATTTCTGGGAAAAACGTTCCGATTCCGCAAGAAGATTGCCGTTTTCGTAAATCATGGCATGACCATCCCACGCCAGGTCGGTGGTAGATTCCCCCGGACCGGCTGCTGCGTAAAGATACGCCGAAATACAACGCGCGGACTGGCTCGCTGCCAGAGAGTGGCGATACTCTGATTTTCCCACGGTTATGTTGGACGCGGAAAGGTTTCCTATGACAGTCGCTCCGGCCATGGCAGCGTGACTTGAGGGGGGAATGGGTACCCACACGTCCTCACATATTTCGATAAAAAATTTAAAATTCTGGATATTTTTTACTTCAAACAGGATGTCCGACCCGAAGGGGATATTTTCCTGTCCACAGATGTCGATTAATTTTGACTGTGCGTCTTCCGCCGGACTGAACTGACGTTTTTCATAGAATTCGCGATAATTGGGAAGATAAGATTTTACAGCGATGCCGAGAATGCGGCCTTTGTATATGACTATGCCGCAGTTAAAGAGCCGAAAATCAACCCGAAGGGGTGCACCTATGACGGAAACAATATTCAGATCCTTTGTAGTTTCAAGAATCTCTGAGAGCGCTTGGGCAACACTTTTTATGAGGGCATCTTGCTGAAACAGGTCTTCGTTTGAGTAGGCGGAAATGCCGAGTTCCGGAAAAATTGCAAATACTACATTGTTTTCGGCTGCTTCTTTCAGCAGTTTAATGGTGCTGTCAGTGTTAAACGTCGTGTCAGCGACCCTTACTTCCGGTATGCACACCGCCACCCGAATGAATCCATGATGATATAAATTGAAGAATGTCTGATCGTCACGTGCTTCCATAGTCAATATGAAATCCTCCCTCCCTCCCTTTTTCCACATATGCATACGCGCTGTGATTATGGATACTTTCGTAATTTTCGGCTTCCACACTGTACCAGCTGAAATTATCATCATTGTTCAGCTGTTGGGCTACATTTCTCACCACATCTTCCACGAACATCGGATTTTCATGGGCCTTTTCGGTAACGAATTTTTCATCGACCCTCTTAAGGAGTGTATACACCTCACCGCTCGATGAGTCTTCCACCAGTCTGATAAGATCCTCAATCCAGAAAAATTTTCTGAATCTGACTTTTACAGTTACCATGCTCCTCTGATTGTGGGCGCCAATCCTGCTTATTTCCTTAGAACAGGGACAGACCGTAGTGACCGGTACCACTACCCCGACGAGAAAATCTGTGTTATTGCCATTGTGTTGCCCGCTGAAAGAGCACCTGTATTCCATAAGGCTTTTTGATCCCGAAACCGGTGCAGTTTTTTCAATAAAGTAAGAAAAATCAATTTCCATATGGGCCGATTCCGCATGAAGTTTTCCCTGTATCTTCTGAAGAATCTTGTCAAAGGTTTTAATGTTGATCCGGCCCCTGAATTCGTTCAGGACTTCCACAAAGCGGCTCATGTGAGTTCCCTTGAAGTGATGAGGCAGGTTGACGTAAATGTTAAACGTCGCGTTCACATGTTGCGTGCCGTTGGCGCGGTCCAGGACAACAATAGGGTATTTAATGCCCTTCACACCGACTTTTTGTATGTCTATGTTTCTGTTATCTTTCTGATTTTGAATATCGATCATTGTGTTTTAATGAGGTATGATGATTTTCTCTCTCCTCCATAGTCTTTTCATCAGGATTCTTATCTACTCCTTTGCTCATGTCAACCCAAATATTTATTATCTATGCATCTCATTGAGAAAAATTCAGGCTCTACTTTGCGTTTACCTAAATGAAATTAATTTGACAATTATTATTTTGCCAGTTATCGTGGTGGCCGTTTTTTCAAGTAAATCAGCAAGGGTTTAACTTTATTGGCATAACCTCAATGAAAAAATATCTCTCATCGTGTTAGAGCAATGCGAAGAGAAAATCTCCTGTTCTGGTAAAACCACAGGGAATATATATTACAGAAGGCGGAAGCCTTAATGTAACCGCAAAAAAAAGAGAAGATATCCATGAGCAAGAAACATGGTGGCGTTTATCTCGTAAATGTTCTCCTGATTTCACTTCTGTGCATCATAATCTATGCACCATCCCTGTTCGGCGATTTCGTGTATGATGATATTGGGGAGATTGTAAATAATTCTTACATCAAGAAGTTACAATTCATTCCGACATATTTTGACCCCTACCACAAAGAGACATGGAGCTTTTATGAACAGCAGCATGGAGCATATCGTCCTTTGATCCTTGTTTCCTTTGCTTTGAACTATCACCTGTCGGGACTCAATCCTTTTTCTTATCATCTGTTTAATATCATACTTCATATAGTGAACAGTCTTCTGGTGTATCTGACCATAGGCAAGGTGTTGTGTTTGTCTGGCAACGCCTGCGCGAAGGAACCTCAGAACAGGCAAATAGCATTTGCGAGCGCACTGCTTTTTGCGTGTCATCCTCTGCAAACGGAATCAGTGAGTTACATAGTGAGCCGAACTTCCTTGCTCAGTACATTCTTTATTCTCGGTGCATTTCTTCCATTTATTGCCTCGTTATCCAGAGATCGTTTTCGGATCACACTCAGGGTAGCAAGCATTATGAGCTTTGCATTTGGGCTTTTAACCAAAGAAATAGTCATTGTGCTCCCCGTTATTGTTTTTATTTATTCAATCCTGCACCTCCATAATCTAAAAGAAAAGAAGATTTTCATATCCTCTCTGCGAATCTGTATGCCGTATTTTTTTATTCTTGCCGCATATCTATTATTCAGGATTGTGGCAGTATTCCAGTTTTATCTTCCGGAGGCAACAGGATTATTTATCTATTATTTTTTCACTTCTCTTAAGGCCTTTTTCATTTATCTCAAGCTTCTCATTATCCCTGTCGGTCAGAATGTTGACCATTATCTTCCTATCGTAAAAACGATATGGGAACCTTCAGCACTTTTGGCGTTCGCAGGCATTATCATTTATTATAGCATTTCTTCACCAATATTTTTCCGTCGCTCTAAACCCCTGTTTTTTTTCTCCATGTGGTTTCTTGTTGCACTGTTGCCGACAATGGTCCTTCCGACCCATGAACCCATTAGTGAGCATACAGTATACTTTCCTTCAATTGGTTTTTTCGCGGCAGTGATTATTGCAATTGTGGAATATTGGAGCGGAAGTCGTTGGAGGGAAAACAAAACGATAAAAATTGCCGGTCTCGCTGTTTTCTCTGTAATTATTGTGCTCATGGCATATCTTACGATGGAAAGGAGCCGTGTGTGGAATAACGAGATATCTTTGTGGTCGGATTCAGTCAAGAAATCCCCTAACCATGACAGGCCGCATAACAATTTGGGACTCGCATACATGCAAATAGGGAGGTTTGATTTGGCGATCCGTGAATTTCAATCAGCCCTTTCTCTCAATCCCCGGAACGCTTTCACACATAGTAATATAGGGATTGCCTGGGCACTTTCGGGAAATTCTGAAGAGGCAAAGAAAGCTTTTACTGAATCAATCAAAATAGCGCCTCTTAATACCGATGCGCTTAACAACCTCGGCTTTTTGCATATTCAATCGGGGGAATATGAAAAGGCAATTCCAATACTTGAAAAAGCCATATCGATAAAACCGAATGACTTCGCAGCCAATGCCAATGTGGGACTCGCCTATTACCAAACAAATCGTCGGAAGAAAGGATGCGAATATTTACAGGGCGCGATACATATTAATCCGGATTACAAACGGGGAGTGCTGCTGTATCAACAATGGTGCGAGAAGAAGATCGATGATGAGTGATTTATCGTCCGGATCCGCTGGTTAAGGTGTGTATGTTACAATAATTTTATCAGTGCCCTGAGCAACCTTTATCTATCTTGATGATGTCTCAATGATCTTTAACGCTTTTCTGAATAGTACGGAGATTATCGGCAGCATCTTCATAATAGGGGTTGATTTTCAGTGCCTCACGAAAATGATGAACTGCCTCCTCCTGCTTCCCTGTATAAGCAAGTGCGATCCCTATATTGTTGTGGGTTATGGCATCGCCTCTTTCAAGATGAAGCGCCTTCTTATAATAGCCTATGGCCTCTTCCATTTTTCCCTGGCTGGCCAGGGCAACACCCATATTACGGTGGGCAGGTACATAATCGGGCCTGATGTTTAAAGCCTCTTGAATATGCACGATGGCTTCATCAAG
>CAZMBE010000023.1:0-10032 GCA_964564625.1 uncultured Syntrophaceae bacterium | reverse complement strand
GGAGAGGACAGCACCGGAAACTACAGAGAAAACAATCCTTCGCTGAGGCCATTTTATCAGAAGATCGGGAACGCCCCAGGCAATCATCACAAACAGGCCAATCATAGGAATATAGGCAAAGCGGTCAGCCATGGCCTGTGGACCTGCCTGTATTAACCCGATGACCGGTACAAGGGTCCCCAAATACCACAGCCATCCCGTGAGTGCATACCGGTGACGCCGCGCGAAAATGATCATGATGCAGGATATGATTATCAGCAGTAAAGTTGATCCAACTATCTGAAATGAGGTAAAATCTTTCGAATAAGGATAAAATATGGCAAGATCCTGGGGCCAGAGCATCTTTGCTATATATTTTACATAGGAAACAACAACATTGGCCGTGCGTTCTCCGAGGGTTATCTTGTCAAGGGAAGAAATAGCATCCTTGTGCCTGCATGAAAGGAACGTCGCAATGCTTATGATGGTGGTGAGAATGAAAAATGGAATTTTTTCATACAATAGGCGGGGCAGAACCTTCCATGATGTGAGCCGGCCCAGAGGCCAGTAGTCGAAAAGAAGCAACGTGAACGGAAGTGTAACAAGCATCGGCTTTGCCATGAGTCCGAACGAGAATGTCAAAAGAATAAGAGCATACCTGTATAACGTCGGGCGTTCGACATAGCAGGCATAGAACCACAATGCAATAAACCAGAACAATGTGCTTAACACATTCTTCCGTTCCGCGACCCAGGCGACAGATTCCACATTCAGGGGGTGAACAGCGAATAGTGCCGCGACTATTGCACTCTTCCAGATATCACCGCTTGTTCGTCTCAGGACGATATACAGCAGGATTGCATTGGCGATATGGAGGATTACGTTCACCCAATGATGGCCGCCGATATTGGATCCGAACAACTGATAATCCAGCATGTGGGAAAGCCAAGTCAAGGGTTGCCAGTAACCCATATGAATAGTTGTCATTGCCCATCTGAAGCTTTCCCCCGTTACTCCCTTCTTTACATAAGGGTTGTTTGATATATAGCTTATGTCATCATAACAAGTCAGGTCATAATACTGCACCTGCCAATACGCGGCAAGGATAGCAGCCGCAAGAAACATGCATATCAACAGATCGCTATATTTCTTCATATCAGCAATTTTTTGTGGTGCTGAATCTATCACCATGGTTCTGCTACAACCTCTTTATATAAATTTAATTCTTCTTACGGCAAACATAACCATCTTCAGTAGCAGCCATCCGTGTTTCCAGCGACTGATATTCGTAGAACCATACGTTCTTTCCCTGTATCGGATCGGCATTTCAATAATTTTCAAATTCAGCTTGGCGGCTCCAAAGAGAAGGTCAAAGTCACCAAAGGGATCGAAATCACCAAAATAAGAGCGATTTTGCTGAATTCTTTCATAATCTTCCCTCCATAATACCTTCGTCCCGCACAGGGTATCCTTGATCGGTTGTCCCAATAACCATGAAAATGCGAGGCTGAAAAACTTATTGCCGAGAAGATTCAGAAATCGCATAGCTTCTTGCTCCATTGGATATACAAGACGCACGCCGTTTATGAATTCACCCTTGCCCGTGAGAAGCGCATCGTAAAAGCGCGGCAGGTCTTCCGGCGGTACCGTAAGATCGCCGTCGAGAATCATTAGAATCTCACCGCATGCATGGGCAAAGCCTGTTCTCACGGCGTCTCCTTTACCAACCCCCGCCTGTCGGAGCACTTTACACTCTCTGCCGGGGTAGGTCTTCATTTCCTTCTCAATCATCAAATAAGTATCATCTTGAGAATGACCTTCAACGAACACAAGTTCCGTTCCCGCTCCCATGTGCGGCACCCTCTTGAAAATATCAGGAATATTTCCTGCTTCATTTCGCGCTGGTACAATTACGGATACTCGCGGTTTTTTCTCGTTATCACTTTCGATAAGCCTTGGCCGTGCCACAAAAAAATGAGTCAATGTAAGATATTTAAAAGGCCACATTTTTACAATTACACGGTTCATGATTTTATCAAGCAGGGGTGTAGGCAAAGGCCAGATGATTTCTTCCCAATGCCTGATAACTTCAATGTCGGAAAGGTTCAGAAGCCCTTCAATATCTTCAACGGTAAGCCAGTTTTGCGGTAACATAGGCTTGGATAGATTCAATTTCTTGACAATGGAGAGAGGCAGCTCCCACAGCTGGCTGTAAGTATTGATAATAATTCTTGACCGAGGTGTTGCCAGGTGTATGATCCGCTGAAAAACTGACTGAACATCCAGGAGGTCGTTCACAAGGTCCGAAAGAATGATAAAATCGAACTTTTGATCAATATCCATAGAGTGTGCATCGGCCTGGATAAATTCGAATTCAGGATAACGCTTCCTGGCGCGTGCAATCATCTCGCCCGAGAAATCCACGCCTACGCCAAAAGACGGTTTTAGTGCTGCAAGTAAATCGCCCTGGGCGCAGCCAATCTCAACAACGCGCTTTCCCGGTTCGACCACAAACCGATACACCTCTTCAATGCGCCGGTGGTAATAGCCGCCAAATCCCCTCCAAGTGTCCATGCTCCGGGCGACAGCGTCCCAATGCCCGATCCGCGCTTCCTGATAATTTTTCTTTTCTGTATCCAATAATGAAGGACGTTCCTGATAGAATTTTTTCAAAATTCCTCCCACTATTTGCACGCAGTGTTCATTTTTTTTCGATTGCTGTATCTTGATGGACACCATTAAAGGGAAAGCAGGTTTTCTTTGGACGGCTGCAACATATGTGTAAAGATCCGGAAAATTCGCGCATGACGGGTATCTTCTCCAAAATCCGGCCGGTTTTGGCTAACAGTTTAATGAATGAGACGGGAGTTGCGGGATGAAGCCAGTCATAGGGTAATATCTTCACATTGACAAATCCCGCATTCCTCAGAAGATCACGAAGTTGCCAGCGTGTAAATGCCGATTCATCCGGGGAGTCTCCCATTCTCATCTTTAACGAAGGAATGTTTTTCTGCATCATAATCTGCGGATTAAGCATGTTTGGCTCGGCAAAACTCATGAGCCCGCCTGGTTTGAGAAGGCCATAAATTTTAGCCGGAGCCGCGTTCATATCAAGATGGTGAAGTACCGATGACCCTATGACGGCGTCAAATGGACCATCCACATCACAATCTTCA
This sequence comes from uncultured Syntrophaceae bacterium, assembly GCA_964564625.1. GTDB lineage: Bacteria > Desulfobacterota > Syntrophia > Syntrophales > UBA2185 > UBA2185. The sequence continues at coordinate 6,877 of CAZMBE010000023.1, read as the reverse complement.
AATCTTTTTTCGAGGAAAGTTACCTGGTTCGTGGGTAGTCCTCTTGATTGGGCTTTCTCGATTAACTCCCGTGATATATCGACCGCTATAATCCGGGCGCCTGTTCCGGCAAACATCTCGGTAAACAAACCCGTCCCGCAGCCGATCTCCAGTGCCCGCACGCCCACCCCAAGGCAGGCGCTCTCAGCGATCAACTCCACGCGTCTCTTGGCCCGCAACTTTCCTGCAGGTGTACTCCAGCCCCACAACTTCTCCGTATTCATGGAAGAAATCTTCCTGCTGTGAGCAATTTCCCGTTCCGCCCGGCCCAATGGTTCGACAGTCATTTATGCGGTCCCCAAAAGCAGCTGATCCTAGTGAAAAATATATGTTCCCCCACACTGTAACGGTGCCACATTTCACTTGAAAATGGATGTTTTTATCGCATTTCTTGATACTATAGCACATGAAACAGCTTGAGTTCGCCGTTATTTAGTATCATGTTTAGAAGGATTGTATTAAATCTTCGCAAATGGTGCAAAGGTTTCACTATATGATGCCCTTGTTTCCTCTGACTCCCACACAGTGACACGGGTCACGCCAAGATTGTGGATTTTCGTTTTTGCTGAAATTCTTTCATAAAAAAATCTAGCGAGGTTTTCAGCTGATGGACTGATGCTATTGAAGTAGCTGAGTTCATTCAGATATCTATGATCAAGTTCTTTCAGTATCTCGCCGGTCCACTCCTTTACAATTTTGAAATCAATTACCATACCTGCATCATTTAGAGCAGGGGACGATATGGAGACCTCGACGGTGAAATTATGGCCGTGGAGTTTTTCACAGGTGCCGCCGCTTTCTTTAAGGCGATGGGCGGCAGAGAAAGTTTGCGTTATGGTAACTTCGAACACGGAACCTCCTGTTTTGATTAGTGTGGGTGACACTATAATGAATATGGTAGGCTGGTGTCAAGGTAAGAAACATCCGTTGAAAATGGGAAAAGCGGTCCGCGGTACATCTTGCAATTCATATGGAGGGAGGTCATTATTTTGTCATGGGAGGTGAAATTGACGGGTTGTTGGTGAAAATTGCCGGTCTTAATTGGGTGAATGTAACTAGCGCAGAAATGTTTGTGAAGATGGCTGTTTTATCTATGTAGTTGATAATATACGACATAGTCTGATTTTCCATGTAAATATTACAATAAGGTTCGAGGTGGTACAGTAGTTGCAAATGGAACGATACACAACGATAAAATTCATTTAACATGGTTTTTCTTGTAAATAACAGATGAGAAAGCAAAGGAGGTGGTACTGAGAATTATTCAATGAAAGAATAACGTAAGGTTTTCGTAAAAAAATATATAACAAAGACATAGTGAAAGGAGAAAAAATAGTATGATTAGTGCAATGTACAAAAAAAGAGGACAGAGAGGTTTCACGTTGATCGAACTCATGATCGTTATCGCCATTATCGGCATCCTGGCGGCCATCGCCATCCCCCAGTTTGCACAGTACAGAAAAAGGGGCTGGGTCGCGTCCATAAATAGCGATGTGAAGAATGCCAATACGGCTCTGGCGGCGTTGATTGCCGATAACCCAAATTTGGCAGCAGCTCCGGCGATTACAGGCGCTTCTCCTTCTCTGCAGGCTGCAGGCTTTAACCCGACACCCAACATTACTGTTGCTTTTTCAGCTTGGACCAGCGCTTCTGCATACACCTTGCAGGCGACAGGCGATGGAGGGTGGGGTCTTAAAAAGGCCACGGCTGAAATTACCGGCGACGGAGTATTCACACCAGCGACAGCTAATTAAATCAACACACCGCAGTTGTTTATGAAAAAGGGGCGTTCCACAACGCCCCTTTTTCTTTTCGCGTTGAAAACACTTACGCCCCGTCATGACATGGAGTTCCTCTTGAAATACGACAATTACTCTGTTAAGAACCTATCACAGGATGTGGCCTTCTCAATATTCTCTGTGCTGTCTAATTTCCGCGAGTGGAGATATGTTCATAGTGGCAACTCATTTATGTATACAGGATAGGATGATGTAATGTTTAATGACAAAAAAGTAGTTGCAGTCATGCCCGCGTACAATGCGGCACAAACACTCCGCATCACCTATGATGAAGTGATGTCTCAGGGGATCGTTGATCTTGTAATACTTGTTGATGATGCAAGCCGGGATGATACTGCCGTGATTGCGAAGAATCTCCCGCACGTAGAGGTGTTCGTTCATGACGGCAACCGCGGTTACGGGGCGAACCAGAAAACATGTTATAAATTGGCCCTAGAACACGGAGGGGATATCATCATTATGGTACATCCCGATTATCAGTACACACCAAAACTGATTCCGGCCATGGCGTCCCTGATCGGGAATGGGCTGTATACATGTGTGCTCGGCTCAAGGATTCTCGGGGGCTATGCCCTCAAAGGCGGCATGCCAGCCTGGAAGTATATCGCCAATCGTGGTATTACGTTGGTGGAAAATATCCTTACAGGCGCGAAGCTCTCCGAATATCACACAGGCTACAGGGCATTTTCGAAAGGCCTTCTTGAACAGCTACCCCTTGATAAAAACTCTGATGACTTTGTGTTCGACAATCAGATGCTTGCCCAGATCATTTGGTTCGGTCATACCATTGCCGAAGTCAGTTGCCCGACAAAATATTTTGCCGAAGCTTCATCCATTAACTTCCATCGGAGTGTGCGCTATGGTTGTGGCTGTCTTCTGACAGCGCTCACCTTCCGGCTTGCGAAGATGAGGTTAATTGCTTCAAGATTGTTTCCGAGGATGTGATGAATCCATCGCAGAATAATCGTTTTCAAGATTTTTTCGTCGATGAAAAGTACATCGTACTCAAGAATTTCCTCTACAATTACCAGTTACGGAGGCATGCTGTTCAAAAAGCATTGCGGCATGAGAAACATGACATGATTCTGGAAGTAGGGAGCGTCGTCTCACCCGTTGTGCGTCCTGACAGCGATGTCGTATACTCCGATGTATCCTTTTTGGCGCTTCAGACTTAGAAGCAAAAATCTCAGTGAAGGGATGGACGTCGTAGCCGACGGCATGAATCTGCCCTTCAGGGATGAGAGCTTTTCACATGTTATTATATCGGAGGTTCTGGAACACCTTGAGGATGATGCAAAATCCCTGTCAGAGATTGCCGGAGTCATAAAGCCATCAGGCGTTCTTGTCATCACATTTCCTCACCGACGGTTTTATTTCTCCTATGATGATCGTTTTGTGAAACATTTTCGGCGGTATGAACTTGCTGAAATGGAAAGTCTTTTACGAAAAGCCCGTTTCTTCCCCATGGTAACTCGAAAAGTCTTGGGGCCTTTGGAAAAAATGACAATGTGCATGGCATCATTCATTTTTTTAACCGTTCAGAGATTCCGCATGGGTGATTGGCTAAGTGCACAACCATCACGTAAACTGGTCATTATTCCAATTCTCTTTAAGTGGAGCAACAAGCTGTATGCGGTCTTTGCGTGGCTTGCCGCAAAAATTATGCCTCGAGTTCTCTCAACGGTATTGTTAATTAAGGCGGTAAAGAAGAAGTTAAGAGGTTTGCTGATTAAAAGACCCGGATATTCCCATCTCTTCCATTGCAAAGTAATTCACTCTGTAGTGGTCAATTCCCGCAATTATTGTACTCACTTTTTATCTTGACATCAGGAAATATAAAATGGTACAAATGACTAACAGTCATATAATGACTACAGTTCATGATAAGCTTTTTAAGGTGACATGTAAGTCCTGATTATTAATTTATGATGTTGTTAATGGGTTGTGGAGCAGGGCAATGATATTTGAGAAAAGAAGGAGTCGGGAAAAGGAAATCAGGAAAAGTGCCATTCTCAAAGCGGCAAGAAAATTGTTTTTTGAAAGAGGTTTCAAGTCTGTAACTGTTGAAAGTATTGCGAAGAAAGCCGAACTGAGCAAAGGTGCGGTCTATCTCTACTTTAAAAGTAAAGACGAGATATACAGTCAAATTCTTCTCAACGATATTGATAAGTTTCATGAAAAGGTCGCTGGTTTGTGTAAGAACGGTGGAAGCGCTGCTGATATGCTAATCCGGCTTTCCATCGTATATGTGGATTTTTTTCTCAAAGACAGAGAGCTTTTCAGGATTCTTATCACCTTTATGCTTCATGCCAATCACAGCAATTTGCCGGAAGATCTTCAAACCCATATTATTAAATCAACAAATCAAACAGTAGACATTATAGAGAAAGTATTCCAGTACGGTATAGATAATGGAGAGTTCTCATCATCCCTGAACGTGCGTAAAATCAGAAATGCCCTCTGGGGGTTTCTCAACGGTGTCGTCTCTCTCTACATATTCGTGAGTGCGGAAGCAAGGAGAGAGGAATTAATCAGGTCAACAATCACCGCGGGCTTAGATGTCTTCATCGAAGGTCTGAAAAGAAACTGATGTGGGAAGACCAGATGTCATTGAGTAACAGTATTGAACAATGGGGAGAAAACTAGAACAAAGATAAAGGGAAGGAGGGTTTTTTATGAGCAATTTGCTGGTGAATACAAGGGATCAGCTGTTTGTTCTTTTTGAGCAACTGGGTGTTGAAAAGTTGTTCGATAAAGAGAAGTTTGCCGATGTCTCTAAAGAAGTGGTGTTAATGTTGCAAAGCGAAGCGGAAAAACTGGCAGTGAACAGCCTCTTGCCTGCGTATACCGTTGGCGACAAGGAAGGGTGCACCTTTAAAAACGGCAAGGTGTCTGTTCCTGCATCTTTCCATGATGTCTATAAAAAATATGTAGAAGCTGGGTGGCTTTGCGCCATGGAGTCTCCCGATGTAGGAGGCCAGGGTTTGCCCATTTCCGTGACTACTGCCTGCTCAGAGTTTATGTTTGCCGCCAATTTTCCTTTTCTTATGTATCCGGGACTCACACACGGTGCTGCCCGCTTGATCGAGATGCACGGCACGGAGGAGCAAAAAAACAAGTACATGTACACGATGTATGCCGGTAAGTGGGGGGGTACAATGTGTCTGACCGAACCGGGAGCAGGAAGCGATGTGGGCGCTCTGAAAACGGCGGCCAAGAGATTACCTGATGGAACATTCAACATAACGGGAACCAAGATATTCATTTCCTGTGGTGATCATAACCTCACAGAGAATATCATCCACCCGGTCCTTGCCAGAATTGAAGGTGATCCTCCCGGGACGGCGGGAATCTCTATCTTCCTCGTTCCCAAATACCGTGTTCACGATGACGGTACTCTCGGAGAATTCAACGATGTACGGACGGGTAACGTCGAGCATAAAATGGGCATCAAGGGCTCCGCCACATGCACATTGAATTTCGGTGATGAGGGGCAATGCATAGGCGAACTCTTGGGAAGAGAGCGTCAGGGCTTGCGGATAATGTTTGATATGATGAATGAAGCAAGGCTCGAGGTAGGGATGCAAAGCCTGGGACATGCGACGGCCGCGTATGAACATGCCGTTCACTACGCGAAAGAAAGGATCCAGGGCCATGCCATCTGGGAGATGAAGAATCCCGATGCCAAAGCTGTTCCTATCATTCAGCATCCGGATATACGAAGGAAGCTTTTATGGATGAAGGTCCATGTAGAGGGCATAAGAGCCATGCTCTACTTTACGGGCTTCTGTATGGACATGGCAAAAGTAATGGATACGGAAAAGGAGAGAGAAAAATGGAGAGGGCTGGTTGAACTTCTCATTCCTGTCTGCAAGGCGTATTCTTCGGAAAAAGCTCAATGGGTCTGCTCCACAGCCATTGATGTGTACGGCGGATACGGGTACTGTTCCGATTATCCTGTTGAACAGTATTTTAGAGATTGTAAAATTGCCAGTATCTATGAAGGGACAAATGGCATTCAGTGTCTCGATCTTGTCGGCAGGAAGCTTGGTGCGCGAAAAGGCGCGGACGTCATGAACCTCTTTGGCGAGATCAATGAGACTATTATGAAAGCAAAGCAGTGTGAGGATATCAAGAGGCATGCCGCATACTTGGAGGAGGCGTACAACGCGTTGATTGATCTCACCATGCATTTTGCGCAGCTCGGAAAGAGCGCCGGTTTTCTCTTGCCCATCTTGAATGCGACTCCTTACATGGAAATATTTGGTGATGTCATTGTCGGGCATTTTCTGATGCAGGCCGCTGGCATCGCCCAGGAAAAGCTGAATGACATATACAGGAGCAAAGACGTGGGGGATTCAAAAGGCAAGAAACGCGCTCTGATCCATGAAGATCGCGACGCTGCATTTTATGACGGCAAGGTTGCCTCCGCGAAGTTCTTCGCAGTGGAAGTCCTTTCCACCGTGAAGGCACAATGTGAAGCGATCAAATTTGGTGAGAGAATACCTATCGAAATGGCGGACGAATCTTTTACCTATTAGACTTGGATGAAAAAGGAGGAGAAGTATGACATACAACATTAAAAAAGCCGCAGTCTTAGGCGCAGGGGTTATGGGCGCGTCCATAGCGGCCCACCTGACCAATGCGGGGATCGAGTGTGTACTGCTCGATATCGTTCCTTTTGAACTGACGCAGGCAGACAAAGAGAAGGGCTTGACCGAGAAAAGCCCCGAGTGGCGCAACAGGTTTGCGGCGAATGGATTGGATAACGTAGTAAAGTCCAAACCGGCCGCGTTCTACACGAAGAAAAACGCCTCCATGATCAAAATCGGAAATTTTGAAGACAACCTGAAGTGGCTTTCCGATGTTGACTGGGTGATTGAGGTCGTCATCGAGAACCTCAAGATTAAACAGGAACTCTTTGCCAAAGTGGAAAAGATTGTAAAGCCGGACTGTATTGTGTCGACGAATACTTCAGGCATTCCCATCAAGGATATTTCCGTTAATTTCGGTGCCAAGTTGAAGAAAAATTTTCTGGG
>CAZMBE010000022.1:0-51737 GCA_964564625.1 uncultured Syntrophaceae bacterium | reverse complement strand
TTGACCAGTACCAGCCCCTCCTGTATTCCGCTTTCTCTGAGGCATTGTTCAACATGGGGAGTAATATTAATAAAAGCGCGCCGGGTTGGTGTAGTAAACCAGAGTTCTTTGCGGTAGGATTTCACGTTGCCTTCCTCCTTATATATGGTTGTATAACTTACAATTAGTCATTTACAGGTGCCGGTTGAACATACCATGCGAAAGCAGAAAACCCCTAAAAATATTCTGGGACGCTTCGGTATGATCCGGAACATGAGGGATAATTTTTTATACTATTTACTTATGATATCGACAAGTCAACGCACATGTTTTATACATCACGGGATACTGAATGTGTGATAATCGTTCAATTGTCATTTGCTAAGAAATCCTTTAATGCCGATTAGTTACATTCTATATACTAAAATACCAGCAGAGGAAATAATTTTATGATCAAAAAAAACAAGGAAACGCTACAGGACGAGAATTGCCCTATTGATGCAGTACTATTTGATTTTGGAGGGGTTCTTGCCGAGGAAGGATTCAAAAACGGGCTACATTCAATAGCAAAACTGAACGGACTTGATGAGGAAGGTTTTTTCATGATTGCCAACCATACAATTCATTCGTGCGGATATGTTTTAGGGAAAGCTTCTGAAAAGACATATTGGGAGATACTGAGGAAAACGACTGGTATTCGGGGAGATGATCAGTTCCTGAAAAATGAAATTTTATCCCGTTTCATACTGAGAGAATGGATGATCGATTTTGTCAAAACAATCAGGAGCAGTCGCATCCGGGTTGGTATCCTGAGTGACCAGACCAACTGGCTTGATGAACTTAATTCCCGCTACGATTTTTTTCGGTGGTTCGATTATGTATTCAACAGTTATCATATGGGGAAAAGCAAGAAAGATTTAAGCCATTTTGAGGATGTGATTCGAATTTTGACCAATGAGGCGCAGCGGGTGCTCTTCATTGATGATGATCCGGGGAACTGCGAGAGGGCTGCGCGAACAGGATTGAAGGCTATTCAGTACATTGACCGTGATCAATTTCTCAAAGAGATGGAGATGTATTGTAAGGATATTGTTCACGGTTCATAAACTGACAAGTCACTCAGGCAGCGGGAGAATGGATAAGGGGGAAGATTTGAAATCTGTCCCCCCACACCCTTTCCAATTGACACACTCATGCAATTTCCTTATACTCATTACTCTTTAAAAGCAGTCTCTTGCAACACACTCCGTGATTACATATTCAGAGATTTAACACATTCCTTTATGAAACCTGCGTAAGATAGAAAAGGAGGAGCCATGGATTTCATACGTCAACTGGATGCAGTTTTTAAACCTGAAAGCGTTGCTGTAATTGGAGCTTCGCCCACCACGGGCAAGATAGGGTATGACATCACCTACAATCTGATTCACGCCGGTTTCACCGGTCCCATTTATCCGGTCAATCCGAAAGCCGATCGGATTCTGGATCTTCCGGTGTATAAGCAGATCAGCGATATTTCTCCTGTGCCGGACCTTGCGGTTGTGATTGTTCCGGCAAAGGCAGTCCCCGGGATTATCGACCAGTGCGGTATTGCGGGGGTCAAGGCCGCCGTCGTTGTCACCGGAGGGTTTGCGGAAGCAGGGGATGAAGGCGCGAAACTTCAGGATGAACTCGCCGATATGGCACGCCGGTATGGCATTCGGGTGATCGGACCCAACTGCCAGGGGGTGAACAATCCTCATCATAACCTTTGCGCCTCCTGGCCATTGCTGACCAGGAAGGGCGGGATGGCCTTCATCTCCCAGAGTGGAACCGTCGGGGCGGCACTCATGGACTGGGCAAGCGAGGAACACCTGGGGGTGAGTGTCTTTGTGAGTTTAGGCAACCGGGCCGATGTTGATGAAGCGGATTGCATCCGATATTTCAATCATGATCCGCACACAAAGGTAATCGCGCTCTATGTCGAGGGTGTCAAGCGACCCGATGATTTTCAAAAGGCTCTCGCGGCAGCGACCAAACCCGTGGTCATCCTCAAATCCGGGCGGACCCCGAGAGGACGTGTTGCGGCGGAGTCGCACACAAAGTCTCTTGCGGGTGTGGATGCCGTGTACGATGCCATCTTCAGGAAATATCGTGTTCATCGTGCTGATACGATCGAAGAACTCTACGATTTTGCCAAGGCTCTGGCATACATGTCCAAACCTGCCGGGAAAAGGTTGCTCAACATCACCAGTTCGGGAGGAGCCGCCATCCTGGCCATCGATCAGGCGGAAAGACTGGGTTTCGAATCGCCGCCTCCAACTGCTGATCTTAAGGAACGTTTACGCAAGATTTTGCCGGCCCACTGTGCGGTTGATAACCCTATAGACCTTACAGGAGATGTCATCGGCGATCCGGCACTGTATTCTAAAGTCATGGATGCAGCCAGAGGTGATTATGACGCCATGGTGATCATTTTTGGAGATCCGATTGCGGGGGCTTCCCGGGTTGTCACGCCGGGGGCCTCCGAAGTGGTCATTTTTTTAGGAGGCGCCGATGTGGAAAGGGAGGAACGTCTCTTGATCCACGAGCGAGGTATCCCGGTCTTCCCAACACCGGAACGAGGCCTCAAAGCGCTGCATCAGTGCTTCCGTTTCGAAAGCCATTCGCTTTTTACTCCTTCATCTCATATATCGACCTCCGGTCTGCAACTGCTGCCTGCTGACAAAGCCTTGGCAATTTTGACGAAGGCCGGCATTCCCGCGGCTCCCGCGCCATTGGCGAATACACCTGAAAAAGCTGTCGCCATAGCCCGTGATTTTGCCGTACCGGTTGTTCTGAAAGTAGCCTCGCCCGATATAGCCCATAAGAGCGATGTCGGTGGAGTGCGTCTTAATCTCTCCACTGATGAAGAAATTCACGCCGCATATGGTGAAATCATGGCCTCAGCCGCCTCCCGCGCTTCCCATGCCCGGCTGGAAGGAGTCACTGTATCTCCCATGGCTAAATCTGGCGGTATGGAAGTTATCGTGGGGGTTTTCACCGATCCCCAGTATGGACCTGTCCTGATGTTCGGCCTGGGGGGGATTTTTACTGAAATTTACAAAGATGTGCAGTTTTGCCTTTTACCGGCTACTGAGGAGGAACTGTTACAGACTATCCGCTCCATTACGGGCTACCCATTGCTCGCAGGTGCCCGTGGACAGTTACCGAGGGATCAGGCGGCTCTGGTGAAGGTAATGAAAGGATTATCCGACCTGGTTATCAACAAACCAGAGATTGACCAGATTGATCTTAACCCGGTGCTGGTTTATGACAAAGGCGCTTTTGTTGTAGATGTCCGGATACTTAGGCGTGCTGATTAGGCTTTCGTTCAGGGAACTTGGCAAGGCAAGTGGCAGATGTCACCGATATAAAGAAAAGGAGTGATGTTGCCTGATCGTTTAATGGATTTTAAAATCTTTTACCAGGTTGGCCAGGATTAAACCGTAAAAACTTGCCTCGCCGGCCTGGTAATACCAGCCCATGTGGGTGAAACAATGTGAACACAGCGCGACACACCAGCTGAATCCTGTAAACCAGGTGAATTCATATGTGGGTATGCCGTAGACAATGCAGCCCCAGGCTCTGGAAAAGCAGCCGATATGGAATGTAAACCCCGCAGGATTTTTAAAAATATGTGCATGCTGTCCATTAACGGCAGTAGTAAATTCGGCAGTTGTAATTTCGTTCTTGCAATGTTTGCAGAGGATAGATTCTTTTTCTTTTTCTGTTTTCGTTTCCTGTAATACTTTTGAAGAGACCGCTTCGATTTGTTCTTCTGAAGATTGTTTGAGATTCAATAGATACCCTGTTTGATATGAATATAATTTATGAGCTATGCGGATGGTCATACACACACGTCTCCCTGTACTCGTGAGTTACCATTGTACTTGATTTGGTGTGTTTAATCAAACGAATGGTCTCAACCCATGGCAAATATATCTTAGTGAGCTGCTGGGAATGAAACCACAGTGCCTTCGACTTATTACCCTCGCTGCGGGGTAAGCGAGCGAATGGGTAAGGGGTCAGATTTCAAATCTGTACCACACTCACGCGTAGTAAAAATTTCTTGGAGTAACAGTGGAAATGAAAAATACATCTCATATTGCAGAGATGTTATGTATTCTGATGCTTATAGGAATATCTCTGCCTGTGCACGCTGCTGATATGTATAAGTGGGTTGACAGGGAAGGAGTCATACACTTTTCAGATGAGCATCCGCAAGATGAAGGGGAATTTAAGCGAATCAGGGTTGATGATTCGGTTCGAACAGACGAGATTTCTCCGAAAAAACGGGAAGTGCCTGAGTCAACAAAAGATGTTCTGACGCAAGAACCGGCAAAAGACACAAGAAGAGTGTATTCGAGATCGCAGCAGAAGCTGGAAAAATTCCCCTTATTGCTTCAGAAACATAATTGGTGTGTTATTGCCAGTATGGAGATGATTTTTCGATATTATGGCTATAATGTTGATCAGGACATGATATTCCAGAAGATGAGAGGAAGGAGAAGCACCGTCCGGGAAGGAGAAGGGCTTGATGAGAGAACGGCAGCACGCTTCTTAAGCAGATCAGGATTTAATGTTGATCACCGTGAAGGAGGTGATCTGGAAACAGTAAAAAAATATATCGATAATAATGTTCCCGTACTTTGGGGACATGTTGCGCCAGGAAAATGGGAAGGGACCCGGCACATGTCAGTTATAATTGGATATGATGATAGTTACGGGGCAATCATTGTGGCGGATCCTTCTTTTGGCTGCGAGCTGTCCCTTTCGTATGATGAATTTAAAGATAGGTGGCGAAGAGCAAGGAATGTAATGATCGCCGTAGCTAAATAAGGGTTCAATATTTCTAAGTGTTCTGTTCATCATTCCTGTACCTAAAAACCGCTTCCGAAAACTGTCTCCGGTGGGAATTCAGATCCAGTGTGCTCTTCATGCTGTTATACGTCGTCAAGCCCCGTAGGGGATCGTTTTATGCTGTCACTCAATTTACATTTTTCCAGTGTAATAAAATATTTTTAATTTAATTGCGCTTCCTCCATTAATGGGAAGCAGCTTTAATTATTCTAATTTACACAACTATTCCCAGACATTTCAATAGTTGTAAACAATCTCGACACTTTTACGTAAAGATGAACACATGATGCGTGAAACTTCATAAATTACAATGTATTACGGTGATTTTCAATTTTGTAAACAATCCCGACACCGTTAAGAAAGGGTGAATCGAAAAATTCAGAAAAATCAATTAATATTAATGAGATAATGCTGAAGAACATAGAATTTGCCACGCTGACTAGGGTTTATTTTTAATGACACAGACACAAAAAAGATCATTCCGTGCTTATTCCCGCTGAGGCTTGTTATCCTTGAAAATTGCTATTGTGGCCAGGGGGCTATGAAAGTAATTGAGTTTTAGAATATGTACTGAATACTTTAATCTGGAATCGCGCACATTTTTTTAAACTGTGAATGTTTCTTGCCAAAAATATTTTCGTGCGGAATGTTTTTGAAAAATTTATTATTTATCAAATTTCCAAATATGTATGAATTTCGCACCACTCTGCGGGTACATCGTCGTAGAATCCAGTCTTTTCACGTATAGTGTCTGTTACAATGCGCGACCGTCGAAATTATTTACAATTTTAAGAGCATACCCTATTGCGTGACGTTTCTTTCTTCTCAATGTAATGAGGAATAAACATTATTATTCAACTACTTAGGACATTACTATAAGAAGCGTATGCGTCTGGTACATTTATTGTATTACATAGTATTATAGCTGGGCAACGATTTTTTATTAGAAGGAGCATCGTATTATATAACCTACTGATTTTAAATAGAGTGAATGTTGTATCTGTACAGAAAGGACAGGAGTGAAGAGCATGAAAAAAGATGACATAGAATTATCCATAGGTCTTACTACATGTAATTCTAATAATGAGATGGAAAACCTTAATTCATGCATATTGAAATATTTTAACGGCAACTCTGAGTCGCGACAGTTAAAGGAGCAGGAATCTACGATCCTTTCTGCACTGGCCATATATTTCCATGGTCATGCAAAAGTTTAAATGACTTGATTGTTTCCATGAACGATGAATAAACGCGGAGAATGTATGAACCGAATTTGCATCATTAAGCGTGAAAGTTATATCAAGGCACGCGTCATCAGAATTAAGACAACAGAAGAAGGTTGCATTGAAGAAACAATTAGGATGGCAAGCAACGGGTTTTCATCTAAACTGGTAAGTCATGCCAGAATTGAAGACGGTTATCAGATGTTCATTAATTCGGATGTAGATGGAAAAATGATTTGTGACAAGCTCTTAGATGCATTATTGTGCTTGCCTGATTGCAATGTCGTTATTGAAAGAATAAATTGTTAAGCCCCTTACAAAACGAGAATTATTTAGATATTTTAATGCCGTAGTATCAGAACGTTCCTCTCATTGTGAAGGGTAATAAACTATCCTCTCAATTAAATTTTCACATTCACATACCATGAAAAGTATTGAAGCTCTCCGCAGTAAAATGCGGAGAATCTTCGATCCATGCAGAATAACAATAAACTCCAGGGAATGTACGCACTTCCGGATTCACATGTTTTGTTTCAGGAGAACCGCTATTAGATATAGATTTTACATGAGGTATGTTTGAAGTGTTTTGTAGCTTTGAAAATTGGCATCCACAAAGGATGCTCCAACGCAGATACTTTCTTCATCATTTAACACTCTACGCGGTTCACAGGTTAAATACACAAGCTTGTTCTCATTCGGTAAAGCGAAAATAATTTCAAATTTGTATGTTTGTGTATCGTCAGAAATGAGACATTTTGTGTCTTTTGGCATCGTAATTCTTACTCCGCCGAGAGAAATATCCGTTATTGATCCTGTATCTAATTTCGTTTCTCCAGAAGCATGTTGTTTTATGAGAACCGGAGCCAAAATACCTTTCCGCGGATATTCACGCCTTTCCTTTGTAAGACCTTTGAATGACTTACGATCTGTCACGTAATTGGTAAGCACAATGTCAATTATTGAAGATAAAGATCTTTTTTCTTTTTGAGCGATTTTTATAAGGGACTGATGTAAATCCTTGCTCACGCGGAAACATATGATGCTGTCTTTTTTCATCATGATTGTCTGATTTTTTGATAGATTTATATATGTCTGTAATATTATGCACGAAATATGCCTGCAGTAAATTTTTTTTACGCATAGTGATGGTATCATTATAAGTAACTGTTTTTATGATTTAAATAAAATATTAACATGATGAGGAAAAGACCCTTGGGATATTTCATAGGCATAAACTGTAAAAAAAACCGACACCTATATGCCTTTGATTCTTAAGAACAATGCAAAAAAAACTTTTCAAAAAAAACGGCTTCGTCACATGTACTAACAATCTAACGTTTCTTTATAACCATTGATTCTCTTGACAACCCCCTCATCCCTATGCTACGCATCAGTCCAATACAGGTGGTCCGCAAGGACGTGAGGGAAGGCGGTGCAAATCCGCCGCGGGCCCGCCGCTGTAACCGGGGACGAAAACCGCAGGAGCCACTTTTCTGTCAGGATGGGAAGGCGCGGCAAGTAGGGGGAGCCGGAAGTCAGAAGACCTGCCTGTGGAGCAACGATAGTTTTGAACTGTGCTCGGTGCAGTCAAGGCTGAATCCACCGGAGATGAAAAGCGGCATCCACGGATCAGTGAACGGTCCGTGGTTTTTTTTTAAGGGTATGGTTCGATAAGGCATGGCCAGGATTATTCTCATTACGGGCGGAGGCAGGAGCGGGAAAAGCACCCACGCTCAGCGTATTGCCGAATCCACGTCCGGCATCCGTACGTATATTGCCACCTGTCCCTACATTGATGAAGAAATGACAGCGCGTATATGGAAACACAGGGAAGCCCGTGAATCGTCATGCTGGGTGACCATCGAAGAGACTATAGACCTTGCCGGCGCCCTGCAAAAATCAAAGGAAAGCCAGGTAATCCTGGTGGACTGCCTTACCTTGTGGATCAACAACCTCCTCTACGAAGCAGAGCAGCGCGGGAAATCTTTCAATGAAGAGGCCATTGGTGCGTGTTGCGGAGAAGTCCTCGACGTGTGTGACGGTCTTCCGGGTACGGTAATTTTTGTTACCAATGAAGTGGGAATGGGTATCGTCCCGGAAAGTCCTGCCTCCCGGCTGTATCGTGATATTGCCGGGCGGTGCAATCAAATCATTGCGGGTCGCGCTGATGTTGTCGTTTTCATGATAAGCGGCCTTCCTCTGAAGATTAAAGGAGAATAAATCGAATGAACCTGCTCGAATCGACGATTAAGAAGATAACTCCCCAGGATGCGAAAGTGCGCGCTCTCGCAAGGGCAAGGCTTGAACAGCTCACGATGCCATACTGGGCGCTTGGCAGGTTGATGGATCTGGCAGAAGACCTGGCGGGAATAACAGGTTCGGTAAGGCCGCCTGTGGGTCGAAAGACTGTTGTGACGATGGCGGGTGATCATGGAATCACATCGGCGGGAGTGAGCAAATACCCGCAGGAAGTAACAGTTCAGATGATACATAACTTCGTGAACGGCGGTGCGGGTATCAATGCCCTGGCAAAGCTTGAAGATGCTCGGGTAGTGGTTGTTGATATGGGCGTCGCCAGTGACGTGAGCGATTTGGTAAAAGCGGGAAAGATTATTTCCAGACGGACAGGACCGGGAACAAAAAATATGCTTACCGGGCCTGCCATGTCCCGGGATGAGGCCGTTCGAGCCCTGGAAGGGGGGATTGAGGTTGCCCTTGAACTGGGGTCAACGACTGATGTCTTTGGGACGGGCGATATGGGGATCGGCAATACGTCTCCCAGTACCGCGATTATTAACGTTTTCAGCAGCGTATCGGTTTCTGATATCGCGGGTCGTGGTACAGGTATCGATGACGGGCAACTCTCGCATAAGGTTGCGGTGATTGAAAAAGCCATTCAAGTAAATAAGCCCGATCCCTCTGATGCCCTTGACGTCCTTGCAAAAGTCGGAGGATTTGAAATAGGCGGAATAGCCGGATTGATCCTGGGGGCGGCTTCCATGAAAAAGCCCGTGCTTGTGGATGGTTTCATCTCCACGGCTGGTGCCCTTATTGCCGCTCACCTGGCTCCGGTTTCCCTTGAGTACATGATCGCATCCCATCGCAGTATGGAGAAAGGGCATAAAATTGCCCTCGATTGCCTGGGGAAAACCCCCCTCCTGGATCTGGATCTCAGGCTCGGCGAGGGAACAGGGGCGGTGCTTGCCATGAATCTGGTAGAGGCGGCCGTGCGGATTCTTACCGAAGTGGCCACTTTTGAGGAAGCAGCGGTATCCAAGGCGGATAAATGAAACCACTATTGACAGCCATCCAGTTTTTGACGGTGTTCCCTTTTCCCAAGAGTTTCGTTGCGGGAGAAAAGGAACTTGAAAAATGCGTACCATTTTTTCCCGTTATCGGGTTGTTCATCGGGATCATTGTAGCGGCTGTTGATTACTTTATCGGCTTCATCCTCCCGCCATTCCCGGCAAGCGTGATCACCGTGATTACGATGACGGGCGTATCGGGAGGGTTACACATGGATGGCCTGGCAGACACGGCGGACGGTTTTTTCAGCTCCCGGCCACGTGAGAAAATTCTTGAAATCATGAGAGACAGTCGGACGGGTGTCATGGGAGTGATAGCCGTGGTATTTGTGATTCTACTGAAGGTCTCTCTTTTGATGTCCCTCTCTCTGCCGTTCCGTTTCGGCATCATCATGCTCATGCCTCTGGCGGGACGCTGCTCTCTGGTCATGATGATGACGGCTCTTTCCTATGTGAGATCTGAAGGCGGCCTCGCGACAGCATTCAGTAAGGGGAAAACATGGCTTAGCGTCGTTTTCTCAGCGGTCTTTCTTGTTGTGGCAGGATGGATCGCGGCTCATTGGATCGGCATTGCCGCGAGTATTTCGCCGATCTTTGTGGCGGCGCTTTTTTCCGTGTATTGTTGCAGAAAGATCGGTGGATACACGGGCGATACCCTGGGGGCCATTTGTGAACTTACGGAAATTGTTCCTGCCCTTGTTGCGGTGATCTGGATGGGGACTGGGCACTGAAACTTTCCACCCAATGTCATAAACGGAATCGGTCCCGTTTTTCTGTTTCCTTTCTTCCCAAGGAAGATTTTCAACACAGGGTGGAGGATGTCGTTTGTATCATCACGTCGTGAAGAGATTATTTTCCTGCGATGATGAAATAGAAGCCCGGTTCATCAATGAATGTGTGAATAGTTAAACCTGCTTTTTGGAACAATGAACGCATCTCTGCTTCGTCAGGCAAACGGTCGTGCATGACGGCGTGGCATGATCCGTGGAGTTTGTTTATACCCTCCGACGAGTCGAAGTGCGATACGGCGAACATTCCGCCTGTTTTCAAAATGCGGGAAAGTCTCATCATCGTGTTTTCCTTTTCGTGAAAATGCGGAAAGCACGAAAAACAGATGACCGCATCGCACGAGGCATCGTCCAGCGGTGCGTTTTCGGCATCCGCGACGATGAAGCGAATGTTTTTGTTTTTGTGAAGGCGCCTATTCGTTGCAATCATCTTATCCGCGAAGTCCAGCTCGTAGAGGATTCCCGTTTCTGTAATACGATCCAGAATGAAGGGAACAAGTACACCTGATCCGCACCCCGTATCCAGCACATGGTCTCCTTTCTTCAGCGTCAGGAGTGAAAAGAGACGATCAAAATCCTTTTTATGTTTATCATAGTGCCCGGTTGCGTGATCTTTGTACCACATATCACGCCATTTTTCTGCGTGGTCGTTGAAAAACTGCTTTCGTGCGTGATAGATATCATCGGGTTTCATATTCATGGGACATGTTCCTTTCCTTGAATTTTGCCGAGCGGCGCTTTGGTGAAAATGTGTATGCGGCGGCAAAGATAATTGTCGCCATGAGCACTACCGCCGCACCGGACGGAAGATCAAAAAGATACGATACGACAAGACCGGAAATACAGGCACCGATTCCCGATGCCGCGGAAATAAGAAAAAAGTGTTTCAAGTTATAGGTTAACTGGAGCGCTGTGGCGCCGGGTTGTACGAGCAGTGCAAAGATGAGCAGCCCTCCCACCGTGGCAAGATTGGATGAGACCACAGCCCCTGTGAGGAATAGAAGCATGTAGTAAATCATCCGCTCCGGCACACCACTCGCAGCGGCAAGCCGTCTGTGAAACATGACAGCGCGGATTTCCTTGAAAAATAAAAACACAAAAATGATGAGGATGAATGTGATAAGCGTCAATATCCTTACGTCTGATGCGGAAAGCGACAGCAGGCTCCCCCACATCAGGTTTAGGGCGCTGGCCTTTGTCCTCGTGAGAATTCCCATACCAAGAAACGCAAGCCCCATGAGAAAAGAAAACATGATGCCGAGCACGTTTTCGGGGGCCATGTCCGTGCGATCCGAGAGCGGACCGAGGACACCCGCCACCAGCAGGCAGAGTATAAATCCGCTTAAGAAAGGATTCACATCAAAGAGCAACCCCGCTACGGCGCCCGCGAGAGCGGCATGAGACATGGCGACCCCTATCAGCGGCATTCTCATCAGTACTACAAACACAGACAGGATTGCACAGCTTGTTCCGCACAGCAGGCAGGCAATCGCGGCGCGCTGGATAGGCAGGTACGTGAGTGCTTCGATCAAATGTTCAACCATAGGACACGAATCTCCTGCCGTTGCGCTCAAACGTCTCCAGCTCATACTGAAATAATCTGCTTAAAGTCTCACCGGAGAGGGCCGCATTAATATCGCCATCAAAAGCTTTTTTGCCGCGGTTCAGGAGGATGGCTCGTCGCATTGCGGAGGGTAACATATTAAAATCGTGCGTGACGAAGAGAATGGCAAGAGGCATTTTTTTTTGAATATCATCTATGAGATTCAAGACTTCTCTCTGGACGGCAATATCCAGATTCGCAGTTGGTTCATCCATGAGAAGAATATCGGGCTCTTGAAGAATAGCACGTGCCAGAGACACTTTCTGCCGTTCGCCGCCGGATAGGTGGCCCAGGGGTCTGTCGGCAAGATGAGCTATGCGCATCATTTCCATAAGCCGCATTACCTGCTCCCGTTCCTTTTTGCCGGGCGAGTGGAACAATCCGAGCCGGCCGATTGCGCCTGTCATCACGGCCTCCGACGCCAGAATCGGAAACGCCGTATCGATTTGGAACAATTGCGGAACGTAACCGATACGAAGTCTGGTTTTGCGGGATCGATTCGTCGATGCTGGTTGCCCGAACAGGCTGAGTGTTCCCTCACACTTTTCAAATCCGGCGATGACATTGAGGAGCGTGGTTTTTCCCGCGCCGTTCGGGCCGATTATCCCGACAAATTCGTTGTGTGACACATTCAGACTGATTCCATCAAGGAGCACCCCCTTCGCCTTTCGGACGGTTATGCCATCGAGTTCTATAATGTAGTTGTTCATAACACTTTATTTAACGATACGATTTCATTTTCGCATTACCGCTGCCACGATGGCGTCAACATTCTCTCCTAATGTGGCAAGATATCCTTGCTCCGAGGGAAAATTTGTCAGGACTACGTGGGGCACCGCCAGTGTTTCCGCGATTCCTTTCCCGGCGTCCGGTCCGGATTGAAGATTATCTACAACGGCTACTGCACGGAGATCACTTCCGATTTTCGCAAGGCGTACTACTTCCCTGACAGACATCGCCTCCGGTCTGCCGTACTCTCCCACAACGCGGAATCCCATCCACTCAAGAGGCTCTTTCTGCATGGAGGAGGCTATGATCGCTTTCCCGGACAATCCCTCCCGCTTGATCTTTTCTATGAGCCTACGCGCCCCTGTTTTCACCATGCGGACCGTGTTTTTTCCCCTTCTCAATATTTCATCCCTGTCTTCCGGGAAACGTTTTGACAGTTCTTCTGCAAGGACATCCAGACCTCTTATATATGTTTCCGGAACCATCCAGTTGCGGTTGCCCCCATCCAGGAGAAGTTGACCTCTGCCGCCATGGTCGGCCTTTCCCATGAAAGAGATTCCTCTGAATGAAACGGTCAGATCAGCCTTTTTTGTTTTCTCAATGTCTGTAAGCTTCACGTCATAGTGGCCGGGGCACTGTCCCGGGGGAAGTATCGCTTCGATGGAATATCGGCTTGAAGGCAAAAGCGAGGCAATCATTCCGGAGAGGATCGTATCCGATGTAACAATGTGGCGTACGTTTTTTGTTTTTTCTCCTTGTAACATGGCGGAAGAGGCTAAAGAAATTCCCAGCAGTATAATTGCCGCAATCGGGAGAAAGATATTCGTTTTTATCCTCATTTCCAGCCCTCCAGACAAACAGAGGAGTTTTTTCTGAACGTCTGCTCTCAACGACGATATTACTTAAGCTTCATGGTGAATCCCGCAAAAACAGCTGTTCCGGGCATGCCGTACCCCTTGGCGTACTCATAATGTTCATTGAAAATATTGTTTACTGCGACATAGATTTCCGAACCGATCAGCCGTAATGGTTTATAATCAAATCGATAGCTTATCCGACCGTTCACAAGGGTAATGTCATCGAGCTTGTTGCTGGCGGAAAGCTGACTGTAGTTGAAGGTGCCTCGCAAGCTCGTGCTATCATAGAGATCTCTGAGGTGCTGCATATCCATGGAAAGCTTTAAATTCTCTAAGAATGTCCACTTGACTCCTGCCTGGAACTGAAAGCCTGGAGTGTAGGGCATGTGGTCACGTTCAATGCCGTCACCCCCTGTGGCTTCTGCCTTGAGCCATGTGGCGCCCGCGAAGAACTCAAGTGTTTTGATGGGCGTCAATGTACCGGTGAGTTCGAGCCCGCGAATCTTGTATCGGCCGACAGGGTCATTAAACTGGATGGGGATGGGTCCGCCCATGTACGCCCGGAAACGGTCTTTGCCGCGGTCATAGAAAGCCGTTGCACCGAGCGAAGCTGTTTTTGGCCAACTGTGGGTCAGACTTACTTCATAGTGGTCCACCACTTCCGGTTTTATATCATCCCAGTACTGACTGGGATTGCTCACCGGTGAGCCGGTTACCACGAAGTTCATCAACACTACCGGTGTGGGATAGTTGACACCCCGGGAGTAACTGATATTGAGATCCGTATGTCCGTAGCCGGTTACGAGACCTGCCTGGGCTGCAGATTTATCCTGAAACTCATCGTGGTTGAAATAACGGAACCCTGCCGAGGGGATGATGTGGAAGCCTTCAGGCCGACCGACCATCTGGCTTATGGCCATATAGGGAGATAAGAGCCTTGTGTCGGGGAAATCCCAAACTCTTAACGCCCGCCCGCCATTAATTCCTGCGACAGCCTGTCCGCTGTATGTCCGCTGGGTATTTTTCAATTCAGTCATATCCAGATCTACGCCGACCAGAATTTCACCGCCCGACCAAAGCTGAAGCTTTTCTTTCGCCCGGATTCCGTAAAGGGAGATTTCCTGCCGGGACCAGAGTCCGCCGCTGCCGTTGGCGTAGCGCTGGCCGTTTGTCAATTCCTGCAGCAGCTCAAAATCGGTCTCGTTCCAGTAGGCCTTGAGATAGCCGCTGATCCGTTCATATTCGTGGTTGAGTGACAGTGTAGTAAGGAAGGTTTCTGTGTCGTATCGTTCGGCCATAGGCCATATAATGGGTTGGGTGTCCGGCATGGGGGCCAAGGTCTGACTGCTTACGTAGTTGGCCAAAAACCTGATGTTCCACTCTTTGTTGATTTGATACCCCGTATTGGCATAGTAGCTTTGCTGTTGGGCGCGTGAATGGTCACGATGACCGTCTGTGGAGGTCCAGCTCTCGGACACATAGGCATCAAATGCCCCTTTTTTCACACCGCCGGCAAGACTCTCGCTGAATGTAGTGTGACTGCCTCCGCTGAAATCCAATATAACCTCTTGACCCTCTTTCTTCAAATATTTGGGCAGGACGTTCACCGATGCATAGCCGCTTCCAAATTCAGACAGCTGCGGGCTTTTAAAAATCTCTATGCCTCCGATGGTTGAAACGGCAATGCTGTCACCAAAAACCTGCCCGAAGAGCGCCCCATAGCGGGGAACTCCGTCAAATTGAACAGCAAGATCAGAACTGGGATGGCTGGCTCCCCGACCACGAATATAGAGACTGTGGCTGGTCTGGCTCCCGATGAGATTCTTGCTCTGATACATAACCCCCGGCACATCCCGCAGTGCGGACTGGAAGTCGTACGCACTCTGTTCTTTGATCTGTTCTTCGGTCACCAGATTGTACTGGGTGCCGTAACGGGTATTAAGGGGAGTAACCGGATTGCTCTGAGGGGTTCCTATGACGGTGATTTCTTCCAACACCGGGTGCTCTCCTTTTTTCTCATTCTCCTCCGCTTCTCCCGGCGATGCGTTGAATAATACAATGGAGATACATAGCATAACACCTGCGAAAAAATTCCTTTTTACGGACAGCCTTGATTGTTCATTCAGCCCTTTTAATGTAAATCTTCTTAACACTCGTTCACCTCCTGTTACTTTACATGACACCTCCTTTCTGATATAAGAAAAAGCAGAAGGGTGATGTTTCATGCAGCGCTACCCTTTTGAGGCGGGGAGTTCTTCTGCCAGAGGTTCCTCCCTGCCTCCCCTTTGAGAAAACTGCCGGAAAGCCCCCGCCTCAAGCCGGAGAGCTTCACCTCATTTGTATTGTTCCCTCACCCCTTTCTCTCGGTTTGAATAGCGGCTTTTTTGAAACCCCGGTTGTTCAGCAGATCGAGAACATCAACAAAAATCTGGAGTGTGACGTCTTTGTCCGCCCGGACAATAAGAGGGGTATTCCTGTCGATGTCCTTGATTTTCATGTCCAGTTCTTCAAGGCTCACCCTTACAGAATTGAAATAGATTGCGCTGTGCTGATCTATGGAGATGATCTGTCTCTTAAGGAGTTCGGACTGCACCTTGGATGCTTTCGGCAAAGATACGGAAATCATTCCCGTTGCGATGAAGGTCGATGTGGTAAGCACAATGGCCAGAAGGACAAGCATGACATCAACCAGGGGGATGACGTTGATATAATCAAATTCCTTCTCTTCCATTCGCTATCTCCCAGCGCATGACGATGACCTTCACTCTTCTCAAAAGCAGGTTGTATAAAACCACTGACGGTATGGCCACCATAAGGCCCACGGCAGTTGCCTTCAAGGCGAGGGCAAGTCCAATCATTATCTTTCCTGTATCGAGGAAGCCTTCTTGTCCTATGGAATAAAAAGTGAGCATTATCCCCAGTACTGTGCCAAGCAATCCTATGTAGGGGGCATTGCTCCCGATGGTCGCGATGAAGTGAATCTTTTTTGTGAGTTCGAGCTCCAGCGTTTTTTTATCGCGGTAATGTTCCGGTTTGATTTTGCTGAATGTAATGAACCTCTCCACGGCGATGGCAACCGCAGCAATGCTCATTAAAATGAGAAGACCAATGACACCGTAATCAATTATTGGCCCAAGATGTTCCATGTTCCCTTCTTTCAACAACTGTCATGTGGATGATAATTTCCCTACCGCAGAATAAAACGTACGGAAAGAAGGGCTTTGGAAGCTATTTTCTCGCCATTTCTATAGGCAGGAGAAAAGCTCGATTTTTTTATCGCCGTCACGGCAGCTTCTGTAAATCCAAACCCGGATGGTTCGATTACTTCAATGTTCTGCAACTTCCCATGCATGTCAATGAGCAGTTTGAGCACAACCTTCCCTTCTTTTCCAAATCTCCGCGCCGTAAAGGGATACTCTGGCATCTCCCGGTGGACAAAGACGGGGGCGCCCGTATTACCAAATGAGGTTTCCATGACTGCCATATTTTCGGCTTTTCCCGTACTTTCGACTTCCGTGTTTGCCGATTGCGTATGTTCAGCCTTTTGCACCGCAACCGCAACAGGCTTTTCATTCATCGCAAATTCGTCATGAGGCCGTTGAATTTCAGTTACTTCCGTCTTGCTAGTGGTGCGCATCGTATTCGCCTCAGAACGGATTATGGTTTTCTTTTCGTTGTGACTGAGCGGGGACGATATATTGTCTTGAGCGAAACTGATGTAAAAGATTTTCGTTGAGGGATTTACACTCGCAACAGAAATCGTCAGGAATAACGAAAGAATAACGGCATGAATCGCTAAGGAAGTAATAATTCCTATTCGCTTTTCATTCATATCAATTCAGCCCTTCCTGATTTTTTTAGGGTGATATTTTCCCCAATCTTCATATCACGATATTGATAATCGTGCTACTGATCAATAAAAAAAATATTTTCTTATTTGATTGTACCGGTGCCAGATACGCTTAATGATCCGTGCTTAACACCCTTCAGTGCATTGATGGTGTCTGCCAACCTTCGCACCGTGCTTGAGTTTCCTTTTATTGCAACTATTTCCAAGCAGTTATAATGATCAAGATGGATATGTTGCGATGACTGGATGACATCCTGATAGTCGTGTTGGACGTCAATAATTTTATTCACGAGATCCCGCATATGATGATCATAGATGAAGATAATGGCACCAGCAACTTGGCGGTCTTCCTCCAACTCCTGCTTCAGTAGCTCCTGACGAATCAAATCACGAATTGCTTCCGAGCGGTTCGTGTATTTGCGCTGCCTGATCAGGGTATCAAAATTATCAAGCAATGCCTTTTCCAATGAGATTCCAAATCTGACTATATCAGACATATCCTACCCCAGTAGTATGAATGGCGAAATCCGTAACACAAATGGACGCCCATGTCAAGAATAATCATTCGGAATGTTTTTCAGACTCTTTCAATAATAGTTGCTGGAGCCATCCCACCCCCGGTGCAGAGCGAAACAAGCGCGTATCTGGCCTTTCGCCGCATGAGTTCGTTCACTGCAGTGACGGTCAGGCGGCAGCCCGAATTGCCCACGGGATGTCCGAGGGCAAGAGCCCCGCCATTCACATTCAATTTGTTGTGATCTGCATTTAGCTCCTTTGCCCAGGCAAGTGGTATTGGTGCGAAGGCCTCATTGATTTCAAAAATATCGATGTCGCCAATAGAAAGGCCGGCTTTCTTCAGAACTTTGGGTGTTACATAAATAGGACCGGTGAGCATGATCTCCGGATCCGATCCGATGACAGCACTCGCGACAAAACGGGCCATTGGCTTCAGGTTGAGTTCCTTTACCTTCTCTTCACTCATGAGAACCACCGCAGACGCGCCGTCTGTGATGGTGCTCGATATCCCGGCGGTTATCCATTTGGTGTTTGGCAAGACTTTGAGGGTAAAAAGTGTCTCCTGAGTTGTTTCAGGTCTGATGGTTTCATCGGCATCCCTGACGATCTCGTTGCCGTCTTTATCGACACCCTTCATGGGCAGGATTTCATTTTTAAAATACCCGTTGATTGTTGCCGCGTGGGCCTTCTTGTGGCTCGCGATGGCAAACTCATGACATTCTTCACGCGTGATTTCCCATTTGTCCGCAATCATCTGCGCCGCTTTGATCTGATCAGGATTTCCAAACTTCTTAGTATAAAATTCCCCGAAAGGATGCCCCATGGGTTTACCTGTGTGAAGGGTACCGTTCAAATCCGAAAACATCCCATACTTCGTCATGAATTCGCATCCGCTCGCGATTACCACATCCATCACACCGGTGGCGATCATGCTGCAGGCGATCTGGACTGCGGTGAGACTGCTCCCGCACTGACGGTTCACCGAGAGGCCGGGAACGGTCATCGGCAGCTTCGACGCCAGCACACCCATACGTGCCAGGGTGAAGCCCTGCTCGCCAACCTGATACACGGTGCCCGTGATCACATCGTCCACACTAGCCGGGTCGAGATCAATCCTGCGGACGACTTCATCCAATATTGTTCCGAGGAGTTCGGGAGCTGTCCAGTTCCTCAAATATCCGTTCTGCCTTCCGATCGGCGTCCTTACGGCGCTCACAATAAAAACATCCCTCATATCGTTCTCCTTAACGTAATAGTGCGATTATCTTGTCATGGTATGATTTTTTTATCCTCCCTTTTTGTTGCAAAAAGGATCCGAGAATGCAAGGGTTCAAGTCAGTTGAACCATGAAGTAACTAAAATACTTTTTTGGAGATTTACCCTATTTTTTTGTATAATCATACACTCCTTTGCCTGTTTTTCTTCCGAAACGTCCTGCTCTGACAAGCTTCTTCAAGAGTGGAGCAGGTCGGTATTTATCTCCCAGTTCTTTGTGCAGACCTTCCATGACGCGAAGGAGCGTTTCATTTCCCACAAGATCGGACAACGCCAGTGGACCGATGGGATGATTGCACCCGAGCACCATGCCTTTATCGATATCCTCGGCGCTCGCAATACCTTCATCAAGGGCGTAGAAGGCCTCGTTCAGCATGACGCAGAGTATCCTGTTCACTGCGAAAGCCGGCGCTTCTCTCACGACAATGACATCCTTGCCGATCTTTTTTCCCCATTCCCTGGCAATCTCCAGGGTTTCATCGGAGGTCTCGTAGCCCCTGATAATTTCCAGAAGGCGCATTACCGGTACAGGGTTGAAAAAATGGGTCCCGATAAACCGGTCCGGCCTCTTCGTATTGGCTGCCATCTCTGTGATAGAAAGACCGGAGGTGTTCGTAAAAAACAGGCAATGGGCCGGTACGATCTCCTCGAGTTCCTTGTAAACCTGCTTCTTCACCTCCATTACCTCGATGACCACCTCTACTACGATGTCTGCTTTGCCGGCGGCCTGCGTAAGATCAAGGGTTGGCGTGATCCTGTCAAGAATCGCTTCCATCTCCTCCTTCGTTCGTTTCCCCTTTTCCACATCACGGCTCAGATTTTTCCTGATTGAGTTCATTCCGGCGTCGATAAATCTCTGCTCAATATCCCTCATTGTAACCTGAAAACCTGCCTGGGCACATATCTGCGCAATGCCGTTTCCCATCAAACCGGCTCCCAAGACGCACACATTGTTAATGTCCATGATACCTCTCCTTTGGTATTGAAATGTTGATAGTTGTGTTAATTTGAAGCGCCATTTCGAAGAACACTGCGACAAGAAATCATACTTGCTGCCATAACACACGAATTTAAGGAATACTTACGATACCCTCATCCTGTATAGGCACGGATTTCTCGGGGCTTGCCCTGGCAAACACGAAGGGATCGAAATGACGGGGAATATTTATTTCATACTTTTATTTGCCGGCAAAAATATCTTTATATGATGAACGCATTTCTCTTTTCAGAATCTTGCCCGTCGGCGTTTTAGGGAGTGCGTCCACGATGACCACAGCTTTGGGACATTTAAAGGTAGCAAGTTCCTTCCGGCAAATGTCCATAATCTCCTCCTCCGTGATCTTCTGCTCTTTCTTGGGAACGACGATCGCCGTTACAGCCTCTACCCACTTTGGGTGCGGGAGACCAATAACGGCAACCTCCTGGACGCGCTTATCAAGATAAATAACCTCTTCAACTTCACGGGTGGGGACGTTCTCCCCGCCGGTCTTCACCATGTCCTTTTTCCGATCAACGACGGTTATATATCTATCCTCATCCATGATGCCGACATCTCCGGAATGAAACCATCCTCCTTTCATAGCTTCTTCCGTCTTTTCGGGATCCTTGAAATACATGGACAGCGCATGAGGGCCCTTCCCGCAGATCTCTCCCGGGATGCCATGTGTGTCTATAGAGTTATTATCGTCATCTTCCAGCCTTGTTTCCATGTTCAGCCCTCCCATTCCGGCAGAACCAAGCTTCTTCAACGCATCCTTTGCCTTGAGAATGGTGTGGTAGGGTGCAAGTTCTGTCTGCCCATAATAGTTGTAGATCCGGGCTCCTGGCAATCTTTCAATGAGCTCCTTGAGCACCTCTACCGGCATGATCGATGCGCCGTAGTAACACTTTTTAAGACTGGAAAGGTCGTATTTGTCAAAATCGGAATGCCTGAGCATGCCGATCCAGACAGTTGGCGGTGCAAAAAACAATGTAGCTTTAAAGTCGGAAATATTCTTGAGAATCAGGCCGATATCGGGGGCAATCAACACGTTGGTTCCTCCGACCCAGAAAATCGGATTCATAAACACATCACGCTGCGCGCAGTGATATATTGGAAGAGCGTTGATGGAGATGTCATCCTCGTCGTACTGCCCATCTATAATCGCTCCCATGTACTGAGCCATCAGCGCCTGGTTGCTGATGATAACGCCTTTGGGCAGTGTTTCCGTTCCGCTTGTATAGGTCATTTGCACCGGATCTTCGATATGAAGGATTGCGTCAGGTTCTTTGGCGGGATATTTTTTGAACCACGCATCAAAATCCCTGAATTGATCATTCACCGGGGGCTTTCCCGCGCCCTGATTGGACCAGATCAAGGTTTTTACAGTGGGCATATCATTGAGGACATCTTTAACCAGGTCATAGAGGGAATCCTCAACAATAAAAACGTTACTTTCCGAATGGTTTATGCAGTAGGAGATATCCTTCCCCTTCAAGAGGTAATTAATCGCCAGGTAAATGGCTCCTATTTTGGTACATCCAAACCAGGTCAAGACGTGGTGGATCGTGTTGTGAGCCAGAATAGCGACACGATCGTACTTTTGCACACCAAGGTCTGAGAGCGCATTGGCTACGCGGTTGCAGTCTGCTTCAAGCTGGCTGTAAGTGAGCGTTGTATCCCGGAAGATCAAGGCCTTCTTATCAGGGTAATGGTACCTGCTGCGGCGGAGCATGTCCGCAATGACCCAGCGATTCACCTTGTTGTATCGGTTCATCAGGAACTCGACATTTTCTTTGTTCAAGGTAAAGTACCTTGCCTTATCCTCTTCTGTTAACGCTTTCCAAATATCTGACATACCTTTATCCTCCCTTTTTTCTTGACCTCTTTATGAACGTTGACGGCTTCGTCATGCTACCACCATCTGATTGAAAAACTAACACGCGCATTCCCTTTCCTGTCCTGCTTCAGCCGTGAGATGCACTCTGCACCCACATGGGTGTATATTTGCCTCTCGTCCGGGCCTATTACCATATTTTGGCACAGAGGTCTTCGGATTTTATGGATAAAATATTTCCGATACACTCTCCGCTCATCATATCTTAGGCAGCCTCCGAAACATCTTGGTGAACTGCATCATCTCCGCTAAATCGGAGATCCTTATCTTTCCCGTCATGAAAGCTACTTCTGCCTTTGTTCTTCCTGTTTCCACATCTTTATAGGTCCTGTCTGAAACCTTTACGGTGCACTTTGCTACACCGTTCAGCCCCCGCTCGACAGAGCACTTCCCCTTCTTGACGGTTGCCGTAAACTGCCCTCCTTCAGGTCCGGAAATGTCAAAATGGAAAACCGTTTCCCAGTCTCCGGCCTTTTCAGGCAGGAACCGCTCGGGCAGGGATTGGAATATATCCGCCGCAGTGTCTGGGGCAGGGGGGGGGGTTTCTTCTAAATTTCTTTCCGGCGGCAGTTCCTTCTCTTTTCTTTCCTGAGAGGGTCGATAATCTACCTGATCGATCAGGATACGGGCAATGATTTCCCTCATGATTTCGGACGTGCCGCCGACAATTGTGCCGACCCTGACATCGCGATACATCCTGGAGATTAAATATTCGTCCATATATCCATAGCCGCCGAAGAACTGGAGACAGACATCTGCCGTCTTCTTGGCGAGCTCGCTCGTCAGAAGTTTGGCCATGGATGAATAATCAACAGCCATTTCGCCCTGGCTGTGGAGCCACGCCGTGTAATAGGTGAGCTGACGGGCCGCTTCCAGTTCCGTCTTCAAATCTGCCATAGCGTGACGGATCACCTGAAATTTTGCGAGAGGTCTGCTGAAAGCCTGTCTCTCTTTAATATATCTAAGAGTCAATTCCAGGCCTAACAAGGCGCCGTTTAAAGAGCCGATAGCGCCGACCAGCCTTTCAAGCTGGAAGCATTCCATGATATAATAGAACCCCCTGTTTGCCTCGCCGATAAGATTTGTAACGGGGACGCGGACATCTTCGAAGGTCAATTCTCCCGTATCGGAAGAGTGCCAGCCCATCTTATGGAGTTGCCGTGCAGAGAATCCCGGTGCAGCATGATCCACGATGATCAGGCTGATACCGCCAGCCCCGGCCTCAGGATCCGTTTTTGTCGCCACGATGACGAAATCCCCGAAGACACCATTCGTGATGAAGGTTTTCGAACCGTTGATGATGTAGTAATCACCCTCCCTGAGGGCCCTTGTCCGGATAGCAGCCACGTCTGAGCCTGTATTTGGTTCAGTGACGGCGAGTGCCCCGATCTTCTCGCCCTTAATTGAAGGGATCAGGTAATTGTTTTTTAATGTTTCACTTCCGAAGCGGTAGATATACTCCGCCGCCATATACTCATGGACGCTGACAGCGGCAGCGAATCCTCCCATAGTGGAACGAGGTAATTCTTCAAGGAATACGACTGAATAAAAGAAATCTGCTCCCGCTCCACCGTATTGTTCCGGGTAATTGATGCCGAGGAATCCTAACTCTCCCATCCTGTTCCAGATGAAATGGGGAATACGTTGGTTTTTCTCCCAATCCACCGCGTGAGGGGCAACTTCCTTTTCTATGAACTGCCTGACTGTATTCCTGAACATTTCATGATCCGGGGTAAAATATAACGATCTCATACACACTCCTTTTCTTTTTCCCTGTATGCCTTACCCTGCCCTTTGATTATTACCCCTCTAATCTTCTTTGTACATGCTGTCGAGAAGGTCCTTATTTTTTTCCTCAATAACCCTTTTCTTCAGTTTCATCGTTGGGGTCATATCACCCCCTTCGATAGAAAAAGGTTCCTGAAGGATACGAAAATATTTTATCTGCATAAACCTGGGAAGTTGATCGTTTGCCCTGTCCACTTCCTTCTGTACTTTTTCCATGATCAGGGGATGGTGAATCAATTTCGGCCATGTATGATCTTTGATCCCGTTATATTCAGCCGTTGCCTTCACAGCATTTTGATCAAGGACCAGAAGCGCCGTGAGATAGTTCCTCCGGTCTCCGTGTACATAAGCCATCTCGATGTGCCTGCCTCCGAGGAGAAGGCTTTCGATAGGAGCAGGAGCGATATTCTTTCCCCCTGACGTAATGATAAGCTGTTTTTTCCGATCTGTTATGATGATGCGTCCCTCCTCGTTAATCTCCCCGATATCGCCTGTACGGTAAAATCCGTCTTCTGTGAAGGTAGCGTATGTTTCCTCCGGGTTTCGCCAGTATTCCTTGAAGACGTTAGGCCCTTTCACTTCCAACTCACCATCCTGTGCAACGCGGACTGTAACTCCGGGAAGGGGTTTTCCCACTGTGCCGAAACAGTAGTCATATGGGCTGTTCAGCGTGGAAGGCGTCGTTGCCTCCGTGGCGCCCCATCCTTCCAGGATCAGGATATCCATGGCATCGAAAAATTCCGCTACCTCTTTGCTGAGAGGCGCTCCACCGGAAACGCAGAATTCTAACTGGCCGCCAAAGGCGCTTTTCACTTTTTTGAAGAGGAGGGCATCGGCGAGTGTATGGCGAATTTTCAGATACCAGGGTAAAGGCAGACCTGACCGCTTATAGACGCTCTTTTTCTTTCCCATATTGAGAGCCCAAGAGAAAATTGCCTTTCGTATGAGAGAAGCAGATCGGACGCCCTGAGTGATCCTGGCGTGTATCTTTTCGAAGACACGCGGAACGGCCACAAAGAAATTAGGCTTAACCTCACGGAAATTTTCTATTAGTGTCGTGATATTTTCTGCATACGCGATACAACACCCCAAATAGAGAACCAGATAATACCCGGCAAAGTGCTCGAAGGCATGGGCAAGGGGAAGAAAACTGATGTTTCGTTTCAGTTTGCTGATATCTTTCACATGCTCTATGAGCATTTCGATTGTTCTAATGTAATTATTGTGTGTGAGGACGACACCTTTCGGGTTTCCCGTTGTCCCGCTTGTGTAGATAATGCAAATCGTGTCTTCGCCTTTGATATTTTCTGCAATTTCATGGATTTTTGTAACTGCCCCAGAGGGTGCTTCTTCTTGTAAAAGCTCCGAAAAGGGGAATATCCAGGAAGGATCACTTATTGAAATAGATTCATCGAAGACAAAGACGCCTCTCACGCTGGGGATATTGTTCCTGATAGCAAGAATTTTTTCGAGCTGAAGACTGTCTTCTACAAAAAGATAGGAAGCATCCAGATTTTGAATAATGAAGGCAGCTTCTTCAGGAAGAGAGGAAGCATAAATGGCCGAGTTGATCGCACCGGCTAAAAGCACCCCTGTATCGGTCTCGGCCCATTCCGGGCGGTTTTGTGATAAAATCGCGATACGGTCACCGGGTTGAAGGCCCTTCTTCATCAAGCCGGAGGCCACACGGAAGCAGATATTTTTAAACTCGCCGTAGGATATCGTCTGGTAGCTTCCCCCGGATTTGAACATGAGCGCCGGGTTTTCCGCGTACCGGGAGAAGTTGTGCAGGAGAACCTGGTTGAAATTTTTATATGCCATCATGTCTTCAAATTCCAGATCGCTGTGAGCTTTATGTAGAGAATCTTTGATTATTCGCTTCGTGGTCTCGGAGGATCTGCGCAGGTGTAAATCGCGGTCCGAGCTTCTCTGCCAGTTGCTCCATGAGGGAAAGAACCTTCTGAAGTCCCAAATTATCAATATGACGGAAAGGCCCTCCAAGAAAGGGAGGAAATCCCAACCCGAACACAGCGCCGATATCGCCGTCCCGCGGTGATTGCAAGATGCCTTCCTGAAGGCACAGGGCTGCCTCATTTACCATAACAAGGGATAACCGGTTCTGAATTTCGAGTGTGTCAAATTTCTTTCGACTTGGTCCGCCAAAGAAGGTGTAAATCTCTTTATTTACCTCCTTTTTTTTCTTGCCTGCCGTGTCACCGTAACGATAAAATCCCCTGTTATTTTTACGGCCTTTGTAGCCGGCGGCAAATAACTTTTCCATGGCCTTGTTCGGAATAGCGCCTCTTGTAGAGAAAAGCGGGCCCATGACATTTGCAACATGGGCTCCCACATCAATTCCGACCTCATCTATGAGGGCGATGGGTCCAACGGGAAAACCGAACTGGCGCATAGCCTGATCGATCTCTTCAATGTCTCCGTCTTCATCAAGAACCTCCAGAGCTTCATTCAAAAGTGGCGCCAGGATACGGGTAGTGTAAAAACCGGGCCCATCACGGACGATGATGACCGTCTTTCCCTGTCGGATGCCCACATCAAGGGCGGTTGCCCTGACCCAGTCCGCCGTTTTTTCCGTGATGATGATCTCCAGGAGCGGCATTTTGGGAACGGGGGAAAAATAGTGCATTCCGATGACCTGTTCGGGGCGATGAGAAGCCCCGGCGATGCTTCTGATGGGAAGAGAGGAGGTATTGCTCGCAAAGATCGCTTCGTCCTTTGCATGGGCTTCTGCTTCTGCAAGAATTTTTCTCTTGACATCCAGGTCTTCGAACACCGCCTCAATGATGAGATCTGCCTTTTCGAACCCCCTGTAATCCGTACACCCTGTTATGCGGCTGAAGGTCAGGTCCCGCTGGAATGGTGAAAGGGCCTTCTTTCTCACCTTCCCGTCCAGGTCCTGCCAGACTGACTTTTCTCCCCGTCCCACAGCTTCATGGTTGATATCCTTGAGTAAAACCTTCATGCCGTGTGTAACGCTTACATTTGCGATTCCCGATCCCATGAGCCCGGCTCCCAGGATGCCGATTTGACTCACAGGACGCACCAGATCTTTCCAGGGATTCTTTTTCATGGCCGTCATGCTCAAAAATATCTGCACCAATTCCCGGGACTGGGGACTTACCATAAGCTCGCCGAATTTTTTCGTTTCCTCTTCTATCCCCGCTTCCAGACCTTTTTCCAGTCCCGTCTTAACACATTCAATAATTTTGAAAGGAGCCGGATAATTTCCCCATGTTTGTTTCTGGACCAATTCCGCTGCCTTCTTATACACAATGCTGCGGCTCAAGGGGTTGCTTTCCAACAATTTCGCTACAAAAGGTTGTTTCTTCTTTCGTTCCAGCGGCTGGTCGGCCAGCGTGAGGGCTGCCTTTTTCGCCGCCGGGAGAAGA
The DNA here is from genome assembly GCA_964564625.1 of uncultured Syntrophaceae bacterium. Classification (GTDB taxonomy): domain Bacteria; phylum Desulfobacterota; class Syntrophia; order Syntrophales; family UBA2185; genus UBA2185. Next base: position 24,660 of record CAZMBE010000022.1, on the reverse strand, counting down.
CCGTAAGGATGGATGAGATCATCAACGAGCCCCATTTTTTTTGCCTGACGGGGGTAGACATTTTTTCCCGTGAGCATCATGTCCAATGCGGCCTGCAGTCCGATAAGGTGTGGAAGGCGCTGGGTGCCCCCTCCTCCGGGGAGGAGCCCCAGCTTCACTTCCGGCAACGCGAGAATTGTCTTTGGATCATCACTGGCTACACGATAATGGCAGGCCAGGGCCACCTCGAGACCGCCCCCTAAGGTTGCTCCGTGGAGAGCCGCCACAATAGGTTTGGGAAAATTCGCCATCCTGTTCAAAAGGGTATGCCCCTTGCGGCTCAGCGCTTCCGCCTCTTCGGGACTCGCCATATCTTTGAACTTGTCAACATCCGCGCCGGCGATAAAGTTGTCCGGCTTCCGACTGATGAGGACGATCCCCTTTACCGTCTCGTCCTTTTCCAGGCTGTCCAGAATTGCCGTGAATGTACCCACAAGGGCGAGGGATATCGTATTTACTTTCTCACCCGGCTGATCCAGCCAGATTACGGCCACTCCATTCTCTTTCTCAATCTGTCCATACGGCATGACTGCCTCCATAGGTTATTTTCTGCGTTCCAGGATAATCGCGTTTCCCGTGGCGCCTGCGGCGCAGGAGGCGATGAGGGCAAAAGTACCGTCTTCCCGGATGAGGCGATTTGCCGCCGTGGTAACCAGCCTTGCTCCCGTGGCTCCAAAAGGGTGCCCCAGGGAGAGGGAACCGCCAAGGGTGTTGAACTTATCGAGGGGGATGTCTCCCACTTTTTGGGATCGTCCGAGTTTGTCCCTGGCAAAATCATCGGAAGCGAGGCATTTCAGATTCGCCAAAATCTGCCCGGCGAAGGCTTCATGGAATTCAAAAACATCTATGTCTGGAAGCGCAAGTCCTGATATATCTAGCACTTTCGGTGTCGCGTAGGCAGGTCCAAGGAGAAGTTCTTCATAGGGGTCCTGGGCTGTGTAGACGTAGGCGCGGATTGCGGCCTTCGCTGTGTACCCGAGTGATACGGCCACATCTTCCGCCATGAGGAGGACAACGGAAGCCCCGTCGGTGAGAAAAGAGGAATTGCCCGGTGTTACTGTTCCGTACTTTTTTACAAAAGCCGGGTTCAGACTATTCATTTTTTCGAAGGAAGCATCGCCCCGGAAGCCATTGTCCTTATCGATGGGCTGAAAATCCGGCGGCACCCTGACTGTATCAATCTCCCCGCTGAGGATGCCTTCAGCCGTCGCCCGTGCCGCCGCCAGATGGGAGCGTACGGCATAGCGATCCTGCTCTTCACGTCTTATCTGCATGCGCGCCGCCAGCCGGTCACAGTCTTCCCCCATCGATCTTCCCGTGGAGAATTCAGCAATGGCAGGAATTTCCGGAAGAAGATCCCTCAGGCTGAGGCCTTGAGGAAATTTCAGATAATCCTTCATACCTTTGTATTTCTGGGACTCGATGAGCTTCTGTCTCAAAGGCTTGCGGTAGCAGATGGGAATATCGGACATGCTTTCCGTGCCCCCGGCGATTACCACGTCCGCCTGACCGGTTCGGATGAGGTCTGCACCGGTTGTGATGGCGACGTTGGCGGAAACGCAGGCCAGAGTAACGGTAAACGCGGGGATGCTGACGGGGAGGCCGGCGCCCAGGGCAGCTTCCCGTGCGACATTGGTCGTGGCCAGTTTGGCAATCACGCAACCCATGATAACCCGGTCTATCTTTTTCGTTTCAATTCCGGTTCTTGCGACGAGGGCCTTTATGGCAAGCCTTGCCAGATCATAGGACATGAGGTCATGGTAACCTGTGCCGGCCCGGAGAAAAGGGATCCGGCAGCCTTCGATCAGGACGACCCTGCGCCCATAATCCGTAGCGTCTGTCATCTCTTCTGCTCCATTATTTCGTGCAAAGGAAATGGTGCGTTTTACACGAGGGGGATTGTAATGTCTATTTCCTTGATTTCTAAAAGCATTACTATTGATGGCGAGTATACGGGAAAATATATTCCCATGTCAATGAGAAGGAAAGAGAATTGATGGATATTTTTTAGCCAGCCGGATACCTCCTCTGGATACTTATTATCCGCTTTGTTGCGAGGAATGAAATATTTGCAAGAATGAGACAGCTTTTTGAACTTAGATTACCTTAGTATATCAACTTCTTTCATGATATTCTGTAAACTGGCACTACAATTGCTAATCTGATGGGATTAAAACTCCTTACGCGCAAAAGTAAAACAGAAAGAGATTAAATTTTTAACGTTTTAATGGTAATGTGCGGGCAAAAATAGGGAGCACTATAAAAATACTTCATAAATAAGGGTTAAAAACTCGTTGACATGCAAAAGATTATTCCACTGATTCTGTCCGTTATTATGATCCTGCCTCTGAATGCAAGGGCAGAGGAACTCATAAAGAAAGGCGATATCCTTACTCTTCAACAATGTGTTGATATAGCGCTTAAAAAACAGCCCGCTGTTATTGCGGCAATGGGCAGCGTCAATGTCAGCCAGAGCAGGGTGGGTCAAGCGAAGTCGAATTATTACCCCCAGATTAACTGGTCATCCAGTTACAACAGAATTAATCCGACTACTGGCACTCTCTTAAAGGGCGGCAGTTCCTATGACGAATATCTAAGCAGCGTCAATCTGAGCCAGACAATCTATGATTTTGAAAAGACATCGACACAGGTGAAGATTCAGAATCTGAATCTCGATTCCTCCCGCTCGGATCTCAACAGCGTTGAGAGTCAGATTGTATTCGGTGTCAAACAGACCTATTTTGGCCTTTTACAGGCAAAGAGGAACCGGGATGTCGCGGTAGAAACAGTGCGGCAGTTCCAGCAACACCTGGACCAGGCAAAGGGTTTTTTTGAAGTCGGGGTAAAACCGAAATTTGATGTAACAAAGGCAGAGGTTGACCTTAGCAATGCGAAACTGAATCTCATCAGAGGAGAAAATGCGCTACGAATCGCGAGAGTGAATCTGAACAACGCCGTCGGTATGCCGGAGGCGCCGGACTATGCTATCCTTGACGATTTTGGATTCAAGAAATATGATATGCCCCTGGAAGAGGCTCTTAAAAGAGCCTACGCCGCGAGACCGGACCTGCAATCTCTCGTTGCCAAGAAAGAAGCCGCGGAAAGGACCATTGAACTCCAGAAGAAGGGTTACTACCCGACTCTCTCGGGCAATGCGAACTATGCGGTGAGCGGAGAAGAATTCCCTCTCGAGAAAGGATGGCGCGTGGGAGCGACGCTGGACTTTCCCCTTTTTAGCGGTCTTTCCACGAAATACCAGGTGGAGGAGGCGAGGGCAAATCTGCAGGTTGTGAAGGCAAATGAAGAGGCCCTGAGGCAAACAATCCATCTTGAAGTGAAACAGGCGTACCTGAATTTGCAGCAGGCAGGTGAAAGTATTTCCACAACAGAACTCACGGTGAAACAGGCAACGGAAAATTTTGAGCTTGCCGACGGGAGGTATGCCTCCGGTGTGGGGAGCCCCATTGAGGTTACGGATGCCCTCGTTTCTCTAGCCAACGCAAAAACCGCCTATATTGCGGCTCTCTATGACTACAAAGTCGCCCAGGCAAGCATGGAGAAGGCCATGGGTATCAAGTAAGAAAGGGTGTTGAAAGCGGGAGAATGAAAAAGAAAATTGTCATCGGAATCATCATCGTCATTATAATACTCCTCGCCACGGGAGTATTTTTCTACTTTAAAAATAAAGAAAATGGCCCCAAGTATAAAATGAACAGGGTTACGCTTGGAGATATTAAAGCAACTGTAACCGCGACAGGAACAATGAATGCCGTCGTCAATGTCCTGGTGGGGACACAGGTTTCGGGAACGATGAAGGCTCTTTATGTCGATTTCAACTCTCCCGTGAAAAAAGGTCAGATTCTGGCCCAGATAGACCCGGCCACGTTTCAGGCCCAAGTCGAACAGGCGAGGGCCAACCTGATGCTGGCAAAAGCGAACGTCGAAAAAGCTGAGGCGGCTCGCGTCGACGCGAAAAGGACCATGGAAAGAAACAGGGTGCTTTTTGCCAGGAATTTCATCGCGAGGAGCGACCTCGACACATCGGAAACAAATTATCAATCGGCTTCAGCCCAGCTTTCAGCCTCGAAGGCTCAGGTTGAACAGGCCAGAGCGGCCCTCGCATATGCGCAGACTAACCTGATATACACGAAGATCATATCTCCTGTGAACGGGATAGTCATATCAAGGAACGTTGATGTGGGTCAGACAGTGGCCGCGAGTTTCCAGACACCGACCCTCTTCAATATTGCCCAGGATCTGACAAAGATGCAGATCGATACCAATGTTGACGAAGCGGATATTGGAAAAATCAAGGTAGATCAACCTGTGGAGTTCACCGTTGATGCCTATCCCGATACGATTTTCATGGGCAAGGTTTCAGAGGTGAGAAACGCCCCTACCACTATTCAGAATGTAGTCACCTACAACGTGGTGGTCAAGGTCGACAATCCCGAACTTAAGCTCAAACCGGGAATGACGGCGAATGTCTCCCTTGTTCTGGCCGATAAAAAGGGCGTTCTCAGGATACCTAATGCGGCTCTGAGATTCAGACCTGCAGAAAGGGGAAACGAAGCATCTGCACAGAAGGGACCGGGTGTATGGGTTCTGGAAAACAAGAAACCAAAACGCATTAGTGTGGTGTTAGGTATCACGGATGGAAATTATACCGAAATCCTTACCGGTGATTTGAAAGAGGGGAACGAAATAATCGTGGAAGCGACAGGCGGCGGGAAAAAGAGTGATGCACCGCCGTCGGGTCCACCGGTATTCGTGAAATAACATGGCACTGATTAAAACAGAAAACATAGCGAAAATTTATGAACTTGGCGAGACAGAAGTTCATGCCCTCGACGGAGTCTCCGTGACGATTGAACAGGGAGAATTTGTGGCTATTATGGGTCCTTCGGGCTCTGGAAAATCGACGTTCATGAATATCATAGGCTGCCTTGACCAACAGACGAGCGGTCAATACCTGCTCGATGGGATCGATGTCGGCAATCTGAATCGTGATGAGCTGGCATCCATCAGAAATGCGAAGATCGGCTTTGTGTTTCAGATGTTTAACCTGCTTCCCCGGACATCAGCCGTCGAGAATGTGGAACTCCCCATGCTCTACAAAAATGTTCCCCATAGTGAAAGAAAGAAATTCGCCATGGAAGCCCTGAAAGCCTTAGGACTTGAGGGGCGGGAACATCATACGCCGAGCCAGCTCTCCGGCGGACAGCAGCAGCGGGTTGCAATCGCAAGAGCTCTGGTGAATAAGGCGCCCCTCATCCTTGCCGATGAACCGACAGGAAACCTGGATACAAAAACAAGCATTGAGATTATGGAACTCCTTGTCAGACTGAACCGGGAATCCCATATCACAATCGTTCTCGTTACCCATGAGCAGGATATAGCCGCCTACAGTCAGCGAATCATCCGTTTTCTTGATGGTCGTGTCGTCAGCGATGAAAGAAAAGAGCACATGGAAGAAAAAGGCACCAGGATCGGTTGAAAAATATGATCAACATTCCAGCGACTTTAAAAATATCTCTCCGGGCGCTCAGGGTCAACAAGATGCGCTCGGCCCTCACCATGCTCGGGATCATCATTGGTGTAGGCGCCGTCATTGCCATGCTTGCCGTCGGCACAGGGGCGAGTGCGAGGATATCGCAGCAGATTTCGAGCATCGGGAGCAACCTCATCATTATCCTTCCGGGAAGCACAACATCGGGTGGCGTGAGAATGGGCCATGGAACGCAGCCCACCCTCACGAAAGATGATGCCGATGCCATCCTCAGGGAATGTTCGGCAGTGCAAGAGGTGGCACCTGTTCTTAATGGTGTTGCCCAGATCGTCTATGGTAACCTGAACTGGTCAACAGGTGTGTATGGGACTACCCCGGGGATGTTGAACATTAGAGAATGGCCGATTGCTTCCGGGAGGCCCTTTACGGAGCAGGATGTAAGGAGCGCCACAAAGGTCTGTCTCCTTGGACAGACTGTCGTGGAAAATCTCTTCGGGAGTATGGATCCGATAGGCCAGATCGTGAGAATAAAAAAAGTTCCCTTCACGGTAATTGGTGTTCTTGAAAGAAAAGGCCAGTCTCCCATGGGCCAGGATCAGGATGATACTGTGTACATCCCTGTTACCACGGCGCAGAAAAAGATATTCGGTACCACTTTTCCCGGAATGGTCAGGACGATTATGGTGAAGGCAAAGAGCGCCGAGGATCTGGAGGCCGCAGAGCAACAGATAACCGAATTGCTCCGGCAAAGGCACCGTATCGGCCCGAAAAAGGAAAATGATTTCACGGTACGTAACCTTACCCAGATCATGCAGGTTCGGGAGGAATCGTCAAGAGTATTTACCCTTCTCCTGGGGGCCATTGCCTCGGTTTCGCTCCTGGTCGGCGGCATTGGGATCATGAACATTATGCTGGTCTCAGTTACAGAACGGACAAGGGAGATCGGCATAAGGATGGCAGTAGGTGCCAAAACGTGGGATATCAGAATGCAATTCATTATTGAGGCCCTTACCCTTTCTCTGATTGGGGGGATTATCGGAATAATCGTCGGCGTCTCCGGGTCAGAGATAATAGCGGCTATTTTTGGGTGGGCCACTATCGTTTCACCCCTGTCCATATTCATGGCGTTTGGCTTTTCCGGACTCGTCGGAATATTCTTCGGATTTTACCCGGCTTACAAAGCGTCACTTCTCAATCCCATCGATGCCCTGAGGTATGAGTAACTATACCTGGCGTCAACAACCATGAGAGCCTTACAATCAAAAAATATTGGCTATTTTACACAAACTATATTATACGAAAATCCATAGTAGCTTTTAAAGTGCCAGTGAGGTGTATATGAGGTTTGATATTGCAAAAAGCGGCAGCGGCCTGGTGTATGAAATCAGACAGATCGTCAATGTAGCCAGCAAACTGAAGGAGTTTGGGAAAGAAGTAATCTGGGAAAATATTGGCGACCCTATTCAGAAAGGCGAAAAAATACCAGACTGGATGAAAGCCGTTCTTATTGAAATTCTCCAGGATGATCATTCTTATAGTTATAGCCCAACCAAAGGCGTGGACAAAACGCGTCAATTCCTGGCTGACCGCGTGAACAGCATGGGGCATGTACAGATAAGCCCTGACGATATAGTGTTTTTTAACGGTTTGGGTGATGCCATAGCCCGGGCGTACAGCTCCATACGCGTAGACGCCCGGATCATCATGCCTGAACCGACGTATTCCACCCACCTCTTGGCGGAAGTGCTTCATGCCTCCTTCCCACCGAACACCTACCGGATGAATCCTTATCGGGACTGGTCTCCGGACATCCGTGAACTCGAACAGAAAGTGAGAAGCCATAAAGCAATCGTCGGTATTCTGGTGATCAATCCGGATAACCCTACAGGCTTTGTCCATTCTCCGGATACTTTGAAACAGATTGTAGAGATAGCCAGGGAATATAACCTCTTCCTGATTTTTGATGAGACCTATATTAATATTGTTTACAACGGGAAGAAAACGGTAAATCTTTCTGAAATTATAGGAGATGTTCCCGGTATCAGCATGAAGGGGATCTCGAAAGAGTTTCCCTGGCCTGGTTCACGTTGCGGCTGGATGGAAGTGTATAACTATCATCAGGATGGGAAATTTGAGAACTACATCGATACCATTGTAAACCAGAAGATGTCGGAGGTCTGTTCCACAACGCTTCCGCAAATGGCGATTCCCAAAATAGTCACCCATCCGGAGTATCAGAACTACTTGAATGATCGTATCCGCCATTACGAAAGACTCTCCAACATTGCCTACAACAGCCTGAAGGACGTCCCTTATCTTATTGTAAACAGAAGCAACGGCGCGTTCTACATGTCCGTGGTTTTTAACGAGGCTTCACTTAATAACAGGCAGACGCTGCCGATTGAACATCCCGAGATCAGGAGCTATGTCGAAAAACTGACGTCTGAAAGGATTGAGTTTGATAAGCGCTTTGTCTATTACCTGTTAGGTTCCACGGGGATTTGCGTGGTGCCGCTCACGTCTTTCTTTACCTCCGTACCCGGTTTCAGAATGACCCTGCTCGATAGAGACGCCGATCAGTTTGAATACGTCATGAAAACGCTCGCCGAAAAAACCGTCGACTATATAGAATCTGCGCATTAAGGAGCTATCACAGAATAACTGTCACATTGAAGCACTCCGCAGTTTCCTGCAGAGTGCTTCAATGTTATTTGATCAAGCGCCGGTGCATCGTGTGAATTGCCAGGGGGAAGAAAATGAGGCACATGATTACCAGATAGCCAATTGCTGTTAACAATGACCCCTCGTGCAATCCTAAACTTAGGGACCGCGTGAGGTTTACCAGATGCGTTAAAGGCAAAAGCGCGGCAAGTTGCTGCGCCCATAGAGGAAGATTTTCCACGGGGAAGAACGTCCCGCTGAAGAGAAACATAGGTGTGATAAACAAAAATATGGGAAGATTAAAGAGTTCAATGGTAGGGACTATTCCGGTGAAAACCATACCCATGGACCCAAAAGCAATTCCTCCCAAAAAAGCCAGAGGAATTATCAGCAATCCTTCCGGGTACTGAATGAGTCCGAATGCACTGATTACCCCCAGCATGATTGTCGTGGCCATCACCGATTTTGTGGCTCCCCAGACAATTTCTCCCGTAATGATTTCTGCAAGAGAAAGCGGTGTCGCCATCATGGCATCAAAGGTCTTCTGATAGTACATCCGCACAAATGAGCCGTACATGTTCTCATAGAAAGCATTGTTCATCATATTAATGGCAAGCAGGGCCGGAGCGATAAAGGTGGCATACGATATTTCTGATCCCCCGTATGCGATGGTGCCCACAAGGACACTCAAGCCGACTCCGAAAGCAAGTAAATAAAAAAGGGGTTCGAGCAATGGTGGAAGAAAATTGATTTTCCACGTTTTCCGGTACACGGTAAAGTTTCTCTGCCAGACCCTGAGAAACCGTATGGATATGTGAATGGATTTAAACTGCTTCACTCCCTTAGCTCCCTACCCGTTAATTTTAAGAAAACGTCTTCCAGAGTCGCCATACGCATGATGCACCCTCCCTTGAAATGTTCTTTTCTGATTTCATGGTATAGCGAATTTCCGTCATCCACGTATATAATGAAGCGATGACCCAAGTCTTCGTGTTTTAAATTCCGCGAGTGTATGAATCTCCTCAGTGTCTCGGTTGGTTCAGCCACTTCAATAATATCACGCCCTACATGTTGTTTGATCAAATCCAGCGGTTTTCCTTCTACCAGAACACGTCCGTGATCCATGATGAAAAGCCGGTCGCAAAGACGGGAGGCTTCTTCCATGTAGTGTGTTGTAAGGAGAATAGTAAGTCCTTTTGCCTGCAGTTCTTCCAGGCTTTCCCATACCTGGTGACGTGATTGAGGATCCAGGCCTGTGGTGGGTTCGTCCAGTATTAAAAGATCCGGTTTGTTGAGCAAAGCCCTCGCCAGAACCAGACGGCGCATCATTCCCCCTGAAAGCTCAGTAGCTCTGGCATCTTTACGGTGATCAAGAGCCATAAATTTTAGAAGATTCTGGGCCTGAGTGCGTGCCTCATGGAGAGGCATGTTAAAGTAGCGGGCAAAGACCTCCAAATTTTGTTGTACAGTAAGATCCGGATCTATATTGTTCTCCTGTTGACACACGCCTATTCTTGATTTTATGACACGCATATGTCCCGTGATATCGAGACCAAAAACTTCAAGGGTACCGCTTGTCATTGGTGAAAACCCATACGTCATCCGGATGGTGGACGTCTTTCCGGCGCCATTAGGACCAAGGATGCCGAAACATTCTCCGGGAAAGACCTGGAAGGAAACATTATCAACAGCGATAATATTTCCAAATGTTTTCCTCAGGTCCCTCGCGTTAATCAAGGGGTTTTGCGGTACGTGCACGGTGTTATATGTGTGTTTCATCGGCAAACTACTTCTCGTAATCAATACAACTTCAGGTGTGCAGGTTAAAAGAATTGTAACAATGCATTGAATATGCTACTTATCCCGACATATTTCAACAAGAATAAGTCTTGATGAAATAATTGAGAAGGGATTGCAATCGGCCATTATCTCACAGGAGGAAATGAAAATGACTGACATAATAGAGGAAACGTTATCGAAGTATACTAAAGGGCTTGTTTTTGTGTATACCGGGAACGGCAAGGGTAAAACAACCGCTGCCATGGGGCAGGCCCTGCGAGCCATAGGGCATGGCTTGAAGGTTTTGGTCATTCAATTTATGAAAGGGAAAAAATACGGTGAGGTTATAGCCGCAGAGAAATATCTCCCCGGTGTAACTATTTACCAATGCGGTCTCGACAGTTTTGTAATGAGGGGAAACCCTGCTCCTGTTGATGTCGAACTTGCCCGGAAGGGTGTGAGTATCGCCAGGGAGGCCCTCGCTTCAGGTGAATATAACATGGTGATTCTGGATGAAATCAACGTTGCCCTCGATTTTAAGTTAATTCCACTTGGTGATGTAGTCGAAATGATCCAACACAAAGCTCCTGCTGTGGATTTGATTTTGACGGGAAGATATGCGCCCCGGGAGATTATCGAATTAGCAGATATGGTGAGCGAGGTAAAAGAGGTGAAACATCATTACGCGGCGGGGGTGAAGGAGCGGGCGGGCATTGAGTATTGATTGAAAGGCGGAATCACGCATCAACAATAAAAAGCGGATGAAGAAGACCCCTCAAGATGAGCTTCAGCAGCGAATCAAAGCCTTGCAGCGACGTATGCAATCAGAGGATGTCGATGGTGCTCTGATTGTACAAAATGCCGACCTTTTTTATTTTACCGGAACAGTCCAACAGGCATGTCTGTTTATACCTGTTACGGGTAAGCCCCTGTTTTTTTACGCACACGTACGTTCAATCAGGAAGTTTACTGGGGTCATCTCATATCCGGACCGGATGCTGCCGAGATATCCTGCGTGGATGGTACCACAGGGGGGCGTGGGCTCAGCAATGCCTTTCCACAGGGTTCGGGATGGCGAACTATCGGCCGGCATGAACCTGTTATTGTTGATCTTTGCGCGGTTATGTATGGATACCACATTGATCAGACCAGAACCCTCAGTATTGGCGGTCTTCCTGACAAATTGGATAAGGCGCACAACGTTGCGTTAGATATTGAGCATGAGCTGGGAAAGATGATTTACCCGGGTGTCACGGTTGGGGAGCTGTATGAAAAGGCAAGTCACATGGCCGAATCACACCAATTGGGCGAACATTTCATGGGGTATGGAAAACAGAGGATTGTATACTGCGGACATGGGATTGGCCTTGAGCTTGACGAATTTCCCGTGGTCGCGAAAGGGCAGAATGTAGTATTGTCTTCCGGGATGGTCGTTGCGGTGGAACCGAAATTTCATTTCCCGGGGGAAGGGGTAGTCGGTGTCGAGGATACGTTTGTCGTTATTGATAAGGGAAGCGAGCAACTGACTCATTCCAGCTGTGTCCCCGATGTTGCTGCGGGGTGAATATGAATGATTGAGGATCGTAAACAGGGTATTGAGAGGGTTATGTCGCTTCTGAAGGAGCGAGGGGCTTCTGATGTTGTGCTGGTTGATAGAGATGATATTGTTGTCGATGAGCGTGTTCGACTGAAATGCCGGGTTCCCGTGTGTGACAGCTATGGGAAAAACCTTATGTGCCCGCCCTTTGTGCCGTCCGTTGCGGAATTTCGTGATGCTCTCAGAAATTATTGCCATGGAATTCTTATTCAAGTGTCCGATGAATTGAAAGAAACATCCGTAAATGCTCCTACGGAAGAAGTATTGCTTCCTGCCAGAAAGCTTCACGAACTGGTTAACATGGGTGAAAAAGAGGCATTTACCGCAGGATTTCGTTTCGCTGCCGGATTTATCGGGGGTTGCTGCCGTCTCTGTGATGAATGCGTAGTGTTGCAGGGCGGCACATCGTGCAGATTTCCCTTTAAGGCCCGGCCTTCCATGGAAGCCATGGGAATAGATGTGACGGCTACCGCAGAAAAAGCAGGATTGTCGGTATCTTTTCCCATCAGGAACAAAGTCACATGGACGGGGCTCATATTATTGTAGGGCATTCTTTTTTGTTGTATGAAAATACAATTTGGTAATGATTTCTTAATGCGGGGAATTGGAGAATGAAAATAAAATTTATGGGAGCGGCAAGAACAGTAACAGGTTCCTGCTATATTTTAGAAACGGGCAGTCATCGGTTTGCCGTGGACTGTGGGATGCACCAGGGAAACGCCGAAATAGAAAAGAGAAACTGGGATGTGAGCATATACGAACCTGAAAACATAGATTTTTTCCTCATTACCCACGCGCATATCGACCATTCCGGTCTTCTTCCGAGGATGGTTCAGAAGGGGTTCAAGGGCGCAATTTATACCACCGCACCCACGAGGGATTTGCTGGAGATACTCCTTCTTGATAGTGCCCATATCCAGGAGATGGAAGCGCAGTGGAAGAGCAAAAAACATTTGCGTTCCGGCGAAAAAAACGTCAAGCCCCTCTACACGCAAAGAGACGCTCAGGCAACCCTGCCGCTGATTAAGGTTATTTCAAATGGTGAGATTTTCAAACCCTTTCCTGATGTGAAGATTAATTTTAAAGATGCGGGTCATATCCTTGGGGCTTCTCTGATAGAGCTTACTGTTGAAGAAAATGGAATACCCGCCAAACTGGTCTTTACCGGGGACATAGGACGTCCCGCCCAGTTATTGATGGAAGATCCAAGTATTGTGGAAGCGGCGGACTTCCTCTTTCTGGATTCAACATATGGCAATCGTGATCATAAGGATGAAGATGACAGCCTAAATGAACTGGCAGAGGCCATCGCGTACAGTTACGGAAATAAAGAGAAAGTTGTTATTCCCGCCTTTGCCGTGGAGAGAACGCAGGAAATGATGTATTCGCTCTACCTTTTGAACAAAGACGGGAGATTGCCTCCGGATATGCCTGTATATTTGGACAGCCCTTTGGCGATACGGGCTACGGAAATCTTTCGCCACCACACGGCATACCTGGATGAAGAGACCAGGGCGTTAATAAAGAAAGGGGAGGATCCTCTCTACCTGCCGCAGTTGCACTTTACCCCGACTACGGAAGAGTCGATGGCAATCAACAACTCCCAAGGCCCGGCTATCATCATCTCAGCGAGCGGTATGGCAGATGCAGGACGAATAAAACACCATTTGCGGCATAATATCTGGCGGGAAGGGGCCAGTATTGTGTTTGTCGGGTTTCAGGCTCAGGGAACGACAGGGCGTAAGATCGTTGACGGGGCAAAGAAAATTCGTCTCTTTAATGAGGAAATTGCGGTAAAAGCCAAAGTATATACCATAAACGGATTCTCCGCCCATGCCGGTCAGAGCCAGCTTCTGGAGTGGTTGAGCCATTTTCAGATGCGTGATATGCAGGTATTCCTCGTGCATGGGGAATATTCGGCCCAGCAGGTACTTGCGGCCAAGATCAAGGAGCAATTCGGGTTTAAGGTGCTCATTCCGGAATATCTTGAGGAAACTACCCTCGAACCGGGAAAAGTGCTCGCGAGGGTAGAGTATCCGGAGAAAGCGGTTCCCCGTATTGATTGGAACTATATAATGGATGATATTGGACTTAGGTTTGCCCGTCTCAAAGAACGAAGGCCTTCCTTGGAATCAAAGCCATGGGTAGAACAGACGGAACTCAGGGACCGGCTCCTGGAACTGAATCGTATTTTAACGGAAATCAACTCGGAAATCTGACGACTCTAAAGGGGTCTGAATGTTTTGATCTAAATAAAGGGTGCAACAGGGAGTTTGAAAGGTGTATCCCCCGGTGAGGGACCGTTGGAAAGTGTTTTCAATCGACGAGTTTGTACGCAAACCTTGCCACAATGTTCAATTGGGTAAGATTGAATTCCTGAGGAAATGGATCATAAGGAGCGGCTGACCTCACAACGTCAAGTGCTCCAAGGTCAAGATAGTTTGATCCTGATGATACAACGATTCCACTTGCCAGGAGGGTCCCGCTATCACTTATGGAAAATTTTATCACGGCTGTCCCTTCTTCCTCCCTTTCGAAGGCAGCTTTGGGATACACCCATATGCCTTCAATTTTTCTCTTTAATTTTTTAAGGTAGGGCGTGTACTTCACATCAAGCGTGTTGATATCAACCGTATCTTCCTGTTTCACATTGCGGCTATTGGCTTTTCCGTCTGCCTGATGGAAGGGCTTATTCTCCTTGTTTTTTACCTCCTTTTCGTCTTTTTCTTTATTTTCTGGAGGCTCTTTCAGGGAAACAGTTAAAATGTCCTCATTATAGACTTTCCCGTGCCACTCTATAAGGTTTGTCATATAGAGCATGAGGACATGACTGGTAAGAGAAATCATTATGGATACGATTAAGATTTTTTTGGATATCATGCGGGAACTCTCTTTCGAGTCTGAATCATATGTCAGCGGGGAGATAAAAATCAATCATTTTAAGTACGATTATACTATTATATATCTATCTGCTATTTGGTGATTTATGTCATATAATGACGAGAAATTTATAGATATAGCCATAGAGGAAGCTTTACTGGCCTTTGCGAAAGGTGAAGTTCCCGTCGGTGCCATTATTGTTCTTGGCGATAACATCCTGGCAAGATCACATAACAATTCCATATCCATGAATGATCCCTCCGCGCATGCCGAAATCCTTGCGATTCGCCAAGCAGCCAAAATAATAGGTAATTATCGCCTCATCGGTACTACACTATATGTAACATTGGAACCGTGTGTCATGTGCGCAGGGGCCATTATACAGGCGCGGGTGCAGAGGATAGTATTTGGTGCGTATGACCCTAAAAGCGGCGGTGTGTTCTCGCTCTATAGAATCCTTAATGACACGAGGTTGAATCATACCGTGGAGGTACTGGGTGGCATAAAGAAAGATGCCTGTGCCGATATTTTGAGTAGATTTTTTCGTGAAAAGAGAATATCATAAAAAATTACTACAATGAAGCTTAGTCTTTTTCGAGGCAACGCTTCAATAAAATGACTTACATGCATTGACCCTGAGTAAATCAATCGAATCCGAGGGTCTTGGCATTTACGCGGAGAGATACCGAAGTGGTCGTAACGGGATCGACTCGAAATCGATTTGAGGGCCAAAAGCTCTCACGGGGGTTCGAATCCCCCTCTCTCCGCCAGTAACAGGGAACAGAAAGCAGGATTTAAGGAATAGAGTTTGGGGATGAGTTGTTTTTTCTGTACCCTCTATCCTAAACCCTTACCCCTGAATTTGGAGAGATGCCCGAGAGGCTGAAGGGGCACGACTGGAAATCGTGTGTATGCCCACAAAGGTGTACCGGGGGTTCGAATCCCCCTCTCTCCGCCAGAAAGAAAACAGGGTTCAGGGTAAAGGGATAGGGGTACAGTAGATTTTTTTGACCCCTAAACCCTAAAATACAGATAGCCGGGTCCCGTGCAACGAAGGAATGTGAACCCCGCCAGGTCCGGAAGGAAGCAACGGTAGCAATTACCGACGTGTGCTACGGATAAACCTGGCTATCTCAATTCAACTATGGCCATTTTCTATGCAAATCAGAAGGAAGTGGCCACAATCGAATTGACTTATTGATTCTCATGCAGGGGGCTTTGATAAACTCCCGCTTTGTCATTTCAATCCCAGGCGTCACGGGGACGGGAAGAAATCTTAACTGACTCCGGCAGCGATCGCAAACACCTTGAAATGGCAGAGCCACCAAAGTTTACGAAGCTTTTTTCACAGGAGTGGCGATTGGAATATCTCGTTCTGGCTAGAAAATTTAGACCGCAAAACTTTGATGAGGTAGTCGGACAAGAGCACGTAGTGAAAACACTGAAGAATGCCATACAGCAGGGTCGTGTCTCCCATGCATTTATCTTCAGCGGTCCCCGCGGGGTAGGCAAAACTACGGTCGCCCGGATATTGGCTAAAGCGCTCAATTGTGAAAATGGACCTACAAAAACGCCGTGTAATGTATGCACCAGTTGCCGGGAGATTGCAGAAGGCATATCTATGGATGTCCGTGAAATTGACGGCGCATCAAACAGGGGCATTGACGAGATAAGGGAGCTGCGGGAAAATGTGAAGTTTTCTCCTGTCTCATCTCGCCACAAGCTCTATATCATTGATGAAGTACACATGCTGACCAGGGAGGCCTTCAATGCCCTTTTGAAGACCCTGGAAGAGCCACCGTCCCACGTAATTTTTATCTTTGCCACGACAGAAATCGTAAAAATACCGGCTACCATCCTTTCACGATGCCAGTGCTTTGATTTCAGAAGGATATCATTGAAACAAATCAGAGATAACTTGCGACAAATTGCCGGTAAAGAAGGTGTTCTTATTAGCGAGAACGGGTTAACCTGGATTGCGGAAGCGGGAGACGGGAGCCTGAGAGACGCCCAGAGCATTTTTGATCAGGCAATATCCTATGCAGGCTTTGAAATCAAGGATAATGATATAGAAGGACTGTTAGGCCTAACAGATAAACGCTTTCTTTTCAGAATCTCGGAAGCTGTATTTGCAAGAAATGCAAGCCTCTGCTTAAAAATCATTGAAGAGAGTTATTACGCCGGCCTGGATATGAAGTTCTTCTATCAGATGCTCATCGGTCATTTCCGAAACTTGCTCCTCGCCAAAATTGTAGAAAAGAGTCATGATCTGCTGGATTTGGGAGAGGATGAAATGACAAGTTTAAAAAAGCAGACAGAGAGTGTGTCGCACGAGACACTCCGGCGCCTTTTGGATATATTAATATCAGAAGAAGAAAACGTGAGAAAAAGTCAGAATGTGCGTATAAACCTTGAGACGATTCTCGTCAGAATGGCCTATCTCGAACCGATGATACCGATTGACAGCATTCTTTCCCGAATGGAAGATTTGGAGAAGAGACTGGCATCCGGAGAAAAAACACAGCATAGAATGACCACATACGAGGTGAGGGAGGAAAACATGCCTCTCTCGCAGGAACAGGCGCTGTTTAACGTTGTTCAGTCTGGAATGGTTGACGAGGTCCATTGCGGATATGATACCGGTGAAAACAGAAACTCGGGAGACATCTGGGAGGATTATAAATCATTTGTGAAGAAGCAAAGTTATCCTCTATGGTCAAAAATCGAGCCGGGGGTATTTCTGGAATACGAAAACAAATGTCTTAGGATTGGCTTCCACAAAGACTATATTTTCCTTGATGATATACAAGAGAAGTCTCAAAATGAACGTTTGAAAGAAATTTCCAAGGCATACTTTGGCGAAGATGTTGTCGTGAGAATTGAATCTCTGGATATAGAACCCCCCAAAAAACGAGACGAAGGCGTAAATGGGGTTGCGCACAACAGCAGGATCAATGATATGAAGCGAGACGCCCTTAACCATCCCATTTTACAAAAAGTGCTGGATGTTTTTGATGGGGCTGTAGTACGAGAAGTTATTACAAAGACAAATCACGAGTAGCATCTTTATTATTATAATTTAGGAGGTAGTCCATTGACTCAGAATTTCGGAAACATTATGAAACAGGCAAAAAAGATACAGGAAAAAATAGCCAGCATGCAGGCGGAACTGGAATCCAGGACTGTCGAAGCTACGTCGGGAGGAGGCATGGTAACCGTCGTGGTAAACGGAAAATTTGAGATCCTGTCCATGAACATTGATAAAGAGGTCGTCAATCCGGAAGATTTGGATATGCTGCAGGACCTTATCATGGCGGCGGTGAATGAAGGCATTCGTAAGGCCCAGGAAATGGCTTCGGCAGAGATGTCGAAAATTACCGGCGGCTTTAATATTCCCGGTTTAGCCTAGGGCGAAGGTTTTACAATGACAGGATATGCTTTACCAATACAGCGTCTGATCAAAGAACTCGGGAAACTGCCCGGCATTGGCGAAAAGACGGCTACACGATTAGCAACATTTATCCTCCGGGCATCTCGCGAAGATGCGCGTAACCTTGCCGAGAGTATTTTGGAAGTAAAGTGCAAGATTCATTTTTGTTCCGTATGCTTCAATCTTGCCGAGGGGGATCTCTGCGAGATATGCATGGATCAATCACGAGATAAGACGCTTATATGTGTTGTTGAGGAACCGGATTCTCTTATTGCCATAGAGGAAAGCGGCAGTTTCCGGGGAACTTATCATGTGCTTCATGGAGCCCTGTCACCCCTCGATGGGATTGGACCGGGTCATTTGAGAATACAGGATTTTTTAAAAAGGGTTGAGAACAACAGTATCAAAGAAATAGTTATAGCCACCAATCCAAGCGTTCAGGGTGAAGCAACAGCCCTTCTCATCAACAAGTTTGTCAAAAATCTGGGCGTCAAAGTAACACGGATCGCACTCGGTGTCCCCGTGGGGAGTGATTTAAAGTACATGGACAAAATGACTCTCTCCAAATCTATGGAGTATCGCCGCGGCATGTAAAAACTTTTTTTCAAAAAAAGACTTGACAGAAAAATATTTTTGTAATAGGTAGCCGAACGTCGTTTTTTGTAAATCGTCTTTAACTTTTCACCACAATCCATTTCTGGGAGTTTTCCAATGATAGAAGTAAGATGGCATGGAAGAGGCGGTCAGGGCGCAGTAACGTCAGTTGAATTGCTTGCATTGACCGCAATCGGAGAGGGTAAGTATGCTCAGGGTTTTCCAAGTTTCGGGCCTGAGAGAAGAGGGGCACCGGTTGCAGCGTTTAATCGGATCGATGATCACCACATAAAGGTCAGATCTCAGATTTACTTTCCGGATGTCGTAGTTGTTCTTGATGAAAGTCTTATCGGTATGGTTAATGTTGCCGACGGGCTGAAACCAGAAGGCATACTCATTGTTAACACGTCAAAAACAGCAAAAGAAATTGCGGAGATTACCAAATTTAAGGGCAAGATTGCTACGGTCGATGGGTCGTCTATTGCGTGGAAGGAGCTTGGTGTTCCTATTACGAATACAACCATGCTTGGGGCGCTGATCAAGTGTACCAACGCGGTAAAGCTTGATTCAGTGAAAGGCCCGGTGGATCACAGGTTCGGCAGGATAGCCAACAAGAACCTGGCGGCTATGAAAAGGGCATACGACGAAGTCAAATTTAACTAAAGAGTGAATGAGCATTGAGGTATCACATATGACAGAGAAGAAGTGGCCAGAAACCTGGCAAGATGCGAATCCGGGGTTGATGGTATTCAAACCCGGAAGTTCAAGGTCATACCTAACCGGGGGCTGGAGAGCCCAGAAACCCATTTGGGATAATACGAAATGCATTAAATGCGGTGTCTGCTATTTGTTCTGTCCTGAAGCGTGCATTACGGAAGACGCTGAGGGATTTTTTACGGCAGATCTGAATTACTGCAAGGGCTGCGGTATTTGCTACCATGAGTGCTGGCCCCGTGCCATAAAGATGGTAGAGGATTGAGGAGGGATAGGTAATGTCGAAAAGAATTGGAATGGAAATTGCTATGGCCGCGGCAGAAGCGGTCGCGTTGTGCAGGCCCGATGTCATTGCTGCTTATCCCATCACGCCTAATACGCATATCCCCGAACACCTTTCTGAGATTGTTGCAGAGGGACATCTTGATTGTGAATTTATAACTGTGGAATCCGAGCACTCGGCGCTCAGCGCCTGTACAGGTGCATCGGCGGCAGGTGCCCGTGTCTTTACGGCGACAAGTTCACAGGGACTGCTGTACATGTATGAAATTGTTCCGGTTGTTCCGTCCATGAGGCTTCCGGTAGTTATGGTTCTTGGCAACAGGGCCATATCGGGTCCCATCAACATATGGAACGATCACAGCGACGTCATGACAGTGAGGGATCTGGGCTGGATAAATCTGTTCGCGTCGAACGGACAGGAAACCATCGATATGTGCATCCAGGCCTTTAAGATCGGTGAGCATGCGGATGTCATGCTGCCCGTACTCGTAAATCTGGATGGTTTTCAGCTTACCCACGTGGTGGAGGCGATGATGATGCCTGATCAGGAGGAAGTAGACAAGTTCCTCCCGCCGCGCAAACCTTATGCAGCGATACATCCGGACAATGTTGTTTCCATGGGAACCCTGGGGTTGCCGGATATATATTGCGAGGCGAAAAAAGCCAATGATGAGGCGCTCATCAATTCAAAGAAGGTAATCCTCGAAGTCTGGAAAGAGTGGGAGCAGATGTTCGGAAGGAAGTATGAACCCATCATGTCCTATAAGGCAAACGATGCTGATGTGCTCATGCTTACCATGGGCTCCATGGGTGAAACGGCTCAGGTTGCCGTTGATAGATTGCGCGCAGAGGGTTTCAAGGCTGGATTGATAGACCTCAAGCTTTGGAGGCCGTTCCCCGCAGATGAATTGAAAAAGGCAGTGAAGGGATGCAAGAGCCTCATTGTTATAGACCGGGCTGTTATGTCCGGCGGTGCTACCTCACCTGTCTGTGCCGAGGTAAAAGCCGTCCTGTTTGATGAGCCGGTTCGTCCTGTGATTTGGAACGAAATAATCGGTCTCGGCGGTCGTGACGTGCGGGTTGAAGACTTTGTAGGTATCTTCAAGAAGGCAGCCAAGGGTAAACCCGAAAGAGCATATGAAATTTATGGAGTGAGGGGATAATCATGAAGAGTATTGTAGAAAATTTTGATTTGTTTGCCCCAAAGCTGGTCGATAAGGAAGAATATTACAGTCAGGGACACCGTGCCTGCCAGGGATGCGGTGAGGCGCTCGCCATCCGCCTGATGGCAAAGGCTTTGGGTAAAGATACGGTAGTGACCAATGCGACGGGATGTATGGAGGTTACTGCTACCCCCTATCCGACGACGGCATGGAAACTTCCATGGGTGCATGTGGCGTTTCCGAATTCCGCGTCAGTAGGGGCGGGCGTTGAGTCTGCGTTGAAAGCGCTCCGGAGAAAGGGCAAGATTGCGGACAGGGATATCAAGGTGGTTTCCATCGGCGGCGACGGAGGATCCTTCGACATCGGTTTCCAGGCAATTTCGGGAGCCATGGAACGGGGCCACAACATGATCTATATCGTCTATGACAATGAAGCTTACATGAATACGGGTATTCAGCGGTCCGGTGGAACACCTTACGGAGCGTCAACAACGACGGCCCCCGCCGGTAAGGCTAGTGTAGGAAACACGACGTGGAAGAAAAATATGGCTGAAATCATGGTGGCCCACAAGGTGCCCTATGTTGCTACGGCAACCCACAGCTATCCGATAGATTTCATGAACAAGGTCAAAAAAGCAAGGAAAGTGAACGGCCCTGCCTTTATTCACTGCCTTGCCGTATGCCCGACAGGATGGCGCTGTCCCTCTGAGACATGCATCAAGATGGCCCGTCTCGCGGTGGAAACGGGTGTATTCCCCCTGTACGAAGTTGAAGATGGGAAATATAAGTTCTCGCCGGATAATCCCAGGAAGCTAAGACCCATAGAGGATTATCTGAAGCCTCAGGGACGGTTCAGGCATCTTACGCCGGATCAGATTAATATTTTTAAAGAACTGGCGATGACTGAGTACAATAAAGTGCTGGAAAAAGTGAAACATTCGAAATCCTGGTCAGAAATGAAAAGCTATAGCGTTAAATAAACGGGATAAGGTGATAGAAGTATGATGACAGCAAAGACAAAAAAGATAACGGTGAAAGACATCATAAAGAAATATGGTGGCGACAAGACTGCAATGATAGCCATCCTTCAGGATGTCCAGGAAGAATTCAGATATTTGCCGAAGGCAGCTCTGTCCTCTATTAGTAAACAGATGGATGTGCCCCTCACCAGGATTTATGAGATTGCGACGTTTTACAACGCTTTCAGCCTCAAACAACGGGGCAAGAACCTGATTGAGGTGTGTGCCGGTACGGCATGCCACGTTCAGGGTGCAGCTAGGCTGATGGACAGAATGGAGAGAGATCTGGCTATCAAGTGCGGCGAAACGACGAAGGACAAAATGTTTTCCCTTGAAGAGGTCAGATGTCTCGGATGTTGCAGTCTGGCCCCTGTCGTGCGGATAAGCGGTGATATTCATCCTAACGTAACTCAGGACGAAATTCCGAAGATTTTGAAGAATTATTAATAATAGGGGTGGTAAAGTGAGTAAGATCAATACGCTTGAAGATTTAAACAAGGCAGCGAAGAGAGGTCTGGAGTCGATCATCCCGTCCAAGACGAAAGTTATGGTAGGGATGGCGACAAGTGGGATTGCCTCGGGGGCACAGGAAGTTTACAATGCCCTGGCGGAAGAAATAAAGAAACGGAAGCTGGATATAATCCTGAGTAAAACGGGAGCCATGGGTATGGATTGCATAGAGCCCCTGGTGGATGTCCTGCAGCCGAACAAACCGCGCTTAGCTTACAGCAAGGTGACCGCCAAGAAGGTACCGGAAATTGTCGATCAGATTGTGAAAGGTGCCGTGAATGGCAATAAACCCGCTTACAGAATGGATGAAGAAGAATTCATCTGTCTGGGCGAAAAGAAACCTTACTTAAAAGGTTCTGTACCGAAAGATTTGGAAGGTATTCCAAAGATCGGTGATGTGAGCTTCTATAAAAAACAGTTGAAGTTAGCCACCAGAAACTGCGGTATGATTAATTTTGAGAGCATCGACGAGTACATCGCGAAGGGTGGTTACTTCAGCCTTTTTAAGGCTCTCACAAAAATGAAGCCTGATGAGATCATTGATGAAATCATTGCATCAGGATTGAGGGGCCGTGGAGGTGGAGGATTCCCCGCCGGTGTGAAGTGGCAGACGTGCAGGCGCGCCCATGGCGACATTAAGTACGTCATCTGCAACGGAGACGAAGGCGACCCCGGCGCGTACATGGACAGAAGCGTTATGGAAGGAGACCCCCACAGCGTCATCGAAGGAATGATCATAGGCGCCTATGCCATCGGTGCGAGCCAGGGATTTATTTATGTGAGAAATGAGTATCCCCTGGCCGTGAGGAATCTGCAGAGAGCGCTGGATCAGGCGAGGGAATACGGGTTCCTGGGGAAAAACATCCTCAATACGGGATTTGACTTCGATTTAAGAATCGGCAAGGGTGCCGGCGCCTTTGTGTGCGGCGAATCAACTGCGTTGATGACCTCTCTGGAAGGAAAAGCCGGAGAGCCGAGGGCAAAATATATCCATACCGTAGAGCATGGTCTATGGGATAGGCCCTCCAATCTGAATAATGTTGAAACCTGGGCGAATGTTCCGGCGATTATCAGCAGAGGAGCCAAGTGGTTCTCCAGTATCGGCTGTAAGAATAATTCCGGAACAAAGGTCTTCTGCCTCGTAGGGAAGATCAACAATATCGGAATGGTTGAGGTGCCCATGGGGATACCTCTCAAAGAAATTATTTATGAAATCGGCGGCGGGATTCCTGGCGGCAAGAAATATAAGGCAGTGCAGACAGGGGGTCCATCGGGTGGATGTTTGCCTGACAATCTGATCGATATTTCCGTTGATTTTGATTCACTGTGGAATGCAGGATCTATGATGGGTTCCGGCGGTATGATTGTCATGGATGAAACCACCTGTATGGTGGATATCGCGCGGTATTTCATCGACTTCCTTGAATTTGAATCCTGCGGGAAATGTGTGCCATGCAGGGAAGGTGTGAAGAGGATGAATGAAATCCTGCAGGATATCTGCAACGGAGTGGGGAAAGAGGGTGACATAGAGCTTCTGGAATCGATGTCCCAGGGTCTCGTTGACGGAGCCTTATGCGCTCTGGGCAGCACGGCTGCGAACCCGGTTTTGAGTACCCTCAAGTATTTCCGTGATGAATATATGGCTCATGTTCGGGACAAGAAATGTCCTGCCGGCGTATGCAAGGCTCTCATCAAATTCAGCATCCTTGATGATAAATGTACGGGATGCGGCGTGTGCCTTAAGAAGTGCCCCGTTGAGTGCATAAGCGGTGAAAAGAAAAAGACACACGTAATTGATCAGACGAAGTGCATCAAATGCGGTGTCTGTAAAGATAGCTGTAAATTTGACGCAATAATCGTAGAATGAAGGTAGGGGAAATGGTTAGCTTTATCATAGATGGTAAGAACGTTGAGGCTGAGGCAGGTGCAACCGTATTGCAGGTTGCCCGTGCGAATAACATACCGATTCCGACTCTGTGCTGTCATGAGTCAGTTGCTCCATCGGGAGCTTGCCGCATGTGCGTGGTTGAAGTGAAAAAAGGCAAGCGAACCAGGATCGTGACGTCATGTCTGTATCCTGTTGATGAAGGTATCGTTGTTGAAACGAAAACTGACAGGGTTCTGAATGTCCGCCGTCTCGTTATGCAGCTTCTCATGGCGCGATGTCCTGAATCAGAAGTGCTCAAGGATATGGCAAAGGAGCTGGGCATAGAGCCGCAGCCTGCCTTTCATCCTGACACAGACAAGGGAAAGTGCGTCCTGTGCAGACTGTGCGTGAAGGCATGTGAAGATGTCGTAGGAGCGAGCGCAATTGGTTTGTCCGGCAGAGGAAAAAACAAAAAAGTCGGTGCTCCGTTCATGGAGGATTCAAAGACATGTATCGGATGCGGCGCCTGTGTGTATATCTGTCCGACAGAGCACATTGTGATGGAACAGACAGACGGCAAGCGTAAAATCTGGGGACGTACCTTCAAGATGCAGGC
>CAZMBE010000021.1:0-53806 GCA_964564625.1 uncultured Syntrophaceae bacterium | reverse complement strand
CTGAAAATCCAGGTGTCGGCAGTTCGATTCTGCCCTGACCCACCATGATAAATCAAGGGGTTAGGCAATCAGCTTAACCCCTTAAATTTTGCCATGCATAACCTGTATGCTACCCGCAAGCCCCCCAAAAGGGGCATTCTTGACTTCAACTTGATTATTTTTGTAAAGGCAAAGACGTTTAAGTTTGAGGACGGATGTATGACTTCCTTGGTAGATGGTTATTGGCAGCTTTGTTTTTATAAGTGTCATGGCAAAAGACCGGGGGTAGCGGTCAAAAAACGTGCCAGGGGGTCTTAAATCGTATAGTGTCATTAAATATCCGTTATTCAAAAAGGGCTTAATCAAGGTTTGAATCAATACGGGAATGACTCCTTCGTGTAATGTGCTATGCAGCATTTTTGACAATCATCAAACCTTTCGATCCGAAATGAATAACAATCACTTCTTTTGGGACCCTCAATACACCTGTTACTATTACATCGAAGCATGACGCATCGCAAAAAAGAGGCGTGCCGGAAAGGCCTGCCCGATGGGTGACACGAACGAAAAGTGAGCCGGCTGCTCAACAATGACTGTCGTCAAACCGCATTCCTCGCCCTAAGGTATCGCCGCCCATGATTTTTCGATGGATTTATCCATTGACAGGCAAAAACAGCATCCCTATACTCCGAGCGTCAAAAAGGAAGTTCTTCTTAATCCGCCAACCAGGAGCGTTCGAAAAAATGATGTCGGTCGGCACCCCGCTGCTGTGGGGAATTTTCACCGTGTTCGTGATCGCGGCGTTGGCGATCGATTTCTTCGCGCTGCGCCAGCAGGGCGCGCACCGCGTCAGCATGAAAGAGGCCGGCATCTGGTCGCTGATCTGGGTGCTGGTGTCGTTCCTGTTTGTCGGCTGGCTGTGGTGGTACCTCGGCGGCCTCGACGGCAACGAACAGGCCAACGCCAAGGCGATGGAGTTCATCACCGGTTACCTCGTCGAAAAGGCACTGGCGGTGGACAACATCTTCGTCTTCCTGATGGTGTTCACCTTCTTCGCGGTGCTGCCGGAATACCAGAAGCGTGTGCTGATGATCGGCATACTGGGTGCGATCGTGCTGCGCGCAATCCTGATCCTGGTCGGCGCCTGGCTGATCGCGCAGTTCCACTGGATCCTGTACGTGTTCGGCGCCTTCCTGGTGTTCACCGGCATCAAGATGTGGTGGGCGGCCGGGCAGGAGCCCGATCTGTCGAACAACCCTGCGCTGCGCTTCATTCACGCCAGCTTCAAGATCAGCCCTAACTACGACGGCGAGCTCTTTTTTACCGTGCACAACGGCGTGAAGATGGCCACACCGCTGCTGGTAGTGGTGGCGATGATCGGCATCGTCGACCTGATCTTCGCGGTGGACTCGATCCCAGCGATCTTTGCGATCACCACCGACCCATTCATCGTGCTGACCTCCAACGTCTTTGCGATCCTCGGCCTGCGCGCGATGTACTTCCTGCTGGCGGGGATGCAGGAGCGCTTCCACCTGCTCTCTTACGGGCTGGCGATCGTGCTGGTGTTGATCGGCACCAAGATGCTGTTGATCGACATCTACAAGATCCCCGTGGCCTGGTCGCTCGGCGCCACGGCCACGGTGCTGGCGGTGACGATGATCCTGTCGCTGGTGATCCCAGCCAAGGGCAAGGGCGGCGGCGCGTATCCGTTCGCGGCGAAGAAGGACAAGGATGTTGTCAGTTGACCATTGGCTGTTGTTCGTTGACGGACAACAGAAAACCGATAACGGACAACCGCCTTACCGGTGCTCAATCAAGTACAGCACACCGAAGGCGAGCTCAGACACCAACAGCGTTCATTTTTCATTAGTGGCATACAACCAGTTCAAATACTTATCTACGCATAGGCTGATTTGGCCGGATCAATGATAACGGATTGAAAGGTGCGGTTATTTGAGCGTGTCTTTTCATGATGCCGTGGTATTTGTGTCTTCCTGTTATCAACGGAAGTCGAATTATCGGAAATATACAAACTTTCAATCGTTAATAATTGACTGTATCCATACCCTGATGTCTTTAAAAATATCTTCAATATTACAAATCGAAACTCACGCACATCGTGACGCATATTAAAGCAACACCAGAGCCATTTATTTTTAGAATATCTGCCACGTAACTATTCATATTATCTATTTGACTTATTCAATCAAATAATATATTGGCCGCCATGTTTCTTTGGTATCAAATTATATGAGGAGGAGGATGCTATGAAGCACGGCGCAAGAAACGCAATCACGGCCAAAGTCAAATCAGTCAAGAAGGGTGATGTCATGTCATTGATCACATTCGATGTTGTGTCGGTGGTCGAAATGGCCTCTGTCCTTACCACTGAATCCGTGGAGGATATGAATCTGAGGGTGGGGGATAAGGTCCAGCTCATCATCAAGGCAGTGCATGTCCTGCCGATCAAGGAATAGCACCTCGATTCATTTCATAAAATATTTCAAATCGCAGGAGGAATGAAGGGGAATGAACATGAAAAACGTGTTAGCTTCAAGATGGGGGATTATCGTCGTGGGCGCTCTCATCGGAATATTGGCAACATTTTTACAGAAATTGGGCAACCCCGCCAATATGGGCATCTGCGTCGCCTGCTTCGAACGGGACATTGCGGGCGCCCTAGGTCTGCACAGGGCGGAGGTGGTCCAGTACATGAGACCTGAAATCATTGGCTTCGTACTGGGGGCATTTGCGTCGGCGCTCTTGTTTCGGGAATTCCGTCCCAGGGTCGGTTCGGCGCCCATTGTCCGTTTTATTTTAGGTGTCTTTGCCATGATCGGTGCCCTCGTCTTCCTCGGTTGCCCCTGGCGCGCCGTCCTCCGCCTCGCGGGAGGAGATCTGAATGCCATACTGGGATTGGCCGGGCTCACCTTCGGCATCTGGATCGGCACCCTGTTCCTAAAGGGTGGGTACGATCTCGGACGCACCCAGTCGACCTATCCCTCTGTCGGACTGCTCATGCCGCTTGTCATGCTGGGGTTTCTGGCACTTCTGTTCCTCCACCCCCAGATTCCGGGGGTACCGAAAAACGACATCCTGTTCTATAGCGTGAAGGGCCCCGGTTCCATGCACGCAGCCCTCTTCGTTTCCCTCGGGATAGGCCTTATCGTCGGCATCCTTGCCCAGCGAAGCCGCTTCTGCACGATGGGAGCCATCCGGGACCTTGTCCTGTTCGGCCAGACCCATTTATTGGGAGGGTTTGTGGCCCTTCTGGTATTTGCCTTCCTCTCGAACCTTGTCCTAGGCCAATTCAAAATGGGATTTGAAAACCAGCCCGTGGCCCATACCCTTCATGTCTGGAATTTTGCCGGCATGGCCTTGGCGGGTCTCGCGTTCTGCCTTGCGGGAGGCTGCCCCGGCAGGCAACTGTTCCTGAGCGGAGAAGGGGACGGGGACGCTGCGGTGTTCGTCCTCGGCATGATCGTTGGTGCGGGAATATCGCACAATTTTGGCCTGGCGAGTTCCCCGAGCGGCATCGGACCGCACGGTGTCGAAGCCGTTGTCGTGGGTCTGGCGGTATGCCTGTTTATCGGCTTTACCATGAGAAAAAAATTAGCGTAGAGGAGGGATACAATGAGCGCTGTCATAGATGCGCGGGGCCTGTCGTGCCCCCAACCGGTCATCCTGACATTGAACCGGCTGAAAGAAATGGATAAGGGACAAATTGATGTCCTGGTGGATACGGACACATCCAGAGAAAATGTTTTGCGAGCCGCAATGAGTAAGGGCTGGCACGTGAAGGACGTCCAACCGGAGGGTCAGGGATACAGGGTGATTCTGGAAAAAACATAGTCATGTCGCTCCTCAAATATTTCAAACCAAAGCCCGATTTAGTGCATGACCGGAATGATGTGGACTCGGGGATCCTGATATTCGACTCAACCAGTGAGGTTATCCGCGCCGAAAAAATACTCAAGCAAAAGGGGTGGAATATCCGTGTCATGGGACCGCCACCCCAGGTACGCACCGGATGCGATTTGGTAATCGAATTTCCTCTCATGGAGGAAATGAATATTTTGAGAACCCTCGAACACGCGGATATTGCGCCGAGAGAAACGGTGCCCGTGAGTTCCCCATTGCTCAAACCGGTTGATATTTACTCGGTGAAAGATTTCGGCGGGTACCTCATGGTTCGTGCGGCCAACATGAAGATCACCGTTGATAAGAAGGATCTTACGATTGTCAACATTTCCGGCGGCGGCTGTCCGGACGTCCCCTATTTGGCTCACGAAATGACCGGCAAGCGGCTGCATGAGGCGCCATGTCCGAAAGACATCGGGCATACTCTCTGCGCATACGCGCTTCAACTTGCGTATGAGGAAGTAGGGCGACGATGTTTGCTATAGTTGGAACCGTCCCGGAGAAAGATTTCCCGATTATCCACGGAACGTTCAAGCTCTCGGGAGAACGAATACTAATCGGTAACAGGACCGTTCCGGTGAACAGGGGAACCTCTGCCCTCATGGCGGCCTCGGTTCTTGCCGCCGATACCTTGGGGATTCCCGCACCGTATGCATTCCTGGTAGGGGACATCGGGTATGGAGCAGGCAGCAGGCATCTTTACAAATATCTGACGGAACATCTTCATGAATATGATATCGGTACACTGACGTTTCATTATCTCCAGCCCATCGCCCACTGGCACGACAGGCTTCTTGGCGCTATCGATGCGATGGGGAAGAAACCCGTTCTGATTGCCGATGCAGGATTCATGTATGCCGCCAAGATGAGCGGATTTGCGGAACGATACGATCTGTTCACTCCCGATATGGGAGAACTGGCGTTTCTCGCCGATGAATCGGCGCCCCATCCATTTTATACCCGGGGCTTCATCCTCCATGATGAGAAGCGGGCTCCCGAATTAATAACGAGGGCATATGCCCACAAGAATGCAGCATGCAATCTCTTGGTAAAGGGAGAGAACGATTATGTGGTACACCGCGGCAGCATTCTTGAGGTCATCAGTGAACCTTCCGAAGAAGCCATGGAAGCCATCGGTGGGACGGGAGATACCCTCACGGGAATCGTGAGCGCACTCATAGCTGCCGGCCTCACGATACCGGATGCTTCGATCTGTGCCGCCATTGCGAACCGTCTGGCAGGTTATCTCGCTAGGCCCACACCGGCGACGACGATAACGGAAATTATTTTTCATATTCCTGCGTCTCTGAAAGAAACCCTCGCGGCGAGGGAATTGCCGTTTAAAGAAAGCAATGCCATCCCATAACATCAATATCCACAAGCACATGACCGTTCTCGATGTCGTATCTCAATACACAGGCACCGATGCGGTCTTCAGACAGTATGACGCCTTAGCAGGGGAATGCATCTGCTGCTTCAATCTATTTGAAACCCTTGACGGGCTCTGCCGGAAATATGGCTTTGACGTCAGTAAACGACCACCGACCTTGTCGGTGGCTTTCTTGAAGGACGACAACTCCTGACAATGTCATTCGCTGTCGTCCCTCCATAGCGCGAGTTGTTCTTCTCGCATCTGAGATTCTACTTGCTCTTTTACATAGTTCTGAATTGTGGCACTATCGATTCCTACGGTGCTCACAAAGTAACCCCGAGCCCATATATGTAACCCCCAATACTTTTTGCCCAATTCAGGAAAATCCCTCCGCAGATATTCTGCACTTTTCCCCTTGAGTATTTTCATTACATGGGCCGGAGAATATTTCGGAGGAACTGAAAGATACATATGCACGTGATCTGAACATATCGCCCCCTCTATGATGGTGATGTCAAGCCAGTTGCATAACTCCACCAGTATTTCCTTCAACCTTGGCTTGATATCTTGCACCAGTACGTGATAACGGTATTTCGGAACCCACACAAAGTGATACTCACATCGATAGATTGCATGAGACGATTTGTTGTACTCTTCCATGATCTTACCCCAATGGGTATGTTACAACAAATCTCCTCTGCTTATCAACATTGTTGATGCGCTAAAGGTGTGGGGCCTCCGCCCCCACGCCCCACCACTGACATTGTCAGTGGTTTTGACAGATAAATAAACTCATCGAAGAGATATTAGAGGCAATTGTTCACTCCGCTTCACCTGAACATCGCAAATAAACACTTATGTCTTCGGGCCGTCATCTCGGTTATCGATAATTTCCAGAAAGACATGAATGTGCGGATAAGTAGATGTTGTGAATAATGGTACGTCCTGATATGGTTCGTTTCAAACTGTGTCTGTCCAACCACCATAACAAAAATAATCAAAAAGAAAAGCCCCTCGTAGAATTTTTACTTCTTGCAAGAGACTCAGGGAACAATAATTAAGAAGTAGCCGGGTCGGACCAAGTCAATCAATTGATATTAGAAGATAATGGTCCCAGAAACAGGCCTTTTCAGAGCTTAGAGCATCATTTTCATGCCCAAAAATGAAGAGGGAATATTATCACAAAACTGATGGTAAAAGCGGTTGATCCATTACTGTAATGATCCGCACAATAAGTTATAGTAAGGATTTGTATCGGTAATGGTTAACGGTGCAATTTTCTAAACTCATTTGTTTAGAGGTGTAATGCGCAACCATAACCACAACCGATCACGGAAAATTTTTAACAGCTTTTACCATGGTACAATTCCAGAGAGCATTAAATTTGCTTTTATATTATAGGTATGCAAGACTTCAATCGATAATGAGTAACATGTAAAAAAAAAGAGGCACGAGGGGGGAAATTCCCACCCGTACCTCTTTCTGCTCATTAACTTCAAAACCAAGAGATTATTTTGCAGTGGGGGCAGCGTCGGGAGCTGGTGGAGCCTTCTTCTTTGCGGCTTTCTTCTTTGCACTCTTCTTTACTTCTTTCTTAGCCGCTTCAGGTTTTGCCGCTTCAACCTTTGCCGCTTCTTCCTTAACTGGGGCGGCAGCTTTTTCAGCTGCAAATGCCGACGTACAGAACAGAAAAACCAAACTGACTACAAACACCATAGCCTTCTTCATAATACTTCTCCTTTTCTCCTTTTTAAATTTTCTAACTCCTCATGGAGTACCGTTACTTTCCATGTTACTCATGGAAAAGGCGCCTTTGTAGGATTATATCCGTTTAATGGTAAAAAGCAAAAGATATACCATTTTTAAAAAAAGGGGAGAATGATGATAAGGCCATCTTTTTACGGGGGTAATAGTAAAAGTTTCAGAATGGCAGATGAAAGAATGGAAATGGAATAGATGAATTTCTCCCCACTCCCTGAGGAATAATTAGTCAGGAACTGACATGCTTCTTTTCTTCAGTAATCATCAACTCCAAGTTCAATCTCGCATGGCAGAGTAAGAGGTGAAAGAAAAAAAGATCACGGCGCGCATACAAGCTCACTCAGTGAATTGACGTGCTTGCTCAAGTCTTTTGAGAATGGATTCTCTTCCCAGGATGGAAACAATTTTTTCGAGTTCCGGCCCTGACGTCCTGCCGGTAATGGCCGCCCTGAGGGGCATGAAGAGTTTCTTTGCCTTTAAACCCGTTCTTTCCCTGACTGAAGTAATGAGAGCGGTGTAGAAATTTTCTCTGGAAATTTCGTTTTGCGTTAATACCTCACGAAGGGCCTTTAAAACAGGAGCGGCGGCATTGCCCCGGAGAATTTCTGCCGCTTCTTCCGAAATGCGATATTTCTCGTCTACAAACATATCAAGATATTCACCGATGTCTGTCAAAGTCACAAGATTATCTTTGACCGCATCCACGACCTGATGAATCCACTCCCTATTCATGAGCTTAAGGTCATATCCGGCCTCTTTAATAAACGGCTCGAGCAATTCCGTAAGTGTTTCACTGTCACAATTTCTTATATACATGGCATTCAACCATTTCAGCTTACCTTCATCAAAGATAGCGCCGCTTTTGCCGGCCCGGTCCAGGGAAAACATCTTGATAATTTCGTCGATGGAGGCACACTCCTTTCCCTCTCCAAGAGAACCGCCTAACAGCGATAAATAGTTCAAGAGCGCCCCATGCAGGATACCCTTTTTCCTGAACTCACGGACGGATACCGACCCATGACGTTTGCTGAGCTTTGTGCGGTCTTTGCCCAATATAAGTGAGTGGTGTGCGAATGAAGGAGGCACAAAATCAAGTGACCCGTAGAGAAGCATCTGGATGGCGGTGTTGGAAAGGTGGTCTTCTCCTCGGATGACATGAGTAATGCCCATAAGGTGATCATCGATGACCACGGCAAAGTTATAAGAAGGAATTCCATTGGAACGGACGATAATGAAATCACCGATTGCCTCACCTTCAAACTTCATGGGCCCCCGTACCAGATCATCAAATTCAATGGGGCCTGATTCTACTTTGAAGCGAAAGGCAGCTTTCCTGCCTTTGCTTTCAAGCGATTTCCGTTCGTTATCTGTCAGATTACGGCATTTCCCCATATACCTCGGCATCATTCTCATGGAAAGAAGGGAGAGGCGTTCCTCCTCCAGTTCTTCTTCCGTACAATAACAAGGGTAAACCCGTTCATCAGAAATCAGCTTTTTTAAATATTTGCTGTAGATATCAAGCCTTTCAATCTGATGGTACGGTCCAAATTCACCACCCTTCTCCGGCCCTTCGTCCCAGTCCAGGGAGAGCCACTTCAGATCCTCCAACAGGTTATTCTCAAATATTCTGGTAGTTCTTTCCTGATCCGTATCTTCAATACGAAGGATAAACCTGCCTTCGTAGTGTTTGGCAAAGAGCCAGTTAAAGAGTGCTGTCCGGGCATTTCCCACATGAAGATCTCCTGTAGGCGATGGGGCAAATCTGACCCGTGGTTTACTTGGCATCATTTGTACCCCTTGTCCCGTATTGTAACCACTGCAAAGGCAGCGATACCTTCGTTGTGCCCAATAAACCCCATCCCTTCATTTGTCTTGGCCTTCACATTCACTCTATCCTCGGAAATGTTTAATGCTTTTGATATATTCAAAGCCATCTCATGCATATAGCGCTTTAGCTTGGGTCTCTCCAGAATGACAGTAGAATCGACATTATTTACCAAAAATCCCATTTCCTCGGCCATGGCATGTACCTTCTGCAGCAATATCATGCTGGATATACCCTTGTAAGCCGGATTTGTATCGGGAAAATGTCTTCCGATATCACCCGCCCCGAGTGCGCCAAGGATTGCGTCACAGACGGCGTGGACAAGAACATCGGCATCAGAGTGACCGAGGAGGCCCTTGTCATGGGATATCTCCATGCCCCCGAGGATCAATCTTCTCCCCTCAACAAGACGGTGACTGTCGTAGCCGATACCGATTCTCATGGCGTTCCCCTCTTGAGCCTCTTAATAAGAACCTCCGCCAATACAAGGTCATTTTTTGTAGTGATCTTGATGTTATCATAAGAGCCATGAATTACCTTCACATTAATGCCTATCCTCTCAACAAGCGAAGCGTCATCTGTTCCATAATAATTATATTTATATGCATCTTCATAGGCCTTTTGTATAACATCCCGCGTAAATGCCTGAGGGGTCTGGATCAACCACAAACGATTACGGTCGAGTGTCTCCTCAACCCACCCGCTATCGTCAACTGTTTTGACGGTATCCTTGACTGGAACACCGACTGTAACCGCTCTTTCCTTAAATGCTTCAGAAATGACCGCATGGAGTATTTCTTCTGTGATAAAAGGTCTTACACCATCATGAATAATGACGATATGATGCTCATCTTCGAGAGCGTTAATACCGCTTCTCACAGAATCCTGCCGTTCCCTGCCTCCTTTTAAAATGCGGCTTACTTTTGAAATACCGTTATCTTCCACTATATATTGGAGGGCAAACGCGACATCATTTTCAGGAACGACGAGAAAAATCTCATGTATTTTCGGCGATTTCTGAAATATCCGCAGGGTGTGCACAAGAACAGGTGCGCCATCCAGCAACAGATATTGCTTTGATAGATTTTCCTGCATTCGCTTTCCGGAACCGCCGGCGGGGATAATTGCAACAGTTTTCATTGATTTTGTAAAAGACGAAGGTTTTTCTCCCAATCCCTTCTTGGGGCTATAAAAAAAGCCCGGCGCTTTGCAGCGATCCGGGCTTGGACAGAGCGTTATTGTTTTGCACTTATTCCGTAAGCTTTTTTGTCTGCAACGCCCTCCTTCAATTCCGAAAATATCATTCTTCCCGCAGTCGTCTGCAGCACACTGGTAACAACAACCTCTACATTTGCCCCCTGATACTTTTGTGCGTTATCAACAATTATCATCGTTCCATCATCGAGATACGCGACTCCTTGTCCCGGTTCTTTCCCGTCCCTGATAATTTTAACCGTCATTATTTCACCGGGTAAAACCACGGGTTTAAGAGCATTTGCAAGTTCATTTACATTCAAAATTTTTATCCCTTGCAATTCGGCAACCTTGTTCAGATTAAAATCGTTGGTAATTATTTTACCGTTCATTTTTTTCGCCAAAGCCACCAGCTTGGCATCAACCCCTTTAAGTTTCGGAAAATCCTGGTCAAGAACCTCAATATGAATTCCGTTGCTTCTTTGCATTCGGTTCAAGATATCGAGACCTCGCCTGCCGCGGGAACGTTTCATGGAATCCGAAGAATCCGCAATGTACTGCAACTCATCCAATACAAATCGGGGGACCACTAAATTACCTTCTATAAATCCCGTATCACAGATATCTGCAATTCTGCCATCGATGATAACGCTCGTATCAAGAATTCCATAATCAGCATTTTCTTTAGACGGGCTAAAACCAAAAAAGCTGAACTCCTCTATTTTCTTTGATCCTATAACGAGCCCAAGATATCCCATAATCCCTGTTAGCAGGGCATATATCCAGGGAGCAACCTGCTGCTTCTCCCAGGTGACACCAACAAAATTAAGACCATACGCCAGAAAAAAAGCTATAAAAAGGCCTATGATCATGCCGGCAACACCACCAAATATAACTCTCAAAGATACTTTTCTTAACGCCTCTTCGGCGCGAATGACTGAAATAGCAATTAATAATCCTAAAAATAATCCTACTAATGCTAGAGGAAATCCATAGTATGTAAATGCAATAAAATAGCCGCTAATTGAACATGCCGCCATCAACAGAATTTTAATGATCATATTTTCTCACCTCCTTTCCTGTCTCATTCTAGTTTTGTATATACCGGTTTTACATGAAAATTTTATTGCTTGTAAGGGTAGGGTCATGCGTTTTGCTATTTCCTCCTTGGAACAGCAAAACGTAAGATCTGGCCAATTCTTTCATTGCACAGTTAATATTGTCCTGAGATTCTGTTCTACCTTAGTTTCCTCTAAGTTACTCGCAACCGATATTTCTTTTACCAGCAAGCTCTTCGCCGTATCCATCATCTTCCTTTCGCCAAAGGATAGATTTTTATCAGACTTCAGAATGAAAAGGTCCCGTAGTACTCTTGCAATTTCAAATACTGATCCCGTCTTAATCTTCTCCAGATATTCTTTATATCGTTTGTTCCATGTTTGTTTATCGATGGCAACTTCCTTGTTTCTAAGTATCTCATATACTTTCGGAATCTCCTCTTCAGCAATGATTTCTCTTAATCCGACAGAAGCTGCACTATTGGTGGGAATCATTATCTTCATGCCATTACTCATGATCTTCATAACATAAAACTTTTGTTTACTGCCCATATACTCCCTGTTCTCTATAGCTTCGATAATACCAACACCTTGCGCTGGATACACCGCCAAATCTCCTATCTTAAACATCTTCTT
This sequence comes from uncultured Syntrophaceae bacterium, assembly GCA_964564625.1. Classification (GTDB taxonomy): domain Bacteria; phylum Desulfobacterota; class Syntrophia; order Syntrophales; family UBA2185; genus UBA2185. Next base: position 42,060 of record CAZMBE010000021.1, on the reverse strand, counting down.
CACCCGCTTGTTAATTTTGAATTTGATCTTATACCATATATTAATATAATAGTCAATATATCCCCGAGTATCGAGTGTCTGTCATTGAATGTATCTATTCATTATTTTTAGCAAATATTTATCCAGGTGTTCCTGATCATGTACCCCGTGTTGATCAATCGCGAACAAACACCCGTATACTCAAAGATGATGGAAGGGGGGGATGTGATAAGTATTTTTTTAATCACGGGAGAAAGAACAAGGGGTTTCTTGCCTTATTTTTGTATCTGATTTCGAAGTTTAGGATTGCTTCCCCTTTTTTCTGCGATTTGCCGAGAAAGGCAATACGACTGCCTTTTTTTACCGGATCATCTACTTTTACAATTCTTTTGTTCAAATGCGTATAGACTGTAGCGTAATTGTCTTCATGTTTAATAATTATTGTTTCACCGTATTCCCTCAAAAGGGCGGAAAAAATTACTATTCCACTTGCCGCAGCAACTACTGATGCGCCGTCCTTTGCAGCTATTGTAATCCCATTATAATACATACCATTCGGTTGGATGCCAAACTTCGCGCGCAATTTACCCTTCACGGGCCATATGAAGCGTTCCTTGTCAAACTTTATTTTGTCAGAACCAGCCCCATTCGTTTTATGCACAACCTGTCTTCCCGCTTCCTGTTTTGGAGGCTCTATGGAGGCCACTGCCGGAGGGGCGTCTGTTTTTTTTGCGGGCTCATCCTTTGCTTCAACTTTGGTTTGTGTCTCAACCTCTGCTTTACTCTTTGAAATATCCCGTGTTGATAAAATCTTAGACTTCGACGGTATGTTATTTACCGATGCCTCTTTTCCCCCTGGTTTGAGCACGGGAGATTTCCCTTCTCTTGGTGAAGGTTGCGAGGGTTTTGTAGGAGGTCCTGTTTCTCTCACCGAAGAAATAACATCATCCATAACCTGGTCCGCATCAGGAATAAACAGCACACTATCAAGTTCTATAAGGTTTGGATCCGTAATATTATTCGCTTCTGCCAGTTCCTGAATCTTAATATCATACGCTTTGGCAATGCTCCAAAGAGTTTCACCACCCTTTACCCGATGGTATACACCTTTGCTTCTCATATGAAGACCTGTGCAACCACACAGTAGATTCATGAGAAGAAATGCGGTGATGATGAGGCGCCAGGCCATATCAAGTCTATAAGGATTACTTGCTTTCAAGATGTAATTTGAGGCTCTCCGCGGTAGACTGCGGAGCATTTTCGATCCGTAAGTTATGATAATTCCAACCATTAGCTCGCTTACCCCGCGGGTAGCCGCGGGGAATGCATTCGCCTCTGGATTCAATACTCCCACCCATATTCTCCAATAAGATCTACAAAACGACATCCGCCGAGATCTTCCTTTTTAACATCATTCACGCCCTCGGACAACCGTGTCAATTTAACAAGCACCTGAGAATGCCGCCCCCCAACAGGTACGACAAGCCTTCCGCCTACAGCGAGTTGCGATATTAATGTTTTTGGTACGTCCGGCGCACCGGCCGTCACCATTATGGCATCAAAGGGGGCTTCATCTTTCCATCCCAATGTTCCATCCCCTACCCTGATTGCCACGTTATAATAATTAAGCGCCTCAAGAAGTCTCCTTGCTTCACCGGCAAGTGACGCAATGCGATCAATGGAAAACACATGATCGACAAGTTCCGCTAATATGGCGGCCTGATACCCTGAACCCGTTCCGATTTCCAGAACTTTTTCAGTCCCTGTAAGTTCCAGCGCTTCCGTCATAAGAGCCACGATATAGGGTTGCGATATAGTCTGTCCTCCGTCTATGGGAAGAGGATTGTCATTGTATGCCTGGTCTCTCAATGCTTCATTCACGAAAAGGTGCCTGGGAACCTTCTCCATGGCTTTGAGAACCCGCGGATCCCTGACTCCCCTCGCTCTAATCTGGGAATCCACCATTTTTATTCTCTGTTTTATATACCGGTCTATCATACGTCTCGAAGGTACTTCTTCCTCGGGGGTATCTTGTATATTTCTTCGACCCAGTGATGCCGTCGCATACCCATGGCCTCCCTGGTTACAATCAGGTAATAGTACCTCAACTTGGCATATTCTCTGGCGTGATTGTATTGGCCGATTTCTCCATTAATTTCTTGCACCATTTTTCTTTTGAAAGAAACGAACTCGCCAGTGTCATGTGCATCCTGGCATTTTTTTTGGAGATAGATGAAATGTTGGAGCTGATCGTCAATCCGATGCTCTATCACCCTCATTTTTTCAAGTGCGATATTGAGCTTTTCACCGGCGCGGCCGAGAACCGCTGCCCGCTCCTGCAACATTTCTTCCCGCAGGATATTCTCTGCATCCTTTTCTTTGTCAACCTTTAACATTGTAACCTTTTCTATTATTTAATCATATAAATTTATCACTTGACACCTGAATTTTCAATATAAAAGGCCACCTCCGAGCTGCAATTACAAACTTTCACTTTACAGTTTTGTTATATTTCGTTAGGAATTATCTGTAGTATGTTGTTTTGCTCACATTCGGCAAAGTGATACCTGCAAATTTCACGCATAGAAAGAAGATGATCGTGCTCAATGCCAGATTCGCCATGTCTCAAACCGTAAGAAATGCCTACCGGGAAGGGAAAGAAGATGAAACGCTGCCTCCCCTTGTAGCAATCGACCACACCGGCAAACCCTTGGGGAGGTTTAAAAAGGGTGATGCCGTAATATTTTACAACATCAGGGGAGAAAGGGAGATAGAACTCTCCCGAAGCCTTATAGAAGCAGGATTCGATGAATTTCCTGTCGTACATGATCTCAATCTCCATTTCGCCACTATGATTGAATACCACAAAGAACTCAATGCCCATGTCGCCTTTCCCCCGGACGATGTAATCGAAGACACATTAAGTGACATTATCGCGCGTCACCACCTCACGCAGGTGAAGATCACAGAATCTGAAAAGGCGATTCACGTCACATATTTTCTCAACGGAAAGAATAGTGAAACCCCGCGGGGAGAAGAAAGGGTAATCGTGCCGACCAGGAAAGATATTGCCCTCTTTGACGAAGCTCCGGAAATGTCCATCCATGCCGTTACGGAAGCAGCCATTGAAAAAATTTCTGATCCTTCCTATCATTACATATTCGTTAATCTGCCCAATGTCGATGTTGTCGGTCACATTGAAAATGAAGGTGCCATCATCCGTGCAATCGAGGCTGTGGACGCGTGCATGGGTCGTATCGTCAATGAGGCGCTGGGAAAAGGCCTTGTCGCCATTGTCACCGCCGATCACGGCACCGTGGAAAAGTGGTTTTATCCGGACGGCGCTATCGACACGGGACACACGGACAGCCCCGTCCCCTTTATTTATGTCCATCAAAATCACTATGATGTACGCCTGCGGGGAGAAGGAGAACTCTCTGACGTCGCCCCTACTGTGTTAGACATTATGAACATCCCCAAGCCAGCACACATGACGGGGCGTTCATTGATAGATAGTCACTCTTCAAGAACTGCGGGGGTAAACCGGCGTGTTCTCCTTCTGATCCTCGACGGTTGGGGAGAAAACAATAGTAGTGAAGGAAATCTGATCACCCGTGCCCATACACCCTCCATGGACAGGCTTAAAAAAACGTACCCCCATACACTCCTTAAAGCCTCTGGAGAGGCCGTCGGCCTGCCTCCGGGAACAGTCGGCAACTCAGAGGCCGGACATATCCACATAGGCGCCGGAAGAAGGATTTATGCTGACAGGGTGAAAATAGACCGTTCCATCTCCGATGGATCATTTTATCAAAACGATGCATTCCTCCATGTTATCCGCGCCGCGAAAGACGGGGGGACCGCTCTTCATCTTCTCGGCATCGTGTCGTTTTTCAGCTCTCATGGATCAGTCGATCATCTTTTCGCCCTGATGGACCTCGCAAAGAGGGAAGGAGTGAGGAACGTTTTTATTCATGCTATGCTGGGCAGACGGGGAGAGTTGCCGGAGAGCGGGGCAAATTATATTGAGAGGGTGGAGAAAAAGGCTGAGGAGATCAATCTGGGAACGGTTGTCTCAGTAATCGGCAGGTACTGGTCCATGGATCGTGAGGAGAACTGGGACAGGATCGAAAAGACATACCGCATGTTAGTACACGGAGAGGGAACCCCCGTGAAGCTGCCCACTTGAAGGCTGGACTTCACCCCTGGGGGGCGCAGTCCCTCAGGCTCCCTAAATGATAATACCCATTGGGTCACAAAGGGGCTAAACCCATTTGAGAAAGGAGTTACGCTATGGAAGTAAAGATTAACAATTCGACGCTTGCCCTTGCTGAGGGAGATATTACCAATGAATCAACGGACGCCATCGTCAACGCCGCGAACACGAGACTCGCGGGAGGAGCAGGCGTAGACGGCGCCATACACCGCGCAGGCGGACCTTCTATCATGGAGGAGTGCCGCAAAATTGGCGGTTGTCCCACGGGACAGGCGGTTATCACCAACGGGGGAAACCTCAGGGCAAAATATGTCATCCATACGGTAGGACCTGTCTACCAGGGAGGCAACAAAGGGGAGGCGGCACTCCTGAAAAGCGCCCATATGGAAAGCCTTAAACTTGCTTCGGCCAAAAAGCTCAAGAGCATCTCCTTCCCGGCTATCAGCACAGGCGTCTATGGGTATCCCGTGCATGAGGCGGCGCAGATCGCCCTGAAAACGGCCATCAATTACCTTAAGGAGCATAGCGATATTGAACTGGTGCGCTTTGTGCTATTCGGCCGCACAGCATACGACATCTTTGCCGAGGAACTGAAAAAACTGACATAACATCTTACGGTGATTACCTCTCGAATTAAGGGAATTGAGTTCCCCCCTCGTGTGGGTATTACCACACGTGCACGATGTTCGCCTCTGTGGGCCGGAAGAAAAAAGCGGACGCAATGAGAGGACAGGCCTATATTTCCGCCATCTTCCGTGCTGAACCCCAATATATTGTGGACAGTTTTTCATTGACATACAATGATGATTCACCTATACGTTTTCCTCTGAAAGCACGTTCTCATCAATCACTATCAGTCACTTTTATGCAAAAAGACGACAAAACAGAACTGCTCCCGGCCATTGAGGATTATGAAATACTGGATATCATCGGGGAGGGAGGGATAGCCCAGATTTATAAAGCCCGCCAGAAATCTCTCGGGCGGCTCGTAGCCATTAAAGTCCTTTTCCCCGAACTCACCCACAATCCTGAAATTGTCCGACGTTTTGACCGTGAAGCAATCACGATTGCCGCCCTCAATCATCCCAACATCGTCCATGTCATCGATAAGGGCCACGCCGGCGACAGATATTATTTCGTGATGGAGTATGTTGACGGAACTTCGTTTAAGGAAATCATGTACGATAATAACTATGCCATTCGCGATAAGCTGGAAATTATCGTGATGATTCTCAAAGGCCTGGATTACGCTCACAAAAACGGCGTGATCCATCGCGACATCAAACCGGCCAACATTTTAATCGACAGCAACGGCAATGCCCTTCTGGCCGATTTCGGCATCGCTCAGATCCTCAATGCGACCGACTCTGAAAACACCAGGCTGGACGTTGTCATGGGAACATTGGCCTATATGTCGCCCGAACAGCGAGAATCATCGGCTCGCGTCGATTTGACCACTGATATTTTCGCTGTCGGTGTGATGATTTATGAGATTCTGACGGGGAAACGTCCCATGGGAAAGTTCCGGATGCCGTCGGAGTTTAATTCCAAACTGCCGAAGCGATTTGACGACATTGTAAGCCGTTGTCTTGACGAAAATCCGTCAGCTCGCTATCAATCGGCCGTCGAATTGAAAGACGACTTGCTCAATGTAATTGCCGGACGCGCCCGTGGCGGCACCGTTATCAAACGTGAGATGGGCGGTGTGGAGTCGTTTATCGGCAAATGCCGATATCTAGACACGATTCGCTCCTCGAAATTCAGTGTCACCGTGTTGGTTGAAAACATCGAATCACGCGAACTTTATGTGATAAAAAAACATGAACAGTCATCGGTTGGCCTTAAAGAGGCGCGTATCCTGGCCAGCCTTAAACACAACAATATCATCAATATCTTTGGCGCCGGGGGCGACGCCCGCAGAATGACTGTGATGATGGAATACGCTCCGGGTGGTTCACTCGTTGACCGCATGGTGAAAACGTATCCTTATGAAAAAGCGATGGATATCATCATTCCAACAGCTGAGGCACTTGATTTTGCCCACAAGAATAATATCATCCACGGCAATCTTCGGCCTGCCAATATTCTGTTTACCCGCGAGGACAAAATAAAGGTGACCGATTTCGGTATGCCGCCGCATTACAACATAACTGAAAAAAACTGGTATATTCCGCCGGAGAGAGAAGCCAGCAAACAGGCCGATATCTTTGCCCTGGGCGTCATCATGCACCAGCTTCTCTTTGGGAAAACCCCGGAGTATGACCGGGAGGGGAAACTGTTTTTGGGCAATCTGGAGCGGGTCAATCCCGACGCTATTAACAGTATGCTTGCCAACATGACAGCTATCCGAAGGGCTGAGCGGTATCGTTCCGTCGGCGAGCTTATGCAGGAATGGGATGATTTTCGCTCCAGCCTGTCTCCGAAATACACGCCGCATCAACCTGCTCATGATAAGACGGAAATACTGAAATCCGAAAGTCTCTGGCAGAGGCTTATCAAGAAGATCAAATGATTTTGAGGTAATAGGGAGAGGTAATAGGGACAGCGCCTATTTATTTAGAGTCAGCTACCATTAACAATAGCCGATGAATTGAGGATTCAAGGGATCAAGAAAGAATCTTTTCATTAATGCTCTCGAATCCTGGAACCCTTATAGCGCAAAAGATCGAAATGAAGTCTCCACCTAAAGGTGAGGGTGATTCTCCCAATTCCCGAAGGGAGCAAGAAATTTAATGAACAAGGTAACGCCCGCATATGCTTTTACAGTTCGGTCTTCTTCGTTACCTGCGCTTTTATCATGTTCACCGCATCCATGAGAACGGGAAATACATTTTCCCGGAAATCACCGGCCACGACCACCAGCATGACGTCATCCCCGACTTTGAGTGTTCCTTCTCTTACCTCGGCAAGGACTTCTATCATGCCCGGACGTTTCTTCATCTCTGCAATAATCTCGGCCAGACGATGGCGGTCAACATTCACGACAAGCTCTGTTACAGCTTTGCCGTCCCTCGAGGTCGCCCTTACGACACCGTTGTGGCAAAGGATCATCCCTGCATTATGATATGCTGGATGCGCCTTAACCTTTTTTATCATTTCAGACAAATCCATAAAATCTTCTTCCCTTCTTTCAAAATATTTTGGAAGTGACACACATTCATTACAAAAATAAAACTTTACTGTCAATCCCGACGTCATCTGGAATACGGATACCATTCCCGTGAAAACGTGGATCTGTGATAAATACGGGATTCCCCGCATCGAGTATGGGGCAGGCTCTTCTGGAGTTTACCCCGCACTCCGATACGGGACAGGAGTGATACATTGGCTGTTTCCATGGATTCGTGCTTCCCCGCAAGGCATGAGAGTTTAAGAAAAAATACTTCCTTGACCGGGATACGAAACTGTGCGAGAAGAAAATATGCGTAAGAGAAGCACACAGGCAAATCTGCAAAAGCTCGGCAATATCCTCCAGAGCGTTCTAAAAAAGCATAATATCAATATCGACTCCGAGGAACAGCGTTTGCTTGAAATCTGGAATAAAGCCGTGGGCATAAAGATTGCGGCCCATACTCGCCCTGAAAGGCTTAAAAGAAATACTCTCTTTGTGAAAGTAGCTTCTTCGGTATGGATGCAGCAGCTTCACATTCTTAAGAGCGAAATTATTGAAAAAATCAATCAGCTTCTGGGAAAAGATTTAGTCAAGAACGTCCACTTTTCTATTGGCGAGATACCATTTGCTCCGTTAAGAAACCCATACCCTCCGTCATTCTCTCCGGAATCTTACCCGCTGAAAGACAAAGAAAAAAAATTGATAGAAAAACGCACATCCTCTATAGCGGACAATGAATTGAAGGAAATCCTAAAAAGAGTAATGATAAAGAATATTATTCGTCGGAAGCTTTCTCAAGTCCGGCAAGCTCCCTGAAAATGCTGGTCATCGCTTCCGTATATTCGGAAGCGTTTTCATAGACAACCAGGGGGGGCATAACCTCCAACTCTTCCCGCCCGCCTTTTTTCCCTTCCACCAGGACAAATTCTCCCCTTGAATTGCTGTACGAATACACAACACGTAGTCTTTTCGGTTCGATATCGACTCTTCTCATAGAGGACAGAAGTTCCACCATTCTCGTCGCAGGATAAATGATATAGGCGCGTCCTGACTTTTTTAAAACATATCCAGTTGCCCTAAGAAAATCATGCAGGGTGCCCTCTATCTCGTGACGCGCAATGGATTTCTGGGTATTCGGATTGATTTTACCTGATTTCAGTTTTCTATAAGGAGGATTAAAGATGGAAACATCGAACGTATCCTCATCAAAAAGGCTTTCAATATTTCTGATATCTCCCAGGCGGATATCAACTTTCTCCTGTAGATTGTTTAACTCAACGCTTCGTTGTGCCATATCGACAAATTCTTCCTGAATATCAACACCGATAACTTTACCGCAATCCTTTCGCCCGGCCATGATCATGGCAATCACGCCGCTTCCCGTTCCCAGATCAATGACGTGTTCGCCTCTCTTCAGGCGCACAAAATGGGTTATAAGGAAGACATCAAGAGAGAACCGGTATCCCTTCTTTTTCTGCAATAGTTTGATCCGGCCTCCAAGGAGTTCATCAATGGTTTCGTCTTCCCTTCTTAATGTTGACGCGTCAGTGCCGGTCTTTATCATGGTGTGAGGAGATGCACAAATATGCCGCTGCGGAGTTTCGGTTCAAACCAGGTCGACTTAGGGGGCATGATCTTGTCGGCATCCGAGACAGCCATGACTTGTTCCATCCTCGTCGGATATAAAGAAAAGGCAACAGCAAATTCTCCTGAATCGACCATTTTTTCGAGCTTTTGCACTCCTCTTGCGCCACTCACATATTCAATCCTGCTGTCTGTTCTCGGATCCTGAATCCCCAGGATCGGGTTTAAAATATTATCATGAAGTATGGAAACATCGAGAACCTTGACAGGGTCCTCTCGATCATAACTTTCGTCTTTTGCTCTCAATCGGTACCAATTTCCCTGGAAATACATACCGATTTCATGACAATGGCCGGGTGACTTCTCCATAAAATTGTCGGTTATGTCAAAACAATTTCCGATCCGGCGCGAAAATTCAGAGTCGCTTAATCCGTTTAAATCCCTCACTATACGATTGTAGCTCATGATCTTAAGTTGATTGTGAGGAAAAATAACCACCATGACAAAGTTATACGCCTCATCTCCTCTCGCGGCGGGATTCTGTGCTTGCCTTGCTCTTCGCACCGCTGCCGCTGCCGCGGCTCGATGATGGCCATCAGCGATATAAAGAGCGTCAACTTTCTTGAACGCATTCGTTAACGCCGCAATATCCTCTCCATTATTTAGAACCCAGACGGTATGAGATACACCATCATCAGCAGTGAAATCGTACTCAGGATCATGCGTAACCATTCTTGTGACCAGGTCATCGATGAATTCCTGAGCCGGATATGTCAGGAATACAGGACCCGTATTGGCGTTGACTGTCAAAACATGCTTTATGCGGTCAACTTCCCTGTCCACTGTCGTTAGTTCGTGTTTCTTGACCCGCCCCGCTTCATAGTCAGCAAGATCTACCCTTGCGACAATACCATACTGCTCATGAGAACCCATTTTCTGGCGGTATATATAAAAGCAAGGCGTTTTATCTTGGAATAAAACCTCCTCCCGTACTAGACTATTGAGATTCTCTCTGGCGATCTCGTAGATGCGATCGTCATGTGCATTGTAAGGACCCGGCATATCAACTTCTGATTTCTCGACTCGTAAAAAATTCAAAGGATTGTCTCTCACGATATCCTTTGCCTCTTTCTCACTCATCACATCGTAAGGGTGTGATGCAACAGCCTCAACATACTGTTTTCGCGGTCGTAGCGCTTTGAACGGAAGTACAATTGGCATAGTTAAAATCTCCTCTAGAAATTTTTTTAACATACTGACATATTGAAATCAAATCAAAAGCTCTTGTGACAAATAAATCTATTTCACGCTGGGATACAATATGCTATGGGTGCTAAAATATTTACTTATGGTGTGACTGCATCCAAGAGGAGATTAGTGTTCATCCCTATAATTTCATATGATATTAGCTCATCTTCGTTCTTTCGCTTTGTGAGGGTTTGCGGTTCACTTTAGAATACTATGAAACAATTTTTTTCCAAGACTCCTGGTAATAAGTGTGAAAGGAAATGTCATGAGTTTAATAAGAGTTTTCGTACATGGGCTTGAAAGTTCAAGTCAGGGGGTGAAGGGAGTATTTTTCCGGTCAAGGTATCCCGATATGATTATCGAAGATTATGTCGGGACTTTTAAAGAAAGAATGAACAAATTAAATGATATCCTTTTTCATAAAAAAAATCTCATATTGGTCGGATCCAGTTACGGAGGATTAATGGCAACTGCCTATGCCAGCAACTATGAAGAGAAAATAAAAAAACTGATCCTTCTGGCACCGGCACTTAACATAGATGAATTCAAACCGTATTTAACAAAGAAGCTCACTCTTCCCGTGATACTTTACCACGGAAAGAATGACGATGTGGTACATCCGGCAGCAGTCCGGGAAATTGCCCGGGCAGTTTTTGCAAACCTACGGTACCATCTGGTTGACGACGATCATTCCCTTCACAGCACATTCAGCGTGATGGATTGGGATTCTCTTTTAGACATGTAACTTTACCGGTATGCAAACTAATGAGCTGTCACGTAATAACTGTTCCTGAAGTAATTTCTTGACAACATTTCTGTGTTCTCTTAGCATTACTGAAATAATTGGAGTTAAAGATAAGAGATGTACTCAAAAAAAGTTGTTATCCGTTACACGGCAGACAATGTTGACCAGCCTATTATATGTCAGCTCGTAAAAAAGCATGACCTCGACTTCAATATCCTCAAGGCCCAGATATTACCCAGACGGGAGGGGGTAATTGTCGTTGAGCTAAGGGGTTCGAAAAAAAATTTTGATAAGGGCATCCACTTTTTAAAAGAAAAAGGACTGAAGGTGGAGCCGGTTTCAAAAAACGTAAGCCAGAATAGTGATAAATGTGTACATTGCGGTGCCTGTACGGCATTTTGTCCTACTGATGCCCTCTATCTGGAGAGGCAATCTATGAAAGTCATATTTGATGCGGAAAAGTGCAACGGATGTGAACTTTGCGTCCTGGCTTGTCCCCCCAGAGCAATGGAGGTCAATATTTTCTAAGGGGAAAACGATAAGGAAGGGTTATTTATTTTTGGTGGATTGTTTATCCTCTCCCATCATTTTATTCACATCTTTCGTCACAAGTTTTTCACCCTTTTTGTACACATTTTTTACGCCATCATATACCCATCTACCCTTCTCCACAATATAACCCGTTTCCTCCTTCGCCTTGTTCATGGTTGCTTTCACGTCTTTCAGCGTTACGCCCGGATCAGTAAAATATAAATATCCGACGAAAACAATGAGCCCGAGAATCAATAGTAAGGCCAACTTGACGAATTTCTTCAATATAAAAAACACTATTAAGATTGCAACAAAACCAAGTACACCAGCGGTAAATTGATGTGTGGTTATATAGTTTATAATGCCTTCCATTATTTAAACCTCCCTTAAAATAACTTAATATAACGAAATTTTACTTCATGTCTCCATAAAAATCCAGCAATCCTTTAACCTTGACAAATAATGAATTAGACGTTTACATTAGCATATTTGGAAATAAGCTTCGGAGAATCTTCGATCCTCAAGGAATAATATAGTTGCCCATTCGCCCGCATTCCACACAGCAAGCCACGGGATATGCGATCGCTACCGGACTCAATGAAACCTGACCTTTTTCAAAGAAACTCTACAGAAAAGGATTTAATGGAATTGACTCTGCACGATTCGAAAAGTTTTTTTTATCCCCACAGCTTGCTACAGATAATCGGTAGAGAGATTACCTTGGATTTCACACCATGGTTTTTAGAAAAATTGTATAAGGTAGAGACATTATCGTGATTAAAGTTGCTATATCAACCCTTGGATGCAAAGTCAACCAGTACGAATCCGCGGGCATTTTAGACAAGCTCGACAAGAACGTCTTTGTACCAGTACCATTCCATACGAAGGCCGATTGTTATATCATCAATACCTGCACCGTTACAGGCCGGACAGATTATCAATCAAGGCAGATTATTAGAAGGGCAAACAGGATTAACCCTGACGCATTAATTATTGTGACGGGCTGTTATGCCCAGGTTGCACCTGAAGACATTGCCAGGATCCCCGGTGTAACCCTCATCGCAGGAACCGCTGAAAAGGAGAACATTCCGCAAATTATAGAGCAGTTAGTGAAAGGAGAGCCGCAATGTCTCGTCACTGACATCGTTCAGGCCGGTAAATTTTCCACGCTCAGTCCGTTGAAATTCCCCGGACGTACAAGGGCATTCCTCAAAATCCAGGATGGGTGCAATAGTTTCTGCAGCTATTGCATTATTCCTTACGCGAGGGGTCGAAGCAAAAGTCTTCCTGAACGCGAGGTGTTCCATAAAATCGAAACGCTGGCCAGGACTGGTTACAAAGAAATGGTCCTGACGGGGATTCACCTGGGAGTCTATGGTGAAGACCTGGTTCCACCCTCAAATCTTTTTAATATATTGGACTACGTGGAGAAGAACAAAAGTGTTGAGAGATTACGTCTAAGTTCCATAGAGATAACGGAAATAACGGACGACATGATACGGCTGATGAAAAATAGCTCCACCCTCTGCAGGCACCTTCACATTCCCCTCCAGAGTGGGGATGACAGAATTCTTGCCGCTATGAAAAGAAATTATGACTCGGTATATTTTAAAAATCGCATTAAAGAAATCAGCCGGGCGCTCCCCCATGCTGCCATCGGAATTGATGTGATGGTCGGATTTCCCGGTGAGGGGGAGGAAGCGTTTAATAATACACTCGCGTTGGTGGAAGAACTTCCCATTGCGTACACGCATGTATTTCCGTACTCAGAACGGCCAGGCACAGCGGCAATGGGATTTCCCGGTAAGGTGAATGACTCCGTCAAAAAAAGGCGCAGTGAAATAGTGAGAAATATGGGAAGAATAAAAAGAAAGACCTTCGTGAAAAGATTTATAGGACAAAAACTGGCCGTTCTCATCGAGGATAAAAAAGACAAAGAGACAGGTTCTATAAAAGGTTTTTCTGATAATTACATATGTGTCGTCATACGTGATGGCAACTCTTCACTGGTAAATCATATCGTAAACGTGATACCGGATGATTCTCATGAGGGGAAATTATATGGAAGGATTCGCAACAATGACTGATGAAAGATTTACAAGTCTCAGCAATTTTCAACAGATACTTGCCTACACTTTCAATGACATCAATCTTCTCGATAATGCATTGATACACAGGTCTTTTGTCAATGAAAACCTCTCCCTGTCCTGCAAGGACAATGAAAGGCTCGAGTTTCTGGGAGATGCTGTCATCGGGCTTTGCATCAGCGACATGTTAATGAAAAAATTTGTGGACTATACCGAGGGTCAGCTTTCAAAAATGAGGGCCGACGTAGTGAATGAATACTCGCTTGCTGATCTGGCCAGAAAACTTACTATTGGAGATTACCTCCTCCTTGGCAAGGGAGAAGAAACATCAGGAGGAAGGACTAAAACATCAATCCTCTCAAACGCCTTCGAAGCAGTCACCGCAGCCATATATATTGATAGCGGATTTGAGAATGTATGTAAATTCTTAAAAACTATCTTTGAGCCGTTGATTGAGGAAGGAAGAAGTAGCCTTATCTATAGGGATTATAAAACAGCACTCCAGGAAATCTGTCAGTTCCGGTTCAAAGAAACGCCGAAGTATTCACTCACCAGAGAAATCGGCCCCGATCACGACAAAGTTTTCGAGGTCAGTCTGACTATTGCGGGTACTATCACAACCACGGGATCAGGAAAAAGTAAAAAGGAGGCAGAACAACGGGCAGCCGAGAAAGCATTGGAAGAACTCACAAGAACTCAAAATAGCCCTCCCATGCCGGGCGGAGGGCAGTCATAGGCTGCCACGCATGACGCATATGATTGTACCCTTTTTTATCATGTATCAAGGCTGTCCGAACAGGTGTATCTTTTGCAACGTGCACCAGATTGCCGGATATAAGAATGAGAGCGTCACAGAAAAATCATTCCGGGAAAAGGTTCACAGATACCTCAGCCAGGCAAAACGGAAATCGGATCGCGTCCAGATTGCTTTCTATGGAGGTAATTTCATAGGCATGGAAAAAGAACGCCAGGCTGAACTACTAAAATACGCCCATTCTTTCATTCAACATGGGCAGGTGCATGATATCAGAATTTCTACAAGACCTGACAAGATAGACCGTGAAAGCTTAGAACGGCTTAAATGTTTCGGTGTGACCACGGTCGAAATCGGCGCCCAGTCATTTGTTGATGAGGTGCTGATGCTTACCCGAAGAGGCCACTCATCCTCCGACGTAATAAACACCGTGAATACACTGAGAGAGTGGGGATTTAAGACAGGGATACATATCATGTTGGGGCTCCCGGGAGACAACCGGTCAGGATTTGAACACACCATTCGCGAGACCATCGCCCTCAAACCCGATATGGTAAGGATCCATCCCACGATTGTCTTTCAGGGTACGGATCTGGCAAAGCTCTTTATAGAAGGCGCTTACATACCTCTCAGCATTTCAGAAGCCGTTGATATGTGCAAATATGCTTTGGCAAGGTTTGCGGACGCCGGTATTCCCGTCATCCGTCTTGGTCTGCAAACGAACCGGGAGATGGAGACCGAAGGCAGCATCATTGCGGGCCCGTATCATCCGGCATTCCGTTCCCTGGTCGAAGAATCATTGTTCCTCGATATGGCGTCTTCTCTGCTTGCTAAAGAAGAGGTCACAGGCAAGGAAATTATTTTTTCTCTACCGCTGAAAGATGTATCGGCTTTCCGGGGGCAAAGGAATAGAAATCTGCAGTTGCTGAAAAACACATACCGGGTTGCAGATTTGACAGTGAAAGTGGCACATGGACGGGAAGATGGGGCTGTATTCATGACTGTTGAAGACAGGACATGGAAGATACACAAATTTAGCAAGCCTGAAAGGGTATATGGAAAGACGCTTCTTCACCCTTGAACCATTGCGAAACAGCACGATAAGGATACGCTAAAGATGTTCAAGTCAGGATTCATTGGCATTATTGGTAGACCCAACGTGGGGAAATCGACCCTTCTCAACGCCATAATCGGTGAAAAGATCGCTATCACTGCATACAAACCCCAGACTACGCGCAATAGAATACTAGGCATCAAAAATATTGAAAACGGCCAATTGATCTTCATCGATACACCGGGCATTCATAAAGCAACAACACCATTAAATCAATTCATGGTGTCCACAGCTATGAATACTTTCAAAAGCACTGATATCCTACTCATGCTTGTTGAGGCTCCCGAAGGTATTCATCGCGACGATCAATTGATCATTGATTCTCTGCATAGCATCAGATTGCCGGTTATTCTGCTGATCAACAAAATGGACCTTGTCCGGAAGAATACGATACTCCCTCTCATAGACCAGTTTCAGCGCCTTTTTTCTTTTGCTGAAATTATACCTGCATCGGCCCTTACTGGTGATGGTATCTCTATCTTGATTGAACAGATATGGAAAATTCTGCCTGAAGGTCCTAGGTACTTCCCGGACGAAATGATGACCGACAGGACTGAGCGTTTCATCGCAGCAGAGATCATCAGGGAAAAAATCATCCTTTTGGCCCATCAGGAAATTCCCTACGCAACAGCCGTTGTTGTGGATTCTTTCAAAGAAGATGAAAAGAAAAATTTAATTCGCGTCCAGGCAACCATCAATGTCGCAAAGGATTCACAGAAAGGTATAATTATTGGTAAAAAAGGTTCCATGCTGAGAGAGATTGGCACGAGGGCAAGACTGGAAATGGAAAAATTCTTTGCCACGAGAATTTATCTGGAATTATTTGTCCGGGTAAAAAAAGACTGGCCCCATGACCCGCGCATGCTCGGCGAATTTGGGTATACAGAAAAAACCTGAGATACCTGGATCAGAAGATCAAAATAAACATTACACGACTCTAAAGAAAATCTCCCACGTATCCACACGGAAACAGAACAGCGAGAGTGCAATATTTTCTTATTCTATTTTATCTACCCTTAGAAGTGACACGTTATGAGCAAGCAGACGGTACGGTCTCCTCTCGGAAGGTTTCCCCAGTGTGCATCGTGCTTTTGGAAGTTTCACGAACTTCCTGCCGTGACCCATTGATGAGTCATGAAGAATTAAGGTGTTTCCGGAGACATTTGTTACACATGTCCAATGACCGTCTTCTCCGTTGCCGTTTGCAGATTGCCAATTATAGTCAACGAGGGCGATACAATTACCATGACCTCCATATGCTGTAAAGGCTTCTCGTATACGGCTCCAGTATTGATCAATTGTATTTGGACGCCTGCTTCCCTGCAATGGCTTCTTCCAATAGAGCTGGACGTTTTTGTCGTGTAAAAATTCCGTGGTTTTTTTCAACATATATGAGATATCGCGCGCGCTGGTTCCATCCCATATAAACTCAACGGGACTTTTAGGCTTTTTCTTCCGCCGCCGGTTATTCCGTTTGTATATACTTCTCACCAGCTCCTTGAATAAATTATCTTCGTCCTCTTTAGACAGTCGTCTGCCCGCGAGGTGTCTGATGGCATTGACCAGGGCATAGATGCCACAAAGTCCATCCATTTCTCCTTGTCGTAATGGTTTACGCATTGCACCACCTGCAAAACGATACACTTAAATTCTATTTCTGCTTTCTAAATTTGGCCTATGGGAGCGCTATTGACCCGGCAACCCGGTATATTGGACATAGCCGTAATCTTTACAAAATACGATTATTGTACCGACGGGTCAAATTTGAAAACATAATTCCTTGACACAAGTAACGGAAATAACTGATTATTTTAGTATGATCCAACTTGTTGCGGATGAAGTATAGTAAATATGGTATCTATATGTCAAGAGAGAAAGGAAACCTGAAAGGGAGCATTCAATATGCAGCGCAACCCTTAGAGATTATTAATACATTTGAGATCTCTGCGGTATACTGCGGAGAATCTTCGATCCATAAGGAATAATGGTGTTCCCCATCCGCTCGCGCACCCCGCGGCAAGCGAAAATGTTTGCGCCCGCTTTTGGATGCATGACCTGATTGATATTACAGTTCGGAGATTCTTTTTAAAATTATGGATATCATACAATTCGGAAACAAACAGATTAACTATGAGATCATAAGGACAAGTCGGAAGAAGACCGTGGCTATATATGTAGGACCGGCTGTTATAACAGTCCGCGCACCGAAGCGGCTCAGCGGAGAAAAAATACGTTCATTGGTGCAGAAAAAGGCCCGATGGATTGTTGTCCGCCAGGAACAAATACACCATGAAAAACTGCTTCACGCCCCGAAGAAATTTGTGACAGGTGAATCATTCCCGTATCTGGGAAGGCAGTATTGCCTAAAAGTTATACACTCGGTGGAAAGGGCAGAGAATGCATGTTGTCTCACAAACGGCCGTCTCCAGGTGAGGATTGGCAAAAGTTGTAAGGGTGATGAGGAGAAACTTGCGGTAAGGGAGGCATTGATCGCCTGGTACAAGGAACGCGTGAAAAGTAAAATTTTTGAGCGACTGCCTAATCTAACTAGGAAACTGGGAAGGTGGCCGGCCGCCGTACAGATAAAAGATCAGAAGTGCCGCTGGGGAAGCTGCTCCCGGAACGGCGTGATCCGGCTCAACTGGAAGATCATCATGGCACCCGTACCCGTCATGGATTACCTGATCGTCCACGAGCTCTGCCACTTGATTCATCAGAATCATTCCATTGCTTACTGGGAAGAGGTGGAAGCGGTTCTGCCGGACTACAAAAAGATGCGCGACTGGTTAAAGATCCATAGCTTCATCATGGACACTTTCGGTTAAACCCTGCACGCGCGCCTATTCCAAACCGAGTTCCGTAAGCTTCTCCTTCGTGGGAATACCATTCTGATCCCAGCCCCTCAATGCGTAGAACGTATCCAGCAGAGCATCCAGATCCTCCTTTGAACAGTACCTCCCCTTTGCCGGCCCGTCCGGGATGGGCTCGTTCATGACACGGTAAGGAAGGGTATCATCCTTCCGGCTTATTCCGCGCTTGACATTTATGAGGCGCTCCAGATTATAGATCCTCTCGCCGATTCTTTCGAGCTCGGCAAGAGTAATGTCCCAGCCCGTCACATAGCCGACAATCTTTGCGATATCTTCATTAAGGGGTGTTCCCAAACCCCTTTCAGCGATGAACCGGCATAAAACAAGCGAATCACCGACGGCGGTAAAATACTGGTTTTTCTGGATATACTTTGGCTGCGGCGTAAATCCGGGATCGGGATCTTCTTTGGCGTAATTGGGTCTTCCGTCATGGTGACTTCCGCCCCTCGTGGAAGTGGAATAGGAAAGAGACATTCCCCTTAAGCCGCGAGCGGAGTGACCGGCAATTTCCAATCCCTTGACGGTATAGAGATATTTATAAGCATCTTGACCGAACTTTCCTGCAAGGCGCGCCGAACCAAGGGCAAGAAGCGCTCCTATACCTTCTTTCCTGGCCGTCTTTTTGATGAGTGAGACCATCTCCTCGCCATCGGCAAAGTCAACGTTCCCCCCTATTTCCTTTTCAGAAATAATTCCCTTTTCAATGCACTCAGCGACGAAGGAGAGTGTAACCCCCATGGAAATAGTATCGATACCCATCAAATCGCACGCGTGATTGCCATTGATGATGGAATCAATATCACGGTTATCCAACATGGAGCCTATGGCATACAGGGTTTCGTATTCAGGCATTTTCACAGTCATGCCGGCGTACTCGCCTTTCGTCACATGGACATTTTTGCCGCACGCCACGGGGCACCCGAAGCAGGCAATATCTTTATGCCAGTATTTTTCCTTGATCCGCTCGCCACTGATATCCTGGGGATGGGCAAAGACTTCGGTGCTGTTATTCCTTGTCCCCAGCACACCTTTCGCATTGATAACATTTACGAGAAACGGCGTTCCATAGGTGGTCAACAGTTTGGTGTTTTCTTTCAATGCTGTACTTTTTTCCTTCATAAGTATCAGCAATGATTCCCGATCGGCAATACGCGTTCGCCTGCCCCCATTCACAACGACGGCCTTCAGTTTTTTCACTCCCATCACGGCACCCATGCCGGCACGGCCGGCAGCGCCGGGCCTTGCTCCGCCAAGGATAACGTTTGCGAAGAGAACACCCTGCTCCCCCGCAGGCCCAATGGAGGCGCAGACTGCCCCCTTGCCTTTTTGTTCTTCTAATGCGGCAATCGTCTCATGGGTTGTTTTACCCCATAAATGGGAGGCATCATGGAGTTGTCCGCCCGCCTCCGTAATGGAGAGATACACAGGATTTGATGAAATCCCGGTGATAACAATGGCGTCAAATCCCGCCCGCTTCTGAGCAGTTCCGAACTGTCCTCCATAATTGGAGTCGGCAAATATCCCGGTGAGCGGTGATATTGATGCCACATGCCCCCGACTGGTTCCCCATAAAGGTGTATCCGTCAAAGGCCCTACAGAAAAGACTATGGCATTTTCCGGACCAAGCGGATCTGCGGTAAAAGGAACGCTGTCATGCATGAGCTTCGCTGCCAGACCATTTCCCCCCAGGAACATTCTGGCCACCGACTCGTCATAAAGTTCCTTTTTTATCTCTCCTGTACTTAAATCTACTTTTAGAATACAGCCGCTATTACCGTACACAGCTCTCCCTCCCGTGCTTCAAGTATAGAAGGAAAAATTTGTCACCGTTGACCGAATATGTTACTAAAAAACTATATGAGTTACAATCCAGTGTACTATATCACAACCGGATAGAATATCAATACAGAGGAATTATCAGCAACATACTCAGATTCAATGCAATGAAACCATATATCGCTATCATCGGCAGGCCCAATGTCGGGAAATCGACGCTGTTTAACCGCCTGTCACAGAAAAATAAAGCTATCGTTATTGACGAACCTGGCGCCACGAGAGATCGGAATTACGCGGATTGCACCTGGTACGAAAAGGGCTTCACCCTGATTGATACCGGTGGGTTCGAGCCGGCATCCACGGAAAAGATGCTTGTGCAAATGCGTGAACAAACTCACCTGGCCATGGAAGAAGCAGACATCATTATTTTCCTCATGGATGGAAGTGAAGGTTTAACACCATCAGACAGGGAAATTACCGACATCCTAAGAGGCATTGAAAAACCAATCTTTTTTGTGATCAATAAAATCGATGGCCCAAAGCACGAAAACCGGGTGTACGAATTCTACGAATTGGGGATTGACCGGCTGTACGGCATTTCCGCACAGCATGGGCAAGGCATTTATGAACTCATGGATGCTGTAGCGGAACATCTTTCAAATACTTCTGAAGATCATCCTTACAGGGAAAAGAGAACCAGAATAGCGGTAATCGGAAAGCCGAATGTAGGGAAATCATCCCTTGTGAACAAAATACTCGGATATGAAAGGGCCATCGTCAATCCTATACCGGGCACGACGCGAGACGCCATAGACACCCCTTTCGAATTTGATGGTAAAAAATATCTGCTGGTTGACACTGCGGGCATCAGGCGGAAAAGCAGAGTCAGTCATGTACTTGAAAAATACAGCATTATCCAGGCACTGAAAGCCATAGACCGCTGTGACATCGCGCTGCTTCTTATCGACGCCGAGGAAGGAATGACTGAACAGGATGCCAAGATAGCAGGCTTGACAGTCGAAAGAGGAGTTGGGTGTATCATTGTTGTGAACAAATGGGATGTCATAAAGAAAGATAACGCTACGGTGGGGAATTATGTGAGAGATATCAAAGATACCATAAAATTTATGGATTATGCCCCGATTATTTTTATATCAGCCATTACCGGGCAGAGGGTAACCAAAATATTTGACCTCATAGAAGCGGTTCTTAATCAGTACACAAAGCGTGTCAGTACCGCAGAAATCAATAGCGTTGTCAGAAAACTACTGGATTCGAACCCACCACCGCGCCATCAACATAGAGCCAATACCGTGAGTTATATAACCCAGACTTCTGTTGCTCCGCCCACCTTCGTTTTTTTTGTGCGTGAACCCAGGGCTGTACATTTTTCCTACAGACGTTTCCTTGCGAACCAGATCAGAGAGGCCTTCGGTTTTGATCAGACTCCCATAAGGATTATTTTCAGAAAGAAAAAGCATCCGTAAATGGAGATCGTGTAGTTATCGATATTCCTCCACGGGATTTGTAGGGTGGATCATAAAAGGGGACCTCTATGAAACGGCCGTTTCATAGAGGTCCCCTCGGTATGTGATGAAGAAAAACCACGAACTGGCAACTTACCGCAGCGCGGTTACGCACCATCGAGACCGGCGCCTTCCTTTTTCCTAAACCAGGAAACAGGGTCTGTCATGTATTCTTCGGTGTCTTTGAGAGACACATAATGCTCATGTTCAATATTTGCCAAGAGATTAAAAAATGCCTTTTCTTTCGGATCGGAGACTTGATCCCGAAGGTTTGCATAGTATTCCGCGCCCTTGCCCTCGAACTCAATGGCCACACGAATTGCCTTGAGGTCATCAGCATCACCCTTGGCTCCCTTGGGAGCTTTCTTTGCGGCGTCCCTCAGGACATTTTTCACAGTGGTATCCTTTACTTTGAGGGGAACCGTTTCAGGCCACTTCTTTTCTTTTTCCCAGTTTTCATGAAGCTGTTTGAGCCTTTCATGGTGTTCAAGTTCTTCCCCAGCTATCTGTTGAAACATAGCCTTGCCGACGGCATTTTTTGTCCTTTCCGCGTTCTTTAAATAAAAAGCATGTTCTTTCATCTCATTGTTGAGTGCAACCTTCAATGCATCCAGTCGTTTGTTCATGATCGGCCTCCTTCTTGATGTTTACGCTAAATCAGCTAAATCACTTGTACGAATCGCGGAGTGATCCCCGGATCCCATTTACCTCTGCAATCTTTGGAAAACCAATACTGCGGATCTTCTCCTCTTGTCGCTTGATCATGATCGTTTCGGCCAAGTCTTCCCTGAAGAAACTATGATCTAAATTTATTAACGCACGTTTCGATTGTCAAGGTCAGAATAATAAATAAACATCGAGACTACAATCACCCAACATTATTGAAGCTCACTGACGTACTCGGTTATATTCTGGCATAGATCTGATATTCTTTCAAGATGAATCAACATCGCTACGAATATGGGACCAGCCTCTGCCTGACATATTCCGTTGTAGTATCTCACGAGATGCTTTCCCCTTGCGTCTTTTACCCTCACATCGATGTTGTCTTCACGAAGAGATATTTGCGCTATCTTCTCTTGGTCATACTGTTCAACGAGTGCCACAGCATCGTCAAGATTATCGGCTGCCAGCTTTTCAATTTCCTCCAATTCCTTTTTCGCCGAATCCGTAAAGCTCGCCCGTGTCTGATATTTATCTCTCGAAAGATCTGCCAGTTTGACGGCATGATTCGTGATTCTTTCAATGTCATCAGCCATGGCCGTAAATAAAAAAAGCTTTTGAGAAAGATCCGGTGAGAGTTTATGATAAGATATTTTACACAAGAAAGCCATAATCTCGCGCCTCAGATGATTCACGACAAGTTGGATATAGACAATATTGCGTTTCTGCCATTTCTGATAGTTTTTTCTCAAATCTAAGCTCACTGTGAAAATTTTATGTGCCAGTAAGATTTCTCTGTGCAGTTCCATTTTTACACATTCCAGGGCCTTTTCCGGATCAGAAAGATATTTCTCATTTATAAATTCAGGCCATAATGGGAGAACATCCTCCCGGCCAGGCATCATTTTTTCAATGACCCTGGCATATGGTTTGAGAAGGAAAATAAAAACGACAACAATAAGAATATTGAATATGAAATGGCCATAGACTATTTGCTGAGCCACATTCACCGAAAGACTTTGTACGACAGTAATCAAACCGGGCAACACCGCGAGGCAGATAATCGTGCCAACGCATTTAAAAAGAAGGTGCGAAACGGCGCTTCTCCGGCCGCTGATACTCGCCACCATACTGGCCATGAGGGCGGTAACAGTGGTCCCGATATTCGCGCCGAAAACAATCGGCAATGCATTTTCAATAGTAATAAGATCTTGTTGCGCTAATATCGCAAGAATGCTTATAGGAATTATAGAGGCTTGAACAATACACGCGAAAAGCGCACCTATTCCTACACCCAGCAGCGGACTCTTTGTCTCTTGAAAAAAATGGATAACCGTCTGATGATTTTTCAATGGTGCTGAGGCCATCGCCGTCAGACTCAATCCAAAAAATATAAGTCCAAAACAAAATATGGCCTCGCCGATAGATTTCCATTTTGACTTCCCGGTTAGCCATATTACTCCACCTATGATGATAAAAAGAGGGGAAATGTCGGTAACCTTCCAAACAACCAGTTGAACAGTCAATACCGTGCCAACGTCTGCGCCTAATATAATACCCAGAGAATGGTAAAAGGTCATCAGGCCGGCACTCACCATACCAACGGTCAACAACGTGGTGGCAGAACTGCTTTGGAAGAGGATTGTTGTTACAATGCCGGTCAACAAGCCGTAGACCGGTCTTTTGACAGAATACTTTATATATTCTCTTATGCGTACGGTGAAAAGCTGCTGGACCTCGGTGCTTAGTCTCACCACACCAACTAAGAACAAAATGAGACCCGTAATAAAGAGTAATAATTCCTTCATACCATGTGTGGGATAAATTGAAAAGCTGATGCCGTTGTTACATCAAGTCCAACTCGTCTTTATGTATGACCTTTCACAAACTCATCAGTATTTACCGGGGAAATTTGGTTTACGCTTTTCTTTTTGGGCACGGATGCCTTCGCGTGCATCCTCACTTCCGAATATCGGTACCCCGATTTCCATCTCTCTCCTGAAGGCTTCTGCATAAGGCATATCACGGGTTTCCCGAAAACATCTAATGATTCCCTGGACGGCAAGAGGACCATTGCCGGCAATTTTATCCGCTACTTCCATGGCCTTTTTCATCAGATCATCCTGAGATTGCACCACATGATTGAGAAAACCCCATTCGTACAAAGTTCTTGCACGGAAGTTGCCTGATGTGAGAAGGATTTCAAGCGCCCTGCATGGTGAGAGAATTCGCGGCAAATAAACATTCCCGCCACCGATGGGCATAATCCCCAAACTGGCTTCTCGCATCTGAAAAACTGCATTTTCCGAGGCAATTCTTAAGTCCGCACCCATAATCATCTCAAATCCCCCTGTCAGGCAGAAACCATTGACAGACGCAATTACAGGTTTTTTTACAATGTTGGGCTTCAGCATTGCCTCACCAACTTGCGGCCCCACTTGTATCAGCCATCGCTCTGCGTCACTCTCAGGTGCCCTGGCTTTCGTGAGCACAGGAACCGCCGTCTTTAGGTCCATTCCGGCACAGAAGATGTCAGGTATGCAGGAGTAGAGAATAACAACCCGGACCTTCTCATCTAGGTTAACGTCCTTCCATGTATTATGAAGGTCCATCAATATGTCGGGATCCAGAGCATTCTTTTCCTCGGGACGATTCAGACCTACCTTTGCTATGTATCCTTCTTTCTCATAGACTAATGCCATTATTTTCTCCTTTCGTTTTTCTGGGAAAGAAACCCCGAACAGAAATTTGATCGTATCAGAAAAAATATTTGGATGGAATGTGGTTGACGCATTAATATTCTGTTCTTTTTTGCCGATATATTAAGACACGAGAGCTCTTATCAAATTTACTCTTTTAGCTCAAGACTAATATAATAAGCTTTTATACGCTTAGACACGAAATGGATAATGAGAAGGCATATCAAATTCTTTCGGATATTGAAGATAAAATACTCAATGCGGTTAACCTCGGTTTTGATCACGAGGTCCTCACGGTTCTTGATGATTCCGATGCAAGTGAAAAGGAAATCGAGCTTTTAAAAGGTAAAATAGGAGATGATATTCTCTTCAGGCTGTTCAATATCGCAAATTCAGTATATTATGGACAGCTTAGAAGAGGCCCTGTCGATACGTTTTACAAAGTTGTATCCCGACTGGGAATGGATTTCGCGAGAGTTCTCATTATATTTCTGGCATTTGCATCTCTGTCAAAAGACAAGGATGTGAGAATTATTTTTGCCAGAAGCTTCGCGACTTCCATCCTTGGCGGTAAGGTACTGGCAAAAGAATTCGGACTGAGGGACGGTGATGCCAGGAAGGTTGAGCTCGGAGGCCTTCTCCTCGAAATCGGCAAAATTATCATTGCACTCTACAGATCACTCTATCAAGACGCATATAAAGAATCTGAAATAGGAGAAGAGTTTATTTCTCAGCATCATTCCTGTCTCGGCATGAAAATTATAGAGAAATATGAATTGCCGGAATTTCTGAAGGAGATGGTATCCACGGATTGCATCACGCTCGAAACTGAACTTATGTCTTTATCCGGCATAGTCATGTTGGCTTACAGCATTGTAGATCTGAGTTTCCGCAGATTCGGCAACAAGCTTGTTATTGCGTCGCCAATGCCTGATCCGGATGGGATGGTGGTTCATACCACAGGGGCAGTTATTGAAGAAACATTTAAAGCTGTCGGTCTTGCGGGATATATTGAAGTTAAAAGGCATGTATTGCCAAACCAGAAGTTGTCTTTAGAGAGGTAACTGATAAAAGATTTTCTTCGAAGTTGTTTTTCCGCAGATATCCCAATTAAATTTGACAATAACCGGTTTTTTAGTATATAAGAAAACCCACTTGATACTTTTTAAAACACTGTCTCTTTTTATTATGATGGTTTTGCTGTCTAACTAAACATGTACGCTCATTCCGGGACGTTCACAAATTGATTTATCAACCACATACTATCATAATCTCAAATTTGATCTTTTAGCAATTATGGCGTTTCGATAAATGAATGACAAAAAGCCCTGGCAGACGATTCTTACCGATATCAAAAATTTTAAAAAACCATCTGAAGAAACGTTCCTACCACCGTGGCTTTTCCAGCATGAAGACTTGATCGACGCGCTTGAATCTGCCAATCACCTTGAAAAAGAAAAACTGATTAATGCCCTCAACCATCTTCATTTTACAGGTGGTTGTGTTCGCGCCCTATTGCGGAGTTCCAAATATGAAGAAGGAATTCTTGTAAATGCCATCCCTGAGATATGCCTGGAGGATAAGTTAACCTGCTCTTGGGATAAAGGTTACGCCGGCTTCAACCTGGAAAACTTCCAGCTTCAATACCTTATCATCACAGACTACCAGTCCATTACACTAATTCCAGCAAGGCTGCTGAATATAAACAATCTTGGATTTGAAATACAATTACCGGAAAAGAGCTACATCATCAGCAGGCGGGGCATAACTCGCTTTACCTGCCGGAATGTTACTGCAGAGTTAATGCAGAGTGGCTTTCTTGCCAGAGGAAAACTGATGGACTTCAGTCCCCTCGCTTTCCGTATAAAGATAGATCCGGATTCACCATCGTCATTTTATTGGTTCAATCCCGACGCTATATCCATAATACGTTTAATCAATACTGACAAAATGTATTTTTCCGGAAACTGCCATTTTATAAGGCAAAAACGTGACCTTTACGGGTGGGAAATTGTTCTCGCACCTCTTGGAAGCTATATCCATCGCTTTAAAGCAAGAAAAATACGCCATCCTCGCCGCCAGATTTTTCCGCCCCCCATCGCTTCTTTTGAACATCCATTTTCAAAGAAGAGGATCCACCGTGAAATTTTTGACATTTCTATTACAGGATTTTCCATATATGATGACGAAAAAGATGGAATTTTGATGCCGGGAATGATTATTCACGGTCTATCAATAGTGTATGCCGGAGAGTTGAAAATGAACTGTGCGGCCCAGGTACTCTATCGCCATAAACCGCAGGAACACAAAATTTGCTGCGGCATAGCCATACTGGATATGGACATCCATAGTTACAGCCGTTTGAATCGCATTCTCAGCTTAAATACAGACCCTCATTCTTGCATTTCCACGGAAGTTGACATGGATGCCCTTTGGGAGTTCTTTTTTGATACCGGGTTCATCTATCCCAAGAAGTACAAACTGCTCCAAGACTATCGAGATGACTTTAAAAATACGTATAAAAAGCTCTATCAGGAAAATTCCGAAATCGCCATGCACTGTACTTACGAACAAAACGGAAAGATTTACGGTCATTTATCAATGATACGAGCTTATGAGCGGGCCTGGATGATCCATCATCATGCGGCAAGGCCCCTGGAGAAAAAACGTCCCGGGTTCCTTGTTCTCAAGCAAATGGTGCAGTTTCTATATGGCATGTACCATCTGCCTTCTGCAAAAATGGACTATATAATGTGTTATTTTCGCCATGATAATTTATTCCCTGACCGCGTCTTTGGCGGCTTCGCCAGGGAAATAAATAACCCCAAGATTTGTTCACTTGATCTCTTCTCATATATGACTTTCCCGGTGGGTGTACCCCAGAATCAGGTAAAGCCAGGGTGGTCTCTCCACGAAAGCACTTTTTCTGAATTATGGGAGTTAGAACAATTTCTCAAGCACCAGTCCGGAGGTTATATATTTGATGCCCTGAGTTTAGGGCAGAAAAATGTAAACGATGAATCGCTGGAAAGCGTGGCCCAAAGACTTGGTTTTTGTCGACAATGGAAGATATATTCACTCGTCAACAGGAACTGCCTGAAGGCCGTTCTGGTTGTGAATCAGTCAGATGTGGGAGCAAATTTATCCGAATTATTGAACGGAATCAAAGTCCTGATAACTGATCCGGAGAATCTGCCATGGGAAGACCTTTCCCTCGCTGTTGCGAAGCTTACAGGGGTCTACCACCTTGACTGCATCCCCCTCCTGATTTACCCTGCGATATATAATGAGATCACAAATATTTCCTGTGAAAAGAAATACCAGATGTGGGTTCTCAATGTGGTGCATCATCCGAGCGCAAATGAATTTGTTGAGTACTTACAGCGAAGATTTGGCATGAATTATGAGTAGTTACACAAAAGACAAAATACTCTTATCGCAAACACCCACATGACCGAGCGGAACATGGAAGATACTCCATTATACAATACAAAAATAATAAAGAGCTATACTGAATATATCAGAAAATACCATCCTCAAGTAGATATAATTTCCCTTTTGAATTATGCCGAAATCGCGACTTACCAGCTTGAAGACCAAGGCCACTGGCTTACCCAGAGACAGGTCGATCGATTCCAAGAAATTCTCATAAAAACAACCGGGGTTCAAGATATTGCCAGAAAGGTCGGGAGGTACACTTCTTCGGCCGGAGCGATTACACAATACACAATGGGTTTCATGACACCCGCGGTCGTTTATTCCATTCTTGAAAAACTTTATGTTCATATGAGCCGGGGTACAACCCTCCAAACGCAAAGGATTGGTCCCACGACAATTGAGGCTGTAGCTATTCAAAATCCAGGTGTTACAGAAAAACCCTTCCAGTGTGCAAACAGGCTCGGTATATTTGAGGGTGTTGCCAGTTTGTTCACAAATAAGTTTGCCGAGATCGATCATCACACGTGCATGCATGTTTCCGGCGACCGCTGCTGTTATACGATCAGATGGGAGGAAACGCCTTCATTTATCTGGAAGAGAGTCGTGAATTACAGTGTAGTATTGTCCCTGCTTGCCTGTCCCTTCTTCTTTGTCTTCCTGCCGTTTAATCTCAGTATCATTGCTACTTTATTAAGCGTGGTGCTGGTAATGGGACTGTCGCGCTATCAGGCTTATCTGGAAAAAAACGAATTGGCGAATACATTTAAAAATCATGGAGATTTGGCAAGCAGTCTCCTGGATGAGGTCAACCTTCGCTATAACAATTCCATGCTTGTCCAGGAGATCGGCCAGGCGTCATCGAATATTCTGGATATTGATAAACTCCTCAAATTCACAATGGAAACATTTGAAAAACGACTGGATTTTGACCGGGGAATGATCATGCTTGCCGATAAAAACAAGAAGCATCTTGTGTATACGGCGGGGTATGGGTACAACCCGACAGATAAAAATTTTTTGACAATGACAGATTTTCATCTGGACAACCCAAAATCAAAAGGACCTTTTGTCGTTGCATTTAGAGACCAGAAACCTTTCCTGGTAAATGATATTAAAGATGTGGAAAAGGACATTTCTGACAAAAGCCGAGAATTTGCAAAACAGTTGGGCGCCAGTTCCTTTATTTGCGTTCCTATAATTTATGAAGGGAAGTCTGAGGGAGTTTTGGCGGTGGACAATTTCAGATCGAAAAGACAGCTTCACCAGAGCGACTTAAATCTTCTCTTAGGTATCGCGCTGCAAATTGGCATAAGCATTAATAACGCCAGATCCTACCAATATATCCTTGAGAGCGAGGAACGCTTCCGGGCTCTCAGCGAAAATGCCCCCGATATAATTTACACCATCAATGTTGATGGATCTCTCTCCTATGTAAATCCCGCATGGGAAAGGATTTTAGGACATACCAAGGAAGAAGTGATTGGGAAATACTTTGCGGATTTTGTAAAAAAAGATGAAGTTGATCACTTCAGCAGGGTTTTCGGGGAAATATATAATCGTTTGGAATATGCCGGCAATCTAGAGTGCACGATGCTGCACAAGGACGGTTCGGAGCGATTGTTCATATTAAGTGGAGCGCCAAATCTGGATGGTGATGGAAATATCATCGGAATCGTCGGAATATTTAAGGATATTTCCGAGCAGAAAAAGCTTGAATCACAACTGCTTCATGCCCAGAAGATGGAAGCTATCGGTACACTCGCGGGCGGCATTGCCCATGACTTTAATAATCTCCTCACGGGCATCCAGGGGTACGCTTCTTTGATGTTTCTAAATATCAATGCCTGTCACCCACTCTATGAAAAACTCAAGGGTATCGAAGATCAGGTAAAAAGCGGCGCGCATTTAACAAAACAACTATTAGGGTTTGCCCGTGGTGGAAAATACGAAGTAAAAATATCCAACATGAATGAATCCATCGACAAGACTTCGACCATGTTTGGCAGGACTCATAAGGAGATCAGCATCATTCGGACGTATGAAAAGGATCTCTGGACAGTGGAAATTGACCGGGGACAAATTGAACAGGTCCTTCTGAACCTTTATGTAAATGCCTCTCAGGCTATGCCTGATCGTGGTACTCTGTATCTGGAAACTGCTAATGTTGTCCTCGATGAGGAATTTGTAAAAACATTTTCCGTAAAGCCTGGTCGGTATATACAAGTTTCGGTGACCGACACAGGCATAGGTATGGATAAGAAAACTCAGGAACGGATCTTCGAACCTTTTTTCACGACAAAGGAAATGGGAAGAGGCACCGGTTTAGGGCTTGCGTCCGCGTATGGTATTGTCAAAGGACATAGCGGCATTATAACCGTAGCGAGCGAGCAGGGGTATGGAACAACGTTTACAATTTATTTACCTGCTTCCGATAAGGCGCTGACGAAGGAAAAAGAAGTTTCCGAGGAGCTTATAAGAGGTCAGGGGACTATTCTTCTCGTAGATGATGAGGATGTAATCATCGATGTAGGCAAGGAGAGTCTGGAGGTGATGGGATACAATGTCTTAACTGCCAAGAGCGGCCAGGAGGCTATAGAGATTTTTAAGACAAATAAAGAGAACATCGATCTGGTTATCCTGGACATGATTATGCCTGGCATGAACGGTACAGATACTTTCAACATTCTTAAATCGATTCACCATAACGTGAAAGTAATTCTATCCAGTGGGTACAGCGCGGAAACACACGCAGCAAAATTTATGCAGCAGGGTGGAAGTGGATTCATACAAAAACCCTATAACATCGAGGACCTTTCGCGAAAGGTAAGAGACGTATTGGACGAGAAAACTTGATGACAATTTGCATATTATCTGGTTTAACCTGTTATAGCAATTCTAACGTGTCATAGGCAGTATATGTGGAAGAACAAGATTTTATTTGTTGAGCCCCGAGGTGCAAAATCAAACATTTTTCAGAATTCAATACAGCATCCCTTACTCGGGCCGCTTTATATGGCCACTCAATTAAAAGACGCGGGATATGATGTAAAAATGCTCAAGGAAAATCTTGCCGATGAAACAACATTAATCAATGAATTAAAAATAGCTGATACACTTATTTTGACATTACTTACAAATAGCGCATTAAGAGGCTATGAAATCGCCAAAATTTATAAAAAGCTGCGGCACGACGGGTGGATTATCGCTGGTGGTATCCATGTCTCTCTTAATCCTGAAGAAGCACTGCCCTTTGTTGATCAGGTTGTTATTGGAGAGGGTCCCCCAATAATTAAAAGTCTTGTTGATCGAAAGATGAAAGATCGAATCGTCACAAGTAAACCCGTTGACGATTTAAATAGTTTGCCGATACCGGATCTGTCATTATTGATTAACTATAGAAAACTCAGATTGATTCCGATCATGACTTCTCTGGGATGTCCTCATGGATGTTCTTTTTGCTGTGTCACAAAGATGTTTGGTCGAAAATACAGATTTCAAAATCCCGATAAGACCATAGCAGAACTAAAAAATCATTTTCAACTATTGGGCAGGAAAAATGTTTTTTTCTATGATGATAATTTTTGTGCCGACAAAAGGATTAGTCTTGAGCTATTTGATAAAATTGAAAAAAATGATTTAAATTTTCTATGGGTGTGTCAGGTAAGGGCTGATGTGGCGAAGGATGAACTTTTTGTAAAGCGTATGGCTGAAGTTGGGTGTCGGCGTGTTTTTATTGGCTTTGAATCTATAAACGACAAAACACTAAATGATTTCCATAAAAATATATCTATAGAAGAAATAGAGAAAGCAATAAAGGTATTTCATAAATTTGGAATAGCAATACATGGTATGTTTATCTTTGGAAGTGATCAGGATGATCATGATGTTTTTGAAAAAACGGTAAATTTCTGCATTCAAAAAGGAATTGAATCGGCTCAATTTATATCAATTACGCCATTCCCCGGCACCGAGTTCTGGAATGAGCTGGATAAAGCAAGACTTGTTTACAAAAGCTATGATGATTATGATGGATTTCACGTCACAGTGCTGCCAAAACAAATGACAGAATATGAGCTGATGCAAGGCATTTTATATACTCATGACAAGATGTACTCATGGCACAGAATCTATCTTCAGATTATAAGAGATTTAAAATTTATATTGCTAAATAATAATAGATCCTTTAGCTACAACATTTTAAAAGCAATAAACAACTTTAAAAGAAACTTTGTTTTTCGCGTAATTATAAAGAGATGGAAGAATACTCATCAGGAGTATCGTGAATATCTTAAAGAGAAACATTTGCAGACACATCAACCCAACAAAACATCATCAATTTCTTTTGAAAGGCTATAAAAAAGTAGTACAAGGGCTGTTGAAATGATGAACCGATAGGCGTGAATTTATATGAATATAATCAAGATCAACCTTTTTCAATTCAATACCCCTTTTAAATATTCGTTTCATTCTCCTCATATTAATAGAGCAAAGGCCGATTCGATAGTTGTTGAATTGCAGTTTAACAACGGTATATCAGGATATGGAGAAAGTGCTCCAAGGCCTTATGTGACGGGAGAAACCTGTTCAACCGTTACTGAAACCATTAAAGATCGCTTTGCTAAAATTCTTTTTCACCAGGAAGTTAATACCCTTGATGACGTTGAAAAAACATTGGAAGTTTTAGAAAAAGAATGCCGGAACAGAAACCACATAGCATATAATTCCGCACTGGGAGCTATCGACATCGCATTGCTTGACGCCCTGGGAAAGTTTCAGGAAAGCCCCCTGCATAATTTCTTGGGTCCAGTCATGGAAAACAGTATCTTACATTCTATTTCAATTCCGTTTTTACATCATACGATAATAAAAGAACTTTATAAAAAAATAAAGGATTGGAAAATTGATTCCATAAAGATACTGGTTGGTAATGATCAACGAGACAACATTGCGAGATTGAAGTTAATCAGATCGCTGTTTGGCAACCAAAAAGCAATACGCATAGAGGCCAATGGTAAATGGAATCTGAACCAGGCGCTTGCCAATATTGAGAATCTGAAAAGATTTAATATATCTGGGATAGAGCAGCCTGTAGCTAAAAATGATATTGAAGGATTGCAGGAAATAAAAGAGAAAACAGGCATACCAGTCATCGTTGATGAATCGATGAGCAGTCTATTTGATGCAAAAAACCTGATCGATAATAAAGCCTGTGACATTATTAATATAAAAATTTCCAAGTGTGGCGGTATATTGAGATCGAAGCAGATTAGAGATTACGCTCAATCCAGAAATGTGCTTTGTAATATTGGCGCGCATGTTGGAGAAACAGCTATTCTAAGCAGGGCTGGACAATACTTTGCTATGACAACCCAAAATCTTTTTTATTTTGATAGCTTTTCACATTTGCTGTTTGAAAATTCATGGAAAGATCAGTCAAAAAAGCAGAGAAAGGACTCCTTTGCAAGTTCCGGATTGGGAGCTGAACTGGAAAATATAGCTTTGAAACCTCTTTTCTCACTTACACACAAAACAGATATTTGATGCATAGCGCCTTTCTCACTGCGTACGTAACTACACGCCAGTAATTCAGAATTTCCTTCCTGAAAATTATTATTAGTTTTATTTTCTTAAATATTTACATATATTTACAATAGATGTTCCTGTTAGTCTATTCTGGCATGAAATGTGATTTAACATGTATAGATTCAGCTAAGAAACAGCATTGCTAAACAATAATTTTACACGAGGTGCGATATGGCAAGGAAAAAAAAGTCATTTACAAAAAACAAAGTTCGTGGATTTGATGACATCCAAATCTTACGGTTACCAGAGCCAGGGCTAAGGTTGGAGCAGTTGTGCGAGGAGAGAGACGTGGGGATGGATGGGGTCTCCCATTGGAAAGATGCCGCCTTTGAGGAAACAGATATTTATAATCTCATCGGATGGTTCAAGTTAGACGGCTCATATCTGGATTTGACTTCCATAATTCCTGATTTGAAAGTTATTAAGGTACTTCCACCAGGGAAATTCGATCCTTTTCATCACCTGTTTAAAACCATAAAAATAGAAGAAGCCCATTTTGCCCCGGTCAATATGTATCACGGCACAGCCACTTTTAGATACGAAGAACCGGGGGATACTCGCAGCGTGAGTGATTTAAACTTCACGTTCGATGACATTTCCGATATAGGTTTTTCTGCTCGCAGTATCCGGTTCTAAGAATTTTTTTCTGATCATCTATGGCCCTCTATGCCCGCGTTGTTGGGCTGTCGAAAGAGTCTGCGTGCCATTTTGTTCTTCATTGCCCGTAATGCTCTTTAATCCATGTCTGATATTCACCGCTTCTTATATTGTCAATCCATGTTCTATTATCAAGATACCAGCGTATCGTTTCTCTGATACCCGTTGCGAAAGATTCCCTTGGCGACCAGTTCAGTTCTTTGTGTAACTTGCTGAAGTCGATGGCGTATCTTCTATCATGTCCCGGTCTGTCCTTCACAAATGTAATCAGTGTCCTCCTTCGTGTTCCCCCTGAGGGAGGAAGCATCTCATCGAGGATATCGCATATCATTTGCACAATAACAATATTTTCCATCTCTGAATTGCCGCCGATATTATACATCTCACCTCTTTTGCCCGACTGCATGATTGCCCAGATAGCCGCACAATGATCCCGGACATACAGCCAATCCCTGACGTTTCTTCCATCACCGTACACAGGCAGAGGCTTCCCTTCTGCCCCGTTAAGAATCATCAACGGAATTAGTTTTTCCGGAAACTGGTAGGGTCCGTAATTATTGGAACAATTTGAAATCAGCGTAGGCAAAGCGAAGGTTTCATGGTAGGCACGCACCAGGTGATCTGATGCAGCCTTGGAGGCTGAATAGGGACTGTTGGGACGGTATGGCGTTTCTTCCGTAAAATACCCTTCCGCCCCGAGGCTGCCATAAACCTCATCGGTGCTCACATGATGAAATAGCAGGAAGTCATCAGCCCTTGCCCTGGCAAGTTCGAGAAGGTTAAACGTCCCTACAATGTTCGTATGGATGAAACTGTCCGGCCTCTTGATCGATCTGTCAACATGTGATTCCGCAGCAAAATGGCAGACAGCGTCTACGGCATTATCAGTGAATATTCTTCCAATAACCTCTGCATCGCAGATATCTGCTTTGTAAAAAATATACCTGTCCGGGTAGTGCTCGTTGATGCCCTTGAGATTTTCCGGATTCCCCGCATAGGTCAGCTTATCGACATTGATTATTCTGCCCGTGAATTCTTTTTCCTCCAATAAATAGCGGATAAAGTTGCTGCCAATAAACCCACACCCACCAGTAACCATCAAGTTCCTGATAATCATATTCCTTCTTCTTTCTTGCCTCGGCGTCTTTTTTTCACCGGTGAAGCTCCCCGCCCATAGGGCGAAGAATTCTGGCAGTTTTCGTAAGTTCTTTTGCAAAATACATGTTTATAGATACGCCCTTCCTCCAAGATACCGCTTTTTGTAGTAACTTCTCGATAAGTAATCCATGCGAATTTTTTTACCGCTCCCCGGGGCGTGAATAAACCGGCCTTCACCGGCATATATGCCGACATGTGTCACCTTATTTCCACCAGCCGTCGAAAAAAAGACAAGGTCTCCTTTCAAAAGATCATTCTGTTCAACGGGAACACCCGTCTCATACTGCTCTCTGGATGAGCGGGGCAGATTCAGACCGTTTAACTGATACACGGTCATCGCCAAACCGCTGCAATCAAAGCCGGTATCAGATGAAGAACCGCCCCATAGATAGGGAACATCGATAAAGCTCTGCGCTGTCTTGATTATCTCCTCTCTGATATACCTGTTGCCATGTGTGTGCTGTTTCGCAATAGTATATTCATCAGGGTTTACGATGTAGTAGTCATTTATAGCTCCTGACAATTTGAGGCTTTCAGCTTTTTCGCGGGCTATATCCTTTGAGGGATAATTGCCGAAACGAACTTTATAAATTCCTTCATGAGCGACAAAATAAAAAGCTTCCAAACCCCTATTCTTAAGCGACTCAGTTAACCGTGACGCATTTTCAACATTGGAAAAGGCGCCCACCTGAATCATATAGCCCATATGGGCAAGTCGTTTTTCACTTATCTTTATGGGAGGACGATACACTCGCTTCTCCGCACAACCACCGACGAATAACGCGATTACAAATATGGCAACTGCAACATTAAGGAGCACTTGCCTTCTATTACTGCCTCCAGACCTTTTCACATACTCCTCGCAATGATTTCTTTGAAACATCTCAATGAACCTGTCAATTATTTACACCACCGATTCCTTATCATTGCGCGGGCTTCATCAGGCGTGGTTATCTCACCATCAAGCTGGGCATCTTCAACTGCACGCAGAATCTCGCTGAAAAGAGGGCCCGGGGAAAAGCCCATATCTATGAGGTCATTCCCATTGAGCAACCGGGGAGGATGCAGCTCGTCAGCTTTGACTCCCGCCAACTTGCTTTTACAGAACTCATAGTTATCAAGAAAAGCATGGCTCCCCAGGCAGTCCAGACGGTGCAATTCCAGATGCAACTCGAAGTCCGGCATCCGGAGAAATCGTTTTAATCTGTTTGGACGCATTTCCTGAACATGAATAAACAGCATATGATAATGAATGAGGGCAAGGATTGTTTCCATATCCGTACGTGAAAATTTGAGCCGCCGCATTAGTTTCTCCGCAATTTTTTCCCCTTCCCGGACATGACCATAGAAGTGAATGCCTGCTCCATTTTCGGTGCGCGTATAGGCCTTGCCTATATCGTGCATGATAATGCCCCAGGCCAAGCGCTCATCATTTTCCAGACCTTTACACAAGGACATCAGGTCGAGCATACGGAGAATGTGCTCCCAAACATCACCCTCTGGGTGGTATTGTGGGGGCTGTTCGACACCCCGGAGTACATCGACCTCGGGAAGGATTTCTGCTAGAAGACCCGTTTCCGCAAGAATTTCCATAGCCCGCCGTGCGCCTCCATGGGTGAGGAGTTTCGTTAATTCATCACGGATACGCTCCACACTGATACGGCTGATTGCCGAAACATACAGCTTGATAGCCTCAAAGGTTTCAGGATCGATCTCGTAGCCAAGGTTGGCAGCAAATCGAACGGCTCGCAGCATCCTTAAGTGATCTTCGCCAAAGCGCTCTTCAGCACTGCCGATTGTCCTGATCAAACATTTCTCTATATCCTGCTTGCCGCCAACATAATCGATAATACTGCCAGTGAGCGGATCCATGAGGAGGGCATTCACGGTAAAGTCACGGCGCCGGACGTCATCCTCCGCAGTAGTAAATTCCACATGTGATGGCCTGCGCCCGTCCTCATATTCATGCTCTGTGCGGAATGTCGCGACTTCATAATTATGCCCTTCCTCCACCACAATCACTACGCCAAAACGTATTCCCACCGGAACCGTATGGGGAAAAAGCCGATGCACTTCATCGGGCCTCGCGGATGTGACAATATCATAATCCTCGGGTTCTACTCCCCGTAGGAGATCACGTACACATCCTCCCACAAAATAGGCTTCATGACCTGCCTTTTGCAAACGACGGACAACGCTGATGGCTGTATCACGAGATGCCTTGATATCTCCTGGATCGTTCCCTAACAAAGATTTTTCCTGCTCACTGCCAATACTCCGACAGCTATTTTCACTCATCCGGTAAAACGGGAGCGAGATGGTTAATCAATCTGTATCCGGTGCCCATACTGTATGCATGCCTGATAGCCCCGGTGATATAGGCCTTAGCTCCTTTTACAGCTTCAGTTATGTTCTGCCCTTTCGCCAAAAGGGTGGCAATTGCCGCGGAATAAGTACATCCCGTACCGTGAGTCTCCCCCTTATCAATCCTTGTTGCGGAAAATGCATGAAATTGCTTTCCATCAAAGAGGATATCTACGGCTGAATCCCCTGTCAAATGTCCCCCCTTAACCAATACATTCTTTGCACCATGTGTGTGAATAATCTTTGCGGCACTTTCCATGTCGTGAATGTCAGAGATCTTTATCTCTGCCAGAATCTCGGCCTCAGGAATATTCGGAGTCACGATGAAGGATAGAGGAATCAATTCCCTGATCAGGGTCTTTTTTACCTCACCTTGTATCAATGCCTCCCCCCCCTTTGCCGCCATTACAGGATCAACGATGAGCTTTTCAATGCCGTATTTTCTGATCAGCCCTGCCACGGCGGTCAATGTTTCCGTAGTTGTCAGCATACCTGTTTTTACCGCGTCAACTCCGATATCCGTCAGCACAGATGTAATCTGTTTCTCCACAAAATCTGTGGGCACCTCATAAATACCCTGGACACCGAGGCTGTTCTGGGCGGTCAGGGCGGTCACGACACTCATGCCAAAGGCGCCCAAAGCCATGATAGTCTTCAAATCTGCCTGAATTCCCGCGCCGCCGCTGGAATCCGATCCGGCAATTGATAAGACACGCACTATCTTCATTACTCACCTCAGCGCAGATCCTCAACGCTAAAATATCTTATCACCAGGAGGTGCCCCGTCATCACAGAAATAATGCCTTTCGCCGCGGTTAACCGGTTGCTTATCCCATAGGGCTTACCGATTTCCATCACCCCGTTTTCAAGGGGGTATTCAAACCCCTCAAGGGTTATACCTGTAACTTTATCAGAAAGAGGTAAAAGAGATATGGTCTGTCCGATTTTTCCCGCGATGGCAAACTCTTGGGAAACTACAAACGCCTCACACCATTCATCGACCAGGATTATGGGGATACCCCTTTTCGCACCAAGAACCAGCAGGGAAATATTCGCTGTCACATGATCTATCCTGCTTCCAAAAGCACCGAACACATATATTTTCTCAGGTGCCAGATCACAGGCATATTCCAGTGCCAGTTGCGTATCCGTCTCATCCTTCGCCTCCGGATATCTGACAAATCTGCTTCCCTTCCCATCAAAATAGTTTTGCATTTCCTGAGAAAGAGAGTCCATGTCTCCTATGATTACATCGGGAATGATACCGAGAGGATAAAGATGTCGGGCCCCGCTATCGGCACAGATAATTTCAGACGGGTTCAACTCCGACAGTTTTGACCGGAGGAACTCCATATCTCTTATCTGGCCTCCGGTAACCACACATACAATCTTTTTCATGGGACGAAAATATACAACGTTTTCAAGCTATCCTATACTATACCAAAGACGGTCTTTGTATTTTGATATGTCGCACTTGCCAACTCTTCCGGAGACACTCCTTTCAGTTCGGCTACCTTCCTCAACGTATGAATAACGTATGCCGGTTCATTTCTTTTCCCCCGGTGGGGATGAGGAGTTAAGTAAGGAGCATCCGTCTCCACGAGGATACTGCTTAAGGGAATCCGCCTGACCACTTCCTGAAGCTTCTCCGATTTCCCGAATGTAACCGCTCCTGGTATGGATATGAAAAATCCCATATCGATACACTTTTCGGCCATTCTGTAGTCTCCTGAAAAGCAATGCACAATTCCTTTCGAATTTCCCTTCCAGCCATGGAGCATCTTTACCGTTTCGTGGTGAGCGTCACGATCGTGAATGATTATGGGCAACCCTATTTCTTGCGCCAGATCCAACTGCTCCCCAAACCTCCTCATTTGTACATCCCTTGGAGATAGGTTGCGAAAGAAGTCAAGACCGATTTCCCCGAAGGCCACAACTTTATCCATCTTTGCCAGCTTTTTGAGAGCCCCGTAAGTATTGTGATCAATGTCCTTTACCTCATGGGGATGAATTCCTATGGCTGCATACACATTTTTGAATTCATTGGCGACGGAAATGGCCTTTCGGCAATCATCAAGTGTTGTACCGACTGTGATAATCAGATGAACACCCGCTTCCTCCGCTCTTCTGATAACCTCTTTCCTGTCATGGTCGAAGTCATGCATCTCCAAATGCGCATGCGAATCAGCGATCATAATAAGCCTTTCCACGTGTGAATAATATTTTCCTTCCGGGCTTCTTACTCTATGATGATTTCATCCGCAGAGGAGGATAAGTCAGGTAATTCTGCGAGATAAGCCTGTAAATGTTCCTCTGTAATCTCTCCTTCAAGTAGCATCCTCATGAGAATCCTTTTGTCGGTCTCACCTTCATACCCGTATTTCTTTTCTTCCATCCTGCTATTCCTCCCATTTGATGATTATAAGACCTTTAATGCTACGTCTACTGTCATTGCAAAACGCCGCGGTAATCCTAGCCATTTGTCATGCTGAATCAATATAAGAAATCTTTGCAATGCCGCCCCTTGTTCGGAACAAGGATTTCTCCCTTAAGTCAAAATGACAAAGTGGATGCTTTATAAAGGTCTTCGTACTGTTGAGGCTTGACTATCTATTACACTTTTTTTATTTTTTCAACAAATACTCAAAGAAAGGCAAACACCTTGACAGGCAGATTGAAATTTTACTACATTAAAAACAAGTCCCTGGCGGATTTCAGGAATACCAAAAATGGATTTGAAACTGAAGCTGGACGCGCGAAAATGGCCAATTTACGGCTGGATCGGCGTCGCATTAGCAATTATTTTTTGGATTATAAACTGGTCCCTTCCCGGGTTTCGCACACACTGGGGCTTCTTTCCCATGTGGGTAGGGTACTGCCTTACTATTGACGCCCTGGTGTTCACACGCAAGGGCCATTCACTGCTGACCCGCAATCCACACGCGTTTGTGTCACTCTTTTGCATCTCGGCACCGGCGTGGTGGCTTTTTGAAGTTATCAACTGGCATACGCAAAACTGGTACTACGTAGGAGAACAGAGCCTTTCCTGTGTTGAATACTTTCTTTTGTCAACGCTTAGTTTTTCGACGGTTATGCCCGCGGTATTCGGTACGGCAGAGCTTACCGGCACCTTCATCTGGATTCGCAGGATAAAACAAGGGCCTCGAATTGCACAAAACCCCGCTACGCTAATCACTCTTTTTATCGCCGGCTGTAGTATGCTCATATTAATGTTAATCTGGCCTCGCTACTTTTTCCCCCTTGTCTGGTTTTCGGTATATTTCATTTTGGAACCCCTCAACGCATGGCTGAACCATCGCACACTTCTTAAGTACATCGCAGTATCTGACTGGCGGCCGGTGCTGGCGTTGTGGATCGGGTGTCTTATATGCGGTTTCTTCTGGGAGATGTGGAACTTCTACTCATATCCAAAATGGATATATCGCATACCGTTCTTCGATTTTCTGCACATTTTTGAAATGCCCATATTAGGCTACTTAGGCTATGTGCCATTCTCCATGGAATTATTTGCTCTCTATCATATGATAATCGGGCTGTGTAAACCCGGCATGAAACAGAACTACATCAAAATCTCAGCAGAGGAAACGTAGTAGCCCCCCCCCTTTAATGCAGCTATTGCAAGGAGATCAGAAATTTTTGAGGAGCGTGGTTGTCCTGTAAACCTCTTCGCAAATTACGCATGGAAGTATACTCAACTATGCTTACAGCAAGCATTAGAATTTAACGCATAATCGTAAACCTGAGATTGAAAAAGGATGCTCTTTGCCTTAATCTCCCTGGTCTTCATTTTAAAAAT
Organism: uncultured Syntrophaceae bacterium; assembly: GCA_964564625.1. GTDB lineage: Bacteria > Desulfobacterota > Syntrophia > Syntrophales > UBA2185 > UBA2185. The sequence goes on along the minus strand of CAZMBE010000021.1, from coordinate 139 downwards.
CTAATCACGGTTCGGCTGATTTCGAAAGCAGTCAATGATAGTATGGAACATGAAAAGATAACAGTCCCGTTTGATTTAAAACAGCTTCATGCAATAGATATTTCCTAAAAGAGAGTGCAATGCAATTTCAATGGACATC
>CAZMBE010000020.1:0-54242 GCA_964564625.1 uncultured Syntrophaceae bacterium | reverse complement strand
GTTTCAATCCACGCGCCCGCACGAGGCGCGACTGTTAATATTTAAATTCTTAATATTCATAAAAAATTGCTATTAATTCCGCGTACAATATGGTTTGCGCTCCTGATTTTTATTCGATTGTCAAAGAACTTTTTAAATAGCTAAGAATATTAAGCTCTTATATGCTCCGCGAGCCCCCCGGGAAAATCATGTCTGCATTAGGTTCGCGGACGCTCTTTTCAGGCAATCAACGGACCTTCCTGGTCGATTGTTTTTTTCGCTCCAATATGTTCGATACGGCGTCTCCAGTTGTTTCCGAGATAGTAAAAACGTAGACTGTCTTCTTTGGGATCAATTTCATCGATCAATCTTTGCCGTAATAAAGCCCACTGCGCCGGATCAACCAAGCACTCAAAAACGGAATACTGAACCCTCTGCCCGTAATCGAGGCACGCCCGTGCAACCCTGCGCAAACGGCGAGCGCCGGCGCCGTCCACGTTGGCAACATCATAACTGACCACTACAAACAAAATGCCACCTCCTACTTCCAGATAAACGGCGGATAGCCGTCAATATCTCCCCTTAAGTAGCGGGCAAGCAATAATGCCTGGATGTGAAAAAGCATCCCAATGGTTACTTTCTCATCAAGGAATGGATGCATGATCTCTTCCTGTTTCCGTTCCTGATACGCAACGAGCAGTTTCTTTCTTGTTTCGTCATCCATCAATACGGCCCCTGTATCCGATTTCTTAAATCCTTTCTCCTGAACCTGGCGGAGGTTGATCAGGGAAAGGGCCAGCCTATCCGCAAGAAAAGGGCGGAACTCTTCCATGATATCAAGGGCCAGACTGGGCCTTCCGGGACGGTCACGATGGAGGAAACCTACTGCCGGGTCCAATCCCACTGCTTCAAGGGCGGAGCGAATGTCATGAACCAACAATGTATACAGGAAAGACAACAGGCAATTGACGTTATCCAGAGGGGGACGGCGGTTCCGCTCCTGAAAAGAGAAAGAATCCTTCTGTGCAACAATCAAATGATCGAAGACGTTGAAGTAACAGTGTGCGGCGTCACCCTCGATTCCCCTGACGGCGTCTACGGAGGGTGCCCGTTCAAGTGATTCAAGACATCGATTCAGGATCACCACCGTCTGCCGCAGGCTGTCCTCATTCAGCTTTGACCCGTGATCCCTCAAGGCGCGTTGGAGAACCGTCCGGGAATTTGCAACCTTGCCCGTCAACACCGCTTTTGCGATATCCACAGATGATCGCTGATCATCGGCGCGGCGGTACTGCTCCCGCCGGAGCAATACATTTCCCGACACCGGCCCCTGCACCCGTGCCAGGAAACGGCCATTCTCGGATAAAAAACTGATGCCGACGCCGTTTTCCGCGCAAAATCCCATGAGAAATGGACTGCATGAAACGTTTCCAAAGCAGACAATGCCGCCGATCGTATGGACAGGCACCCGGAGGCGAACTTCCTTATCGACTTTGACAACCACAGTTTCTCCCTCTTTTGAAAGGTATGTGCCCTGGGTGGTGACAAAAAGGGTATTCAGATGTTTTTTCATGGTTCACCTGTCAATCGTGTTAAATATGATTTTACGGATCGCTTCTTCTGTATCGTCTTCGGCATGCATTCGTTTTTGAGTGAACATCGTTCGCATCTTTTGGCATACGCCGGTTTGGGTGTGCAGCCGGATTCAATCAGCGCATGGGCCTGTTTTGCCGTTTCTTCCGTTTCCTGCCGCAATGATTCATCAAAGGTTACATCCAGACGATGGCGGGTCTTTCCATAAAAGATGGCTCCTTTGGGAATATTCAAACCAAGCATTTCCTCCAGGCACATCGCCTGCGCGCAGAGCTGCACTTTATCACAATGATCCGCTTTTGGCTTTCCCCGTTTGTATTCTACGGGAAAAGGCTGCCACCCGGATACGTCTGTACGATGGTATTCCACGATATCGGCCTTTCCGATTAGCCCCAGGCGCAGCGATCTCAATGGAACGCCATATTCAATCCGCGTGTTGCCCCGCGATTCCCGGTTTTCATCATGCACCCGTTCATGCATGATCCGGCCTTCAGCGGTGAGGCCGCTCTCTGTCCACGTCTGCTCGACATGGATCAGTGCGCACTGGCGGGGACAGAAGGCCATGTGCTGCAAAGATGAGAGTTGAATCAGATCGTCTATATCGTACATGTCGCTCTCCGTTGAGTATTTTAATAAAGCGTAAACAAAACACATCAAAACTGTCATACCGGACGTGATAAGCCTGCCCCGTACTTGATACGGGGGTATCCAGTTCCTTATGGAACTCGGAAGACATGCTAATTATTATCTCGTTTATTATCACGTTTCCTGGATATTATCACGTTTCCTCCATTTCGCACCGCGACCAGTTCCCAAAACTTCCAGTTTCCCTTCATTTCGCATCGTTTCAAGGATGACTCTGATCATAGGACGGCTGACACCCGAACAGACATGAATAATATCTCCTATATGAAATTCTTTGGGAAGTTGATCAATAGCTGTCCTGACCAGAGCAGTTTTTGCGCCGCGGGTTGAACGAATAGTTCCCACACGGTCTTCAAATTCTTTGTAAGCGTTCTTGATGATGAAACAGACAAAATTGATGTAATGCCATGGATCGTGTTTGCCTTCGTGCCAGCCATCTGAACTCAGTTTTAACGTCTCATAGTATCGTTCTTTGTTCTGCTCAATAAGACGTTCAAGGCTTATATATCTTCCTACTTCTATGCCCAAATGATAGCATTGCAGAAGCAAAAGCAGGCGTGATACCCTGCCGTTTCCATCGCGAAAGGGGTGTATGCAGAGAAAATCCAGATTGAACGCTGCCAGCGTTACGAGAGGATGAACATTTGCTTCGCGTATGCAGTCATGCCATGAATCGATCAGGGTTTCCATACACAATGACGTTTGACTGGCAGGAACAGTGCGAAACCGTATGCGTGAAGTGCCATCCGGACGCTTCTCTATTATGTCGCTGTCTTTTTCTTTGTATTTGCCGGCGTCCCATATTTCACCGCGTGTCAGTCGATGCAACTCCTTGATGCAGTCTTCCGTGAGCGGCAGTGCAGAATCCTTATCATGGATGAGGTTCAGGGCTTCACGGTAGCCCCGGACTTCTTCCTCGGATCGGTCATGAAGAAGCGATTTGCCGAAAACAATGGTGCCGACACGCTTTGCATCAACCTCAACACCCTCGATGCGATTGGATGAAACAGCGCTTTCAATAAGGGCATGTTCTTTCAGTGATTTCAGAATTTGCGGCGACTGCCTTGTATAGAGCTCCTGCCGGCCTTTCGCTTCACTGATATCGGCCAGATACCATGATGTCGTTACGGGAATCGTAGCAAGGCCCGTTGTAAATTGTTTTAAAGTCATCATGCCAACACTATCACTCCTTTATTTCGAAATATGATGAATTCACGATCCTTAATCGGTATGGGTTTCCGATAATGTGTCCACGAAATACTGAACGCGGGGTCTCCCTGAGTTGCGAGAGAAGATTCTCCAATCACTGATTGGAGAATTGGTGTTCGTTCCTGATATATCAGGTAGAATTGGCGAAAGAGATTCAAGTTAGAGTAACCGAAACCCCTGCCAAAGCAGGAGGTCAGATCAGCGGCAAGGCGCTTCAAGAGCATGGCGCCATACTCTGCCCGCGGCGCGCCTTTCTGCTCATATTCGACAATTCGCCTCCCGATTTCCCAGTAAGTGACTGTCACAATAGAATTGACAACCCGACCAGTGGAAATTCTTGCCTCGCGGAGCAGCCTGCTGATGTCGTTAAGGATATCCGTATAACCAGCGAAACCACTAACCTCAACCTGTGGAACAGCATCCACAGGTGTCTTTTTCTTGCTCATATTATAGATTTCCTTTTTTTTGCCCGTGACCCAACTTTTACTTTGATAAGAAAAGAGCCTTCAGTGATGGTATCCAAGGGCCACCGTTCGATGTTGTAAATGGTTTTCTCATTTCCTTCATTCTGAAAGCGGCGATGTTCGTTTCCATTCGGCACTTCCTCCATGTAAGTACGAAATTATCATGTGTTCAAAATCGGCCTCCACCTTTTAGACCTACTAGTGATCAATTGCTTTTAGAGTATTAAATATTGTCAATAACGACATTGTTTGGATTGAATATTTCCGGTGTTAATCCAGCAAGGCTCTTAAGCTTGATAGAGTAATCTTCAATCTTCTTTGGGTCATTTACACCTTCTTTCGGTGCAATACTCAATGTGCGGTGAACAACAGCGGATGAATATTGACCATTATTGCAGTTGTGATGCCACCAAATGACAGCAAGCACTTCCATACTGCCTTCGGGACGTGCGGAAGATGCATCGTTATCAAACAAATGTTCAAGAGCGTTTTTTATGGCCTTTGCATCATCATCAGTAAACCATGTTTTTGAGGCAAGTTGGGGATTTATGGCCCCAAAGGACACATACATCCCATGATCAACACGATGCTTCATCCCCATTGTATCCGATGCCTTTTTTACGCCATCTCCTTCGCCGCTGACACTTTTCGTAATCTGGATGCTGGACACACTTACCGGTGTAACGCTGAATGCCGAGTGAATGGTAACAGGCCCTCGAATTCCGATAGAAACGCCAGAATCATCAGCTTTTTCTTCCTGATCTTCTTTTGCCTCTTTACCTTTCTTCGACTTGTCAGTTTTCTTTCCTTTATATGCGAACACTTGCCCGAATGATTTAACATCAATCCATTTGTTACAGGCTTCTTCTATATATTCTTTGCGATTTTCAGGTTTGCTTTTTAATTCACCTTCTGCCCTTGACCGCAAGCTACCATAATCATCCAGTCTATTATCATCAGATTGAACAAAAATATTATATTTATATTTACCGCTCTCGTCCTTCATCTCCATCAGACGATTTCTTATTTTTCGTTTGATGCAAACGTCAGATAATTCGCCAAAACCATCGTAATTTGTCCGTGGACGATTACCGTTTAATGGATCGCCGTTAGGGTTTGCACCATTAACGCTAAATATAACAGCAAAATCAATCTTGTTTCTCAATGTCCCCATAAAATATCCTCCTTTATTCGGTAGTTTCCGTTGCTGCTTCCGGTTCATTTCCTTCTGTACATACGATGGTTTTAGGTCTCAGAGCTTCACGCTGACAATGATACCCTAACAAAAATTCACCGCTAAGTGGCTTATCGTTCTTGTAATCTTCTAGTGGATCAAACATGGAATGTACTTTATCGATCAGTTCTTGCCTTTTTTTAGATTGCTCGCCCAATCTGGCTTTGTAAGGCGCGAGCGAAAGCTCTATAGACCTCCATGTGCTGTACGGATGATCCGCGAAGCGCTGCATTAATCTGGCAGCGTTTGTTTGCCTATCTTCTCCCGCCTTATTTAATGCCCATTGCTCCAAAGTATCTGCCAGCGCCAATAACCGGCCGTATAGATAGTCCCTTGTTTTTCGTTCTTCGTCCAATGCCATGTTGTATCCCTCCTTTTCGTTGAATTTCCTAAATAGTGCACAGGCTATACTGAGTGTTTTGCTCCACTCCCGTGCCTCCATACCTGCCCTATTGCATGCACGACGGACTGCTGAATCAACAACATCACGAGGTATCTGCTGCCCATCAATAATGCAAGGTAAGAGACGTTCAACCGTAGCTTTTTTTAACTTATCATCGGCCTTACCGCCATAAGCTGCTTCGGCAATATTGATTGGTGCTGGTGCACCTATAAACGGCTGAAAGAATCTTTTGTTCTTTCCAGATTCTTCATCTTTGATATCTTTGTATCTATATTCATGGATCCATTCACAGGTTTTATGCCAGTTTTCAACCCGCTGCAGAAAATCTGAAACCGTTAGATCTTCTCGGTAATACGTGATTGCCAAACGCCCCTTAGAAGCGGAATCTAACCCCATGACTATGATGTTATCTGTTTTGCCTAATTCAGAAGCATAACCTAGCATCCTATTTTTGAATCTAATCGCTATATCCTGTGCTGTTGAAACTATGGGAGGCTTGTCACTTGGTAAATCATCAAAGCCCAAAATAGATAGCGCGTCATCTGTCACTCTTGGAATTGTTTTCCCTGACGTCGCCCACGTTACAACTGTCAGTCCGGGTTCTCTTCTCCCTTGGTTATTCTTGACGTAAAAAACTTTTCCCTGACGACTTATGAGCCATATTAGAGCGTTATGGGCTTTCTGCGATACCCCAAAACTGACACCACAAGCTTGCTCTGCTGTAATGAATCGTCCTCTAAATGTGAAACCGGACGTATCGTTAGAGGAGATCAGCTTTGCTCCATCTCCTTTTGCACGGATATATTTAGGATGCTGCACTGATAGAAAATCGTCTTCTCCTTTTACATAACAAAAGGGTTCTTTTCTTTTTGTACTGGAATAGTAATGTATCCAGCTTCCCCACAGAGTGCTATCTTTCCAGGTCTTACTTTCAAGTTCTCCCGGCACTTCAACTTCCCAACGAATGAATGAATCCTCTTGTGAACTAACTACCTCAAAAATATCTGAGGTATTCTTTTTTTTCTTCCTTTCACGCTTTGGCAAGAATTTCCGATCCTGCCCAACAAATAAGATTTGGTGTGTAACCAGGTCTTTGATCAGGGATTTTTTCTTGACATATCGCAGAACTGCTTGAGCTTTGGGATGTGCGTATTTGGATTCACACCAAGCAGTCAGTGCCTTAATATAATTTCTATAAGGTTCCTCAGGGTCTTTAATAAATCCGGAAGTTACTGTCCCTCCATACTCCCCAAAATCACCTGCAACATATTGAAGTTGATCGCATAGAGGATGACATTCAGGTTTTCTACCCGACCTACTTCCTGAAGCTTCTGTGCATGGTATAATGGTTAGTGCATCATTCTTGTTGGTCACTACGCGAGCTCTGTTGAAAACGCCGCCTTGGCTAATGATAATTTCTATGTGCGCCTGAGCTGTCATATGACAAATAGGAAGGAGAGGTCTCTTATTCTCATCTGTGGAATAGCCAATCATTAACTCACAATTATCGTATGTTTCGGATAGTCTTTGCAGCCAACTCATTGCACAACCTCCTCCTCATATCCTTCAAGCAAGCCTTCTTCATCTAACCCATTTGTTTGTATGAATTGTCTCGGCATCGGCCGAACAAGCTTGCGATAGGGGCATGCTTCTGGTCGAGGGAATTTTATTACACCATCAACCATCTTCGCCTGCCAAAACCGGGAATGGAATTCGTTTCTTCCAAGGTCATCGGGATAATCAAATCCATGAAACATTACGCCGAAAGAGAGTTCACCATAATCATCATAAAATCCTTGTCCTTCACCAAATATACAGGGCTCAACGTATCCTTGGCACTCTCGTGTCCCTAAAAATACATCTCGGCGACCGCCTTTTTCAATCATACGCTTTGCAACAAAGAAGTGTTTATTCTCATTCCGATCCTTTTCAAGATCAGGTCTAAACTCATTCCATTCAAAGTGTGCACGAACCTGATATTCGACACATCCTGTCTCACCAGTTTCTACATCACCTTTCTCACCAGCAAGGTAGGTATAAATTGCAAGAGAATTACCGCCACCATACTCTATTGGTTTTGCGCTTCTTGTCTGAGTTAGAATTCGTTTCATGACTCTCACTTCATCAATGATCCAGACAATTGTTGGCTTCCAGTAAACTGAACTCAATATGCCCTTAATCGCCTCGTAGGTTGGAATATGATAAGAACATTTCTCTCCGCCTATCTTTGTCAGCGGATCAGTAAAGAGAGCATATTTGCCTACAACTTTGAATTCAACTTTGTTTTCCTGTGTCATATTTTGACGCCCCATAAACACCTCCTTCTTATCAACCGCTTAAAAATTCCATATCATTAACAGGTGTCTCACTTAATCCAAATTCATCGCTATAATATTGTTCGTCGAGATACAGGATGCCCGCTCCCTGCTGAACTTCACGAACTGCATTCACATCTTGCAATCTTTTCATCACATTCGGAAAGACGTTTACAGAATATCTTTGGGCGCGACGCAGCAATTTGTATTGCTTATCAATTTCCATTACAGAACAAAGTTTGCTGATCAGTTCCTTCCCTTTTTCCCCATGCGGTACAATTATTCCTCTGGCCACTGTTTCAATTACCTCAAAAGACTTCGCAGCAACCATAAATGCTTGCCTCAATGGTATTTCAGGCATTTTCCCATTGATTCGTACATGTTCCTCTACCGACAATGAATTAACTGAGAGGAGATTAAACAAATTATCTTCGCGCCCAACAGAAGAATTCGCAGCAACAGGGTAATTCATTTCTTTCGATCTTTGATAGAAATAATACTGATAATACTGTTCCATCATTTCACGGCTGATTCTGTCATTTTCAAATTTTGAGGGATTGTCATTAAATTCACCCAGTAGCCGCTCAGCTTTTTCCCTGCCTATTTTGATATCATAAATACCCTGTATATTTTCTTCCGATGGATTAATTATGTAAACCTCGCCCAATGTCGGATATTGTTCATTATGACGATTGCATCTGCCTGCTGCCTGTGCAATAGAATCAAGCCCTGCGAGATAACGAACAACCGAACCAAAGGAAATGTCGACACCGGCCTCTATAAGCTGTGTACTAACGCAAATAACCGGCATCTTATCTCTCAAACAAGCTTTTACCTGTTCCAGCACTTCCATACGGTGTGCTGGACACATGTGTGTGCTCAAGTGAAATGCTTTCACATTTTCTATCTGCTTACATTGCTGATAAATTTCACGTGCCGATGTTTTAGTATTCACCACTACCAAAGTACTGCCTGATTTATAAACCTGTTGCTCAGCGAGGTCTTTGATCTCATCATTTGACCAGCCACCAAACTTTGTTCTGTCGTAAACTTCAACGCGTTTTAGATTATCGAATAATTGACGCGCATTAGGAACCATTTGCTGTTCTGTCGTTAAAGGTAATGACCTCGATTTTGGTTCGATCTTATCCAATAATGGTTGTGTTGCCGTACAAAGTACAACTGTCGAACCGCAATTATTTACCAAGAAATTAACAGCCATGTTGAACAGTTGTACACATTTTACTGGCAATGTTTGGACTTCGTCAAAAATAATGACTGATTTCGCAAGCTGATGCATTCTACGTGCGCCTCGTGTACCGGCACCAAATAAAGTCTCCAGCACCTGTACATTAGTCGTCAACACAACAGGTGCATCCCAATTTTCAGAAAGCACTTTTTGTCTGGCAGTCTCTTTATCTGGCATTAGATTTGAATGGTGTTCCAACACAATACGATTCAGATAATTACCTTTCTTATTCTTTTCTTCTAAAACTTTTCGTATCTCTTCGGCATTCTGGTCAATAATCGTAGTATATGGCAACACGTAGATGATTCTGTCCATCTTGTGCTTTTCTGCATGATGCAAAGCAAATCTTAGACTGGCAAGTGTCTTTCCGCCGCCGGTCGGCACAGTGAGTTGATACAACCCTTTTGATTTTTGAGAAAAGCTATAGCATGCTTGAGATATTTTCTGGCGTATTGTATTAATTCCCCCTGCATCAAAATTTTCCAGTTTCTTGTTTAACCTTTGTATCAAAGCGGACCAATTCTCGTAGGCACCATAATTTCGTAGTTTTGCCATGGAAGGCTTCTCAAAATCAGCCGTACTTAGCCGGTCGGCATCAATAAGACAGCTAAAAAGGAAACGCAGCATCAGGCCGTACTTAAGATGCAAAGTTTCCTTAGAATCTTGGGCACTCCTCAAATCTTTAAAACTGCTTATTAAATTATGAGAAAATTGCTTTGCGTGTAACCGGTCAATTATGAGTCTTTTCGTCGCATCGCTTAATTTTCCGAATACTTCGTCAGCATGTGCTTTTTTTTCTTTTTTGTTTATACGTTTCGAATAGGTATTTACGCCTTCAGAGGAAATACAATCTATCAATCCGGAATGGTGTGATGTTAAACATAATGACAAAATTTGTGCTGCAACTAATCCTTCATGCACTTTATCCGCAATGTTTCGATAAATCACTTGTGCACCTGCGGTAGAATGATCAACTTTCCCTTTCAAACCTGTGGCATCAACATAGTCATCTTCATCGGGGTTAAGTAGGCCGACAGCCGATTTAATGTACTGCTCAAATTCCTGACTTGCTTTTCCAATGTCATGCAAAAGCCCTATTATTTCACCTTGTTCTTTCAGTCCAACTTTTGAAGCAAATTTACCCGCATGATCCGACACTTCTCTCAAGTGTTTTGATAGACTTTGTATTTTTCCGTCTCTTTCTCTGCGATGTGCAATGAAATCAGCATTGTTAAACATATCCAAATCCATTTCTGAAGATAGTAAATTATCCCTGTAACCTTCTTTTGTGTGGGCATAGAACTTCTTTGTCGTCATGCTCGAAATTCCCTATTACTGTTCCGGGGACACGTTCCGCTCCCTTCGGGATTCCGCATCATGTCCCCGTCCTCATGTGGATATGATGTGTGAGTTTATAGCAGAAATTTAAAAAGAACTACATACTATGTTGTTATAAGAAGAAATACGAGGATAAGGCCAGTATTATTGAGCTGCTATTCTTTTCGTGGGAGTATTGTTTTATAATTTGATCGGCCATGAATTTTTTTACCTTGCCGTGTCGGTATAAAAATCCCGCCTTTTTTGAAAAGGGAGGTGATTGTCGCGGTTTATTAAAACTGCTGTAATTCAATAACAGCGTAATTTCCCCGCTGGTCCCTGTTGATATGGAGCAGGGTCTTTCCTTGATAGAGTTTCACAAACATGGAGACGCCGCAGGCCGTGGCCGATCCGGAATATCCGTAATCACTGAGGTAGTCAAACTCGGCAGCGGGCTGCACCATTTCCCTCAGAGAAGCGGCTTCCTCGTTACCAATAAGGGCACCGAACGCCACCATGTCCGTCACCGACCTTTCCCGCTCCCTCATCCACCTGACACATGAAGACCAATCCCCGAAAGACCTGATCTCGTTGAATAACCCGCAGGCCCCTTGCCTTTCAGACTTGACGTAAAACCAGCCGCTCCCGTCAACCATTCGCCAGCCGGTAGAAGCATTCCCTTCCAGGGCCGTTCCAGAGAGAGACGCCTCATCGACGCCGCCGATCAGGGCGCTCCTTTCCACCCCTCCGGCAAAATCCACCTTCAATAGCTCAAGCCCCCGCTCGAAGGAAAGATGCTGGCTGGACATGGTGATGTTGCGGCCCCGGACCCCCAGGTTCTGAGCAAGATAGAACGCCGCCGTGCTGCTCATGGTATTGATGAAACCGAAAGGTTTGGGAAGGGAATTGACTTCATATATCTCATCGAGGACATCGGCCGTCTCACCGAGGTTGCCGTGTTCGGTGGTCAGGTAGATCGCTGTATCGGCGTCGAGGGCGCGCGTATTGATGCACTGACGGGCGCCGAGGATGGTAAGGAGGATAAACTTGTTTACCCTGCGGAAGTTTTCCTTCGTATAACGCCTGATCTCTTCCTTAAGATAATTCGTGTCGGTGCGTGCTTCCGCGATGAAGGTAGAGGCGCTGTGAATGTACATTTCATTCATCCGGTGCGTCCTTATTCGAGAGGATCAGGGTTGAGCAGTTGCCGCCGAACCCGAAGTAATTGAGCATAAAAATGCCCTTCCCTGCCTCCATGTTCTCCATGAGAGGCACCACATGTAAATCCTGATCCGCTTCCCGGAACCCTGGTGTGGAGGGGATAAATCCCGCCTTGATCGATTCCGTAAAGAGTATAAGCTCATTCACGCCGCAGGCGCCCACGGTATGGCCGATAAAAGGCTTGACGCATGTCACGGGCGGAATACTGGACCCGAAGGTTACCTTCATGGCGGCGCATTCGGTCCTGTCATTGTTCTCTGTTCCTGTGGCGTGGGCTTTGACCGCGTCAATGTCCTCCGGGCGAAGACCCGCCTTCCCGAGGGCTCTATTCATCGTCTCCGCGACAGCAGATCCTTCTTCATCGTGGCTTGTGACGCTGTACGTATCACAAATATTCGCGCCTCCAAGATACATGAAATCATCGGCATTTCTGCGTCTCCCCTCCAATACCACCGCGCCGCAGGCCTCGCCAAGGATAAGGCCGTCCCGCATCCTGTCAAAAGGTCTGTATTCCGCTGCGGCAATGGATTTCAGGGCTTCAAACCCGTAAAATCCAAGGTTATTGTACAAATCATAACCCACGACCAGGGCTCTTTCTATATACCCTTCCTCTATCATGGCCGCGGCGTAGAGCAACGCGTTGGCACTGGAGGTACAGGCTGTCGCAAAGGAATAGCAATTACCTTCTATTCCGAATCTCTCCACGATGGCGCCGGCAATTTTGCCATATCCATTGGACGACTGGAGGAACATCCCCGACACGCTTGCAGACGTTTTACGGTGATTGCCCTCAAATATGGGGACATCCATGGAAGTGGAGCCGAAGAACACGTGCATGTCCTCGCTCTCCTCATTGCTCACACCCGCGTCGAGGAGAGCGCGGGACACGGTGGAAAAGAGGATATCGTAGAAATACGCATCGGAGCGGTTCTCCAGTGCATCTCCTTCGTTCCGCTGTATGAGGTAATACGGCTTTGTGTAGGGAAGGGAGGCAAGGGTAAAGGGGATATGCGACAGCCTTATCTTCTTGCGGCGCATGACGTCTACGATCTCCCGCAGGGTATCCCCCAGCGCGCAGACCATCGCTTTTCCCGTAACAAATGCCCTTCTTTTCACATTCTACTCCGGCTGAAGGAAGTCGGCAAAAGTGTTTATCGATTTCATAACCCGCCTTGTTTCTTTACTGTCCGTAATGATGATATTGTATTTATTCTGTATCGCGATTGAAATCTGCAGGGCGTCAATTGAATCCAGGCCGAGCCTCGATTCGCTGCCAAACAGCAGATCTTCATCACCGATCTCCTCGGGATTGGCAGTGATATCGCATTCGTCGACGATCAGTTTCTTCAGCTCCATTTTCAGTTTTGCATCCAGAGAACCTTTCATCGTTATTCTATACCTCTCTCTGCTTCCGCAATAAGATTACCGTCAGCGTCAGCATAACGCACCCGAACACAAACAGGGAAAGACTCTTGGAAAGGACATCAGAAACGCCGCCGTTCCTGAGGAAGATATCAAGGAACCCCTCCAGTCCCCAGGACATGGGCGATATATCGGCAATATCCTGCATAAACCCGGGCATGACAAACTTGGGTATCATGAGACCGCCCAGGGCACCGAAGATGATATTCAGGACTCCTCCAATGGTGGTAGCCTGCTCTGTCGTCCTCGCAGCGGAGGCAATGAAAAGCGCCATGGAGATGGCACTGAAGCTTACGGCAGCAGCAATCAGAATTAGCCCTCCCGGGGATTCACCGAGCGTGAGGGCCGTGCCGCCGCAAAACGGCACAACAAAAACCCCGATGGCAATCATTATTATTACCTGGATGGCGTTGATAATAAGATAAGGAACCATCTTGCCCATGATCAGATACGCCCTTGACACGTGCATGCTTTTCAGGCGCATGAGGGTGCCCTGTTCCCTCTCGGAGATAAAGGTGTTGGATATGGGTATGATGATAAAAAACATGGAAAACACGAGCCAGGCAGGTACACTCTGCTGCACGGCGGAAGGAATCTTATGGTAACGCCCTCCTTTGTACACATAATTAACCTCGATGGGACTCTCTTCAGGCGCCTTCAATTTCTTCTTGTCGATTCCAGCGAGCGTCAGGAGCCTGTCAATACGGTCGATGAACGCGTCCCATCGCAGTTTAGTGAGCTTGCCGTCCAGGGCGCTTTTCAAAACCATCTGTGTCTGAACATTGACGGTAGGATTGACAAGAAGCTCCAGCGGCCTCTCGTCCTTGCCCTTTCCTTTTTTGTCCACAAAGGCGGAAAAGTTTTCCCTGATTATCAGCGCAAACTTGTAGTCCTGGGAGAGCATCTGATTCTTGATCTTTTCCACGTCGGTATTTTTCTCTGCAAATTGAAACCTGAACGTGCTGAGTTCCTCCAATGACTTCAGGAAATCCCCCGCTTTTTTTCCCGTATCATGGTTTACGGCAAGAACGTCAATGGCGACAGTTCCGTGAAGCTCAAACAGGTCGCGCATGGCCAGAGACATGATCATGATGAACACCGCGGGCATTATGAAGAGGACCGTGACGGCGTGGACGTCCCGGATAATGAGCAAAAACTCCTTCTTCAGGATGTAGAGCATTTTAATCATGTATCACCATGTCGTCATTCTTCATCGCGCGGCGCGTCATTTGTCAGCTTGAGGAAGAACTCCTCAAGGGTTCCATGGCCGCCCGCACCACCGGCACACGTCAATATAGCCTGTGTATCTTCGTGAAGAATGATTTTGCCTTCATTGATGACGGCGATGTCGTCGGATACCTGCTCAATCTCATCCATGTAATGGGATGAATAGATAACCGTCACCTGCCTGTCCAGGTTGATCTTCTTTATTGTCTCCAGGATGTAGCCTCTCGATTGTGTATCTACGCCAACCGTCGGTTCATCGAGGTATAATATTTCCGGATCATGTAACAATCCTATGGCCAGGTTCAGACGTCTTTTCATGCCGCCGGAAAACTTATCCACCCTCTTATTCACAAAGGTCTGCATACTCCCGGTGTCGATGCAAAATTCCATGCGCTCCTTCAGGTTTTTCCCTTTCAGGCCCCACAGGGCGCCAAAATATTCAAGGTTTTCACGTGCTGTCAATCGTGGGTAGAACGCAAAGGATTGAGGGATATAGCTGCATTTTGACTGGATGGCCTTAAGATCACGGTCCAGATCCATACCGCCTACGGTTATGGATCCGCTATCTTTATTGATTATCCCTGCGAGAATAGAAATAAGGGTGGTCTTCCCCGCGCCGTTCGGACCCAGCAGTCCCATCACTGAACCACGGCGAACCGAAAGATTCACATCTGTAAGAACAGGCTTTTTGTCATAGTACTTGTAAAGATGTGTAATATCGATCAACGGTTCACCAAAAAAATATCAAGTTCCTGAGCGAACATTTCGCGACGGGATTCCCTCCGGGGTGACGGGAGTATAGGAGAAGCGGCATTGTATGTCAATATCATTTGAACAGCGCATTATGCTCCGCGAAATGTGCGCTGTGGGGAATGTAAATGGTCGATACTTTTCCGGAATGCCGCTGAGGCAGACCCGCGCGGGGGGAGGTGGCACGGAGACTTCTCGGTGAACCCTGCAATACCGTAGAAACCACAATGGGGAGTTAGGGAAGGCGCTCCTGTCAAACACTACAGAAAGGGCAAAAACGCTAATTAATCAAAACTTTTTTCAGCACCATCTGATACTTTACCGCACCTTCAGAACCTTTTTGGCCTATGATCGCCCTTTCCGCAACCTTCCCGGCATAATCGCCGCTTTTTGACTGTTGTAGATGTGCCGTATGATACACTGCCGCGCTCGTATAAAGAACGAGGTACACGTTTTTCCCATTCACCACACCATCAACATTATAAAATCCCAGTGTTCCCGAGATGTGATTTCCCGTCTGAATAAAACGTCCCTCACCCCAGCCTCCGGTAACCGCTCCACCTGAATCCCACACACCGGTTATGTTGACAGCAGCAGCGCCTGCCACTGAATTTAGCCACGTGTTTGTCGCTTCTCTTGTTAACGCGGTGACATTGGACACCTGTCGCAGAACCATGAGATAATTTACGGCGACTTCCGATCCTTTTTTACCAACTATCGCCCCCTCCACCGCCTTGCCGATATAACTGCCATCCTCTGACTGCTGTAAATGTGCTGTATAATAAATATTCCCCCTTGCTGAGAGAACCATGTAAATATCCTTCCCGTTCACTACACCGCTGACATCATAAAACCCGAGTGTACCGGACATGCGATTTTCCGTTTGCGTAAAACGGCCTTCTCCCCAACCACCGGCAATGGCCCCGCCTGAATCCCACACACCGGTCATGTTCACCTGAGAGGCGCCCGCCATAGAATTCAACCATGTCTTGGTTTCCCTTACAGACAACCCGGAACAAGAGAAAAATGTCATCAGCAGCAGGCCGAATACAAGACATTTACATAGCTTCATAGTATGTATCCTCAACAAAGAGGTGAAACAATTTGTCTCACCCCTCGATATTTCTTGGAGCCGATGCGCGGAATCGAACCGCGGACCTACTGATTACGAATCAGTTGCTCTACCGGCTGAGCTACATCGGCTTTGCGTTTAATTATGTGACAACTGCCTGGCATATGTTTCCGCGCGATATGCAGTGACATTTATATTATCATAGTTCCCATGTCAAGATTTTAAGATGACCAACGACACTATGCCGCCTTTCTTCATTACCGCCCTTCTTTGCCTTGACTTTCAAACCATGTTTGGTATTATTCGGCAAAATTTAAGGGGTCTGGCCATGCATGACCAACTGAAGAGAATATTCTCGATATCACCTCTGAAAATAGCACTTCTTGTCATTTTTATTGCCCTTATCATGTTCTATATGGACGTTCCGTTTTTGCGATTCATGGAACTGAAGGCTCTTGATCTAAGGATGATTTCACGGGGGAAGCTCTCTCCCGGGGGAGAGACGGTTATTGCCGTAATCGATGAAAAGAGTCTAAGCGAATTGGGCAGATGGCCCTGGCCGAGAACTACCATTGCGAGGCTTGTTGATACGCTGAAGGGATACGGAGCAAAGGCGGTGGGATTCGATATTGTGTTTGCCGAACCCGACGAAAATTCAAGTCTCAAGGCCATTGCTGATCTCTCACGGGAAGTGAAAAAGCTCAGGATTCAGGATACAAGGGTACTGGGTTTGTTACATAAGAAAAAAATGATGGCTGATACCGACGCCATTCTCGCCAAGGCGATCGAACAATCAAAAAATGTCACCCTTGGGTATTTCTTTCATTTGTTGAAAAAGGAAGCGGCACACCTGAATGAAGAAGACATTGAAGCGGCAGCGGAAAATATCAACACGTCTATATATCAGATTGTCCAGGCAACATCGCAACCGGATGAATCATCGTTCATACATGCCTATTCAGCCGTGACTAATCTCAAGCCCTTATCTGAAGCCGCCGAAAACAGCGGTTATTTTAATGCCTTCCCCGACAGTGACGGAACTCTCAGATGGTCCCCCCTGGTTATTAAATTCCAGGACAATTTCTATTCTTCATTGCCCATTTCTTTACTGCTCCAGTATCTAGACTGGCCGACGCTTACCCTGATGATGGCGGAATTCGGCGTTGAAGGGATTACCATAGGCGATATTGAAATTCCCACTGATGAACATGGAAGATTGCTCATCAATTATTTAGGACCCATAAAAACATTCCCCCACTATTCGATTTCCGACATTATTAAAGGCCGCCTTTCTCCGGATACTTTCAAGGACAAAATCGTGCTTGTGGGGGCCACGGCAACGGGAATTTATGATTTGCGCGTCACGCCTTTCAGCGCCGTATACCCGGGTGTCGAAATTCATGCCACCGTAATTGACAACATCCTGCACCAGAACTTTCTCCATCAATCCAGCCTGACAACACTCATCGACATCTGTTCTATTATTTTTCTAGGCCTTGTCATTGGCATTGCCGTCCCGAGAGTGAAAGCCGTCACGGGAATATTGTTGAGCTTCCTGGTTGTCGTTTCTTTTGTGGTCATAAACACGCTTATTTTTTCCCGCTCCAATATCTGGCTTAACGTTATCTATCCTGTTCTCACCATGTTCATAATCTATCTGGGCATAACCGTGTATCGCTATATCACGGAAGAGAGGGAGAAGAAAAAAATCAGGGGCGCCTTCCAGTATTACCTTACAGCTTCCGTCATCAATGAAATGCTGAAAAACCCTTCGAAACTCAAACTCGGGGGCGACAAAAAAGATCTGACAGTACTTTTTTCCGACATCAGGGGGTTCACAACTGTCGCGGAGAGCATGAAGACGCCGGAAGAACTCGTCCACCTGTTGAATGAATATTTGACGGCAATGACCAACGTGGTTTTTAAATACGATGGCCTCCTGGACAAATATATGGGAGACGCCATTATGGCCGTGTTTGGTGCGCCTCTCGACCAGCCGGATCACCCCCTCCGGGCATGCAAAACCGCTCTCGATATGATGGCCGAATTGAAAATACTGCAGAAAAAATGGGCGGGAGAAGGCCGCCCCGTTCTCAACATAGGCATAGGAATCAACAGCGGCGACATGGTCGTCGGCAATATGGGTTCAGAAATGCGGTTTGATTATACAGTCATGGGAGACAGTGTGAACCTGGGGTCCAGACTGGAAGGAATTAACAAGGAGTACGGAACAAATATCGTCATCAGTGAATTCACATACAGCGCCGTAAAGGAAGTTCTCTTCTGCCGTGAACTTGACTCTGTAAAAGTGAAAGGCAAGAATCTCCCTGTTAAGATATACGAGCTTCTTGGCAACAAGAAAGACGCGGCAACGTGGGAAAAAGCCGTCAGCATTTTCGAGGAAGGTTTGTCACACTACAAACAGGGTTTGTGGGATGAGGCGATTATTTCCTTCCAGAAGGTGATGGAATTTAAACCCGACGATGCCCCTGCAAAACTTTATATTGAACGATGCCGGGAACTCAAAAAGAGTCCGCCGAAAGTCCCATGGGACGGTGTATTCACCATGACAAAAAAATGAATTTAGTCTCATATGCAAAAAGATAGCTCAAGGTATTCGGCACATCATTGGCAAAACCCTTGAGTCTTCAAATTCTTTTTTCAACTACTTTGTAGAGACATGGCAATAAAAGAAGGACAAAAATACAGAAGCTGGGTCGAGGTCGACCTCGACAATTTCACAAGAAACTGGAAGGAGATGCAAAGGCTTGTGGGCCCTGCCGTGCAAATTCTCCAGGTAGTGAAGGCAGACGCCTATGGCCATGGCGCGATTGAAATTTCCAACGTCGCCCTGAAGAGCGGCGCCGCGCTCTTGGGTATCGCAAATGCAGACGAGGGAGTGCAGCTCCGCGTCAGCGGCATCACTGCACCCATACTTATCCTGAGTCCTTCGACAGGTGCTGAAATAGATGAAATCATTAAATATAACTTAATTCCATCCGTCTCGGATATCAACTTCGCCCGGGAGCTTCAGAAAAAAAGTAAAAAGGCAGATCTTCGAACGCCGATCCACATCGAGGTGGATACAGGGATGGGAAGAGGCGGGACGATCTACCACGAGGCTTTCGATATAATAGAACAAATCGTCGTCCTTCCCAATATTATGATTGAAGGTATTTTTACGCACTTATCTTCCAGTGAGACAATGGACGACTATAATACTATGCAGTGGAGGCTTTTTAAAGAACTGCTTGATAAACTGGAAGAACATGATATTCACATCCCCATTAAGCATATGGCAAACAGCGGCGCTATTCTCAATTACCCGGGATTCCATCTGGACATAGTGCGGCCCGGCCTCATGTCATATGGCATCTATCCAGGACCGGAAACAAAGACGAAGGCAACTCTTCACCCCGTAATGAGCTTTAAAACAAGGGTTGCCCTCATCAAGGAATTCCCCACCGGCTACAGCATCGGGTACGGCAGGTCTTATATCACGACAAAACCCACAAAGATCGCAACCATACCTGTCGGATATGGTGACGGGTACGAACGCATTCTTTCCAACCAGGGAGAGGCGCTGATCAGGGGAACGCGTGCTCCCATCGTTGGACGTATTTCAATGGATATGTGCACCGTAGATGTCAGCCATATAGAAACCTGCCGAATCGGTGATGAAGTAGTATTGATGGGAACCCAGGGGAGTGAGTGTATCTCGGCGGATGAGATCGCCGAAAAGGTGAAGACAATCAGCTATGAAGTCCTCTGCGCCATAGGCAAGCGGGCTCCGCGCGTGTTTTTGCATCACGGAAAAACAAATTCCGTTGAGCCCCGCTTACGAAGGATATTTATCCCTGATGAAGAAAAGTCAATCTCACGCATTGATAATATTATTCGTCACTGTTTTCAGACCAGGGCGCGAAGCGAGGAACTGGGAAATGCCATATACTACGAGATGTTTGAAACGCTCTTCGGCAAAGTGGACCGGCAGTTGGAGCTAAGGACCAATTTTAGATACACCATCAATATACAAGAATTCCCCCGTGAAGAGATACTCTCATACCATGCGGCGGGGGATTACTTCAAAGTGACCACCCATATTGAATATATCAAAACCATAAAGAATCAAATTTTCATGATAGGCTGCGCTCTCAACGACACGCAGTTAGCCGCGTTTTTCAATGATAAACGCTGCGAATACCGGTGGCTTTTAAATCGGGGAGACGACCTGGTTATGGAGAGGGACTTTAAAGTCAACAGCGTCCGTATTGATAATGAAGATATTCCTATCATCAGAACGGAAAATACCGACAGGGGTTACGAGGTCTGGTGTGGTGACGACACGCTCAGGAAAAAGCTGAATAAACAGGCGAAGGTGGAAATCGAGATCGTTACCAAGAAAGCGAAAAGCAGCAACACTTTCTCCGTATACATAGTGTATCCCACAAGGGGCATGGACATAGTGTTCAACTACGATGGGGTAAACTTCAAATATGTGAAAGAAGTCAGTTTCTTCTCCGGGAAACAACCATATCCGGAGGTTACCACAAAAAAGGGGAAATCGATCAGATTAAGAATCAGCAGCGATGAATGGATATTCCCCAACAGTGGAGTCACTTTTTTCTGGGGTTTTTAATGCATATGAAAAAGCTGAGAGTTGGTATCATATTAGGCGGTATGTCTTCGGAAAGGGAAGTTTCATTAAACAGCGGCAGGAACGTTTACGATAACCTGGATCGTGAATTTTACGAAGGAATACCCGTTTTCATGAATGGCGAAGGACGATTGTGGATCATTACGTGGCAGCTCATTTCTCAAAACACCACGGTGGACATATCGGAACGCTTGGAAAAAGAGGCACGCAGGGTCTTTTACGAGGATCTCAAGAAAGAAATCGATTTCGCCTTCATCTCTCTGCATGGGAAATATGGAGATGACGGATGTATACAGGGTCTTCTGGAACTTCTGGGGATACCATATACGGGACCGGGAATACTCGCATCGGCTCTGGGAATGGACAAACACATGCAGCAAAAGATTCTGAGTGGCGCAGGACTTGATGTTCCCAAAAGTACTGTCATCCAGGAAAGGGAGTGGCGGGATAACAAAGAAGGCGTGAAAAAGAAACTCACTGATCATTTTACATTTCCTTTTTTCATCAAACCCACACGAGAGGGATCGAGCATTGGCGTAAATGCCATCAAGGATGAAGTTTCTCTCGAGAAGGGAATAGACGAGGCCCTGAAATGGGATACCGCTGTTCTTGCAGAAGAGTATCTTGATGGAATAGAGTTTTCATGTATCGTCATGGAAGAGGATGGTGAAGCAAAACCGCTTGATCTTACGGAAATTTACCCCCAGAGTGAATATTACACGTATGATGATAAATATATGCCGGGAAGGTGCAGAAAATTTACCCCGCCGAAGAACATCCCTCCCGAGGTAGTAGGAAAAATCAAAGCGGAAGTCCTAAAAGCATTTCATGCCCTGGGGTTCAGATCCTATGGTCGGATCGACGGATTTCTGACAAAAGACGGCCGGATTCTTATCACTGACCCT
This sequence comes from uncultured Syntrophaceae bacterium, assembly GCA_964564625.1. GTDB lineage: Bacteria > Desulfobacterota > Syntrophia > Syntrophales > UBA2185 > UBA2185. The sequence goes on along the minus strand of CAZMBE010000020.1, from coordinate 32,580 downwards.
AATTCATCATCCGGTATGGCTCCCTCTTCGTTCTTCTTTGAACAGGCAGCCTCTGCCGGAATGCTTCCCACAATGATCATATCCACACTGATCAGGAATGCAATCAGGATCCACCAGGACAAAAAGGGACCTCTTTAATAGATTTGCCTTGGTATAATCAGCCATTTAAGCCGATACACACAGTATGGAATTGAGGCGGGCTTCAGGAAATGACTTTACAAGATAATAAAATATCTTTATAGTCCCCAACCGAAGGAAATTGATACATTTCCCATTGCATACCTTCAAAATTTTGGATGATCTCTCATCACATGTCATTATAGATATGAAACGGTATATTGAGTCCGAATGAATTAGTTTAGGAGTACATGACGTATGCAGGAAGAGATTCCGCGTAAACTCAAGATAGGCATCATTATGGGGGGAGTCTCCTCGGAAAAAGAGGTTTCCCTGGAGAGCGGCAGAAATATCTTCAATAAAATCGATCGGAAAAAATATGATCCCCTTCCCATCTTTATGGACAGCAAGGCAGCCCTCTGGGAAATACCGATCAAGCTGTTGATGCGCAATTGTACGAAAGACATTGAGGAAGACCTGTCTGAAGAAGCAACCCACATTCCATACGAGGCGCTGACGTCTCGCGCGGAGTTTATCTATATCGGTCTTCACGGCAAGTATGGTGAAGACGGATGTTTGCAGGGGCTTTTGGAATTTCTGAAAATCCCTTATACAGGCTCCGGTGTCCTGGGTTCCGCCCTGGGTATGGATAAATATACATGCAGAAAAATCCTGGAGTTAAGCGGGATTGATATCCCCAAGACATTGCCCGTAACCAGGCAAGAATGGATCCCTGAAAACAGCGGTGATATTCTTGCTCGCATCGAAAAAGAGATCGGGTTCCCCTGTGTCGTGAAACCCACACGGGAAGGGTGCAGCACGGCGGTGAAAAAGGTGATCTCAAGCACCGGCATTCCACATGCTCTCGAAGATGCTTTTATCTGGGACAACATGGCATTGATAGAGGAATTTCTCGATGGTATCGAAGTTACCTGCGGGGTTCTCGACAATGACGGCCCCTTCGCGTTGACACCTTCGGAAACTATCCCCACACAGGATGTTCTTTCCCTGGAAGACAAGTTTCTCTATGGCCAGGGCGAGAATAAAACCCCTGCCAGAGTACCGGATGAGATCCTGAAAAGGATACAGGACGTTGCCGTCCGGGCTTTTCAGGCCCTTGACCTGAAAGGGTATGCACGCATTGATATGTTTGTCAGAAAGGATGGACGAGTGGCGGTTTTAGAGCCTAACACTTTGCCCGGGATGACTCCCTCTACCGTTCTTTTTCACCAGGCAGCAGCCTCTGGAATCACACAGACAGAATTGATAGATCGAATCATTCAGGCCGGCATTAAGGATCATGCAAAAAAGAGAGGGCCTTTATGATCAGAGGCATTGCCAATGCCATAGAGAAGTTGGGGCATTGTATCCTGTCATCGGTCGTAAATCTTGGAAGGACAGGAGTTTTTCTTGGCACATCCATTTTATATACCTTTATCCCTCCCCTAAAGATCGGCAGGATCATCAAGCAGATCAGCTTTATCGGGGTCAAATCTTCCCTCATCGTTATCCTGACGGGAGCATTTACTGGCATGGTGCTTACTCTGCAATCATACTATGGGATGGAAAAATTCGGCGCGGAGGCCCTCCTGGGCCCTGCGGTTGCCCTGTCCCTTATCCGGGAGCTTGGGCCGGTTATCTCTGCGCTGATGATCACAGGCAGGGCGGGGTCTGCCCTGGCAGCGGAAATCGGCATCATGCGGATCAGCGAACAGATCGATGCCATAGAGGTAATGGGTCTCAATCCCTACCGTTATCTTATTGTTCCAAATCTTCTCGCGGGAATAATTTCCTTCCCCCTCCTGGCCTCTATCTTTAATGTCGTCGGAATTTACGGCGGGTATCTCGTAGGAGTGCAACTCCTGGGGGTTAGCGAAGGCGGTTACTTCGGTGAGATGATTAACTATATTGATATGAAAGAAATCCGGATAGGTCTTTATAAATCATTGAGCTTCGGCTTGATTGTAACATGGATCTGCTGCTACAAAGGATTTCACACGGCCTACGGGGCCGAAGGAGTCAGTAAGGCAACCACGGAGGCTGTTGTCACCTCTTCCGTACTGGTCCTCGTCTGGGATTACTTTATCACCTCGGTTATGTTTTAAGTATGATAGAAGTTATTGATCTTCATAAATCGCTCAACGGAGCTCAGATTCTTAAAGGTATCAACATACGGGTGGATAAAGGGGAAATCCTTGCCATCATGGGCAAAAGCGGCCATGGAAAATCCGTCTTCCTGAAGCATATTGTCGGCATTATGAAACCGGACCGGGGAAACATTCTTATTGACGGCGAGGATATCTGCAAGAGCAGGGGCACGGATTTGGAACGGCTACGGAGAAGGTTCGGTTTTCTCTTCCAGGGAGGCGCCCTTTTTGATTCCATCAATGTCTTTGAGAATGTGGCCTTTCCCCTCAGAGAAAAGACCCGTATGGATAAGGAAAAGATCCGTGAAAAAGTCCTCCGGGAACTGGAGCAGGTGGGTTTGCCCGGTGTGGAAAACAAATACCCTGCTGAGTTGAGCGGCGGTATGAAAAAAAGGGTCGCCCTGGCACGGTGTCTTTGCACAGATCCGGAGATCATACTGTTTGATGAGCCGACTACAGGGCTCGATCCCGTGACAGCCCGATCAATCAACACCCTGATCAAGGAAACCCATGATCGTATACACTTTACCGGCGTGATGATTACCCATGACATAAACCAAGTACTTTCCATCGTCCAGAAGGTGGCTGTTCTTGATGCGGGGATCATTGAATTTACCGGTACGCCGGATGAAATCAGGGCAACGATTGACCCTGTGGTGCGTCAATTCTTTAATGATAACAGTGGATAAAGCCTCTACAATAATTTGGTTAATTCTTTTCTTTCGACAAAAAACCTTATAGGAGCGAACAGAAATTTTGGAAAAAGGAGTCGGTGATGAGGAAATTCAGCCTTGAGCTTAACGTGGGTATCTTTTTTATCGTCGGTATTCTCTGTCTGGCATATCTCTCCATCAAACTGGGGAAGCTGGAAATTGTAGGTTCCAAGGACACTGTCATTTATGCCACCTTCTCCAACATCGGGGGACTGAAAGAGGGCGCGGAAGTTCAGATTGCCGGCGTTAATATCGGACGCGTGAAGGGAATCACTCTGGATGATTACCAGGCAAAAGTGAGACTCCAGATATCGACAGCTGTGCCTATTCAAGATGATGCCATTGCCAGTGTCAAAACTAAGGGACTGGTTGGAGAAAAGTTTGTCGAGATAACGCCGGGCGGATCGGATAACATCATCCCCAATGGCGGCACGCTTCAGGAGACCTTGCCCCCTTTCGACATTGAGAAAGCCATTTCCAAGTGGGTTTTCGGGAAAGCTTCAGACTAGCGGAGGATGTGTTGAAAAATCAGCGATTCTTATTACCCCTCCTCCTGATTATTGTGTGCTCTGTTTTCTTTCCCTTTGGCACGGGCTATACCCAGATTACATCCCCCCGGGATGAAACGACTCAGTCTTCAGAACCACCTTCTGCTTCGGAGGCTCTTGAAGCCGAGGAAATCAAGGAAGTGAAGGGTAAAGAAGAGGAAGAGACCCCGAGGGAGATTTCCCCAGAGCAGGATGAAAACTTAGTAAAGAAAGGGGAACAAGATAAGGGGAAGGAGGAAGGAGAGGAGGAGGAAGAGGATTATGAATATCTGGAAGAAGAGGAAATGGAAACCATTGCTGATCCTCTCAAGCCCTTCAACCACCTCATGTTTGATTTCAACGATAAGCTCTACTTCTACTTACTGAAACCTGTCGCCCAGGCGTACAAAGCCGTATTGCCGGAGCCGGTAAGGGTATCCATACGCAATTTTATTTCGAACATTACCACTCCCGCGCGTCTCCTCAACTGCATTCTGCAAGGCAAGGCAGAGAAAGCGGGAATAGAATATTCCCGCTTCCTGGTTAACACGGTCGCAGGCGGACTGGGCTTCTTCGATGTAGCAAAAAAGTATTGCAACCTGCATAAACAGGATGAAGACTTTGGTCAAACCCTTGGATTTTACGGTATTAAGGAAGGTTTTTACATCGTGTGGCCCGTTTTTGGTCCGTCAACCTTAAGGGATACAGTGGGCGCGGCAGGTGATTTTTTTGCCGACCCTTTTGTGTACATAAATCCGACTACAGACATAGGGATAACGAAGATTAACTCGGATATTCATAGCGGTGTCAACACCACCAACACGGTCAATGAAACATCACTCACGCTTGGCACATATGAAGAATTCAAGGAGTCGTCCATCGACCCCTATGTGTCTATGCGAACCGCATATTTCGAAATGCGCAGAAATAAAATCAAGGAATGATCTTTCTAAATAACTGCAGAAAGGAAAGTGAGAGGAATGAAACAGCTTACAACAAATACTTACATTATTGCGATGGCACTGACGCTGTTATTAGTGCTGCCATGCTCTGCCTTGGCGAGCACACCGACGGAGCAGGTAAAGGAAAAAGCGGATAAGGTATTGACTATACTGAATGATCCGGCATTAAAGAACAACAAGGAAAAGCGCCGGAATATGGTAACGGATGTTGTGGAAGACATGATCGACTGGCAGGAGGTAGGCAGGCGGGCGCTGTCCATTCATTGGCGGAAGAGAACCCCCGCGGAGAGAACAGAATTTGTCAATCTCTTCCGTGATCTCCTGAAAAGGACCTACAGCGACAAGCTGGATCTTTACGCGGGAGAGTCGATCACCTACGATTCTGAAAAGATTGATGGGAATCGGGCTGTGGTGAAAACCAGGATGATCAACAAGCAAAAGGGAGAAGAAGCGTCGGTGGAGTATCGTCTTATCAAGAAAAATGAACTCTGGCTCGGCTATGATATAGTCATCGAGGGAATTAGTGCGGTCAATAATTACCGTGTACAGTTCAATGAGGTCATTACGAGCTCCTCCTATGAAAACCTTATTAAAAAGATGAAGAACCGTGAATTTAAAATAAGGGAGTCATCGAAATCGACCAAGGGATCGAAAAAATAAAGGGAAGACTTCGTTCCATAAAAAATATTGACAGAATTTAAAAGATGACTATATTAGCCACGTTTTTAAGAGTTATTGATAGTTAAAGGATGTGCCATGTATTTTAGTACAGCACAGACATCTCTCGCGAATAAAGCATTTCAACAGGCTGAGAAAATAACGGGAAAATATTTTCGTCTCAGTCAGGAATTCATGAAAAATCATCGCTATGACATAAAAACCCTGGCCTACCTCGAAGACCATGAAGTGAAAGAAGGGGCCTTTGCCCATTTGTGCAGATACCATTATACAAAAGATGACCGCTCAAATCAACGAGACAGCTTTTACTTCTACAGGATATGTCTCCAAGATAACAGAATTCTTGACGCCATTAACAGGGGACACTCTTTCATAAAACTAAACCCCTTATTGCTATATATTGCTGCTCACGAACTTGTACATATTATAAGATTCGAAACCAGAGAAATTGACTTCGATGCGTCACAGGAAGAAAAGGAACGGGAAGAAGACAAAGTACATGCAATCACGAGTGATATTCTTCAGTCATGCATTTCTTCCGATTTGAAGTTGGTTCTTGATTGCTTCAGCAACCGTTACAAAATAGGAGATTTATGTAATTAAACTTTCATTCCCATGAGGCGTGTTTTCGATCTTATCGGAGAGCGGGATTGAAGAAATATTAAAGAAAGATTATTGGTGGAGGTTTTTTATATGCCGATTTATGAATATAAATGTAAAAAATGTGGGAAAGAATTTGAGTTATTCCAGAATATTACTGACCCGGCCGTGAAGAATTGTAAATTTTGTAAGGGGCCGGTGAATAAGCTGATTTCTATGTCATCCTTTCATTTAAAGGGCTCGGGATGGTATGTAACTGACTATGGTGGAAAGAAAGCGCCGGCAAGTGAACCTAAAAAAAATGATACCGGAAAATCCGAAACAGCTGAATCGGCAAAGGCTGACTCGACTTCAAACACAAGCACAGACGTTGAATAAAATTTAAAATTGTTTTTTCAGGTGGCTTCTGTAATACAGATGCCACCTTTTTTGTTTTTCATACATTTCTAATAATCCTGAAATAAATTCATTAGATACAACTCTATACAGTTTCATAATACCAGGTTTACCCTCGTATTACTTATCAGATTTTCTAGTATTGTATTTTGTAAAACAATGTCGGATAGTTATCAATATTGTATGCCTTAAACTTTTTTCAGCACATCATTTTTAGGGATGCGCAAGAATGGGGGGGAATGAACATGGCACCGGAGCTTACAGATGATGTAAGGGCAGGCCAGGCATTTATTGAGGCATTGCGTCGATCAGAGAAAATGGTGTTTTCCAGAGACGAGATTATTATCTCTGAAAGAATGAAAATCGGCGACCCGGTAGTATGTACAATCGAGGCTCACAAAGAAAATGGAGATTCATCACAGGCCACAGGAAAAGCATTCATATATCCGGATCTCGTTGTTATCTGCATAGAAAGTGTGTGGAAAGCATTAAGTGATCCGATATATCCTCATCATTACGAATATCTCAGTTACTGATTTTCATCTCATAAAATATTGTAGAAATTGAGCAGAATTACGGCATCAAACAACTTCTCGTTTCAATGCCGATATGGGGACATTCATCTCGATTTGACACGCACGGACCTGCTATGTTTTTTACTTTTTTTCTGCTTGTACATTAATTTGTCCGCACTCGCCATAAGATCATCAAGAGAGCAGGGATTTCCAGGATCATAACATGCTATGCCTATACTAATTGAGATTTTGTAATGTCGCTTGCCTTTCTTGTTATGATCACTAATCTGATTCTGTAATCGCGTCATGATGGTTTCTGGAGATATTCCGGTGGCGTCCATCGCAAAAACAGCAAATTCATCACCCCCTATGCGTGCAATAATATCGGATGATCTGAAGGTTTCTTTTAATATTGCCGCTACGTCAATCAGCGCTCTATCACCCTCTTCGTGACCTAATGTATCGTTAATCAGCTTCATTCCATCGAGGTCGGCAAAAAAGAGCAACATATTTTTCTGATGTCTGTCTGCAAATTTCAACTGCTGCTCCGCAAGCGTTAAGAAACCCCTCCTGTTATGCAATCCAGTGAGAGAATCAGTGATCGAAAGAGAATGTATCTGTTCTTCCATCCTTTTTCGCTCTGTTAGATCCATGCAATTTGCGAGGACAGCACGTTTTCCCTTCCAGAGTATTGACGTTATTGTCTCCATGAACCATATGATGTTACCTTCCTTGGTTATCACTCTGAATTCATAGGGAAGGGTGCGTTCTCCACGGAGCATATCTATGGCATGCTTTTTGAGATGTTCCCTATCCTCAGGGTGAACAAGACGCATTGATTCCTTTCCTATCAATTCTTCGAGAGTGTAGCCGGAATAGGAAGCGGCCTTGGAATTGATGAAACAAAATTTACCATCCTGCACCACATAAACTCCCGCAAATGACTTCTCCGCCAAAACACGATAAAGTTCTTCGCTCTCTTGAAGCGCTTTCTCCGCCTTTTTACGTTCTGTGATATCTTTTGAAGCTACTGTTACCGCCACAGTCACTCTTCCTTCCCGATCTTTGACGGGGCTGAATGTCCGGAGAAAATACTGATCATCTCTCTCACTCCTAAATTCATCCTGGACAGATGTTCCGGTAGCGAATACAAGATCCACTTTCTCAACAAACTCTTCCGTGGAATTCCTGGAATGGAAGTCGCTGTAAGGTCTACCTACTATTTTGTCCAATGGAAGGGAAAACCTTGAAAGATGTTTTTCGTTCATAAATAGATACTTGTAATCCCTGTCCACAATATACATTGAATCTGAGGTAGTTGCCAAAGAGCGATATTTCTCTTCTGATTCTCGCAATGCCTCCTCTGCCTGCTTGCGCTCGGCAATTTCTTTTTGCAGATCCTCATTGATATTTCTAAGTTTTGAGGTGCGCTCGGCAACAATTTCTTCCAGGTGAGATTTGTGTCTTCTCAACTCATCTTCAGCCTGTTCACGTTCCTTGACTTCTCGCTGGAGTTGAATGTTTTGCCCTTCTAGTTGCTTTTGTAAGCGATGTAACGCCAGGTGAATTTCAACACGGGCTAAAACCTCTTCAAACTGAAACGGTTTGGTAATGTAGTCAACGCCCCCTGCATCAAAGCCTTTGACTTTGTTTGCGGACTCGTACAGGCCGCTGATGAATATCACAGGAATCCCGCGGCTGCGTTCATCAACTTTCAACTGACGGCAGACCTCGTAACCGTCCATATCCGGCATTTTTACATCAAGCAGGATCAGGTCCATCGTCTCAAATGCCACCGCTTTTAATGCCTCGTGGCCGCTGGAGGCTGTCCGTACCTTATAGCCATCATCTCTAAGAATATCCGTCAGCAGGCTCAGGGTGTTCGGAGAATCATCAACAACCAGAATCCGGTGTACATTATTCTTCTCCAATTTTTCTGTTTTCTTGCTACTCGATTCTCTGGCTTTCAATGTATTACCCTGGGTGCGAATTTTTAAATTTTTTTCGATTAATCTTCACCACAACTTTTTATATAGCCCCTTTGAATCCATTGGCTTCGAGCACCGTACTCTGGGATGATCCATAGTATGGAACTATGAATGAGTACCTGCCTGTAGTTTGTAAGATAGCTTTTATTAATAACAAATTTCAAGAGTAAAAGATTTTTACAAATATGCGATGTGTATCTATTGAGAATTAATAGTCATTCTTGCCACATCACGTAGTACGCTTTTTTAAACTGCGCTTGCCCCGAAGGCGCTGTAAGAGAAAATGCTCAATTGACTCTTCGGAAAGATCATCGTGCAAAATATCTTTGATTGTTTCGAGGGGAATTTCCACTCGTGCCGCGCTCTTATGACCGCCTGCGCTTCCATAGGTACCAAAGGCCTTTTTCGCAATCGCCCCGCAATCCTGGCGGTAACCATCGCCTCTGAATACGATAACAAGTCTTTCTTTTACAATACCCGCCACTATGACGTAATAGATGCCTACGAGCCGGAGGAAAAAGTCCGCAACCTGTACACAGGCATCAACACTTTCCACCTTGCCTAAAAAACTGATAATCCGGTCCCGATAACGCCGTCTGTTGTGATATGCGATATTATAGTATTTCAGAAAACGTTCAGGTATCAGATTCATTTCGATTCGCCGAATCAGTTGCCGGTTGGCCCGGGTAAAGTTGAGGTAATAGGCGCTTATATCCTCGACGATGACATCCCGTTCAAAGTTGTTTGTATCGGATTTAATGCCATAGAGCAACGCTGTGTGTATAGTCCTGGGAACCCTGATCTTCGCCGCAAGAAGGTATTCCGTCATAATGGTTGATAACGCACCGTAATTATCCCTCACATCTGCCAGTTCGGCGTGCCATACGCTCGTACACGGATGGTGATCAAAAACAAGTTGCGGGTGATAATCTTTTAACGCGTCGCCGAAAAATGTCGGTTGGGCATCAACAATGGCGATCAAACGGTATACTTTGAGATCAATACTGGTTAGGAGCTTAATATCAACCTTCATCGCCCGGATAAAATCAGCATTTTGCTGACGGACAACGGTATCCGTGGCAACAAAGGTGCATTTTGAAAGTCCCGCGATTTTTTTCAGGAGTTCTTGGAGGGCCATGGCCGAGGCTACCGCATCGGGATCTGGACTGCCATACATGAGAATAGCCAGAGCATCGTCCGACCTGACCATGGACTTCAGTTTCATAATATTATGTAATGTCTCCTCTTTGACAAGAATAGATTCAATGCGTTTCATACCAATCACACCACAAGGACCTTTCCCCGAGGCTCCGCAATAATTTCACCTACAAGGGCAGCTTCCTTGATACCCTGCGCACGCATTTTCCCGATCAATTGTTCCGCTTGATCTGCCGGTAAGACGATAAGGAGCCCTCCCGAAGTCTGTGGATCAAAGAGGATATCGACCATCCAATCCGGACAGCTCTTCTCAACATCTATCAAATTCACGCGATACTGCCGGTTTCTGTGTAAACCCGCAGGCATTACCCCCATCTCGACAAACTCACGTATTTCATGAAGATAAGGGACGGCGGCGGCATGAATCTTCATACCCACTGCGGAACCTTCCACCATTTCGCAGGCATGACCTAAAAATCCGAATCCCGTGATATCGGTACAGGCGTGAATATCATGCATTTCCACCATAAGCTCTGCCGCATCTTTGTTCAGGGTGGTCATGAACCTTGTAGTTTTTTCAACCAGCGTTTCGTCAGCCAACCCGCCCTTCAACGCCGTACTGACGATACCGGTACCAAGGGGCTTCGTGAGAATAACCTTGTCCCCTACCCTACCGCCTCTGTTGAGCAGTACCTTATCAGGATGGATCACACCAGTCACAGAAAGTCCGTATTTCAATTCGTCATCTTCGACACTATGCCCTCCCACGAGGATTACGCCTGCTTCCCGCATTTTTTCCATCCCGCCCTGCAGAATCCGCCGCAGAATGGAAATATCCATTTTTTTTATGGGAAAACAGACGATATTCATGGCGGTCAGAGGTCGCCCGCCCATGGCATAGACATCACTCAGGGCATTGGTCACGGCGATCTGCCCGAATGTATAGGGATCATCAACGATGGGGGTAAAAAAATCCACTGTCTGGATAATAGCCAGATCATCGCGGAGTTTATACACCCCTGCGTCCTCCGCATGTTCCATTCCCACAATCAAATTAGGATCTGAAATCAACGGCAAATCTCGCAATGCATCATTCAGGTCACCCGGACCGATCTTACAAGCTCAACCTGCCCCGTGAACGGTTTCGGTCAGGCGAATGTTCGCTTCTTTTTCCATGCGCGCATCCTACAGTACTTGTCTAACTACGTCAATAGTTTGTGATATTGCCAGAAAAAACGTCCGGTCATATGCAAAACTCAAGATTTGCTTGTAATGAATGATTATGATAATGAGTACACATGAACTCAGACACCTTTAAAGATATGACCCTTCAGCAAATGGAAATTCTCATTGCCCTGGTTGATACAGGTAGTTTTACGAAAGCCGCGGGCAGATGCTTCCTTTCACAGCCTTCTTTGACTAAGCAGATACAGAGCCTTGAGCAAGCGGCTGGAACACGGTTGGTCAATCGGGGAAGCGCGGGTATATCACTTACACCTGAAGGCCAGATTCTCCATGATTACGCAAAGCGGATTCTGCGCTTGCGGGAAGAGTTGAAAGACAGGATCGAGCGGATCAAAGAACAGGAAACGGGGCATATCTATATTTCCGCGAGTACCATCCCAGCCACCTATATTTTACCCCGACTGCTCAGCCTCCTGAAAAAAACCTATTCCGAAATGCAGGTTCATATTAAGACGCACGACAGTGAAGAAACACTCCAGATGGTGTTGAACGACCAGGCAGAATTCGGATTTATCGGAAAAGAACCAGTAAACAGGAAACTTATCGTGAATCGTCTCTGGCAGGATCGACTCGTGCTTGCGGTTCCCATGAATCATACCCTCGCGAAACGCAGGTCCATGACGATTAGAGAACTGGCAGAATTTCCTTTTATCGTCCGGGAACGGGGATCAGCAACGCGGGACATTGTAGAGGAATGCCTTCAAAGACATTTCAATATCAATTTCTCCCACTTTAATGTGGTGTGTGAAATGGGAAGCTCCGAAGCCGTCAAAGAAGCTATTCTGGCAGGCCTGGGTGTTTCCATCCTGTCTGTATTCGCCGTGGAAAGGGAACTCAAACAGGGAATCCTCTCTACGATAGACATCAGGGACTGCACTGTGGAGAGATATTTTTACCTTATTTACAAGAAGCAGTTTTCTTTAATGAAATACCACACTCACTTTTTAAAGATCGTGAGGCTGTTTCAACCTTTCAAGGAAGAGATCCCCCCAAAAGGCAAATAATTCCACCAGGGCGATGAATAAAGATTGCTGCCTCATCATATTTGCGAAGTACCCGGACAAGGGTAAGGTCAAATCGAGACTGAGCGGATATTTGGATGAGGACATTGTTGCTCGTCTCTACATTTGCTTCATTGAGGATCTGCTGGAGAGGCTGACAAAGGGAGATTTTCCCTTCATGATAGCCTGTCATCCCGGCGAAAAAAAGGGTGATTTCGCAAGAAAGTTTGGCGATGCGTTCTCATATATGCCCCAGATCGGAGAGGACCTGGGCGAAAGGATGTATAATGCCTTCTGTCATTGCTTTTCCGAAGGATTCAGGTCTGTAGTGATTATAGGAAGCGACAGCCCCGACCTACCCCTCCGGATTATCAAGGATGCTTTCCAGGCGCTGGACACACACGCCGCCGTCATCGGACCCGCCTGTGACGGAGGATACTACCTCATTGGCTTCTCCAGAGATGATTTGTTTCCCGATGTTTTCGAAGGGATTGCGTGGGGCACGGACGATGTATTCAGAAAAACAGTGCATCTTTTGAAAAACGCAGGAATCCGACACTGCATTCTGCCTGTCTGGAGGGATATGGACAGGCCGGAAGACATCTTTGCACTGCTTAAGGACAATCGAAAAACAGATTTTGCCACCTCTAGAACAATAGCTTACTTGAAGAAATTGGGTTTCACAGAAAGTTCATGATGGTTCCCCGGTTTTCTGTCATCATCCCTGTCTTTAATGAAGAAGCCGCTATCAACCACGCACTTGAGCATGTTGGGAGCTTACGGGAGACCGGAGCCTCCGAAATCATCGTTGTGGATGGAGATCCTGCGGGAACAACAATCGCCAATATCCGGGACGGAAATGTAATCACGACGACCGCCAAGAAGGGGCGGGGAAATCAGATGAACGCAGGAGCCGTCCTGGCACGAGGTGACATTCTTGTCTTCCTCCATGTGGATACGCGCCTCCCGCTGCATGCCTTTACGCTCATAGATGGGTCACTGCTTGATCCCGCATGCGCAGCCGGCGCCTTTGATCTGGCAATTGCCTCTCCACGGCCTGTTTTTCGTATGATCGAAAAAACAGCTTCCCGCCGTTCCCGGCTCACCCGTATCCCCTATGGAGATCAGACCTTCTTCTTCCGCCGCAAGTACTTTGAATCCATCGGCGGCTTTGCCTGTATTCCCATCATGGAGGATGTCGAAATTATGCGCCGCATCAAAAAACGGGGAGAAAGGATTGTGTTCATCGACCAACCTGCCACGACCTCCGCACGCCGCTGGGAAAAGGAGGGCATTATGTATTGCACCCTCCGCAACTGGATTCTCATCTCACTTTATCTCTCCGGCGTATCGCCTGAACGGCTTGCCACGTTGTACCGATGAAGACGGTCACCTGTCCTTCCTATAACAGTAGGGAATACTGCAGAATGCATTATAAATAATACGAATTTGACTTATTCCTGTATTTTATATATAGGTGCGAAAAATTCTCGTTGATGAGGATTACCGATGAAAAAAGCTAAGGATATTATTAAAAATATCTTTACCATACCCTGGCTATACAGGATTGTGCGATTTGGTCTTGCCGCCCTCTTTATTTACGGAGGCGCCATCAAACTCCTTGATCCGAAAGGATTTGCCCGCATAATCTCATCTTATGACATCGTCCCGGAGGTGTTTCTACCTTTCGTCGCCATCGGATTGCCCCTTGTGGAAACGGTGGCGGGCGTCGCGCTGCTGTTCGATATACGGGGAAGTCTCGCCGTCATTTCCGGTTTATTGGGAATGTTTGTATTTGTTCTCGGGTATGGAATTTTGAATGATCTAAATGTAGATTGCGGGTGCTTTGGAGCTGAAGAACTCGCCCAGCGGGACAGTCTTCTTTTGGCCTTTTACAGGGATCTGGTTCTGGTCGGTATTGTTGTGCCTTTTCTTTACATGTTCCGATGGTTTCGCGGCCGCCCTGCTCCCATCCGTGAAAAATCCGACGAAAATGGGCCGAACATGTAGGGCCTTTTGCATTGTTAAAAATCAAATTAGAGGAGGTAGGTTAGTAATGGTGAGTAAGAAAAGTTGTATTGGAATGATTGTGTGCATCTGTTTTGTCTTTGGTCTGACCAGCGTCAGTCTCGCCGCCTGGGGAACGAAGGAACTGGAAACGGAAAAGGTAGCGGTGAACCTCGTACGTGAGGTCGCCCGGGGAGGCTACGGCATCGTGACCACTCAGGAACTCAAGGGTTGGATCGATCAGAAGAAGAGCATGCTGATTATCGATACCATGCCCTACGCGGACAGTTATGTGAAGCAGCACATTCCCGGAGCGGTAAGCATGGTATTCCCCATTCCGGAAATGAAAACACTGGACGATAAAACAAAATCCGACCTTGAAAAGCTGCTTGGGCCGGAGAAGAATAGTCTGATCGTATTCTATTGCGGTTTCGTAACATGTACCCGCAGCCACAACGGAGCTATGTGGGCCGTGAAGCTCGGCTATAAGAATGTCTATCGCCACCCGGGCGGCATTAAGGCATGGGATCAGGCAGACTACCCCGTTGACAAGGTAAAAAAATAGCCTGTTGAAAATACAATTTGAGATGACATTATCTTGCCCAGATGTGACCTTAAGGGAACGCATCCGGGCATCTAATTCCTGGTCCGTTCATGCCCGATTTTGGAGTTGCATTTACGCATGGCTCCTGTAATAAATAGAACATATCGCGGCGAACACCACGAACGGCAAGATTCAAAACACGAAGGTATTTACTTATGAATGATTTTGACGCGAAAATAAGGGATATCTTTCCCGAAGGTCTGCAATCCCAGACCATCAATACACTCCAAGTGAATATGGGCCGGTACTGTAATCTGGCATGCACGCACTGTCACCTGGAGTGTGCACCCGATCGTAAGGAGATGATGTCTCCGGAGATCATGGAAAAAATTCTCGCAGTTTCAGAAAAGAATGTTTTCCATCTCGTCGATATCACCGGCGGCTCCCCGGAACTGCACCCTGATTTCATGTCATTCATTTCCGCCCTGTGGGAATTGGGACAGACGGTGCAAGTCCGCACCAACCTGACAGCCCTCATGGAATTATCCCCAGAGGGAATCATCCCCTTTTTTAAGGAAAGAAGGGTAGGGATTGTCGGCTCAATGCCCTGTTATCTCGAAGAGAACGTAAACGCCCAGCGCGGGCAAGACGTCTATCGGCGAAATATCATGGCCCTCCGCCTCCTGAATGAGGCCGGATACGGGAGAGAACACACACTGCCCCTCACTCTGGTATACAATCCGGGCGGACCCTTCCTTCCACCCGACCAGTTAAGCCTCGAAGAAACCTACCGTCAAGAGCTGAAAGCTCGCTTTGACATATACTTCAGCAGACTCATAGCCCTGACAAATATGCCCATGGGAAGGTTCCGGCAACATCTTGACCAGAATAATGAAACGGAAAGCTATCTGTCTTTACTCAGGAATGCCTTCAATCCGGCGACTGCTGCCGGCTTGATGTGCCGCCACCAGATTTGTGTGGACTGGGATGGAACACTGTATGATTGCGACTTCAATCTGGCGTTGAGGATGACGGTCAATCACGGTGCACCTCACAGGATTGAAGACTTTGACCATTCTCTGCTCGAAAAACGACGTATCGTCACCGGTGTCCACTGTTTCGGGTGTACCGCAGGGGCGGGATCGTCCTGCTTCGGATCATTGCTGTCTTGTAGCCAGGAGTAACCGAGGAATCACCGGTCATGAAAAAAGTGAATATTGTTCTGGTACTTCTTATTATCGTAGCAGCGTCTGTTGTGATAGCGGCAGAGAAACAGGTATTTTTCCGCGAGGAATTCCACAGTCTTTCTCACTGGGAACCCCTTCATTTCCCGAAGATAAAGGCACATTCACGCTACACAATCGAAAGTACCGGGAAGCGGTCATTTTTAAAAGCGGAGAGCATGGCCTCCGCATCGGCTATTGTTTACAAAAAGACATTTAACGTGTATGAATACCCCCGGATGCGCTGGCGATGGAGGGTAGACAATATATATACCAAAGGGAATCCCCGGGACAAATCGGGAGACGATTACCCCATCCGGGTGTACGTCATGTTTCAATATGATCCCCAAGAAGCGGAATTCACCGAGAAGGTGCGTTACGGTATCGCAAAAACATTCTACGGCAAATACCCGCCGCACAGCACCATGAACTACGTCTGGACGGGTCATGATCTTGCAGATCATATTATTACCAGCCCCTACACGGATAAGGCAAAAATGATCATTTTGGAACAGGGACGTAGCAAAGTGGGCACTTGGGTTGAGGAAACAGTGAATATCCTGGAAGATTACAAAAAAGCTTTCGGAAAAGAACCACCTTCCATCGCCGGTGTCTCCATTATGAACGATTCGGACAATACGGGAGAACGCGCGGTTTCCTACGTGGAGTATATCGAAGTGTTTCGATAACCGCCTACCTTTTCATTCACAACCCCGACAAGTAACTTCGAGGGCAGGCTCCAGCGGGGATTCAGGAATATTTACAGGATCACCAGAAACGAAGCTATGAACACTGTGTATTTTGACAACGCGGCCACTTCATGGCCGAAGCCTGAAAGAACCTATATCGCCATTGATCATTTCAATAGATCAATCGGCGGCAGCCCCGGCCGTTCCGGTCACCGTGTATCCATTGAATCCGGACGGGTGATCATGAATACGAGAGAATCCCTTGCCGAGTTATTTAATATCGATGATCCGTTCCAGATTGTGTTTACGAAGAATGCCACGGAGGCGCTGAATTTAGCTATCTTTGGACTTCTCTTACCGGGCGATCATGTCATCACCTCAAGCATGGAACACAATTCAGTGATGAGGCCCCTGCGTGTTCTGGAATCTCAAGGTGTGGAATTATCGATCGTCAACTGTTCACCGCAGGGTTATCTTGACCCGGACGCCCTGCTGGCTGTAATGCGGGAAAATACAAAAGCCGTTGTCCTTACTCATGCTTCTAATGTCACGGGCACGATCATGCCCATTAAAGAAGTCGGAAACATTGTCAGAGGAAGAGGCATTATTCTCTGCGTGGATGCGGCCCAGACAGCGGGAGCGCTCCCGATAGACGTTTCCGATATGAACATCGACCTTCTTGCGTTTACGGGGCACAAGTCTCTTTTCGGTTCCCAGGGAACGGGGGGTATCTACATACGAAAGGGGTTAGAGGAAAGGATCAGGTCTCTCATGGTGGGAGGAACAGGGAGCCGCTCGGAATTTGAAATACAGCCGGACTTCATGCCGGATAAATACGAATCCGGTACACTGAACACCTCAGGACTTGCCGGATTGGGCGCCGGCGCGGAATATGTTCTCAAGAAAGGCATTGATCACATCCGCAATAAAGAAATCCTGATGACCCGGCACTTTCTCGATGGCTTGAAATCCATCAGCGGCGTTCATATCTACGGTCCAGGGGACGCATCGCGACAAATCTCTGTTGTGTCCTTTAACCTGGATGGCATGACACCGTCGGAAATATCTTTTACCCTGGATGAGCACTACGGCATCATGTCCAGGCCGGGACTCCACTGCGCTCCATCCGCCCACAGGACGATCGGCACATTTCCGGGGGGGACGGTGCGGTTTAGCTTTGGCTACTTCAACACGGAAGAGCAGATCAGCTATGCCCTGAAGGCAGTGCAAGAAATTAGCCGGGAACAGAAAAAACAGCCATAGGGAAGGACAGGCGAGACGACTGTTCTCCTTATTTTACACTACCGTTTGATTTATAGGGAGGCATTTTTATGGCAAAAACCATTGACGCGAAAGGGTTGGCCTGTCCCCAACCCGTCCTGCTTACGAAAAAAGCACTGGAAGAGGAAAATGCAATAACAGTTATTGTCGACAACGAACCGGCCGTCGCAAACATCACACGGCTGGGACAAGCTATGGGCTGTACCCTGCACACTGACAAGCAAGAGGACGGGACATTTCAGATTCATCTTTCCCGTGAAGCGGGCGAGAGACCTGCCGCACCGCTCGATCTAAGCTGCGCCACAGGCCCCCTGGTTATCGCCATATCATCCAATCAGATGGGCAGGGGAAATGACGAACTGGGATATGTCCTTATGAGGAGTTTTATCCATACCCTGCTGTCACTGGAGCCCCTTCCACAGACGCTACTTTTCTACAACACCGGTGTGAAGTTGGCAGTCAAAGATTCGGAAGTGCTCGATGATCTTAAAAAGATTGAGGAGTCCGGCGTGTCCATTCTTGTCTGCGGGACATGTTTAAATTATTTTGGCATCGCCAAGGACCTCCGCGTCGGTGTTATTTCCAACATGTACGATATCGCATCCACCATGGCCGCTGCGGGGAGGCTCGTCCTTCCATGACGGACATAGAGGAATATAATGTCATCCTGTTTAACTCCGTCCACCACGCCCTGCGGTCGGAGAAGATTCTCAAGGGAATGGGGATCCCCCACAAGCTCATCCCCGTTCCCCGTCATATCAGTTCGGATTGTGGAGTATGCCTCCGTTTTACCATAGATCTCAGAAACAAAATCGAAGACGCCCTTAACGGAAAAGTAGAAATCCACGAAATCCGCCCCTTATAGTATATCTCCCGCGCATGATCGAGCCAATCAAAGAAAATAACTCATAATGAAAAAAAAAGTGGCAAGATTGCCCATAATTTAGTAAACGAAGCGACAAATCTCAACCAAGTACCAAACTGTAAAAGAGGTGTCATTTCGGGGGAACGGAGGGGCTGAGAAATCTTTATTATAATGGAAACAGGCTTCCGTATTTTCAAAGTACGGAGAGAGTATGACGCATAGATTCGGCACGGCGATAGCAGTAATACTTCTGATCCTGGCGATGCTCACTGTCCAGGGAACTGTAGGAATCTCGGAAGCATCGAAATCCAGGGCCTCCCGCAGGAGTTATTCACACATTCAAGGCAAACGGGCTCCCCAGAAGCTCGTTTTACGCTCCGCTTCCGCATTGGTGGCGGACCAGCGAACAGGTGAATGCCTGGTTCAGAAACAGGCGGAAACAGTGTTGCCTATTGCCTCCATCACCAAACTGATGACCGCCATGGTCGTGCTGGATGCCAAAATGAACCTAGGGGAATTGCTTACCATCGCACCCGAAGACGTGGACACCCTTCGCCACAGCCGCTCCCGCCTGCGGGTCAATACCAGCCTCACGCGCGGTGATGCCCTTCTGCTGGCTTTGATGGCATCGGAAAATCGCGCTGCCCACGCTCTGGGACGGACGTATCCGGGCGGTCTCGAAACATTTATTGCCGCCATGAATACCAAGGCGCAGTCACTGGGACTCGCAGAGACGCGCTTCGATGATCCAACGGGAATCTCCAGCGGCAATGTTTCCTCTGCGCGGGACTTGGCACGGATGGTGGATGCTGCTTACCGCTATCGCCTGATCCGCGAATTCACCACCCGCAAAAAGGCTACGATTCATTCAGGCCACCGTAAACTGGAATTCTGTAACAGCAATCGCCTGATCCGGAGTCCCCGCTGGCATATCGGTCTCTCGAAGACGGGCTTCATCGATGAGGCAGGCCGGTGCCTGGTGATGCAGGCCCATGTGGCCAACCGTGCGGTCCTGATTGTGCTGCTCGATTCTCAAGGCAAGCTTACTCGATATGGCGACGCCAACCGCATTAAACAGTGGATGGAAGGGCCATACGCGGAACGGCGAAGACACAGAGGATTCCGAGCTTCTTTATCAGGCGCAATATGAAAACTGAATGCCTTACTACATGACCTACCCTCCGTGAATTTGGGAGCGAAAGCCTTCCCTTGCATTGAATGTAAGGTAAGCAGGCGAATAGTTGGCATCATTCTTTCGCATGGATCGATGATTTTCCACAGTCAACCGGGGAGAGCTTCAATAATTCTGAACATTCTTCATCTCCGGTTCCCCACGACAAAGCAATAATTTCTTCACCTCATTCACTATAAAGAATTGATCCTTACGTTCCATGTTTGTTATATACAGCATAAATAGCATCTGCAATCGGCAGTAATGACGGTAATCTCTTATCAAACTCTTTATTATCCTCCAAGACACTGTTCTATGCATGTTTCGGGAATCGGCGGCGAAATCCGCCATAATTCGTACGAAAATTGCCTTGACATAGAAGAAACCATCCCCGTATATTTCTCTGTCAAGATAGCAATATCTTATCAAGTCGAGGATGAAGATCAAGGATTGGCATGTACGACGATGAAACGCCAACGTGATTCAGGCAGATTGGTAACGAGTGCAACGGCGGGGCTTATTTCCGGTGTATTGACGGTGACCATGGGCATCGCCTTCGCTGCCCTTATCTTTTCCGGCCCTCTTTCGGAGTTTATCTCGCGAGGGATCAGCTTGATTCTCTTGAGCGCCCTTATCATCGGCATCTTTGTCGCATGGACAAGCTCTTACGAGGGAACTGTCGCGCGTCCCCACGAAATCCCCGCCGCCATTCTGGCCCTGATTGCCGGCATCATCACGAGCAAAATGCCTCCGACAGCCCCTGCCGAAGAAACGTTCATCACCGTCGTTGCGGCCATTGCCGTAACATCTGTCATTACGGGACTTTTTTTCCTGGCCCTGGGAACCTTCAAGGCGGGCAATCTCATCCGCTTCATCCCGTATCCTGTGATAGGCGGCTTTCTCGCGGGGACGGGATTTCTGCTTGTCAAAGGGGCCCTGGCCGTTATGACAGATAAAGCGGTCTCGTATTCCGCAATGACATCCCTTACCCAACCCGATGTCGCCGTGAAATGGCTATCCGGCTTGGCGCTCGCCTTGATCCTCTTCGGGGTTGTTCGCCGATGGAACCACTACCTGGTCATGCCGATTTGGCTTGTTGTGTCAGTCGGCCTGTTTTATCTGATTGTCTTGATCGTCGGCATTCCGATTGAACATGTCCGGGCACAGGGCTGGCTGACAGGGTCTTTGCATGAAACCGGGTTTGAAATCCCCTTGTCACCGGCCGCCCTTACGCGCATCGATTGGGGACTTATCTTGACACAGGCCGATCGAATCGGAACGATTTTGATCTTGAGTTGCATCTCTCTTCTTCTCAACGCCAGCGGTCTTGAACTTGTCGTGCGCCGGGAAATTGATCTCAACCGCGAGCTCAAGTCCGTCGGTGTCGCCAATATCCTGGCCGGCTCCGGGGGCGGTGCCGTCGGCATCCATTCGCTGAGCCTTTCGGCCTTAGGCTATACGATGGGGACAAGCAGCCGCTTGATCGGCCTTTTTTCTGCTCTGGTGTGTGGGTCGATCCTTTTTTTCGGCGGTTCGCTTCTGTCATATTTTCCGAAACCGGTCATGGGTGGCGTGCTGTTGTTTCTCGGATTTTCTTTTTTATACCAGTGGCTTTATGAAAGCTGGTTTAAACTTCCCAGGATCGATTGCGTACTCATCTGGTTAATCCTTATCATCATCGGTGGTTTCGGTTTTCTGGAAGGGGTGGGCGTCGGCATATTGGTGGCCGTCGTGATCTTCGTGTATAATTACAGCCGCGTCAGTGTGGTGAAGCAGGCCTTATCGGGCGTTCATTATCACAGCAATGTCGATCGGACCCTGGAACAGCAGCAAATGTTGAGCGAAAAAGGCGACGCCCTGTATATTCTCAAACTTCAGGGTTTCATTTTCTTCGGAACGGCAAACAATCTGCACGACAAAATCTCCGCAAGAGCAACGGCAGACAACCAGCCGCCCCTCCTATATGCCGCTCTCGATTTTCGATTTGTGAACGGGATTGATTCCTCCGCGGCAAACAGTTTTTCCAAAATGAGGATCTACGCAGAGTCTCATGACTACGTCCTGATCTTTACGGGACTTTCCGCGACTCTGTTGAACCAGTTTACAAGAGGCGGTTTTCCGCTGGAGGAAAATACCCATTTCAGGATATTCCCCGATCTCGACCGTGCCGTGGAATGGTGTGAAAATCAAATTCTGATCCGCGAACGTGCTCACGTCTGTGGAGAGGAGCAGCGTTTGGATGATCAACTGCGGGTGTTTTTCACCGACCCCGAGAAGATGGTGCGATTTAAGCAGTACCTGGAAAAAAGACAGGTTCCAACGGGCTATTACCTGATTCATCAGGGCGATCCTCCCCATTCGCTTTATTTTCTGGAATCCGGAAGGATCACCGTCCAGATGCAGAATGATCAGGGCCAGATAGTTCGTTTGCGCACCGGTGGGCCCGGCACCGTCGTCGGCGAGTTGGGGCTTTATCTGCGGTCGCCCTCTACTGCAAGCGTCATCACCGAACAGGAGAGTGTCTTTTATCGATTGACAGTGGATGCCTTGACCACAATGGAGGAAAAGGATCTTGAGATTGCGGCGGCCTTTCATAAATTTATGGTGCATCGACTGGGACAAAGGCTGATCTATACCAACCGGTCGCTGAAGGCGTTAATGGATTGATCAAGAATTTTGGGGTCAAATCTTTACTTTTGACAATTAGAAAAGTACCTCATGATGTGCATTTGTATACTCTGGTGAATACTAAATGTCAAGAGTAAAGATTTGACCCCGTTTAGACACAAACATATGAGGAGGTATCATTCACCATGATCCGTAGCCGTTTTACTGAACTTTTCGGCGTCAAGCACCCTATTATGCAGGGGGGCATGCAGAATGTGGGCTGCGCGGAACTCGTTGCCGCGGTGGCAAATGCGGGAGCTCTTGGTTTCATCACAGCGCTGACCCAGCCGACCCCGGACGACCTTTTAAAAGAGGTTGAACGCACACGGAAGATGACGGACAAACCTTTCGGAATCAACCTGTCAATCCTGCCTGCCATCAAGCCGATACCGTATGAAGACTATGCCCGGGCCATTGTTGACTCTGGCGTGAAGATCGTTGAGACCGCGGGGCAAAATCCCGAGAAATTTCTCCCGGGATTCAAGACTGCAGGAATCAAGGTCATCCACAAATGCACATCAGTCCGCCATGGACTCAAGGCGGAGAAGATCGGCTGTGACGTCGTAAGCATCGATGGTTTCGAGTGTGCGGGACATCCGGGTGAAGACGATGTTCCTGGTCTTGTGCTTATCCCCGCTGCAGCGGACACAATCAAGATCCCGATTATCGCATCTGGCGGCTTCGCCGATGGCCGCGGTTTGGCAGCCGCCCTCGCGCTTGGAGCTGAGGGAATCAATATGGGCACTCGTTTCCTGGTAACGAAGGAGGCTCCTGTCCATGATGCCATGAAAAAGAAAATCGTCGAGTCTGATGAACGGCAGACAGCGTTAATTCTGCGAACGTTGAGGCACACCGGGAGAGTCTATCGCAACAGTATCGCGGAGAAAGTGCTTGAGATTGAAGCGCGTCCCGGCAATACTCAATTTGAAGACCTCTTGGCTCTTGTGTCCGGCGAAAGGAGCAAAAAGGTCATTCTTGAAGGAAATCTGGAAGAGGGCCTTTGGTGGGCAGGTATGGTGATGGGGCTGATTCATGATATCCCGACAGTGAAAGAACTTGTTGAAAGAATCGTAAGTGAAGCTGAAGAGATAATAACAACAAGGCTTGCGGCACTAATAGATCACAAAAGTTAATGCCTCGTCAGGGCCTTACCCCTGTTTCAATGATCAGGAATAGTCTAGCTTTTCTTTTTTAATGATAAGGTTAACTCGAATAAGGCCACTGGCTCCGACCCCAATAGGGAGGGAACCGTTGCCGCTACATGAACGGTAAGATTGACACGATCATCGGATGTCAAAGCTTTATCAACAAGGGCGCGAATAGCTGAACCATCTTCACAGGTAAACAAGACATCCCCCTCGGCTCGTTTCAAAAATTCAGCTTTGAAATCCTTAAAGAGAAGCGACACTTTTTGGCCGCTTGCTTGAATCAATCGCATGGCCATAAGCCCGCCCGCACAGTCAGCACCTGTTGCCAAGACACCGAAATACATGGATTTGAGGTGGTTTCGTGTGTGACGCTTAAGGGGGATTCTCACCACAATGCGCTCATTATTAAACTCTTCAATACACGGTGAGACATAGAAGATAAGGGGTATCTTAAAAAAGCCAAATGTTCTTAATCTAAAAGTAGCGCATAATTTCTCTATAAAAGTCATTTTCTTCTCCATTGAATAACGGGACTGAAGGTATGGGCATATGTAACCTCATTCGTTGCATATTATCAAGCGCTAATCTCGACTTCCCTATGGGTGTGAATGTGCAGTTTGGCATGTTAAGAACGCAAGAACAAACACTGAATGAACATACGAAAATTATTGGCAGATTTTCAGTGATAGAATTCCTGTAAGAAATAATAGACATGTTACTACGTTTGATGTAGATTTCGCATCGAAATGAACAATGCAAACAACATATAATTGATATGGGAAGGGTACCTCGATTCAACTTTCCTCGCAGGACTGCACAACGCAAAAACCGATCGTTACGCAAAGTCTTACCGTAAAGATCATTGAAACATACATAGGAATAGTTCAACACGAAAGAGCGGCGTCACTCGACCGATGTATTTCAGATCTTCACTTCTTTGGACTCGCTGTAGGTGGTTATAATTGATGAGGGAGAAGAGTAGAAACCATAGAGGAACGGCTGTCATCCTGTGTGCGATGGCATTTTTCGCAATGGAAGCCGTCCATGACGCTGTCGCTTCCGGCCTGAATAAGCAGGCAGGGAATAGTGAACAGACTCGGGAAATATCGCCTCCTTTTGATGGCGGCGTAAAATATCCTTTTACAAAAAATGAATCCGAGAAATGTGGACACTGGAAATCAGGATCCCAAGACTATCCTTATTTCGGCGCGCCAAGGGATGGAAACACCAGAAGTCATGCAGGGATTGATCTTTATCCGACAAAAGGAGCGGGCACACCGATCAAGGCGATACGGGACGGAAGAGTAATAAGGACCGCCCCTTTTTACAAACGGCGCAATGGGGAGATAACCTACGCGCTACTTATCGATCACAAGGAATTCGTTGCAAATTACGCCGAACTGAGAAAGCCGACGCTTGTGGCCGGTGCAATCGTAAAGCAGAAACAGACAATCGGTTTCGTAAGCGGCACGAAACAGCTGCATTTTGAGCTTTATAAGCCTGGAACCGATAATTGGTTGACTTGGCGTGGCAACATGCCGCAAAACCTAATTGATCCGACAGATATGATGAAAGGGGTTTTCGGCAAAATGACCACAAACAAAAGCCCCTCGAAGAATTTTTAAGTTCCCGCGAGGGGACAAACGAATAATAACGTTATGACATCACAAACAATGAAGAGAGCTGCAATGCTTTTATCCATAAGCTGAGTCAGCTTATTAAATAACTGCCCTTTACGCAGTTCATCAGTACTACTAAGAACTAACGATGCTTTTTTGTTTACCCCCCAGTGAAATGATTAAACTTCTGTTCAAATCCCAGTGACATAACCAAATCCGGGCATTGCAGCATCTCTACGGTTTTATTGTACCCGTGCTGACCGTAAATGTCAAGAGATGAATCAGCTACAGTTTATCCGTTTCATGCATACTATCTGAAGTCAATGAAAGCTGCATACAGAGCAATTATCCACACCTTCTACTAATCATCGGCTTAAAAGAGTGAATCAGAATGAATCGCCCGACTCTGCCTATCCTGAATTGTGACTTGACATAGAAGAAAATTTCTCTTATAAATCCTTTAAAAAAAGCATTTACATCAATTACTTATTAATCTTAGCGCGACATCTAACAGCATAAGGAGTAGTGAAATGAAATCCGTGATAAAAATCATTCTCTGCCTCGTCATGTGTATCCCCGGTGTTACCTTTGCCGGGCCACCGGTGGAAAACCCCCCAAACCCGAACTGGATATTTACCGTGCCGGTCAATGTCCGGAACCTCCATCCTGACGTGAAGAAGATCGGTATTATTTGCGAAACGTCTTACACGATAGTCGCCGCAAACGCATATATCCACGAAATAGGCAAGGGGAAAGTGCGCGTGAATGTACAGGGAGGAAGCTACAACGGAAACGTGGTTGTTCCCGTTCAGGCCGGATCGGCTGATGCTCAGTGGACAAATTTATCCCCGGAAGAACGGCAGAAGCGCTACAACAAGGTTGACCGATATGAATGCAAGATGTATCTGATTAATGCAAAAAGTGAATGGAAGGTACCGTCGAAGAATAATGCTGAAGCCTGGCTTGCCGCAGACCCGAAGGCGCCCTTCCGCTGGTCAACGGACCGGAAGAATCTACCCCGGTAGATCAACAATGGCACCGTCATTCCATTACTAATGTCTGACCATCGAACTCGATACAAGTCTTCACGGTCGAGACTGCGATTAAGCAAGGGGAATCATGAAAAAATTATCTGCACGACATACACTGATAGTATTTATCTCCATTATGACCCTCTTGGCGGTTGTAGTGGGAGTTCAGTATGGCGATGCCCAAAGTGGATATCCAGCGCGGGTAACAACAGAGACCTTAACCATGACCGGTCTTTCTGCAAAGCCGGTTCAAGTTATCACCGAGACTCTAACTATGACTGGCAAATCAGATAAACCCATGCAGATCTATACTGACACACTCACAATGACTGGTCAATTATCCCAGCCCATGCATGTCATTACAGACACAATGACCATGAAGGGAATGCGCTGAATATTGAACAGCCTGCCGAGTAGTGAGGAATAAAGGCGATGTTCATTTCATGACAAGTTCACTGTAAGAAGACTTCCTGCCCACGTTTCGTCTTCAACACATCGAATCTTCTTCACCAGCATTGTTATCGATCAGCACCATTCGTAATCGTTAATTCCAATGAATGCCCAGGAACAAACAGTAGTAGATGAAGAACGCATGAACAACAAAAGACCGACCATAAGAAAGTTTTTTTCCATCTTTTCTTGTAGTGTCATCCCTGAAGTCACACTTGGTTAAATTTCCTATTTGTGGTAGATATTGCATGTTATCTAGTGACATTCAAAGCATGGATCTAAAGTAAAAAAATTCAAAATTCGTAAACCATGCGCCGCTGTGTAAGGGTACCATGGGATACTTACTGAAACCCAGTCTTCAAAAAGGCTGAGTTTCGTTGACGGCAAAAAGATGAGGATAGAGGTTTTCACCCAGCAGCATTCTCACACAATCGTCACCGGATGAGGTTCAATTGACTCACTTACCTCTGCCTCTGTGTAGTTTTGAACTGGAAAACTCATAGATATTGGTTACATCCTAAGATTTGTTACTTATTTCAAATGAATATAGAAAAACTGCCATCGCAAGAGGGGGAAGAGCGAAAAAATCGGTCTTCACTTTATCGTCTCGGTGGGGGTATTTGCGCTCTTGTAGTAGTTATTATAGCTGTTTTTTTCTGGCAAACTATTCCTGATGATACCATTAACTTCATTGGCAGAATTTATCCACAAAAGATCAACAAGCCGGTTGGTAAATCGGTTCTTGTCCCACCATTAGAAAATACAAACCTGAAAGGGAAAACGGAAATTTTATCCGTAATTGCTGCGTCAACCAGGAAGAAATATTCTATCCAGATTAAAGCTTATCGAGAGAAAGATATTATTGCTGCAACGGAGTTTGTAGCAGCCCTGAAAAAAAGAGAGCCCGATGTCCATATGGAAAAAGTATATATCCAGGGGCAGGGAGTATGGAATAGAATTTTAGTCGGACATTTTGCGACTTTTGAAGAAGCTTCCCTATATATGAAAGAGAAGAAAATATTTGATGCATATCCCGGAAGTTTCGTAAATTTGATATCTGAGGAGTAGTCACGCCTTGAGGGAAATTTTGGATACATGATTCCCAAATAATGACGGGAAAGGCACTCTACGGCGAAGCTCTGTCCGTCGACGAGTTCAATCTTTATTACGACGATGCTCCGGCGTTATGACGGTCGGCACGATGTATCCTGAATGGTTTTGGAATTGGTGAAATCGTTCGCGAGAACTTCTGGCGTGACCCGCATCCTGATTTTGCCCCTGCTCAACACCGCCTCAGAAATCTCAACCGCGCTCTTCGCGGGTGAAAGGGAGCATTGTCCCCGTCAACCTATCTAGAAATTATTCTTCGGAATGTTTGATCGCCCTTTAAATCATTATATTATAGCGCGATACGTTAATACCATGTTTCGACCGCTAATGCGGTGTTGCCAGACATGGCGGGAACCCTCAATTTTGTGATCTGGTAGTCCTCATTCAAAAGGATTGTCATCCCGATGCTTTTTGATCTTACAACTTTGCCGGTAACATTTATAAGGATTGTTGTGCCGATATTGCTCAATTTCCCCGGCTTTGTAAAATCGAGAGTGAGTTCTAACCTTACCATTACATTATTGGGAAGAGATTCTGCTGTATAGAAAAATACTTCTTTGGCAGAAACACTTGTAGTGTGGAGAAAAATACTTTCTCCTCCTTCTGGCGAGATAACTTCAATTTTGGCTGGAACATTAATATCGTATTTTTCAAATTCCCTTACCACAATCGCGCCTGCCTTTCTTCGAACGAACAATAATGTTTTAAATGGAGTCAGTTCGCGTCACTGACAACCTAATGATAATCAATGTTAACAGAATGTACACTTGGGAAAATGACTTTCTGTTAAATGTAGCAAGATGCATACCAACAATTATGTTATATAATTACTAATGAATTCCATTGGTTACTCCAATTAGATTTAGAAACCGGTAAAAATATTCATTATTTGACGAGGAAACAGTAAAAAATTGACGCATCACCTTGATCCATGATGACATACGGAGCTATCATACTTGTGTGGATCGCAAGACGAACCACTTACTGACCGTAAAAAAATTATTGGAATCTTGTTTCAAGATGTACTTCTTAAAGTCTGCAAACTGCTGTCTTTGATTTTCATAGTAGATTTCCAAGGTGAATCGTGATAGTTAAAACAAATATATAGGAATCAGGAGAAAGTGTAAGAACTAAATTTACACTGTAAAGAATTATCGGAAAAACGATGGATAACACACCATACTATGGAGGTGCTGTGAGTAATAAAAAAGTTCGCATAGTGCATTTTAATCTTTGCCATGGTCTCAATAATCTTACCGCCGGCAGCTTTCTCCGCAAAAAATAATTATGGCCCTCGAGAAATTGTACGATAACCTTGCCCTCAAAGCCGAGGCATCCGGAAAGACTGCTCAACAATTCCATGAGGCCGCTCAAAAGCACGCGAATGCCGCGTGGGCTTTACTTATACTAGCGGGCGTTGTTTGGTATTTTGCCGGATTCGTTTTGGCGCTCATTCCAGGGACGTTGGTGATATATGGCGCGCTCATGAATGTTAGCTCAACCATGATCGCAAAAAGGCTTGAAAAGCATAACGGTCCTCATCTTTAAAAACGGCCGGTATATCGTCGATTACTACCACGAGGAGTGTCACAGACGCCGCAAGCGGCTCAGATTCATAGAATTTGTGAAAAGAGAAAAACAGGTAAGAGATTTTAAAAAAATCTGCATCGCTGGATTGGACCAAGAATAGCGCCATTTTTCCATTGCTCGGTCTCGGGCATAAAGAGATTTTATATCCCTTGATCGATTAATGAATGATGGCCTTTCTTTTCATACTTTTTCTCATGACGTATTTTTGTTCAACCAATGAGTCCCCGGAAAACGTAAACCAGAATCACCATCGCCATACGCATGTTTTGTGGTCTCTATTTATTTGACTAACACGACCATCTTCGTTATGCTTTCCACAAAAACAACCACTGTCTCATCAAATCTTTATAATCACATTAGACGCCATGAGAGAGTCAACACACATGGATAAGATTGGTCGAAACTGAGGCGTGTGAATGAATACAAAAATATTCTTACACATTCTTGCTTGCGCATTTGGCTTGATTGTCGTGGGCGCCATTGTTGGCGGAATTATGGAATCTCAGGGAACGTTCACTAAAGAAACTATCGGACCTAAAGGAATTACGGTTATACAAATAATTTATTTCGCCCTGTTTTGTAGTATTGGTTTCGCCCTCGTCCCTATTGTCATAAGATATTTTATTGACATGCAAATAAAAATAGGCAATGGGGAGATGTTCCTGATACAATGGTTACAAACACACGAACATGGCGTTATCTATGGTCTCTGGGGCTTCTTCGTCATCGGATTGTGTATAGCCATACCTGCAGCAATAAAGGACGGGTTCTTCAAATGAAGAAATACCCCAAGGCGATATTTCTTGTGATATTTTTCGTGGTAACAGGAGCATTATCTTCAATGCTTCTCCAGGAGGAATGTATGGCAAAGGAATTCGATGCAGCTCTTAATGTTATGGGTTATGACCGGGATGTCACTATAAAAATCAATGGCGTTCATTTGAAGAAGATAAAGGGAGGACAATCTCATTCGGTCAGGCTTTTCTTAGCGAATGATCCAAAAATAAAAACGATGCCCCCCGAATCGCAGGCGTCAATAAAAGAGCTATTTTGCCTCAAGGAAGGCGAAAATACCATAGAGATTTCTTTCCAGGAAAAAGGCGCGCCGAAGGCTCCGATCCCTGTCACTATCACCATAGATTCCGGCAATTATCAAGTCCCCGTGCTTAAGTACGTGAAAAATCCGGATGTCAAAAGCGGCTTTGCAAAGGGATCATTTGAAATATTCACAGACGAGCCGGCAAACTTCACCACAGTAATTTTAGAGTAGACGGCATATCGCGTAGTACACGCTATCGATTATTTCTGCTCCCCGGATTTTTTATCACTTTCTCAGCCTTCTGCCTTCCGGTGTCCGGACTGTCATCTTGATCGAATCAAGATATTCAAGGAGCGGCATGATGTATTTCCTCGAAAGTCCGAGCATGTCCCGGACATCAGGGGGCGTCAGGACAGGATTCTTTTCAAAGAATGTTTTGAGCGTGGATACAACACGCGCGAAATGGTTCGGATGCAGATAGTAATCTTTATTGATTTTTATCACCCCGCCTGACCTTGCCAAAGAATCTAGCACCTCCATGTAGGGCCTCGTTTCCAGATTCAATTTTTTTGCCGCCTCAGCGGGGAAATCAGGCTGAAGACCATACTTGAAAAATTTCTTCTGCACCCTTTGTAGAATTATGCCGGAATCGGTCTCACCGATGTTGAATTCCTTCATCTTCACCAGGTCGCCTGCGATTTCAACATGACCGTTTTGAAGCATCAAGGAAAGAACCAGGTGAAAAAGTCCTGATTTTGCCATCGTTCGATTGAGCAGTTCCTCCTTGCCGATCCCGATCCGCAGGGGATTGGCACGATGATAATCCCGGATAATCCGGCTGATATTTTCTTGTAGGGTCAACACATAATCCCGATCGAAAAGTCGGTGTTCATCACCCCCGTAAATGAGGGCCGATCTTCTCAATTCCAAAACATGGTTTCTGGCTGTTGTTTCCGCTTCATTCAGAATGCCGCATAGCGACAAGAGAGGTATCCCGTGTGTACCACTTTCTTTCGCAAAAAGAGCAATTTTCTCTTTCAGCGAACCTTTGGACAGGATACGCAAATATTCCTCAGTCAGCGCACTTTCCGGATAATCGGGCAGAATAGGGTTCAGAATCCTGCCGCCGCCGATTGTTGCGTTCATGCCGTCACCCATCATCACAAAAGCGTCTCCATGGGAAACGGCAAGAGGCTGTATGGCCGTAACGACGGCGCATCCTTTCTCTCCCGGCGGCATCGTTTCCCGATACAGAAGATTGACCTCCGCATCCACCTGTGCGGTCAGGGTATGAAACAGGCAGTGTGTATTTCGTTTCAGCGGTTTTTTCCTGGAGGAAAGATGTTTGAATTCAACGAGGAATCTATCGGAGAGGGGAAATACATCCGAACGGGCCACGACCATGCCACTTGCAATTTCTTCCTTTTTTATATCGGTAAGATTGATAGCAAGCCTCTCTCCCGCATACCCCTTATCAATCGTTTGGCCGTGATTCTGAATCCCCCGGATGCGCGATTTTCTGCCTCCGGGAAGAACAACGACTTCCTCTCCCGCCGCGATACAGCCTGACAACGCTGTTCCTCTGACAACCGTCCCGAAACCTGTGATGGTAAGAACCCCATCCACGGGAAGGCGAAACGGTTTCTCCACCGGTTTTGCCGTGACATCCGCGGCAATCCGATCCAGGGCTTGGATAAATTCCGTAATCCCATCGCCGTTGATCGAGGAAACGGGTATGATCGGCGCTCTTTCGAGGAACGTGCCTTCGACGAATAATTTGATTTCCTCCGTTTGAAGAAGCAGCAACTCGTCATCAGCGAGGTCTTTCTTGTTCAGAACAATGATGCCCCTGGTAATGCCGAGGATTTCGCATATGGCAAGATGTTCATCAGTCTGCGGCTTGATCCCTTCATCGGCGGCAATGACCAACGCCACGACATCGATGCCAGCTGCTCCCGCGATCATTTTGCCGACAAAGCTTTCATGACCGGGAACGTCAATTATCCCAACCTTAACGCCTGACGGAAGGCGCATGTAGGCATACCCCAGCTCGATGCTGATGCCCCGTTCTTTCTCTTCCTTTAAGCGATCGCAGTCTA
>CAZMBE010000019.1:0-60951 GCA_964564625.1 uncultured Syntrophaceae bacterium | reverse complement strand
AGTAAGGAGAATTCACGTGGCTGTAAATCGATTTTTTCGCCTGCCCTGACAACGTCACGTGTCATGAAGTTAATGGACAGGTCTCCGACTATCAAACGGGTAGGCTCCAGAACCCCGCTGGACCTCCGAATTAGTGCTTGTACCCGAGCCAGAAGTTCAGAAAACGCGAAAGGCTTGGTAAGATAGTCATCGCTTCCTGACTGGAGTCCCTTTACACGGTCATCAACAGAGCGTTTGGCGCTTAGAATGAGTACGGGTGTATTTATCTTTTGATGTCTAAGCTTTTCGATGAGCGTTAAACCATCAAGTTTTGGTAACATGATATCGATTATAGCCACATCATATGGCTCGCTAATGGCTAGTTGGAATCCGTCGTCACCATTAAGTACGTGATCAACAGCAAAACCCGCCTGTTTGAGGCCCTTGCAGATAAATGATGCAATTTTTTGGTCATCTTCAATTAAAAGTAAACGCATATCCTTAGAACCATCCTATTTCATTAATTAAAAACAATAACACTTTATCCTAAAAAATGGAAGGGAGCACTGTATGACTTTTTGTTTTATGGAATTCTTAAATGTAGATAAGAGTTAATAAAAAATTATCTTTAGAGATGAATGCGCCGTTGATATTATTTATCTGCGAATATGGTGTCGATTACCGCGATAATGATGATGGTGATAATAATAGGGATAAGGTCCCCAGAAAGGGTATGGTCCCCAGTACCAGGGATCGTAATAGTAAGGTGGATATTCGAGATTTTGCCAGAGAATCAACTGAGTGGCTATGACAACGGGATATACGTATAGAATTTCCCCCAGAGGGAGCTCTTCTTTTCCGGAGACATCCCCTGCTACAGTTATCGCGCGGCCCGTCGCATATATGGCGGGGTCGAGAAACCCGGTCTTTTTCACTATGAACCGACCCTCTGACTGATCATGGTTTTTCGGTCTTTTTTCGTAATCCAAGGCTGTCTGAGTAACTATGATAAGTGTCTCTTCAGGCCTGTGTATCGTTTCCACGATGACACCGCCCCATACCACCATCTTCCCCTTGTAGTGATCCACGCTTTTCAGGATTTCTGTGAATGTCAGGCTCTGATCAACCTGCGTAATGATTTCTTGGGATATTGGTGAACAGGAAAGGGAAACAATAATAGCCACAATGATGATAAGATCGCGTTTCATGGTGATCTCATTACGATGGAGCCGCCTCATGCCCTGTGCCGTGCGGCGTGCACTATGGGTATCAGCCTACCGAAAAATTCCTAGTCCGAACCCGAAATGGAACTGGGGTTGGCTATCATAATAATCTTCCGGCTTGATTAGAGCATGTTCCCGCGGAGAAAGGACAGGATAGATATACTGTATCTCTTTTACCGGGAGGATCGTCTTTCCCGTAACTTCCCCGGCGACAGTGATTAACCGGTAAGGGGCATAGATAGCGGGATCGATAAAGCCTTGAAAAACTATGATGAAGCGACCATAGGAAACGTCTCTATTCTCAGGCCTGTATTGACGGTTCAGAGGCTGCTGAAGCACCTCTACCCAGGTTTCCTCTTTTTTCACTGTGGTCGATATGATTCTCCCCCCAAGAATGATCACCTTGCCCGTGTATGCGTCAGGATTCTTCTGAAGTTCTTGAAAGGAGACAGACAGGTTCGCTTCGCGCAGAGATTTATCTGAGAGAACCGGTGCACAGGCGATGAGAATAAACGCCAACGATAGGACCACCAAAATATTTATCTTATTAAGTATTGCCATCATAACCTGTCGCGAATCGACCCCCTGCTATAATTGTCATTACACTTCTAACTATAGAGGAAGCACTGCGGAGAATCAACAGAAAAATGATCGGGTGACGCGTCCTCATCAATGACGTTCCTGCTGATCATAAAATTTCGATTACCTGGTGAAATATTGTGGTGAGGCTATAGATAGAAAAACACATTTTCAGAAAGAGAGATGTATGGAAGAAATACGATCAACGATACTACAATAATAGGTGAGATTTCACTATTGACCTGAATAGGACCATAAGGTATACATATTATGGCTATTTTCCTGGGGACCTGTATTGCACCGGTGTGACAATGAGTGAAAGGAGGCGCCATGAAAATTATAGATGAAATTGATCTCAAGGGGAAAAGAGTTTTATTCCGGTTTGATTTTAATGTTCCTTTGGATAGTTCCTTAAACATTACCGATGACATCAGGATTAGGGCAGTTCTTCCAACAATTAATTATGCTCTCGATGAGGGAGCTAAAGTGATAATCATGTCTCACCTGGGGCGCCCGAAAGGGAAGGTCACGCCTGAATTCAGTCTTGCTCCGGTAGCGAAAAGATTATCAAGACTTCTCAATAAAGAAGTCATATTGGCGAAGGACTGTATCGGTGATGATGTCAAAAAATTGGTTGCGGGAATGGCTCCGGGAAATATTGTCCTTCTCGAAAACCTGAGGTTTCATATAGAAGAGGAAAAAAATGTTGATGAATTCGCCAGGGAACTGGCCAGCCTGGGGGATGTCTATATTGACGATGCCTTCGGAAACGCCCACAGAAAACATGCGTCAAACGTAGGAATCGTCAAGTATATGAAAGAGTATGGTGCGGGATTTCTGATCAAACAGGAATTTAATTATTTGAAGAAGTCCGTGGAAAATCCCGCCAGACCTTTCGTCGCTATCATTGGGGGTTCGAAGGTATCCGGCAAGCTTGAACCTCTTCTGAACCTCATAAAAAAAGTCGACAAAATGATTATCGGGGGCGGGATGGCCTTTACTTTTTTAAAGGCGATAGGGCATGAAATCGGCAAATCCATTTTCGAAGAGGAACTTATGCCAAAAGCTCAGGAGATCATGGAGACGGCCAGGCAACTGGGGGTGAAGTTTTATTTGCCCGTTGATTGTGTCATTGCCGAGGGTATGAGTCCAGATGCGGAGACTAAAATTGTGCCGGTGCAGGAAATCAACGCCAAATGGATGGGGCTTGATATCGGTCCCGCGACGATTACCCTCTTCACTGAGGTACTGAGCAACGCCAAAACCATTATATGGAATGGTCCCATGGGAGTATTTGAAATCGATGCGTTTGGCAGGGGAACTTCGGCTTTGGCGCATAGTGTCGCAAATTCCTATGCCCTTACCATTGTGGGGGGAGGGGATACGGATGTGGCAATTCGTAAGGCTGGTGAAAGTGATAGAATCACATATATATCAACCGGCGGCGGAGCGTCCATAGAGCTTCTGGCGGGCAAATCTCTCCCGGCCATCGAGGCTCTTCAGGGTCCCGACAATCCACGCTGATTATGGATTTGAATGTTAGATAAAAGGGGGAGATACACCCCCTTTTTTTATGGTTTATGACGATATCGTGCAAGAAGGTAGTATGCGTACTATAAAGATGGTTCTGGAGTATGAGGGGACGCGATACCATGGGTGGCAATACCAGGTCGACAGGACCACAATCCAGCAGGTCCTCGAAGAGTGCATCAGCACTATTACACAGGAAGACATCAGGGTTATTGGTTCAGGGAGAACGGATGCGGGCGTTCATGCGATTAATCAGGTTGCGCATTTTGCGACGAGTTCTAATATAAAGACGAGAAACCTTCTTATGGGTATAAACAGCCTCCTGCCGGGGGATATTGTGGTGAAGGACCTTATGGAGATGGATGGGGCTTTCCATGCACGGTATGATGCGAAAAGCAAAGTGTATTTGTATCAGATAGTAAACAGTCCGGTGCGCTCGGCCTTATGTAGGCACTATGCCTGGTTTGTCCGCGAATCCCTCGATGCGGGCAAAATAAGGGAAGCAGCTCACTTCCTTATAGGGACGTATGATTTTTCTTCCTTCTGCGGCACGAATTGCGGCATTAAGAATCATGTGAGAACGGTGATGAATATAGATGTGGAGATGAATCAGTGCAGTATGATAAGAATTTATGTAGAAGCCAATGGTTTCTTGAAGTATATGGTAAGAAATATAGTGGGTACACTTGTTGATGCAGGGAGGGGCAAAGTATCCCTCATGGAGTTTAAGGGTATTTTGGAGGCAAAGGATAGAAGGCGTGCGGGCATAACAGCGCCTGCATACGGGCTTTTCCTTAAAGAAGTGAAATATTGAGGAAGTGAGATACAAATGAAGATTTTGATACTGGGTCATAAAGGTATGCTGGGGAGTGATCTTTTTCTGAGGCTTTTTGCCTTTCATGAAGTAGAAGGCAAGGATATAGAAGATTTCGATATTGTTTCACAGGGAGCGTGCACAGAAGCAATTTCAGAGATCGGGCCAGATGTTGTTATTAATGCGGCCGCATACACCGATGTCGATGGTTGCGAATCTGACAGTGATACATGTTTTTCTGTGAATGCTGAAGGGGTGAAAAATATCGCATTAGCCTGCCGGGAGAGAGGAATAAAAATAGTTCACTTCAGTACGGATTATGTATTTGACGGCATGAAAAGGAATCCTTATCAAGAGGACGATACATGTAACCCTATTAATGTATATGGCAAGTCAAAGCTTGCGGGAGAACAGTACTTGAAGCAATTCTCTGATAATTTTCTCCTTATCCGTTCCGCATGGCTTTATGGAAAAAACGGGAAAAACTTTGTCAAGACAATCGTTGAAAAGGCCAGAACAGAAAAGGTATTGAACATTGTTGATGATCAGGTCGGTTCACCAACATTCACGTGGGATCTGGCAGCTGCGGTCCAATTGTTGATTGAAGATCGGCATACCGGAATTTATCACATTACAAACCGGGGGAATTGCAGCTGGTATCAATTTGCGGTAAAAATTTTGAAGAGCGCCTGTGTTGCCGGCGTGACCGTGAAGCCCATTAAATCTGATGCTCTGCAAAGACCGGCAAAGCGCCCGCATTACAGCGTACTTACGTGCCGGAAATTTTTTGAGACTACAGGAAAGACAATGAGATACTGGCAGGTTGCCCTGGATGATTATATAAGTAAAATGGGATATTAGTGAGACATTGAATCCATTCGCGAGGGCATTCCCGGTAACGGGCCATGGGGAAGCGAGCGAATGGGTAACATTATTTCTTAAGGATCATAACTTTTCCACAGTTCGCTGCCCGAGCACTTTCAGTAGATGCCGTAATTGCTCATAAGTATCTGGAATTAATCTTGACACCATAGAGTGATTTCAGTATATTTCAGTAAATTCCCTTCCATATTTTTAACTATTTACACAGCATAGATAGAAGTCTAAGCGTTATTCTGTAAGACGTAAAGTAAACCCATGTGAGTTATCTTGAACAATATACAGGGATAATATGAAGAAATCGATTATTATAACAGCGGCAGCTCTCAGTATTCTAATCTTTCTTGTTGGCGCCCACGCGCAGGATACAGTGAGGGCAGTGGGTATGGCTACCATTCATAAAGATGCCGTTGACATTGCCAGGGATAAGGCGATTGACAATGCACAGCGCAACGCGGTTGAAGAAAAAGTGGGTGTAATGATAACCAGCGTTTCAGAGATAGAGAACTATCAAGTCAAGTTGGATCAAATCTTGTCGGAGTCAAAGGGATTTATCAATTCCTATAAAGTAGTTTCTGAGGAGAGAGAAGGCAATAATTATAAAGTAACGATCGAGGCCGATATCGGTGTCGGTAAATTGAGGGACCGCATGTCCGCGGTTGATCTCATCATGCTGAGAAAATCGAAACCCCGCCTGATGTTTATATTCAGTGATCGTGCCCAGAAGGATGCAATAGCGGAATCGTCGATGGCGAGATATTTTATCGCGCAGGGCTTTAAAATTATCGATGCTGAATCAGCAAAAAAAATCAAAGGGAGTGAGGACTTACGAAATTTAACGGGTGATCGTAAAGGTATCAAAAAAATTGCTAAAAGTTATGGCGCGGAAATTATCATTGTCGGCAATGTGGAAGTTGTAACAAAATTGTTCAAGATGGGTGACGTTGAAATATCTGCCAATGAAATTACAGTATCGGCAAAGGTTATCAACGGGGATACCGGAGAAGTTATTGCAACGGATAGCAAGGTACGTAAAGGGGAAGTGAAAGTTACTACCGAAGAAACGGCAAGAGAGCTTGCAAGGGGTATGAAAGAGGAGATATTGGAACGGTGGTCATCGGAATTGACAAATGTAGCGACGGTCACGGTGGAGGTTTCGGGGTTGAAATCATATCGTGAGCTGTCACGTTTCAAAGAGCATTTATCCACAGAAGCAAAAGGAGTAAAACAGATCCATCAGCGGTCATACAGGAAAGGTGAAGCTGAATTGGATGTTGAGATCAGAGGGAATGCGCAGAGTCTCGCAGATGATATCGCTGCGATTACGGTAAGTGGCAAAAAAATTAAAATAACGGATATAACGCAAAACAAGATTGAAGCAAAAGTAGTACGGTGATTCTATTTCCGCAATTAATATGTGAGGGAGGCCGTAATGAAAGTGGGAAAATATCGGGTGTCTATTATCGGAGTGCTGATTCTGCTTTTTCTCTCAGGTTGTGCGGTAAGCGAAAGTTATAAAACCGGTATGGAGTTGAGCAATGCAAATCGATGGGATGACGCTATCGGGTATTTTGAGAAGGCACTGAATGAAAAACCTGACAAGCAGGAATATAAAGATGCCCTGCTGAAAGCAAAGCAGGAAGCGGCTAAAGGTCACTATGAAAAAGCCAAAGCGGCGTTAGCGAAGGCTTCAGAGCAGTATATACCAGCCCTTGAGCAGATTGCAAAGGAAAGCAGCCTTGCATACAATTTGGATCCCCAAAACAATGATATCAAAATTTTTCATGAGAATCTCAGGGAAAAAATCAATACCCTCAATAAAACTGTTAAATCGCTCTATAGCCAGGCTGAATTTGATATGCAAAAAGAGGACTGGATGGCAGCATTGGGGAAATTGAAGCAGGTCAATGCAATCTCACCCAATTATGAAGATACGGGGGATAAACTCGCGAATATTGTAAAGGAGCTTTATCAGCAGGGAATCAAATTGAGCAAACAGGAAGATTGGAAAATGGCGGCACAGGCATTTAAGGCTGCCATGGATATCAATCCCGGGTATCATGATATTGGAAAGCTTTACCAGGACGCAAGGTCCAAGGATAACATAGACTATTTTGTTGCCGGGGCTGATAGCGCGGAACAGGCACAGAACTGGAGTAAAGCTATTTTCATGTATGAAAAGGCTGCCGAATATCAACCGGAGAACCAGGCGTTATTGAAAAAAATGGAGAATCTTAAGGAAAAGGTGGGAAAGATTTATTTCGAAGAGGCCGGCAAACTTATAGATCAGGAGAAATTGTACGCGGCTTTCAAAAAGATGGAACTTGTGAAATCATATGCCCCGTCTATGCAGCGTGACGCCTCATACAGGGATTTAGTGAGTAAATTCTGCGGAAAACTCATGGAAAGGGCTGAGAAGCTTTTAGAAAAAGATATGTGGGGGAATGCATATGTCTGGTTACATAAAGTAGAGGCGTTAAATCCCAGTTATCCGGAATTGTTTCAGAAGATGTTGGAGACGAAAGATAATATTAACAAGCGCATTAAGAAGTCCATCGCTGTGTTTGATTTTGGCAGTCCCAGTTCCAACAAGGATGCGGGCAAAATAGCAGCCAATAAGCTCATTGCATTCCTTCATAAGAAGGCCAGTGGTGATCTTCGCATCATAGAACGCGAGAATCTGCAATCCATCTTGAGGGAAATGCAATTAGGGCAGACGGGGATCGTTGATATAAAATCAGTCCAGACAGCGAAGATGCGGGGAATAGATACATTTATCATGGGGGATGTTCTTCACTTCATGACAAAATTTATAGATAACCCCACCACCAGTCAGATTAAGGTGCTTGTTGATGAAGAAGAAATCCGGAATCCCGAGTTTTCTGACTGGTTGTTGACGCACCGTAATCCCTCGGAAGAG
The DNA here is from genome assembly GCA_964564625.1 of uncultured Syntrophaceae bacterium. Taxonomy (GTDB): domain Bacteria; phylum Desulfobacterota; class Syntrophia; order Syntrophales; family UBA2185; genus UBA2185. The sequence continues at coordinate 53,027 of CAZMBE010000019.1, read as the reverse complement.
GAATTGAAAAACGCACCACCCCGGACCATCAAGAAAAAAAATTATCAGTTTATCCCACACAAACAAGGCACGGCGAAAATCAACGCCATGATCGAGCTTTCTTATAAGCTTGTGGATACGGCAACAGGAGAAAATATTTTTACGAATACCATATCAGGTAAACTGGTCAAAGAAAGCAGATATCAAGATGCAGTCCCTTCCGCCAACGTACCCAGCATACGCTTGGAACTACCCACCGAGACGGAAGTCCTTGATGAATTGACGAATGCGAAGATTTCTGAAATGGGACAGAGCGTCCTTAAACAGTATCAGAGCCTTGAAGTCGAGTACTACAATCAGGGTGAGCAGCAGAGGCAAAGGCGGCGCAATTATGACCTTGCGATTGAACGTTACACCGATGCTATTTTTGATGAAAAATTGAAAGGTATTTCTACCACTATTTCCCAAAAAGCACAGGAACTTATCGATAAACTGGTTCAACATAAGTGAGTTTAAACACTACATTCCGGATCGTGACCGGAGGTCGCACATGGACGGATTAATGGGCAAGAAGGTTCACCATTGCGCATGGATATTTCTTTTTCTTCTCACGGTTGTCTTGCCGGTTCCATCTATCCCCAATAATATCCCTGAAATTAAGGTGTCTGTTTTTAATTTCAAGACAGTAGATCTGGAGGCCGCAGGCTATAATACTATGGTTGCCAATATGCTGATGAGCAACCTGAGCTGTGAGCCTTCTTTTGTGATGCTTGATCGTAAGGAGCTTGAGGCTTTTTTGAGCATGAATGATCTTCAGCAAGATGATAATCTGGAAAACGTCACGAATATCGGTTCCAGATTGGGTTTGCATGCAATCGTTGTCGGCACCGTGGGGAAAAGGGGATCTGTAATTTTGATTCACTGTAAAGTTGTTCACATTAAACAAAAACGCGTAATCTATGAAGCCAGCGCGAGAGCTTTTGGCAATGTCGGCCTCCCAGGCGAAATCAACAAAATCAGTGCATCAATTATAGAAGCTATAACCGGTTCTGTTTTGGCAGCACAAAAGTCTGTGGGAAGGTCAACAATTCAAGGCCCGCTTACTGTGCTGAAGCGGTCGGGGAGTAAATGGGTCGCCCTAAACTGGGAAGCTCCGCCGGGAATGGCTGTTTCCGGATATGAAGTATTTCGCGGCAGGGCAGAATCAGGACCATTTACAAGGGTTGCCCAGGTTAATCAGCCGGAATACCTAGACCAAGAGCTGGAAAGGAATGCTCGCTATTATTATAAACTTCGCGCGTACACTGCCACGGGATTTCAGAGCGGTTTTTCCGCCGTTATATCAGCCGAAACGGCCTTGACTCCCAACCCACCTGTTATCTTAAAAGCGGAGGGGCATATCAAGAGTATAGAACTGACCTGGTCTCTCAGTCCGATCGCCAGCGATGACATGTTATCACTAAAAGGGTATAAACTCTATCGAGCGAAAGCACAGCAAGGGCCTTATAAAGAGATTGCAAATGTCCCATATTTGGATCCAGCTTCTGCTGTCGATACTGCGACAGCCTCCGGTAAGGTGTTAAAAGTGACTTATCTGGACAAGGGACTGACAGATGGTGAAGTCTATTATTATAAATTAACCGCGTATAATGAAAAATACCTGGAGAGCGATTTTTCTTCTTCTATTATGGGCGCCGCAATACCGATTATCAATGGCCTGTCCGTGCAGGGAGACATGTTAAGGGAAATAAGGTTAGTGTGGAATTCGGCCGATTCGCCGTTAATAAATGGATACTATGTTTACAGAAGTACATCTGAAAATGATAATTATCAAAGAATTAAAAAAGTAAGTATATCCGATACGGGAAGTAGAAATAAGATTGCGTATGTGGATAAGGAGGGATTACAAGATAATACCCGTTATTTTTATCGAATCACAGCCATTGAAGATCCGGAGACAGAAACATCACCCTCTGTGGCGGTATCCGCCGTTACAAAGGGTCGACCAGCAACTCTTCGAGGTTTTGAGGCGAAGAGTGGTCTTGTGAAAAAAATTGAACTCACATGGCCGGCAAGTCAAAATGAAGACGTTGAAGGCTATACCATCTACGTGTCAAAAGAAAAGGACGGTAAGTACACGCTGCTGAAGCGGGTTGATGGTCGTGCCATGAACATTTTTGTCCATGGTGGTGGTTTTGAAAAGCTGGACGACAACGCCACATATTATTACTCAATGAGAACTTTCAATAAGGTGAATGTAGAAAGCGAACCGTCCGAAACTGTTTCTGCTACCACAAAACCACGGCCGGCAAAACCCTCCGGGTTGAACGGGGAGGCATTGAAAGTGAAAGAAGCGCCTCTTTCATGGCAGTCAAACCCGGAAAACGACATTGCTGTGTATCATATTTATCGCGGTGAGGGTTCTGAAGAATTCTCTCAAATTGCAAAGATTACTGGGGGGACAAGCTATCAAGACAAAAATTTAAAAGACGGCTCTACCTATAGATACAAAATCAGGGCTGAGGATAAGGATGGGCTGCTCAGTGATTTTTCCAATGCCATAAGTGTGCAAACGAAGCCAAAACCTCAAAAGCCTGAGGGGATTACAGGTGATATTCGTGATGGAAATGTGGTACTGTCATGGAAACCGGGAAGGGAGTCTGATATTACCCATTACGTTGTCTATGAGAAAAGTTTTTTTAGTCTTCAGAAAATTGATACGGTCGAAGCAACAAATTTCAGTGAGGCCTCTCCTGCCAAGGGAAAGAGTAAGACATATGCGGTGACTTCTGTGGATAAAGATGGACTCGAGAGTGAACCCAGCCAGGAGATAACAATTGGCAAACAATAGGGGATGTATATCACACTGTCTTTTTGAAAAGGTGCATACGTTAAGAAACATATCTTCCTTTAAACGTAACAAGGAGGTTGCAACAGCCATGCGGCAGGTAACAGATTATTTACGAAACGTAAGAGTTGGTAAAATCAAGGGTAGGTATCAGGAAAAGACCTTATGCAACGCTGGTATTTCATGAGAGGAAAAGAAGATGTGTAATAATAATGTATTTTTATGTGACAGCGCCGTTATTCGGTGGGGGGTCCTGCCATGAGAGAGAAGGGATTCCGGAGGCCCATAGTAAGCCTTATCCTGCTACCCCTGCTGATCATAATTCAGAGCTGCGTCATTGCCGCAAAAGATACTGCCATTACTCCCCAGATACACTCAATATTTAAAGGTACATATAAGGTCGACCCTTATATGGAAAAGCACAAACCCCAGACAATCGCGGTTCTCCCCTTCATCAATGCAACGAGAAGCCAACTCGGAGCCGTGGAAGTCCGTAAGGGGTTTTTCAATCATTTCAGCTCGTTACCATATAAAGGCATGAAACTTTATGCCGTGGATAATGTCTTGAGGAAGGCGGGATTCACCGATGCTGAAACCATAACCAAGACTTCCCCTCAGGAATTGGGCAAAGTTCTCGGTGTGGATGCGGTCATCTATGGCGACATTTCCGATTTCGATAAGTTGTTTGCCGTCGTGTATTCTTCTGTTTCGGTGGGAGCAGACATCAGGATGTATGATACGAAGACGGGTATTTTGCTCTGGAGCGGCAAACACGTTGCCCGCATCCATGAGGGTGGTATTTCTACAAATCCTGTAGGCATCATTGCCACGGTCATTGCAACGGCTATGAATGTGCGGGACATTCAGTTGCTGCGGGCCTGTGATGACCTTTTCCGGGACATGGTAAAGACAATTCCAGTACCAACCATGGCGGAGGCCCTCCAGCCCCCGGTAATTACTCTTCTTACCCAGGATACAAAAAACCTTCCTAAAAAATCAGGCGATGAAATCAAGGTTGTGATCCAGGGTACACCTAAAATGCAGGCCTACTTTGATATTGGTGAGTTCAAAAAAAATATTGACATGCAGGAAGTTGAACCGGGTGGGTATCTTGGTGTCTATAAAGTTATCCCAGGGGATAATATAAAGAACGTGATGATCACCGGGTATTTAAGGGATGATGCGGGAAACACAATTCAATGGGTCGATGCTGTCGGAACAATCACGTTAGATACTGTATCACCTGAAAAAATCAAAAACGTTTCAACTGTAGGAAGGAATTCTGTAATTCTTCTCAACTGGGAAAAATCTTCAGCTCCAGACCTGGCAGAATATCGGATATACCGTAGCAACACTCCCCTTAGCGGTTTTCAGCAGATCGCGAAATTAGAACTGAATGAATATCGTGATGAGCAGCTGATCAACGCGCAGAAATATTACTATCAGGTAACTGCCGTTGATCGGGCTGGTAACGAAAGCGAAAAATCAGACACCATGCGCGGGATGCCAGTGGCGCCCGGGCCAACGCCTGTGTCGGGCATTATAGAATCTGATACTGTCTGGTATGCCGGAGCAAGCCCCTATGTTTTAGAGAATACTCTCATCGTGAAAGATAAGGCCACTCTTACAATCGAACCGGGTACGGAGATTCGCTCAAAGGGAGGAGCCCTGGTTATCGAGGGCCGGCTTGATGCCAAGGGGGATGAGGGGCACATCATTGTATTCGATTCGGCAGAAGAGGGCAAATCCTGGGATGGCATAACTTTCAACAATGTGAAGGAAAAAGAAAATCATGTCAAATTCTGCCGTATCAGAAATGCCGTGGCAGGAGTCGTTTGTCAGGCTTCTTCACCACGTATAGAGGCATGTGAACTTATCGAAAATGGTACCGCGTTAAAAATTACAGGTGCATTTTCCAAACCCCGGATTATGAAAAGTACAATCCAAAGAAACAGAAAAACGGCAGTGTTAATTGAAAATGGGGCTCAGCCGAAACTATCTGAAAACACTATCCAGGAGAACATGAAGGAAGGCATTTTGATTAAGTCATCTGCTCCCGTCATCGACCATAACAGGATTAGTCAAAATCAGGGGTCGGGCATTACCGTAAAAAACAGTCACGCAGTCATAACAGAAAACAATTTCATCGACAACAGGCCGTTTCAAATTATTGGAGAGATGAGCGGAGAGTCGGTCAATGCCGTAAACAACTGGTGGGGCTCTACCAGCGGCATGGAAATTCTGGCGGGGATCAAGGGAAAGATCAATATAAAGTCGGTATTACATGCGCCGTATCCCGGGGGAAAACCGCTGGAGCTTCCAATCCTTTCTCACATGCCGGCGGGACCAATAAAAGAAGATGCCTTTCTCATTCTGTCTCACAGTCCCTATAGAGTAACAAAGGATGTTGTTATTGATGGCGGCGCGACACTCTATGTTGAACCAGGGGTAATGATCCAGTATGACCAGAAAACATCTATTATAACTGAAAATGGCGGTATCGTGGCCAGAGGTACGAGAGAACATCCGATTGTGTTCACTGCTTCTGGCGCTTCACCGTCACCAGGTTTTTACACCAGCGCGGTACGTCTGACGAAACCCACAAAAGTAAACAGCACCTTTGCGTATTGCATTGTGAAATACGCTACAACTGCGTTTGACATCCTGTACGGCACACCGGAGATTTCCTATTGCCGGATTGCCTATAATGCTCAGAGCGGCATTTTTTGCCGGAATGCAGCGGCACCCAGGGTGTTGTATAATACTTTTGCCGGTAATCTCGGAGAAGGAGCAATCAAATGTGTGGGGATGTCGAATCCCGTTATTCATAATAATAATTTTATCAACAACACAGTGGCCATTCAAACATTCTCCTCCATTTATATTGATGCGCGAAATAACTGGTGGGGCAGCAGTCCGCCTGATCAGAAAATGATCTGGGGAGATTTAGTTAATAATATCAATATCAAACCATGGTTAGAAGCACCTGAAAGCAAAGCATTCATGAACATGAAATGATTTCTTCATTGAAAGCTCGATAGTATTCTGCTACTTTAGCGAAGCCAAGAATGAAAACTATGTGAATCGGGTCCGCGTAAAAGGTTCGGGGACATGTCCCCGCTGTCCAAAACTATAATCAAGGAGGATAGTATGAGATTAAAACTTCTGGTCACAGCAGGAACTATAGCAGTTATGGTACTCCTTTATGGAGGAACCGGTCTTTGTCAGGACAAGGTCAGTGCGTCTCAGTGGACTCAGATAATCGAGCAGATGGGTGATAAAGGGAAGATTAACTGGACGGAAGGCTATATAGAAGCCGTGGGAACTGGTGCTCCTCCTGAACGATATATAGGAAAACCCCAGGCGCGTCCCATGGCCGTGAGAGCTGCCAGAATCGATGCCTATCGCAATCTCCTCGAGGTGACGAAGGGGGTGCGTATTGATTCATCCACGATCGTGAAAGACTTTACGGTAGAGAGTGATGTCATTAATGCCCAGGTTGAGGGGCTTGTAAAAGGCGCGAGACCGGTAGGAGACCCCACATATTTGTCTGATGGAACTGTGGAAGTGACGTTGAGAATGCCTTTATCAGGCGGCTTTTCAATGATAGTCATACCTAAGGCTCTTGAGAAGCAGCAGGAGATAACACCTCCGTCACCTCCTCCAACAGCACCGCCGGAAGTACCGGTAACGCCGCCGGAAACGCCGGTAGCACTGCCGGAAAAACCGCCGGAAGCGCCAGTAGCGCCAGTACCAGAACCAGCACCGGCACCGACGGCAGAAGTCTTCACCGGTATGGTTGTTGATGCCCGAGGTCTTCAGGCGCGACCAGCCATGGCTCCCAAGGTTCTTGATGAAAGCGGCAAAGAAGTGTATGGTTCCATGAACGTGGATAAAGAATATGCCGTTCAACAAGGTATGAGCGGTTATTCAAGAGATCTTACGGCGGCGCAGAGTAATCCGAGAGTGACCAATAACCCTGTCAGTGTAAAAGGAATTAAAACGGAAGGACCGGGCAGGGCTGACATCGTAATCAGTAACGCCGATGCGGATAAAATCAGGGGAGCTTCGGAGAACCTGACCTTCTTGAAAAAGTGCCGGGTCATGATCGTGCTGGATTGAGCCGGTTAAAGCATTGAACTCTCTGTGACCGCAGTTGCTATATGAAGGTGGCTGCGGTCTTTTTATATACATGAAAACCATTATTCATATAAGGAAAAGTAACTGATAGGATCCAAGTGGATAATTTTACCATGTAAGCCATTGAATTCGTAAATCTTATAATCTTAGAATTCTTTTTGTGGCGCAATGAGTGAAGAACATCATTTTTATGGAAGGTGACCAAAGTTGGATAGGAAAATAGTCGTTCTGCCTGATAGTCTCACCAGTAAAATCGCGGCCGGAGAGGTCGTCGAAAGGCCCGCTTCCATTCTCAAAGAACTTTTAGAAAATGCCATCGATGCCGGTGCTACGGATATTGTTATTGAACTGGCAAAGGGAGGATGCGGATCAATAAAGGTCGTTGACAATGGAGAAGGTATCGAACACGCAGAGGTGCCTCTTGCGTTCGAACGTTTTGCCACTAACAAAATATATGATTTTGATGATATTTATAAAGTGAAATCGTATGGATTTCGAGGAGAGGCTCTACCAAGCATTGCTGCGGTTTCCCGCGTCGAGATGGTGACGAGAAAGCAGTCTTCTTTATCCGGTACAAGAGTGATTATTGAGGCGGGACAGGTCAAGACCCTTGACCATGCAGGATGTCCTGTTGGCACATCTGTTTTGGTGAGTCATATCTTCGATCCTGTTCCCGTACGTAAAAAATTTCTCAAGACGGAGATGACGGAGCAGGGATATTGCATAGATATAATTACGAGAATGGCTCTCTCCCATCCGGAGGTGAGACTGCGCGTTGCCGCCAGCGGCAGGGAGATTATGAACATACCGGCTACGAGAGATATTTCTGAGAGGGTTTCTCTTGTGTTAGGAACAGACTTTACGGATCGTACGATACCAGTGAAAGGCAACAAAGGGAATATAACCCTTAATGGATTTGCCTCTAAACCTGAGTATAGCAAGTCCAGTACGAAGCAACTCTTCTTTTATGTGAACAGAAGATTTGTAAGGGACTACCTGCTGAACCATGCAGTCATGACGGCGTACAGACGTGTTATTGAGGCAAGGAAGTACCCCGCGGTAATTATATTTGTTGATCTTCCTCCTGAAGATGTTGATGTGAACGTCCATCCCGCGAAAATGGAGGTTCGTTTCCGAAATCCGAGGTCAATATATGATGTTGTCGCTGAGACCCTGGTTGTCGCATTGTCCAATATCACGCCTTTCGTGTCCGAAGGCGGAGGCCGGGTGTTGCCCGAGGGCTACAGCGAAAGAGTGCAAGAAGCATTGAAGCGGTATACCATATCCATGGGAAGGGGGAAGCTGTTTTTTAACAAAGGAATTGGTCATATAGGAAGGAGCGCTTCTGCAAACGGGACGATACAGAATTATGATAAAGATAGTGTGCAATCACAAAGATTGCCGACAGGAAGTGACGCCGAACAGGAGATTACAAAAAAGAGACCGACTTTTTCCGGCCTCGAATACATGGGACAAATTGCCGGCACATACCTGATTTTTTCTTCTTTCACAGGATTGATCCTTGTGGATCAACATGCCGCTCATGAAAGAATCCTTTTTGAAAAACTCAAAAAAGGTTCCCCGGCACCTGGTGAAAAAATGATCAGCCAGACACTGCTGATCCCCGAAGTGGTAAGTCTCTCACCGGGAGAGTTTGCTGTCCTGTTGGAATCTATGAAAATATTTGAAGATACCGGCATAGAAGTGGAACTGTTTGGGGAAAAAACGATAATTATGAAATCTGTACCGGCAATGCTCTCGCATATTGAACCGAAAGAATTATTGTGTGAACTCCTTGAGGAATTTTCAAAGACAGGGCAATCTCTAACTATAGAAGAACGGAAGGAGAAAATATATGCCTTATTGGCCTGCAAAGGGGCGGTAAAGGCGCATCAGAAACTTTCTGAATCAGAGGCGGTAATGATATGCAAAGATCTTGATGCAACTCCGTTTTCCTCTACATGTCCTCATGGACGGCCTGTGTTCATCTCATTCAAAATAGAGGATCTGGAAAGGATGTTCAAACGAAAATAACTACATGTATGTGAATGACATTAAATCCCGCCTGATCGTGATTGTTGGTCCTACCGCTGTCGGGAAGACAGAATTGGCAATCAGGCTTGCCCGCGAATGGGATGGTGAGATTATCAGTGCCGATTCAATGCAGGTGTACCGGTTCATGGATATCGGCACATCAAAGCCGACTGTTGAAGAACGGTCTATGGCGCGTCATCATCTCATCGATGTGGTGAATCCGGACGAGCAGTTTAATGCAGCCATGTTTATAGCGATGGCGAAGAAGACCATCATGGAATTGCACAAACGGAGAAAACCTGTCTTTGTAGTGGGTGGTACGGGTCTGTATGTAAAGGCACTGTTAGGAGGACTTTTCCAGGGTCCGGGCGCGAATGAAGAGTTAAGAAAAGCATACAGGCAGGAGCTCACGCAATTCGGTAAAGAGTATTTATATAAAAAACTGCAAGATAAGGATGAACGGGCGGCCTTGCAAATTGGAAAAAATGATATTGTCCGGATCGTCCGGGCCCTGGAGGTGATGGAACTTTCCGGTGAATCAATTGTGGAAAAACAAAAAGCGCACGGCTTTGGTGACAGCCTCTATACATGCACAAAAATAGGTCTCACAATGGAGCGTTCCCGGTTATATGAAAGGATAGATCAGAGAACGGAAAAAATGATAAAGGATGGCTTTATAGAGGAAGTGCGGAGCCTTCTTTCCATGGGGTATAGTGAAACCCTCAAGCCTATGCAGTCATTGGGATACAAGCATATTGTGAACTACATAAAAGGGTCTTTCAAGCTGGAAGACGCCCTGAGGGTAATGAAACGCGATACGCGCCATTTTGCAAAAAGGCAAATGACCTGGTTTTGTCGAGATCAAGAGATCCTTTGGTTTAAGCCGTCCGATGCAGATGACATCAGGGAGCAAATTGATAAGTTCATGCGGAAATAGCCTCTACTGCCGCCCTTTAATCATGGGAGAACTTATCAAGATTATATAATGTACGAAGCATGAACGGGCCGAGATACCCGTTCTGGCCGTTAAAACATGGAGTCATAGGTGGAGACAGCGAAATTTCTTGACTTCAAGGTTGTATGAATATAATTTAATGCGAGTTTTTTAGTATGAGATCAGGCTTTTTTCACGGCCTGTTCAAAACGTTTTTAATGAAAGGAGAACGTTATGACGCAATGCCTGGATTATCGAAGATTATTGATGTTATTGATTTTTATTACTGCGGGATTTCTCATTGTTTCGTGCAGCCCGAAAGTTGTGAAACCAGTAAGTGAGATGGATACACCAGAGCACCATTTTTATACGGGTACGAAACTTCTCGATCAGGGAAAGTATGCCGATGCCAAGAAGGAATTTGATCAGTCCATCGCGCTCGACCCGAAATTCTCCAGGGCGTATGCGGGAAACAGTCTTGTAAGTGCCTATCAGGGGGAGTTCAAGGCCGCTAATGAATCCATGGAAAAAGCATGGAGTTATGCTAAGAACGATAGCGAGAAGCTCTTCGTTCATATATGTAAAATACGTCTCTCTACATTAAGCAAAGCTGACAAGAACTGGATCGATGATGCAAAGGGTCAATTTAAAAAAGCAATCAAAATTGATTCGAGCTCTGCCGCTGCGCATTATTTCATGGGAGTTGCTTTCAAAACGGCGTTGAATTTTGCAGAAGCGGGCCAGATGTTCAAACAGGTTCTTGACATTAATCGTGAATACGTGAAAGAGGCGGATACCGAATGGAACCTGGTGCAGAAGATCCAGCGGGCCATGCCGGGGACAATAACAGGGAAGAAAATCGCGCTTCTGGAACGAATTAACCGGGCTGATGCCGCCGCCCTTTTTATGGAGGAATTAAAAATTGATGTCCTCTATAAAAAAAGAACACCAAAAACATTTGATAACGCCTTCAAAGATCCTGAACAGGCAAAGGCGGGAGCAGGTGCCGCTCCCAAGACAGCCACAGACATTGCCACGCATCCCCTCAAAGCAGACATTGAAGGTATTCTCCAAATGGAGGTTCGTGGGCTGGAAGCATATTCTGATAGCACATTCCGCCCGGCTGATATAGTAGACCGTGCAACGTATGCCATGATGATAGAGGATATACTGATAAAAGTGACGGGGGAAAATACCTTGGCAACCAAATTCATCGGCAGTACCTCACCGTTTCCTGATTTGAGGTCTGATTTACCGTATTTCAATTCCGTAATGGTTGTAACTTCGAGAGGGATTATGGAGGCAAAAGATATCACCACCGGAGAGTTTGCCCCCCTCAGTCCTGTTCCGGGAGTTGATGCGCTTCTGGTGATAAGGAAGATCAAAGAAGAATTAAAAATTTTCTAACGGGGATGTTTCATGTCTGAAGGATCATTAAGCAAGGTTTTTGATTCACATGTGTCAGAGGCCAGGTGGTATCAGTACTGGCTTGATCACAATTTTTTCAGGTCTGAAGACTCAAGCCTCAAGCCGCAATTTTCCATCGTCATCCCTCCACCAAATGTAACAGGCATGCTCCATATGGGACATGCCTTGAACAATACCCTGCAGGATATAATGACGAGGGCGAGAAGAATGCAGGGTTATAACGCCCTTTGGATGCCGGGAACGGATCATGCGGGAATCGCCACGCAGAATGTAGTCGAGCAGGAACTGGCGAAAGAAGGCATTACCAGAAATGATTTAGGCAGAGATAAATTTATTGCCAGGGTGTGGGACTGGAAAGAAAAATATGGCGGGGTTATTATAAACCAGCTCAAGCGACTCGGGTGTTCCTGTGACTGGTCCCGGGAATCCTTTACCATGGACCAGAAAAGATCCAAGGCTGTCAGGGAGGTCTTTGTCCGTCTTTATAACGATGGACTTATCTATCAAGGGGATTATATCGTGAATTGGTGTCCCCGCTGTCATACAGCCATATCCGATCTCGAAGTTGAGTATGATGAGAGAAACGGCTTCCTCTGGCAGATTCAGTATCCTTACGCGGAAGGCACTGATGGGGTGGTGGTGGCTACGACGAGACCGGAAACGATGTTGGGGGATACGGCGGTCGCGGTGAATCCTGATGATAAGAGATATCAGGACAAGATTGGACGCACCTTGATTCTGCCCCTTGTGAACAGGCGGATTCCGATCATTGCCGATCATCATGTAAGTATTGACTTTGGTTCAGGGGCAGTGAAGGTGACGCCCGCGTGTGATCCAAACGACTTTGCCATTGCGGAGAGGCATGATCTGGACATTATAAAAATCATGGATGGCGCCGCTGTCATTAATGAGAAATGCGGGATCTATCATGGGCAGGATCGATATGAGTGCCGGGAAAATGTTCTCAGAGACCTCGAAAAGGGGGGGTATCTCTTAGGGAAAGAACCGTATGTTCATAGCGTCGGACAGTGTTACCGGTGCAAGACGGACATTGAGCCAATGGTTTCCCGGCAGTGGTTTGTGAAAATAAAACCTCTGGCAAAAGCGGCAACTGCCGCGGTGGTCAAAGGGAAAACAAAGATATTGCCCAAATCCTGGGAAAATACCTATTTCGAATGGATGAACAATATCCGGGACTGGTGTATTTCCAGGCAAATCTGGTGGGGTCACAGAATCCCTGTGTGGCATTGTGACATATGCGGGAAGGAAATCGTATCCACGAAAGACCCCATCGCCTGCCCGGACTGTAAAGGAGTAACTCTGACCCAGGAAGAGGATGTCTTGGATACATGGTTCAGTTCCGCTCTCTGGCCTTTCTCCACTCTGGGATGGCCGGACAAAACAGAGGCCTTAAAAACATTTTATCCCACATCGCTTCTTATTACTGGATTTGATATCCTCTTCTTCTGGGTGGCACGCATGATGATGATGGGGCTGTATGTAATGAAGGATGTCCCCTTCCGGGATGTTTACCTCCATGCCCTTGTGCGCGATGAAATGGGAGAAAAAATGAGTAAATCGAAGGGGAACATTATAGATCCCCTCGAGATGATTGATAAATTCGGTGCCGATGCCTTCCGGTATACCCTGGCTGCCCTCACCGCCCAGGGCAGGGACATCAAGATGTCCGAGGAGAGGATTGCGGGCTATAAACATTTCATCAACAAGATATGGAATGCGACCAGGTTCTCCCTCATGAATCTGGAAGACTATTCTTCATCCGGGGGTCCTGTCGGCAAAGATACGGTATCCCTTCCCGATAGATGGATCATGCATCGACTGAACGTAACTATCTCGGAAGTTACCAGGGCGCTGGATGAATACCATTTCAACGATGCCGCCTCATCCATTTATCAGTTCATATGGCATGAACTCTGCGACTGGTATCTGGAATTGATCAAACCCACTCTTTATGGGAAAGGTGATCCCGTCAAAAGACGAGCTGCACAGCATACTCTCTTTACGGCAATGACATCGTCCCTCAAATTGCTTCATCCTTTCATGCCATTCGTAACGGAGGAAATCTGGCAGACTATGGTGGGCGATGGGAGTTCCATTATGGTCAGTGAATTTCCGCGACCGGATGATGCCCATGAGGATCTTGTCGCAGAGAGAGAGATGGCCATTATTATGGATGCGATAACCTCCATCAGGAATATCAGGGGCGAGATGAATATCGCACCATCAAAAAAATTGCAGGTCATAATCTCTACTCAGGATACGGAAGCGAGCGCAATTATCGGTATGGGGAACGGTTACATCAGGAATCTGGCTAATCTCGAGTCATTGACCATGAGTAACGATGGAGAAGAACCTAAAAACGCCGCAACCGGTGTTGCTGGGTTGATCCGTGTCTATGTGCTGCTGGAAGGCGTAGTGGACATTGCCGGGGAAAGAAAAAGGCTTGAAAAGGAAATGGCCAAGGTGGATAAAGACCTTATGGTCATATCGCGCAAGCTTGCCAATCGCGATTTCTTGGCCAAGGCTTCAAAAACAGTAGTGGAGAAGGAAGAAGAAAAATTCAATGAAGTCAAAGAGAAGCACGATATCCTGGAAACAGCCCTGAAACGACTCCGAGACATGGGTTAAGCGAAGACACATGTCGTTACTGTATCGCGCTCACGAATAAATATATCAAAGTATGTCATGCCCAGACCCCCGACAAGGACATTCAAGGGCAGGTCATATAGGCCTTCCCCGTATTACCGCCTCCGCGGGGACAGACTTGATACACGGGCATCCGGTTATTTGATGGCTTCCGGTGCCATCCGAAATAGTAAAGTAAAACTTCTGCGTGCCAAAGTAATTATCGCCTCTTGAGGGTGAAATCCGACGTAATAAAAAATAACCATGTTCCAGACACATACTATACACAAATTGCTGCAGTTGGCTTTTGAGGAGGATGTCGGTACGGGAGACATCACAACAACCGCAGTGCTTGCCGGCAATGAAGTGGGCAAAGCGAAGGCTATCGCGAAGGCCGATCTTGTGGTAGCCGGTATTGATATCTTTCGGGAGAGCTTTCTTTTCGTGGATAGCGGGATTCGGTTCGTGGCAGTGTGCGAAGACGGGCATCGTGTGGAGACGGGGGGAATCCTGGCTGAAATATACGGGAATCTTGGAAGCATCCTCACGGCGGAGAGAGTAGCCCTTAATATCTTACAGAGAATGTGCGGCATTGCGACACTCACGAGACAATATGTCGATGAAATTAAGGGCACACGGACAAAAATTCTCGATACGAGAAAAACAGTCCCGGGGCTTCGCTGCCTTGATAAGTATGCTGTGAGGATCGGTGGCGGGACAAACCATCGGTTCGGTCTTTATGACGGTGTCCTTATCAAAGATAACCACATTGCGGCAGCGGGAAGTATATCCCAGGCGCTGGCAAAGGCAAGAGGACGCCATCCCCATACCCTGAGGGTGGAAGTGGAAGTAAAAAATCTTCCTGAGGTTGAGGAAGCTCTGGCCTCCGGTGCGGAAGTGATAATGTTAGACAACATGACGATAGCGGACATGAGAAAGGCAGTTGAAACAGTCAAGAGAAAGGTGCCTCTCGAGGCCTCCGGCAATGTAACTCTGGCCAACGTGAGAAAGATAGCCGAAACGGGAGTTGATTTCATTTCTGTTGGGGCCCTTACCCATTCAGTACAGGCATCCGATATATCCTTGAAAATCGAAGAATACTGCACGTAATTTCATTAGCGTAATGGACTTTCATGAACAAAACCTTAGTGCCCGTCTTTTAGAGAAGCGGATAGGAAACCATATCCACTTTTTTCAGGAAGTCGATTCAACCAACGACGTTGCCTTTAAGCTTGCCCTCAGCGGTGCCGCGGAAGGGAGTGTTGTCATCGCGGAATCTCAAACCAGGGGAAAGGGCCGCCTGAAAAGGCAATGGCAATCTCCTCCCGGGTGTAATATTTATACTTCCATTGTACTGCGCCCGGAGATAGATCCCGTATTTGCACCTCAGATAACCCTGATGACAGGTGTTGCCGTTGCTGATATTTTATCTCTTTACTGTCCGGGGAACGTAACACTGAAATGGCCAAATGACGTTCAGATCAGGGGTAAAAAGGTGTGCGGCATTCTCACGGAAATGAGTGTCTCTGCCCCGAAAAAGGTTAATTTCGTCATTGTTGGTATCGGTGTGAATGTGAATATTGAAAGGGCAGATTTTGATGGGTCATTTCGTGATATTGCCACCTCCCTGAAGGAGGAGGTCGGCTGCAAAGTATCGCGGCTCGATTTAATTGTAAAATTATTTGACAATTTAGAAGACTTATATGCCGGCCTGACTAAAAAAGGATTTGTTTCTATAAAGGATATATGGCTCAAATACTCTGATGTGGTTGGGAAGCAGATTCGGGTGGTCTTTAACGATAATGTGCAGGCGGGAGAAGTTCACGGTATTGATGATTTTGGGGCCTTGATTATTTCAGACGAAAATGAAGTGATGAGAAGGGTCATTGCCGGTGATGCCTCAATTGTAAAGGATTAACTATGCTTTTAGTCATTGATGTGGGTAATACCAATACGGTTATTGGTTTGTATGATGATGATAAGCTGGTTCATGACTGGCGGATCAGGACCGTTGTGGACCATACTGTGGATGAGTATGGGATGTTGATCTATAATCTTTACAAAAACGCTAAAATCAGACCACGGGCCATCAAGGATATCATCATATCATGTGTTGTCCCCACCATGCTCAACATACTTGAGCCTCTCTGCGAAAAGTATTTCGGTGTCAAGCCCCTCATAGTTGGGCCGGGAGTGAAAACAGGTATGCCCATCCTCTACGATAATCCAAGAGAAGTTGGCGCGGACAGGATTGTCAATGCAGTTGCGGCATACGAGAAGTATGGGGGCGATATTATCATTGTGGATTTCGGCACTGCGACAACGTTTGACTATATATCAAAAAAAGGTGAATACATGGGTGGATGCATATCCCCGGGTATTATGATCGCGAGTGAAGCCCTTTTCAACAAGACGGCAAAGCTTCCGCGGGTGGAACTCAGCAGACCGAAATCCGTCATAGGTAAAGATACAGTAAGCAGTATGCAGGCGGGCATTCTTTTCGGTTACGCAAGCCTTGTGGACGGCCTTGTGAATCGTATGAAAGCGGAAGTCAAGTCGGACCCGAAGGTCATTGCCACGGGGGGACTGGCAACGGTCATCGCCGCGGAAGCAAAAAGCATCAATATTGTCGATGAAATGCTGACATTAGAAGGGCTCCAAATTCTCTATAAGCGTAATCGCTGATCTTGTCATGAATGCCAGCATGAACATTTTGCTGTCATGTGAGACGTGATAAGCCTGCCCCGTATCAAGTACGGGGCAGGTTCTGATTTTAAAGGAACGAATTAATCTCTTCAGCAGTTGCAACTATCATGTTAAACGTAGGCCTCACAGGTGGAATCGCTTCCGGAAAATCAACTGTAGCCGCAATGTTCCAAGACAAGGGGGCGTATGTGATTGACCTGGACCAACTTGCCCATTTTGTGGAAGAACCGGATCATCCCGCATGGAAGGCCATTGTTGAGCATTTTGGATCGGACATACTCAATGAAGACCGCACCATTAACAGGGTTGAGCTTGGTTCAATTGTCTTTAAAGATCACGAGAAACTTTCACTGCTCAACAGCATTGTTCATCCCGCCGTTGTTCAGGAATGGAGCCATAGAATAGAAGATATTTATGAAATGGATCCATGTGCGATTGTGATATCCGACGTTCCATTGCTCATAGAGGCGGGAATGCAGCACATGGTTGATGTTGTTATTTTAGTGCATGTGTCGTCTCAAGAACAGATTCAACGGTTAATGAACAGAAACAAGTGCAGCCTGGAAGAAGCCGCATGCAGGCTCGAATCGCAGATGCCTATCGAGGCGAAGATACCATATGCAGATATAGTTATCGAGAATCGTGATTCACAGGAGGTAACCAGGAGAATCGTTGATGATGTGTGGGAAGACCTCATTCAACGGGAAAGGAAACATCGTCTCAACTCATAGGGATAACGGGAAATAAAGAGGGGTTTATATGTCTTTTTATCATATTGCAGTCATACCGGGAGATGGAGTGGGGAACGAAGTGGCGACAGAAGCTGTCAAGATCCTGAAGGTCTGCGCGGTTAACTACGGATTCAAAACTGAAACGGAAACTTTTGACTGGGGGTGCGACTATTATGTTAAGAATGGGATCATGATGCCCGGAAACGCCCTCGTGATATTGCAGCAATTTGATGCCATTTTTTTGGGGTGTATCGGAGATGCCAGTAAAGTTCCCGACCATATATCTCTGACCATGCTCCTCGCTATTCGCAAAGGATTTGATCAATACATAAACCTGCGGCCCATCAAACTCTATCCGGGTGTGGAAACGCCTCTCAAGACGGCTACGCCGGAAACGGTTGATATGGTCGTGGTGCGGGAAAATACTGAAGGTGAATATTCAACGGCCGGGGGTTTTTTCAAACAAGGAACTCCTGATGCCCTTGCCGTTCAGACCGCTGTTTTTACCCGAAAGGGCTGTGAACGGGCAATACGCTACGCGTTTGAGTTAGCCAGAAAACGGAAGAAGTACGGCAGCACATTGCCCGTAGGGATGGTGACGAACTGCACGAAATCAAATGCCCTCAATTATTCGATGGTTTTTTGGGATTCAGTATACCATAATGTTGCAAAAGAGTATCCTGACATCAAGACTGATATGGCGCTGGTCGATGCGCTGACCATGTGGTTTGTGAAGAATCCGGAACATTTCGATGTGATCGTGGCCTCCAATCTCTTCGGGGACATCATCACGGATCTCGGGGCCATGCTTCAAGGCGGGATGGGCTTTGCCGCCGGTGGAAACATCAATCCGGAAAAAACTCACCCATCCATGTTTGAGCCGATTCACGGTTCAGCCCCCAAGTATGCGGGAAAGGCAGTTGTCAATCCTGTTGCGTCAATTGAATCGATCAGGATGATGCTGGATCATCTGGGAGAAGAGAAGGCCGCGGCGGATATTCAAAAGGCGGTGGTGAAGACCTTGTCCCTGGGAAGGGTGAAAACCCCTGATATGGGAGGAACACATAAGACCTATGAAGTTGGCGATGCGATTGCGAAGGAAATCCTGAACATGGGTAGTGAGTGAAGGTATGTGGTAAATGTGGCTGGTATAAATCATGACGGAGTTTCTCACCATATTTATTTCTTCCTTCATTATTGCCCTGTCCGGTGCAATGATGCCGGGGCCCCTTCTCACCGCCACGATCAGTGAAAGCTCGCAAAGGGGATTCCTCGCCGGACCCCTGCTCATTGCAGGTCACGGGATTCTGGAACTCCTGCTCTTGGTTGCGCTGGTGTTCGGTATAGCTCCCTTTCTGCAGCGTGATGATGTGTTTGCCGCCGTTGCGATAGCGGGCGGTGTGATATTATTCTGGATGGCGGCGGGAATGTTTCGTTCCATTCCATCATTAAGTCTGAAATTAAATCCCGGCAAAGTGAAGCGCGGTTCTCTTCTCATCAACGGCATCCTTTTTAGTATTGCGAATCCCTATTGGATAATCTGGTGGGCGACAATCGGTTTTGGCTATGTCTTGTACAGCTGGCGGTTTGGCCTCGCGGGCATTGCCTTTTTCTTCGCAGGACACATCCTGGCCGATTTAGCCTGGTATTCCCTGGTCGCCGTGGCGGTCGGGAAGGGGAGGCACCTTTTTACCGATCGTCTTTATCGAGGGATCATCGGAACCTGTGCAGTGGTGCTCGTTTTTTTCTCGTTCTATTTTTTCTATGCAGGGGTCCAGAAAATAATCAGCTAAAAGGGGAGGGGATCGTTCATGAAAAAGAAAACGCAAAAATCAGACCTCAATGGCCTGACATTGCTCGGCCGGGGTGTAAAACCGACAAAGAAGTTAGAAACCTTTCCCAATCATCATCCCGAGAGGGATTATGTGATAACGCTCACAACGGAAGAGTTTACCTGCGTGTGCCCGGCAACGGGGCAGCCTGATTTTGCCTGGCTTACGATACAGTATATACCGGATACGCTGATTGTCGAATCAAAATCCCTGAAATTATATCTGTGGTCCTATCGCGATGAAGGCGTCTTCCATGAGCACGTGACCAACATGATTCTTGACGATCTCGTCTCCGTCCTGAAACCCCGGTGGTGCAAGGTCACCGCCGAATTCGGAGTGCGCGGGGGAATTTCCATTACAGTAGAGGCGGAATATAAAAAGTGACGTATCAGCTATAATCGAATCTCTCCGCAGTAAATTGCGGAAAATCTTCGATCCACAAGGAATAATGATGTTCCTCATTCGCTCCCTTACCCGACAGCTTGCTGTGGGGAATGCGCTCACTGCCAAATTCAGAATTTTAGCGGCCCATCAGGCAGCTCTAACGTTCCTTTCACCAGGGATGTCATATCCTGGGGTTTCTTTATAGTCTGGCACAGAAGCTCCTTCACGCCCCTCTGGAACTCATTTTTGTCTATCGGCTTGTGCGTACCGGCGATAATTTTTAAGTCTGGATATTCTTTGCTGATTACCTTTTCATACTGCTTTATAAATGGGCAGAGAGCCGTCATACAAAAAGAGAAATGAAGTGTGTGGATTCGGAAATCAGCGACGGCGTGGACTTTTTTGAGGATTTTTTCCGGGGCTGCGACAGTGGGGCATCCGGCGCAGTTTATGATGCCGATCAAATCCAGCGGTTCATCTTTTGGATAGGCACTGAAAAACCCTCCCCGCTTTCTCATATCTCCCAAACATACTACGGAACCACAGTTACTTTCCTGTGTGGCATTGGAACATGTAAGAATACCTACGCGTGCCATGTTGTCCTCCGTTGTTTTGTGCATTTGTAATAAAAACTGAGCCGCAATACTAACATGTAGATGGGGTGATTCACTTTTTTAACTCCGCGATCAGCCTCGGCACCACGTCATAGAGATCGCCCACGATGCCGAAGTCGGCGGCTTTGAAAATGGGAGCATTCTCGTCTTTGTTCACTGCCGCAATTACCTTGGCATTACGGATGCCGGTAAGATGCTGGATCTGCCCGGAAACACCGATGCCAAGATAAAGATCAGGTTTTACCTGAGCACCGGAAAGCCCGATGCAGAGTTCTTCCGGCATCCAGTGGTATTCTTCGGCAATGGGCCGAGTGCAGGCGATTTCGCCCCCCAGGGCATCGGCCAACTGACGGATGAAGGCCAGGTCTTCGTTTTTCTCAATGCCTCTTCCCGCGCAGACGATGATCCGTGCTTCCGTGATTTCTTTCGCGACAGTTTCCTTCATTTTTTTCTCCAGGACCTTCACCTCTGAGGGGGGAGGAGCGGGAAGTTCCCGGATTTGTCCATGTCTGTCTTCTTTTGGTGTGGCAGGTTCGTACGTCCGCGGCGGAATGGTGGCCATCGCAGGCCTGGTAGTGCAGGTCACCTTCTGTACTGCCGAGCCTCCGTATGCGAGACGCTCCATCACCAGCGATTTGCGTCCCGCGTCATAAGTGAGCGCTGTGCAGCAGCTGCAGAGCCCCGTGTCCAGGCGGGCGGCAATACGGGCGGCCATCTCCTTCCCTCTCATTGTTGCAGGAAGGAGCATGAGATCCGGGTCCCCTGTTTTTGCTTCTTCGGCAATGATGGGGATGTGCGCATCAATGGACTGATCACTGGCGAGAGGAGAAAGAACGAGAACCTCGTCAGCCCCACATTCTATGCAGTCCTTCGCGAGCTCATGATCCTGAGAGAGAAATGCGACTACCTTTGTTCCCATGTTCGCAGCGAGTTCGCATGCAATGTTCAAAAGCTCCAGGGTCTGTTCCCGGTGTTCGGAAATAATCCAGATGCCAGCCATATACTCTCCTTTATCAAATAACGCCTTTCTTCCGCAGGGAGCCTGCGAAGCGGGTGATTTCCGCAGTATCCGTTCCGAACATCTCGCAGGTCCTTTCCATCCGCGCCGCGGTGAGGCTGACAGTGTGAAGATGTGACTCACCAACGGGTGTGAGGTCATCTTTTTTGATCATGATCACGGGCTTCCGTGAGGCCATGAGCGTATCTTTGACGCCGGGTATCCTGGGGACGTTGATGTCGGGAAGAACCGTGACGAGGGCCGGAAGGGGCGCGGCAATGATTTCGATGCCTTCTTCGACGCGACGCTCTGCGATAAGGTTTCCCTCTTCCAGGGAGACCTTCTGAATGAAGGTAATACAGGGGATTCCCAGTTTTTCCGCCAGGCGGGGGCCGACCTGCTGGGCGTAGAGGTCACTGGACCCTTCGCCACAGATAATCAGGTCGTAATTCTGAATTTGGGTACGAATTACCTCCGTAAGGATTGCCGCAGTCTGGGAAGGTTCTATGTTGCTGAAGGACGCATCGGCAATAAAGCAGACTTGATCGCATCCTCGGGAGAGGGCGTCCTTGACGCCTTTTGTCGCCTCGGGTGCGCCGACGGTGATGCCGATTGCGCTTCCACCGAGGATTCCTTTCAGCCGGACAGCCTCTTCGATGGCGTTACGGTCGTACTCGCCGATTTTGTAGTCCACGGAGGAGAAATCAAGTTCCCCGGAAGACGTGCGTCGGATGTAGGCCTCATCGACGACCCATTTAAAGCATGCAATAATATTGGGCATACGTATTCACCTTCTTCGGACATTCCCGTGCAGACGGGATTCAAGACTGAAAATTACCTGGATTGTCCGGACAAGCCGGACAATGACATTTTAAACATCACCGGAGTACATTCCCGGAAATTACCATCCGCTGGGCTTCCGAGGTGCCTTCGTAGATCTCAGTAATTTTCGCGTCGCGCATGAGACGCTCCACCTTGGCGCCCTTGCAATAGCCGTAGCCGCCATGGATCTGCACCGCCTTTATGGTATGTCTCATCGCAGCTTCAGACGCATAGAGTTTGGCCATAGCGGCTTCCTTGCTGAAAGGTTTATTCTGGTTTCTGAGCCAGGCCGCATGATAGGTGAGGAACCGGGCCGCGGAGAGGTCCGTGGCCATATCGGCGATCATCCAGGCGATGGCCTGGTGGCGCGCGATGGGAGTGCCGAACTGGACGCGTTCCTTGGAATACCGGATGGACTCATCCAGGGCAGCCTGTAGGATACCCACACACTGGGCGGCGATCCCGATCCGGCCGTGGTCAAAGCCGGTCATTGCAATCTGAAGCCCCATTCCTTCTTTCCCCAGCAGGTTTTCCCTCGGCACCCGGCAGTCTTTGAAGATCATCTCCGATGTCTGAGATGAACGGAGCCCCATCTTTTTGAAATGTTCTCCAACCCGCAGTCCGGGCGCGCTTCTGGGGACGATGAAGGCGCTCATTCCCTTCCGGCCGGCCGCTTTATCGGTCCAGGCGAAGACGATGTACGTTTCGGCAGTCGGCCCATTAGTGGTAAAGGTCTTCGTTCCATTGATAACGTACTCATTGCCGTTTAAAACAGCGGTAGAGGCAACGGCCATGACGTCCGTCCCCGCTCCCGGTTCGGTCAGGGCGAAGGCCCCCAGGTGTTGCCCTTTGGCCAGGGGTATCAGGAATTTCTTTTTTTGATCTTCTGTAGCAAAGAGAAGAAATATCATACACACGATACCCGCGTGGGTCGATAGAGTGAATCCGGTGGACGCGCAGGACCGGGAAAGCTCCTCCACCGCAACTGCAAAAGTCACCTGGTCTGCGCCGGCACCCCCGTACTCTTGTGGAATGGGCATGCCCATCCAGTCGCCATCTGCGAGCATTTGAAGCAGCTCTGCGGGGTGGCGGCTGTTCTCGTCGATTTCCACAGCGATGGGGTCCACGTACTTCTTGCAAAAATCCCGCATGTTCTGGCGAATCAGTTCCTGTTCCTCTGTCAGTGCGAAGTCCATGATGTTCCCTCCTTCAATATCTATTTTTCAAATCGTCATTTCCAAACGTTTCATGCCTAACCGAACCGAAACTGGACTCCTGCTCCTCCTTCGGGGTAATTCCAATCCAGAACCTCGGTGCCGCAGGTAAGCCGGCAGGTGCCGCACTCCAGACAGCCGTCGATAGTGGCAAGCATTACTTCCCCGCATTCATTTTCACTGTAGAGACCGGCAGGGCAGATACGAACGGTTGATTTCAGGCGGGGGTCTTTTTCCATGCCCGGCCTGATTTTTATATGCGGAACCGTGACTGGTTTAAATACATCAAGTCCCAGCTTCGTCTTCAAATCCACCGCCTCGCTCATATCTTCATCACCTCTTTTATATCCTTCACTATGCCCCACAATTCTCCCATGCTCACATGCTTTCTGAGTGTCGGGTAAAGTCTCTCCTTGGGACCCGCTGGGATTGCGTAGATGTCCTTCATGAGGTTTCCGATCATTTCCGGGTAGTGGGTGAAAAACCGGGGATTGCCGAGAACGGCAGGTGTTTCCTGAAAATTTTTTGAATCCTGGAGTACAAAACTTTCCTCCAAAAGTTTCCTGTATACGCAGAGGGTCTCGGTGTTAAAATTTTTCGCTTCCTTCGCCTTCAGGACAGCCTGGGCGGCGAAGTAACCCGATACCAGGGCGTATTCCATGCCCTTCACGGTGAAACCGATATTAAGCGCCAGCCTGGCGGCGTCTCCGGCGACCAGAATGCCGCCTCCGCAGAGCTTACCCAGCGCCTTGAATCCGCCTTCCGGTATGACATGCGCCGAATACTCGACGGAGGCTCCTCCCCGAAGAAGAGGAGTGATCTCAGGCCTGCTTTTGAAGGATTCTAAAAGTGCGGGCACTTCCATGGGAAGTTTCTCGTCCATGGCGTCATCGATGCCGATGACAATTCCCAGGCTGAGGCTTTCCCTGTTGGTATAGAGAAAACCTCCCCCGAATTTACCGCGGGTGACCTCCCCAATGAAGAGGTGCGCCGCGCCCTCGTTGCCTTCCAGGGTAAAGCGGTCATTGATCACCCCGGAATCCAGGGCGATCACTTCCTTGATACCAAGGGCAAAGTGTTGAGGAGTGGGGGATGACTGGAGACCGGCCTTCTCCGACAGAAGCGACAGGACGCCGTCGCAGGCGATCACCACGTCGGCTCGAAGTTCGTCACCCCCTGCCAGAACTCCGGAAACTTTCCCGTTCTCTTTGATGACATCGTCGACCCTGATCTTGGAGAGCACCATCACTCCTTGCTCTTCAATCTGTTCGGCAAGCCACCGGTCGAATTTTGCGCGAAGTATGCTGTAACTCTGGTAGGGTTCTTCCCGGAGCTCATTCCCGGAGTATGTCAGGGCCACTGAGCGGTCCTTTGCCATGAGGGTGAGTTCTTCGCGGGCGATGAAGCGTTCCAGAGGGGCCTTTTCGAAGAGGCCGGGAAAGAGATGGCGAATGGGATTCAGGTAAATGCGGCCGCCGGTAATGTTCTTCGCCCCAGGATAGTCTCCCCGTTCCAGGACCAGCACCTCAAGACCACTGCCTGCTAACGTGTAGGCAGCTCCCAGGCCGGCAAGACCCGCTCCCACGATGATCACATCAAACGTATCCATGTACCCGATGCGCCTTCCGGTTAATATGAATGATTTTTATAAAAATACAATGTTTCCCGACGAAGCGCAACATCAAACAAAAGTTTTCCCCATGATGATTTCCTGAGGATGCGTTTCAAACCAGGTCATAAATGCTGCAATTTATACTCGTCCCCGGCGTGAACGGTACGCATTGATCTTTTCAACCAACAGGGGAACAAATGTCCGGCAATCCTCCACAATACCGTAATCTACCTGTTCAAAGACGGGAGACTTGGGATCCTTATTGACGGCAACCATTACCTTGGCTCCCACGACACCGATTAAATGCTGCAATTCACCGGAAAGACCGATGCCAATGTACAGTTCGGGACTCACCATTTTCCCGCTTTGTCCTATCATAGTCTCATGTCCCGCCCATCCTTCATCAACCACGGGCCGCGTACATCCTAATGCAGCGTGAAGCGCCTCAGCCAGCGCGGCAATCTGCCGCCATCCCTTTTCATCCCCGGCACCGACGCCGCCGGCAACCACAATGGCGGCGGATTCCAGGGGTACCGTTTCAGGTTTCCGGCGGATTACCTGCAGCGTTTGAATCCTTTCCGGAATGTTGGTCGGGATATCAAGCATGACGACATCTCCACAACGCTTTTCTTCCATAGTGGGCCGCGGGAAAACGCCTCTTGCCACTGTGGCCATCTGGGGACGATGCTTCGGACAGATGATTGATATCAGCCCGCCGTAGGCTGGAATCCACTGCTCCAGAATTCGAGTTTCATTGATAAGGAGATCAATGCAGTGAGCTGTCAGGCCGGTTTTTAAACGGGCCGCCACCATCGGGGCCAGTTCGCGTCCCGTGCACGTTGACCCGATCAGCATGATCTCAGGCTTTTTCTCTTCGGCAAGGGAAACGATCATCTGGGTATATATCTCGGGCTCATACCATGCGAGAACCGGCGCATCGCCAAGATAAATCCTGTCAGCACCGGCCGCGAATAAAGAATGCACCTGTTCTTTCATCCCGTCGCCCAGCAATATGACCTCCACGGTCGTATTGAGCGCACGGGCAAGCTCGCAGGCCCTGCCGACAAGCTGTAGTGAAACGTCCTGAACCTGCCCTTCCGCCTGCTCGGCAAAAACCCATATGGGGCTTCGCGCATCTTCTCGTGTCATGCAGTTATCCTTTCCTGTGCGGAATACCTTGCGTCCGCCAGGACTAACGCCCCCGGCGGACTGCGACTTTCCCGCGGTCTCTCACGGCAACCCTTGAAATGATGTTGACAACCACATTTTTTAGAGGCTGTTCAAAAATGTTCAGATGCGAGGCGCGCGAGGACCGAGGAGCGGAGCGTATATTGTAAATACGTGAGCACTGAGGGCCCTATCGCAACAAAGGAGATGGGCGTATTTCAACAGCCCCATCAGATTAAACCCGCATCAGCCAACTTCTGTACCAGCATGTCAGCCTTTTCCTCGCTTGTTCCGCGAATGAATTCAACCTGACGACGGCTGGTTCTGGTAGTCATGGCCGAAACAGCGGTGGGAGAACCAGAGAGTCCAACCGTATCTTCAGCGACGCCCAAATCGCTCGCGGACCAGCAGAGGATCTGTTTTTTTCTGGCCTTAATGATGCCCGAAAATGAAAGGACCCGGGGAGCATTGAGCGAGCGGGTCACCGTAAAAAGAGCGGGAAGCCTTACCTGCATCAGGCGGTAACCATTTTCAATGGAGGCTTTGACCTTCCAGATCTCCGGTCCTGTTTCGGTGAGTTCTTCGACCATGGTTACCACCGGTATCCCGAGAAAGGCAGCAATCTGCGGGCCTACCCATTCTGTTCCGCCATCGCTGCTTGCCATCCCGCAAAAGATCAGGTCATACCGGCCGATCTTCTCGATGCCCCTTGCAAGGGTAAGTGCCGTGGCATAGGTGTCCGCGCCGGCAAAAGCTCTATCTGAAAGTAAAATGCCTTGTTCCGCCCCAAGGGCAAGGCATTCCTTGACGATGTTGCCGGCCTCCGGAGGGCCCATGCTGATTACGGTCAAAAAAGTCCCCGATGTTTCCTTGATTTGCAATGCCGCTTCCATGGCATGTTTGTCCAAAGGATTCAATACCAGGGGCACCTCGGATCTTTTCAGGGTTTTTGAAACCGGATCGATCCGGATCTGCTCCGCCTGCTTGGGATCGGGGACAGCTTTCACGCATACGATGATGTGATACATGGGGCAGTTATCCTCTTTTCAAATTTCTCGTGTACGGAATGGAGGTTATATCCAGCGCTGAACATGTTTCTATGACAGCACCCATCGGGCGACGATTACCTTCATAATGTCCGATGTACCTGCCGATGGCCCCAGTACAAAGGCGTCTCTCAAGTAGCGGGTCACGGGATATTCCACCATGCATCCGTAACCGCCGTGGATATCCACAGCCATCTTGGCCGCTTTTTGCGCGGCTTCCGTGGTAAAGTATTTTGCCACGGCAAACTCATTGCTCGCATTTTGTCCTTTGTCCTGAAGGAATGCCGCCCGGTACGCAAGCAGGCGCCCGGCATCAAGATCAATTTTCATCTCGGCAAGCTTATTTTGAATAGTCTGCAACTGGCTGATCGGTTTTCCGTAAAGGATGCGCTCTTTCGCAAACTTTACCGATGCCTCAATACAGGCTGCCTGCAATCCTATGGCGCAGCCCACCATGCCGCCCCGGCCGACATCACCAATTGCAGACATGGCTACCCGCAGACCCTTTCCTTCGGCCCCCAGTAACTGTTCTTTGGAAACCCGCAGATCCTCGAAAGAAAGCTCGCCGGTGTTGCATCCCCGCATGCCGACCTTGTTCTCTTCATGGGTCGCCTTGAAACCCGTCATGTCTTTTTCAATGATGAAGGTGGAAAATGCTTTGGGATCAGCCTCATCTTTGACCAGGATCGTGAGGGTATCGGCGATATGGGCGTTGGTGATAAAACATTTACGGCCGTTGATGACGTAATGGTCTCCATCTTTGCGATAGGTTGTCCGGGCCCCGGTGGGATCTGATCCTCCTCCGGGTTCCGTAACGGCCGTGGTAGCAAGGTGCTCCCCGGTTGCGAGGCCGGGAAGATATTTGCTTTTCTGCGTTTCATTACCGAATTTTACAATCGGTTCGATTCCCAGGGCAAATACCTGCAGCATCATAGCTGTGGCTACGGAAACACGGCTTATTTCCTCCAGGGCGATCATGCGTGCCGTGTAGCCCAGCCCCAGACCGCCATACTCCTCCGGTATGGTCAGAGCCATCATCTCGGCTTCCGCCAGGGCCTTCACAACGGCGTCACACACTTTGCCGGTAGCTTCCATTTCAGCCACCCAGGGGGTTAGTTTCACTTCGGCGAATTCTCTGGCCGCCTTTCTGAACATTTCTTGTTCTTCGGTAAATGTAAAATCCATTGCAAACCTCCTTTGTTAGATTTAATTGTACTGGTCGGTCTTATTGATTCCCTAAAAATACTAGGCTTTAAGAAATCAGGTGTGCAGATACTGGATGATGGCGCCGATGGTATGCTGTAAGTTTTCGGGAGATTTATCCACGCTGTACATTACGGATGCTCCAAGCATGCTGGCGAACACCATCTCGGTCATGGACTCTGTCGACGCATCTGCTTTTAAATCACCTTGCTTCTTTGCGTCGTGTAAAAGATTGTTTACCATTATTTTGAATCCCGCGAACCCTTGATTCACGCCATCGGCCAAGTGGGGATTCTTGTCGGCAAGTTCCACGGCGAGGTTAATGAAAATACATCCTCCGGGAATGCTCTCCGAATCGATCAGATACAGATCACGGTAGTTTTCCAGGAGCTTGCATATTTTATCAAGGGGCTGATCCACTGTATCCAGATCAGTGAGTACTTTTTCGCGCCAGATCTGTCTGGCACGCTCAAGTACGGCGAAAAATAGGTCTTCCTTGCTCTTGAAATGATTGTAAAAACCGCCTTTTGATGATCCGGTGGCTTCTAAAATATCCGTAATGGAGGTACTGGAAAATCCTTTGAGCGAAAAGAGCTTCAACGCCTCATGAATTATGCTCTCTTTTATTGTCATCCCTGAAATAATCCTTTTACAATGATCAGACAGACCGGTCGGTCTTAGTCATTGTATATCGTTTTGATTGCACGTTGTCAAACTTTTATTGACCTTAATGAACCATTGGTAATGAAGCTATTTCGGTACTATCGTTATGAGGAAATTTATGAACTTCTATATGATGAAATGTGTTCGAGGTCCAGACGGGTGTTGACGTTAATGAACATCTTGGCCTCCGGATCAAAAGATTTAATGATGTCTTCCGTGATCTCAAGAGTTTTTAATCCACGATAAAAAGATGTAATCTTTAGGTTATCCGCAGCAATAACCTTTTTTATAGAAGGGATGCACCTTCTTGAATAAATTGCATGGAGGGGTTGAAGACCATCGGCCGACCTTGGTACCACAATGTCGTATCCATGGGCACATTCCATCATGTGCGTGATGAATGCTTTGTTCAGAAAGGGCATATCGCATGCCGAGATGAAGGCGTGCTCACCGGAGGTGAAAAAGAGCCCTGTGTAGAGGCCACCCAGGGCTCCCTTGTCTTTAATGATATCTGTGGCGATGACGCAATTATGATCCATATAGTCCAGGGGGGAGTTTGTAACCAGTATCACTTCATCAAAAAGCCCTTTGAAAATTCTGGCAGTCCTATCGATCAGGCGCTCCCCTCCCACCTTGAGAAAGGCCTTATTTGTTCCCATCCGTATGTTTTTCCCACCTGATAAAATAATACCCGTCATAGACGTTGTCTCGATTCGATTAAAAATTTTCTGAAAGCACCTCAGACAAAATTTTTACTTGACTGTACTCTATAAAGCAAGATTTTTTGTTATTCAACATCCCCTTAAGAGCGATATTGATACAGTTTAATACCGCAGTATTCTAAATTTGCCTTGATAAAATTTTAGACGGGTTGTAAGAGTGAGCGTGACAAAAAACGCGGGAGGCACTGAATGTACTGGGAAAAAAATGTGGAGACAATGGATCGGGGAAGCCTGGAGGCCTTCCAGCTTTTACGAATCAGGGAGACGGTAAAGACTGCACAGAGATCCACCTACTATAACAAGCTGTTTCTTGATATCGGTCTGGATGCGGAAAATATTGACTCCCTAGATGTTATCAAAAGCATTCCTTTTACCACCAAGGATGATTTGCGGGAAAACTGGCCGTATGGTCTGCTTGCTGTACCGAAGGATGAGTTAATCCGTATGCACGCATCTTCCGGAACAACGGGAAGAGCCACCGTGGTATTCCACACCGCAAAGGATATAGAAATGTGGAAGAATGTCCTGGCCCGTTCCATCTATATGGCGGGCATGAGAAAGGGGGACGTATTTCAGAACATGATGTCATACGGCCTTTTCACGGGTGGTCTCGGGTTTCACTATGCCGCCGAAAAAGTGGGGGCCCTGGTAATACCGGCAGGGGCGGGCAACAGTAAGCGGCAGATACAACTGATGCGCGATTTCGAAACGACGGTGATCCATATAATTCCTAGTTATGCCCTGCATCTCTCCCGGGTTTTCGAAGAGGTAAATGCAGATCCCCGGAAAGATACAAAACTCAGGATCGCTTTTATCGGGGCGGAGCCGCATTCAGAAAAGATGAGAAGAAAAATCGAGGAGATTTATGCCCTGAAAGCATACAACTCCTATGGCCTTTCAGAAATGAATGGGCCAGGTGTATCGTTCGAGTGTCCTTATCAGAACGGGATGCATATCTGGGAGGATTATTACTTAGTAGAAATCATCGATCCGAATACACTGAAGCCTGTGTCTGAAGGTGAGCAGGGTGAGCTTGTCCTGACCACATTAAAGAGAGAAGGGATGCCCATTCTTCGATACCGCACGAAGGATCTGACGCGTATTATTCCCGGTCCCTGTGCGTGCGGCAGGACACACAGGAGGATCGACCGTATTATGGGAAGAACTGATGATATGATGATTCTCAAAGGGGTCAATATCTATCCTATCCAGATTGAGAAGAAACTGATGGAAATACCCGGCGTAGGAACAAACTTTGTCATTATTCTGGAAAGGGACGGGTATGATGATGTAATGATTGTCAAGGTGGAGGTACAGAAGGAGTTTTTTACCGGTGACTTAAAGCAGCTCGAAAATTTAAGAAAAAGAATCGTTGATGAATTGAGAGCTGACATTTTAATTACACCGAAAGTAAACCTTATCGAACCGAGGAGCCTGCCGAGCACGGAAGGGAAGGCGGTTCGTGTAATCGATAACAGAAGAGAATAGGGAGGTTGAAAATACGATGACTCATAGTGATGCAGGAAATTATAAGGCGAAACATCCGTCCGGTGTGAAAGTCAATGAGAAAATTGCCCGGGCCATAGAGAAAAAAATTATCGATGGTATGATTACATGTGCTGATGCCGAGATGATTGCCCGCGCGTTAGAGGTTACGATCCAGGATGTTGGTGTCGCTGTTGATCTGATGGAAATTCGGATCAACAGATGTCAGTTGGGACTTTTTGGTTACAGTCCCGAGAAGGTGATTGTAAAACCTGCGGATAGTGTTCCTGGAGAACTGGAAAAATCTCTACGGGAAGCATTGGTAAATGACCGTCTTCCCTGTGCGTCTGCCTGGAACATTGCGGCACAATTCGGCGTTCCCAGGATGGGAGTCTCTGCGGCCTGCGAGGCCTTAAAAATAAAGGTTAAGCCATGTCAATTGGGGGCGTTCTGACGTTACCCCTTTTGCTCTTCGTAGCGGGCGAGCACAAAAAGCATATCGGCTAATCTGTTGAGATATTTATTTATTTCTGCATTATTGAGGAGGCCTTCATTTTTAAGTCCGGCGGCTCTTCTTTCAGCTCTTCTTATGATGGTCCTCCCCACATCGATCTGTGCTGATATAACTGTTTCCCCCGGATAGATAAATTCGTTCTTTAATGTAATATTTTCCTGAAGATCATCAATCATTTTTTCAAGACGCTCCACATCTTTTCCTTGAATTCTGAGGGTAAGCTTTTGAATGTCTTCAGGCAGGCTGGAGAGCTCCGCTCCCATGAGGAGGAGGTCTTTCTGAACGCTGAGGATGATATCTTTAATCTTCTGATTTTTTGTTGCAGCCCTGGCCACTCCGAGGGCGGAGCTTGCTTCATCCAAGGTTCCATAGGTTTCTGGCCTCGCGTCGTACTTAGGGACTCTCTGGCCTCCCAGGAGACTAGTCTCGCCAGTATCGCCTTTTGTAGAAAATTTCATCCCTTTCTCCTTTCAATATAGCGTCTGACAATTTTTATAATAACATCCGTATTTTTCCGGGCGTGCTGAAGTATTTCACTGATGGTCAGTTCTTTTTTCCCCAGTCCGTGCCCGTAGTTATCGACGGAACAGAGCGCCGCATACGACAACCCCAACTCTTGGGCAATGACCGCCTCACTGGCCATGGTCATCCCGACAAGATCGGCAAACCGTGACATCATCGCAATCTCCGCCTTGGTTTCCAGCCGGGGGCCCGTAGTTTGCCAGTATACACCGCCGTCTGCGACCTTAATTTCGCACTCATGGGCCGCCTCGATCCATTTGTGCCGGACTTCATCGCTGAGTTTTGGTGTAATGTGGATGGCTTTTTTAGAAAGCGTGGTTGGTGCTCCGGGGAACATGATGAAGTCATCCGGGACAACCATCGTTCCCGGTCTTAATGTTTTCTTCAGGGATCCGGTGGAGTTGATGCTGATGACTTCTTTGACACCCAAATCTTTCAATGCCGTCAGATTGGCCTGATTATTGATGAGATGGGGGAGAATATGATGGTTCGGGTCCTTGCCATGCCGAGGTATGAAAGCAATGGCATCGGAACGAAAAACACATGCCTTGCCAAATTCCGTCTCTATTTCAATTTCTTCCAGATTGCCTAAAATACCCTTGCCCTGCAGAAGAATGATTCCGGATATGATGCCCAGACGTTCCATATGATAATCCCGTGTGCTTCTTGTCGTTAGTGAATGTCCTTATATCAGATTCACGTATGTCTGTCAAAAGAACAGGGCAATAATTAAATAGCGTTTGACATTGTTTATTTCTCTATGCCATATAGTTTCGTAAAATAATGAGAAGGAGGGGCATATATGACGAAGGAAGAATCCTTGATTCATTTGACTGACGGAAACTTTGATGAAGAGGTTGTGAAATCGGAAAAACCTGTCCTTGTTGATTTCTGGGCCCCCTGGTGCGGTCCCTGCAGGGCAATCGGCCCGGTTGTGGAAGAATTAGCGGCGGCATATAAGGACCGTGTTAAAGTTGCCAAGGTCAATATTGATGAAAACCCCAAAACTGCGACTGTCTATGGTGTGATGAGCATACCGACTCTGATCCTGTTTAAAGGGGGGAATATTATGGATAAGCTCGTGGGTCTTGTGCCGAAGGATCGCCTTGAGGACTTGATGAAAAAGGGTCTATAATCAATGACGAATCGAATGCGAGAGCGAAAATCAGTCGTAATCTTTATTGTTATTTCTCTATTTTTTCTGTCCGGGTGTAGCTGGTGGAAACACATATGGGAACGTACCGATAGGGCGAAAAATACTCCTGAGATATTATACCAGAGAGGATATGAGGCGTACCAAGATGGCTGGTATAAAAAGGCAATAGAATATTTTCAGAGGGTGAGGGATGAGTTTCCTCTCCATAATCTTGCTATTATTGCGGAAATGGGGATTGCGGATGCCCACTTCAGTGATGAAAACTATGGTGAGGCCGAAATAGCGTATAATGATTTTGTAAGCCTCCATCCAACGAACGAGAATGTTCCCTATGCCATATATCAGCTTGGTATGTGTCACTACAGGCAGATGTACAGCATTGACCGTGACCAGACCGAGACAATGAAGGCCATAAAAGAATTCGAAAAGCTGATTGCCCGCTTTCCCACCAGCAAATTTTCTTTAATGGCAGAGAAGCTTGTGCGAGAGTGCAAGCAGGCTTTAGGAGAACAGGAATTTTACGTGGGGCATTTCTATTTCAAGAGAAAGCAGTACAAAGCCGCGCTGAAGAGATTTGAAACAGTCATGCAGAATTACGCAAACCTTGGTCTGGATTACAAGGTGAATTACTTCATCAGTGAAACGAAGAAACGGCTTGCAGAGGAAGAAGCGAAAAGGAACAAAAAGTAGTGCCCGTCGTGGTTAATAAAAAGGGACTTTCAAGACATCGATGGATGATAGTCCACCTGATTCTTCTTGCTGTTGTTGTGATTGCCGGATGGTTTGTCACGGATTATTTGGGCGACAGGGCCAGGGGGGATATCCTTCAAAATAACAACGCCACATCATTACTTCTTGCCACTCATCTGAACAACGAGTTCAATAAGATAGAAGGTCTCGTTAAGGCATTATCCGGTGTTCCATACATCGTCCAGTCCCTCATTTCCGATAGTGAGCAGAATATCGCCAGGGTGAACTCGGTATTGGACAGGTTCAATTCGGTAGTGGGGGCCTCAGTCACATATCTTATTGATGGCCGTGGTATAACTACGGCCTCCTCCAACCGCAACGACCCTGATAGTTTCATCGGTACGTCCTATCAATTCCGTCCCTATTTTACGGAGGCGATGCAAGGCAGAGCGGGCCGTTATTTTGCCCTCGGTGTCACGTCATTGAAGAGGGGTTTTTACGCGAGTTTTCCTGTAATGGATCATAAAGGCGCTATCATCGGTGTCGTCGTAATGAAGAAAGAACTGGACGGGATGGAGCTTCAATTAAGAAATTATCCCCACGGTTTCTTTGTAAATCAGCACGGCATTATCTTTCTTTCCAGCAATCCAGAACTCTTGATGAAGAGTCTATGGCCCGTAGACCAGGTGACAGAGAAGGCGTTGCTCACGTCCAGGCAATTTGGTGAAAGGCCGTTTGATCCGGTCCTGCAACAGGAAGTTGTAGATGCGACGGAAGTTGCCATGCACGGGAATACATATCTTGCATCACGCAAGGTTATTGATCCCGAAGGCTGGTCGATTGTGCTTATGACCCCGACGGACAGGATCACGATATATAAAGCAATCGGTGTGATTGTAACCATTGTTGCCTGTCTTTTAATCATGATCCCCCTTTTTATTACCTATCAGACCGTCAAGTCTGCGGAGATTATTCGTAAGTCTGAGGAGCGGTTTGAGCAGGTGGCGCAGAGTTCCCAGGACTGGATCTGGGAAACCGGCCGGGATGGTCGTTACACCTATTCCAGTCAAGCCGTGAAAAACATCCTCGATTATGAGCCGGAGGAGATAATCGGGAAGCATTACTACGATTTGTACGTTCCCGAAGAAAAAGATGAGCTTGTACATACTTTCAAAGGGTTTTTTGACCGGAAGGAATCCTTTTTCCGTATCGTGAACAAAAGGGTTCATCGGAATGGGCACCAGGTATTTGTGGAATCAACGGGAGTTCCATTGCTTGGTGCTGCGGGAAAAATAATGGGTTACAGGGGCACAAACCGGGACATTACCGAGAGCAAGGAGCTGGAAGAAAAGCTCAGGGACGGTGAATCCAATTTCCGTCGTATTTTTGATCAATCACCCGTTGGTGCGGCGATCGTTTTACTTGATTACCGATTCATGCGTGTGAATGAAGCCATGTGCTCCATGATGGGATATTCTGAAGGGGAATTCACGTCGCTCAAATTTACAGACATTACGCACCCTGACCATCTGGCTGACGACATGGAACAATGGGAGCGTCTGGCTGCCGGAGATATACAGGATTACACGGCGGAAAAAAAGTATGTTCGCAAAGACGGCCATATCATCTGGGGGCGGCTTTCGGTGCGGGCAATTAGAGACACGGCGGGCAGCTTTCTCCACTACCTGCCCTTCATAGTAGATATCACGGAGCGTAAACAGGCTGAAGAGGCCCTTCGTTTTACCCAGTTCTCCGTCGACCGTGCCACTGATTCAATATTTTGGACTACCCGGGATGCCCGGTTTTTTAATGTAAACGAAGCCGCGTGCCGGAAACTGGGATACACCCGTGACGAGTTGCTTTCCATGAAAGTACACGATATTGATCCCATATACACAGAAGAGTCATGGTCGAATTACTGGCAGGAAGTGAAAAGATGCCGTTCCCTGACGTTCGAGACAACGCACAGGAGCAAGAATGGTACAGTTTTTCCCGTGGAAGTCAATGCGAATTTTCTCGAAGTAGAAGGTGAGGAGTATAACTTTGCCTTCATCCGTGATATTACCGACCGTAAGAAAGTGGAAGAACAAAGAGAAAAACTCGAAAAGGGACTTATCTATGCCCAGAAAATGGAAGCGATTGGAACGCTGGCCGGGGGTGTTGCCCATGATTTTAATAACCTCCTCATGGGTATTCAGGGATATGCTTCGTTGATGCTTTTGACGACGGACATAAATCATCCCAATTATCATAAACTCAAAAGCATTGAGGAACAGGTAAAGAGTGGAGCAGACCTGACGGCGCAACTCCTTGGATTTGCCCGGGGAGGTAAGTATGAGATCAAACCGGTAGATTTAAATGCGTTGATTAAGAGCAGTTCACATATGTTCGGAAGAACAAAGAAGGAGGTTTCGATCCACGAGAAATACAGGGAAAATCTCTGGCCGGTGGAAGTGGACCGCGGGCAGATTGAACAGGTGCTTTTGAATCTTTATGTCAATGCCTGGCAGGCTATGCCGAAAGGCGGAGAAATTTATCTGGAAACCGACAATATTATTCTTGATGAAAACTACCTGAAACACTTCTCCGTGGTTCCCGGCAGGTATGTAAAAATATCCGTGACGGATACGGGCATCGGCATGGATGAAAAGACGCAGCAGAGGATATTTGAACCATTCTTTACCACGAAAGAGATGGGCAGAGGCACAGGTCTCGGTCTGGCGACAGTCTACGGCATTATTAAAGGTCACAAAGGGATTATTAATGTGTACAGTGAAGTGGGTCATGGGACCACCTTTAATATCTATCTCCCCAGCTCAGAAAAAGACGTGACAGAGGAGAGAAACGCAGCGGAAAATCTTCTGAAGGGAAACGAGACGATTCTTTTAATTGACGATGAAGATGTGATTGTTGCAGTGAGTGGCGAAATCCTGGAGAGCCTCGGCTATAACGTGCTCATAGCCAGGAGCGGCCGTGAGGCCGTTGAAATATATAAAGCCAACCGGGAAAAGGTAGCCCTCACCATATTGGACATGATCATGCCCGATATGGGGGGAGATGAGACCTTTGACCATCTCAAGGAAATAAATCCCCATGTGAAGGTAATACTCTCCAGTGGATACAGTCTAAACGGTCAGGCGATCAGGATTATGGAAAAGGGTTGTTATGCCTTCATCCAGAAGCCTTTCACTATCATGTCCCTGTCTCAAAAGATCAGGGCGGTGTTGGATGATAAAATGTGAAGTCCTTCATTTTCTGTAAAACTATATATGTACATTCCTCAGGGGGCAGAGAGGTATCGAGGATGATGTGTGATCTCTCCGGGATTTCATTAATTTCTTCAAAGGATGCCTTCTGCGCCTGATAAAGTTCCCAACGCCCGTCAGATACGTGTCCCTTTTTTGATGTCCTCGATTCAAGCCTTTCCTGTATGATATTTTCCGGACATACACATTCAATCACGAAATAATCAGCGTGGAGCTTCCTCGCCGCGTCTGCCGCTTCCATACGATATCTGCGGTTTTTGTATGAGGCGTCTATAATGACGGATTTTCCTTTCCTCAGTTTTTCCGATGCGATTGCAATCGCTTTTTCGTATGTCTTGCGGGTGAACTCTTCCCCGTAAATTCCCTTGCCGAAATCTTCATAATGTCGCTCGTGGGGTGCAATATCGAGGATTTGCTTGCGCAGCATATCGGTCTGAATGATATCGGCCCCTAGACGGGGCGCGATGGAGCGGGCCCGAACGCTTTTGCCGGTTCCCATGAGTCCGGCCATGAGGATTAGCGTCGGTCTTTCCGGTCTCGCCGCGTAAGTAAAGGCAAGATCGAAATACCGGGACGCGGTGTTCACTGCTTCCTTGTGCTCCTCATTCCGGATGGAACTGTCATGTATCCTGAAACCTATGACTTTCCCCCTCACGT
This sequence comes from uncultured Syntrophaceae bacterium, assembly GCA_964564625.1. Classification (GTDB taxonomy): domain Bacteria; phylum Desulfobacterota; class Syntrophia; order Syntrophales; family UBA2185; genus UBA2185. The sequence goes on along the minus strand of CAZMBE010000019.1, from coordinate 15,015 downwards.
ATGCGTAGTAGCATTTGTAAAAATTCAGGAGTGTGCCGATTTCACGATCACCGGAGTGTTTGATATACGCGTTAACAAAGACTTCATCATAATCTTCATAGCCGTTGTAATCGAGATCCATGGCCAGGAAGGCCACTTCAGCTGCGACATCTTCGTACCGGAACCTCTCGTTGAACTCGATGCAATCAAATATGACAATGTTGTCCGGATTATACTCGATATGGTGTGCGTCTCCCGGTTCCATGATGCAGATATGCTCCAGATGCAGGTCTCCATGGCAGTCTCTGATTCTTTGATCCGCGACCCTTCTGATGAACAAATTGTGATGTGTATCCATGAAACTGTATATGTATGATCTGATGAAATGGTACTGGCCGGGAGTAATGGTAACGTTGATATAGCTTTCTGTCTGTGTGAAATTCTCATCCTGGTTCCGGCGAATTGTTCCGACACCTCCCATTTCATCGATGACTCCGCCCGTTGCCGCGTCTCTGTGAAAGTGAACAAGTTTTTTGGCAATGGCATCCATGATTGAACGATCGGCTTTATCCTGATGGAGCAAGGTCTTCAGCATGCCGTTCAGGGGAATTTTGAGCATCTTGACGGCATATTCCACGATCCGGTCTTGTATGCCTAAGGCGATAGTGCCCCCTGTGTCCTCACCGATTTCCACCACCTCGAGATACACGGCCGGCGCGAGCCTCCTGTTCAACCTCAGCTCTTCACGGCAATAAAATTCCCTTTTGTCAAGGGTGGTGAAATCCAAAAATCCAAAATCAACGGGCTTCTTGACCTTATACACATAGTCCCCGGCAATGAAAATGTAGGAGATGTGTGTCTGGATCAATTCAACCTGTTCCGGGCGGTGGGGGTAAAAGTCCGGGCGGCTCATCGTCTCAACCAGTTTGGGGTGTGTCATTGTACGGGGACCTTCTTCCATAGAATTGCAAAAGGAATTCGTCAATTGTTCGAGGGTCTACTTTTTAATGAGTTCATACGTTCCTTACACACCTTGATCTGTTCTCATCCGGCCGCTCAACTGACCGCAGGCGGCCAGAATGTCGCTTCCCTTGCTTGCCCGGATAATCGATGTATAATGGTGGTTGAGGAGAATTTGCTGAAATGTGTGTATCGCCTCCTGGGAAGGCGCCTTGAATAATGATCCGGGAAATTCATTGAATGCGATCAGGTTGAGCTTGCAGCGAATCTTTTTCAGGAGACGGGCCAGCTTTTCCGCGTCCTTCGGTGAGTCGTTGATACCGGCAATAAGAATGTATTCAAAGGTGAGCATTCTCCGTCCTGGCATGGGATAGTTCCGGCAGGCGGCGAGAAGTGTTTCGAGAGGATATTTTTTGTTGACAGGCATCAGCGTGCTTCTCGTCTCATTATCCGGTGCGTTTAAAGAAATGGCCAAGTTAACGCAGATATCTTTCCCGAGCTGTTCGATCATGGGTGCAATGCCGCAGGTGGATACGGTGATTTTCCTGTTGGAAAAGCCAAATCCGAAGTCAGAGGTGATGATCCTGATCGCTTTGAGGGTATTTTCATAGTTTGCCAGAGGTTCTCCCATTCCCATCATGACGATGTTTTTGATATTCTCTCCCTCCGGCATAGCAGTCCTGAGCACGTTTATCTGCCCGGTGATTTCCGAGGGAAGAAGGTTTCTCGAAAAACCCTGTGTACCCGTCATGCAGAATGCACATCCCATCGCGCATCCCGCCTGGGTGGAGACGCAAATCGTCCAGTGGTTCTTTCCCGGGATAAGGACGCTCTCGATGAATACACCGTCTTCCAGTCTGAAGAGGATTTTTTTCGTGCCGTCCTTCGAAATCTGTGTTTTTTTGATTTCAGGGTCAGCGAATCTGGCCAATTCTTTAATCCGGATCCGGAAGGCTTTTGAAATATTGGTCATATCCTCGAAAGATCCGGCATGCAGCTGGTAAAGCCACTTCATGATCTGGCGCGCCCGGTATTTCTCCTTGCCGAAACTCGATATATAGTTTTCAAGCTCCTCGAGAGACATGTCTTTCAGATTCGGCTTACCCGGGCAATTTTTTTCGAAGGTTTTTGGCAATGGCATCGATGAATGCTTCCGTAGTTACTTTTTTGTTGTTGGGATTCCCGTCTGCCACAAGGAGGAGGTCACCTGTCATGATCCCGGATTCCACAGTTGAGAGAGCAGCCTCTTCCAGGTTGTCCGCGAATGAAACAAGCTTTGGCGTTTGATCGAACTCACCGCGCTTTCTCAGGCATCCTGACCATGCGAAGATAATGGCCATAGAGTTTGTTGATGTCTGTTCACCCTTGAGATGCTTGTAATAGTGCTTCTGCACCGTGCCGTGGGCGGCTTCATACTCGAAGTGTCCTTGCGGAGAAACTAACACGGATGTCATCATGGCCAGGCTCCCATATGCCGAGGCGATCATGTCGGACATGACATCACCGTCATAGTTTTTCAGCGCCCACAGGATGCCGCCTTCCGACTTGATGATGCGTGCCGCAGCATCATCGATAAGCGTGAAAAAATAAGAAATACCTGCCCGGGTGAATTTTCCTTTCCAGTTCTCCTCGTACTCCGCGGAAAATACGTCTCTGAACCGGGCGTCGTAAGTCTGGGAGATGGTATCCTTGGTGCTGAACCACAGGTCAATCTTCTGGTCAAGGGCGAAAGTGAAGCAGGCACGCGCAAAACTCTTTATGGACTCGTCTGTATTATGGATGCCCTGGATTATTCCCGGCCCTGTAAATTCTTTGATGGTCTGTCTTACAGGTGGACCGGCCTCAACTGGGGTGAAGACGATTTCGGCCTTGCCGGGGCAGGGTATGCGCATCTCCGTATTGCTGTAAATATCGCCATAGGCATGTCTTCCTATGATGATGGGTTTTTGCCATGTGGTAACGGAGGGTATGATGTTGTTCGCCAGGATAGGCGTGCGGAAAACCGTGCCGTCAATCATCTCTCTGATTGTCGCGTTGGGGCTTTTCCAGGTTTTTTTTAAACTGTATTCCCTGACCCTGTCTTCATTAGGGGTGATGGTTGCACATTTGACGCCGACACCATGCCTCATAATTGCCCTGGCGGCATCGATCGTGACCTGGTCATCGGTGGCATCGCGATTTTTGATGTGCAGATCATAGTATTCAATGTTCATGGAAAGATGGGGAAGAAGCAGTTTGTCCTTTACCATCTTCCACATGATCCTGGTCATTTCATCACCATCTATCTCGACGATGGTGGATTTGACCTTTATTTTATCCATACGTGATTTAGTTACTTTCTTATATTGGTATGCTTTATTCCTATCACAAAAGGAGGCAATCTGTCCATAAGAGTCGATTCTTATTTCCTCGTTCTAACGAATCCAAATCGGGGACGAAACCGCCTCATCACCGTCAGCTTGTGTAATGCGTATATAATAGTAATCGCCACTGTCAGCACGCAATGGTAAAGTAATCGCTGCTGTTTTCAGGCAAGGACTCCATTGCTGGTAAGCTGTTCCGTTCTTGATAAGCTCAATTTTGGTGAACACATCATGTCTGCTGCCGTCATCAGCGAGAATTTCCACATTGTATGTCCCGGGATTGATCTTTGAACCCATTGCATGTCCATTCATTGTAAAAGATAACGCCAAATTTTTATCTAACGTGGAATAGAATCTCCTCTCAAAAAATGCGTTGAGAAGTGCCGCACGAGTTTTTTCCTTAGCCAGCACGGCAACACGAAATGATTGCCGGGTCCCCCATGTTCCATGATGATCGTCTCCGGAACCTGATGCACCAATATGCCAGCCTCGGGACAACGCTTCATCATAATATCCGAGGCCATTATCGCTTCGATCATAACCGTCATTATAATAATACACATCGAACCCGTTGTCTTTGTTCCAAAGTTCCATTCCGGCAAACTGATCAACAGGGGCTCCGTTGAAATGATTAAATTCCTCGCCTGTAGTGTCTTCGCGCCCCGGGTGATTAAAGAACGCTACGCCGTTATGTGCGGAAAGCCATTCGCATAATTCATCGAAAGTATCGGTATTTTGATTGTTGTCTGTACAATAGGTTGATGTGTTCATGATCGTCACGTGCCCATATTTTTTGGATGACCACTCAAAGCCCCAAAATGTCACAAAAACACCGTCCTGGTTATGCCTGTCCGCCGCCTTTCTTAATGCAGTCCATCGTGCGGGGCTGATTGCATCGGCATGGTCGGAAATACCGAAAAAGTCCATCTTGGCGACATCTCTGGCGTACTCATACGCTTCGGAAGGAGTTCCTTTTCCATCGGATATAGAGGTGTGGTTATGGAGGTGGCCCATATACACGCGGTAACCCCCGATCAAGGGAGCAGAAGCAGAATCGTCAATTGTACTCACACGATTGTAACAGCATCCTGTGAAAACCAGGAAGGCAATGAGAAGAATTTCTATGGTTATCGTGCGCTTTTTCAAAACTATTGTTCTTGCCTCGAGTTGCTTCATAGTTTCAGGCCTTCCCTGTATGGCATTAATTGAGGGGAGAAAGACATTCAAAGATCAAATGCCCGGGGACAACTGTTCCTGCAACCAGTCCTTGATTCGCTTCGTTGCCCGGCAGTCATCTTCATTGTAATCGATAATGGCCTGTATTTTGTCATGGTACATCTCCGGGTTTGTCTGGTATTTGAGATAATAGGCAATGGCATCGAGGGCATTGATGTCGTCATGCCGCCACCTGAAGCCTAAGAAGGCAGCAACGTCCTTCAGGCCATTTGTGTAGGTGGGGAACGCGAAGGCCTTTGTTGCCATCCTGTGCAAATCAATCATGTAGGGGAGGACTGATTTTTCAACTTTTTGTGTAAGGTTGTATCGTTCCGCGAGGCGTTTGACGTGCCAGTGCTCATAGTTATGCCAGTGGTAAATTATGTAATCATTTTGGTCTTGGAGGAAGTGGAGAAACTCACGGAACATTTTTTCTTCATCGTGCATCCTGTGCGCCACAAAGGAATGGTACGCGTCAAGATCGCCCTTGCGTACAACAACACCGATGAGATAGTCGACGGGTTCGAACTCTTCTTCCAGGTCAGGCTGATCCGTTCCCTCCAGGTCCAGAAATATTTCGGTGGATTTTTCAGGCAGCTTCAAGGCCGACAGGCCGATGGGGATAGGCTCTTTTTTCATTACGGCCTGGGCATTCAAAATGAGTTTTTGTGCGGTATTTTCGCTTATCCCCTGAATGGTCACCAAATCATCAACATTGGCATAGGCAATATCCCAAATCTTTTTAAAGCCCTGGCTTACCAATTTTTGTTTTGTTCTCGGGCCGACCTGGCCTACCAGAGAAACATCCCTCATTCTGATTGCCTCATGGTTTCCGTAGCGTTCCCACGGCCACTCCGAGGCGTTGTAAGTCGCTGTCGGCTGTTCTTTTCCGTCCAGAATTGCCTGCGTTCCTTGTATCGCGTCTAAGAGGTCAGTTTCGTGATCGGAGAAACAGTATGACCGTATCTCAAAGTCATGGTTAATGATTTGGAATGTAGAAGGCAGATACTCCTGTATCTTTGCCAGAATGTATGTATAAAAAGCACCCTGAAGGAGATGTTCTTTTCTGATACTTCTTGCCTGTTTGATTTCTGTTACTATGTAATGATAGTCCCCGAAAACGGAAGGGTGATCATACGATTTTTCGAGGACATCTATTCTTCCCAGTATATTCTCCGGGAGATAGAGCAGGGGGAGCCCGCAGATGACCTCCGCTCCTTTTGCCATTTCCTCAAGTATTTTCCGAAAACCTTCTTCAGGTGTTTCATGATTGATTAAGCGGCATTCAGGATATTTGCATGCTATCGCCCTTTTTTCATGTTCAATGCCCCTTTCCATGAGGAGCTCGCGATAGGGGCTTAGGGGGTCTTTTGCTTCTGCGGAGACGAACTTTTCACAGTAAATTGTGAAGGGGGATGTATGATAGAGGGATACATTCTGCGCCGTCAATTCACCCCGGAAGGGGCCGGAGAGGCAGCATCGGTAAATTTTATCCACGATGGACATGGTAATTCATGTATGTCTCAGATTAAGGGCACCGCCAGCCAACAGTATCTTTTTCTGCCTGTCAGAGAGAGCGTACATAACCTCGAACGATATGCCTGACGAGACGTTTTTCACAATCATGGTGCCGTTTTTCTCTATGATCTTTCTCGCGTCCCGTATTTCGAGGCTATCCCCCTGGCCAACACGGTCATAATCTCCTTCGTCTTTAAAAGTAAGGGGAATGATGCCGAAATTGATCAGGTTCGCCGCATGGATCCTCTCAAACGACTTGGCGATGACTGCCTTCACGCCAAGGCACATCGGGCATATGGCGGCGTGTTCTCGTGATGAACCCTGCCCGTAAGAGAGTCCTGCGACAATGATGTTATGCATTCCCTTGCCATGGATTTTCATTGCTCGTTTGTAAAAGTGTCCGTCGATGAGTTCAAAGAAGTATTGTGAGTATTTGGGGATATTTGATCTGTATTTCATCCGTTTACCGGCAGGAACGATATCATCGGTAGTGATTTTATCTCCGACTTTAATAGTGACCTCGCCTCTGATCCTTTCAGGAAAGGCCTCATTGACCGGGGGATCACCGATATTGGGACCTCTGTAAATTTCAATTGCGGAGGGGTCCCTCGTATCCTCGGGTTTTATGATCATACTGTCGTCGACATGAAAGCGCTCGGGCATTGTTACTTCGGGGTAGTTCATCTTCAGGTCACGGGGATCAGTGAACCTGCCTGTAATGACCGCAGCAGCAGCGGTCTCCGGACTGACGAGATAGATGTCCGCATCCACCGTACCCGATCTTCCCAGAAAATTCCTGTTCGATGTTCTGAGAGATACGGCTTTTGTTTGGGGACTTTGACTGTTTCCGATACAGAACCCGCACACACTTTCCATGATTCTTGCCCCCGCCCGGATGAGATCGGCAAGAAAACCATCCAAAGCCAAATTTTCGAGTACCTGCTTTGATCCCGGGGCGATTATAAAACTCACTCCCGGGTGAGCCACTCTGTCTTTTAACATTTTTGCGACCGTCACCAGGTCTTTATACGATGAATTCGTACAGCTTCCTATACAGACCTGGTTCACCTCAATTTCCCCAACGTTTCTAACGGGGCTGATATTCTCGGGGCTGTGCGGCTTTGCCGTGAGAGGTACCAGTTCGGAGAGGTTGATGTCAACGATACGTTCATATATTGCATCTTCGTCGGCAGTAATTTCCTTCCAATCCTCCTCCCGCTCCTGGGCCTTCAAAAAAATCCTTGTCATCTCATCGCTCGGAAACACAGAGGTCGTGACACCGCATTCCGCTCCCATATTGGTGATGGTTGCCCTTTCCGGTACGGAGAGACTCGCCAGGCCTTCGCCGCCGTATTCGAAGACGCATCCGACATTGCCTTTTGTCGTGAAGATACTGAGAACTTTCAGGATGATATCTTTGGCAGAGATCCAGGGGGGAAGTGTGCCGGTGAGGTTGATTTTGATAATCCTTGGACTGCTGAGGTAGAAAGGTTCCCCTGCCATTGCTAACGCGACATCGAGGCCGCCGGCTCCGATAGCCAGCATACCCAGAGCTCCGCCCATAGGTGTGTGACTATCGGAACCAAGAAGAGTCTTTCCAGGTTTCCCAAAGCGTTCTAAATGAACCTGGTGGCATATACCGTTTCCTGCCCGTGAAAGGTATATGCCGTACTTTTGTGCCACGGTTTGCAGATACTTGTGGTCATCCGCGTTTTCAAATCCGATCTGTGTGGTATTATGATCGATATAACTCACCGAGAGCTTTGTCCTGACCCGCAGTATACCCATCGACTCGAAGTGCAGGTACGCCATAGTCCCTGTGGCATCCTGAGTCAGAGTCTGATCGATTTTGATACCTATTTCAGTGCCGGGAATAAATCTACCTGAGATAATGTGTGCTTCAATAATCTTCTCGGTGATCGTCTTACCCATAATATATTTCTTACCATTACTCCTTTGGCAGAAGAATAATGGCTATTCTCCGGTTCTTCGCCCGTCCTTCAGGAGTATCGTTTTCCGCAACCGGCTGGTATTCACCAAAAGCCGTGGCCGATAAGAGCACGGGGTCAAGCCCCTGCTCCTGCAGATATTTTGCAACATTAAGGGCACGGGCTGCTGAAAGTTCCCAGTTGGTAGGATACTGCTTCGCGAGCCTGCCTTTGATTTTTACGTTATCCGTGTGCCCCTCAACACGGATCGACTTATCTTTCACATTTTTAAGGATCTCAACGACCCGTTGCAGAACGTCTAATCCCTCCTGCTTCACTTCCGCCTGTCCAGAGGCGAATAGGATTTTGTCCACAACATCCATGGTAAGTTTTCCCTTAAGTTCTGAAATTGTCACCTGCCCCTTGGCAATCTCGCCCTTCATTTCCTGCATCAGTTGTTTATAGGTATCGCTTTCAGTTTGTACCTCTGCCTTCTTTTTTTTCAGCTCCGCGAGTTCTTCCTGCAGTTTTGCCTGTTCACTGGAAGCATTTGCAAGTGCTTCTTTCAATTGATCCCTGTCTGCCTTGACCTGTGCGAGTTCTTTTGCCTGATTGTCCGCTTCTTTAACTTTTTTCTCATAGGTTCCCGTGGTAACGCAGCCACTGATTAAAAAGAAAAACGATACAACAATGACGAAAAGTGAACGGTTTTTTTGCATATCTGCCTCCTTAAGATTTTTTTATGAGTACCTGCATTAACAGGTTAAAGATATAGGGAGAAGATGAATAAATCAATAAAAAAGTGGTTTTTCCTGAATAGCTGATTTGTTTGACATTACATAAGGCAAAATACAATGAGACACACTCATGTCCCATTGTATTCCAGCATAGTGATATGGTGCAGAGGTCAAGGGGGTTTATACGCCGCTGTCCAACCCTTTGATTCTTACCGCTTTTATAAAACGCTTATTGTAGTATGGTTTATCGAGAGTATCTATTCTGACCATTCTTGCCCGGCCCGATGATGCATGAACAAATTCATTATTTCCAATATAGATACCCACATGGCCATATGCCCGCCTTGTATTGAAGAAGACAAGATCTCCCTCCATCAGTTCATCTCTCGATACACGCATTCCCACGCGCGATTGTTCTTTCGCCGTTCTGGGAAGACTGACATCAAAAAATTCGTAAACCTTTTTCACAAATGCGGAACAATCCAAGCCCCTGACAGATGATCCTCCGAAACGATAGGGAGCCCCCAGAAAACCCTTGGCAACCCGGATGAAGAGAGATCGTTCTTGGGGACTGTCCCATTTCCCTAGCAATTCAGCGCTTGAGTCTGCATTCTCTTCAGATTCCAGCAGGGTATTATTTAGAACTACGTCTTCATCATCACCCAACAAATCTTCTTCCCCGTCGGATTCATCCAGTTCATTCGTTCTCACGACTGCAAGTTCTTTCACAGGGCCGCGCCTTGACAGAACAATGTTTTGTCCTATTTTTAAAGAACTTGCGTTCACACGATTCATTTTTTTGATATGATTTACTGAGTAGCCGGTTTTTTTGGCAATTGCTTGAAGCGTATCTCCCTTTTTCACTACATAGGTTTCCGCAGTACGTGAGCGTGTCTTCTTTGATTTTACGATGTGTTTTTTGCCGTCACTGGGAACAACGAGAACTTGCTTTGGTTTGAGGGCGCTACTGGTAAGGCCGTTGGCGTTCATCAACGCCTGAGTAGTGACACCATGATTTTTCGCAATCTTGGCGAGAGTGTCGCCACGCCTGACTTTGTATTCCTTTGCAAAGACAACCTGACTGAGGCCAAGTGTAATGAACAGGACTAAGAGCCCCATCCACGGGAAAATCTGCCGTTTCATCATGAAGTACCTCCTCTTATTCATTCGGGGGATCCCCCACTATGTTAACGGTGCACAGATTTTGACAATGGATGACAAACTGCACACAGAAAAGCTAGCAGGATCTTGTACAAAAAAAAAGAAAAGAAGTCAATCCAATTTTTCACACAAACGACAATTACTGAATAAAATCAATGATAATGATGGCATTTTGCAGTCACATAATAACTGCCTTTGTCATATTCCGACGACGTTTCTCAACAGTGATTCTGAGATGCACCTGTAGTATATTTATGCCTTTATGCGCGAAATATCTGTGACACGTATCACATGAAGGCAAGTGAAAGCTTGACTTTTTGTATATTTGTACTATGAAAAACGGCCTGGTTTAAATTTTTTAGAAAGACTTCTCAAACATTTCAATTTCTCTATTCGGAGAATTGGTTGAAATAGTTTAGCGATAATGAAGAAATTTATTAAAATTCTTATTTTTATTGTTGTATCTACCCTACTATTGAGTATAGGAGTCTATTTTGTCTATCCTGATATGGCAAAACTTAAGAAGATATCCCCCAAAAAGACAGCTTTCATGGAATATAGGGAAGAAGAATGGCAACGCCAGGGTAAAAAGAAAAAGATTATCCAGAGATGGGTGCCTCTTTCACAGATTTCTCCTTATGCAATCAAGGCAGTAATCATCGCGGAAGATGATAAGTTCTGGAGTCATGAAGGGTTTGATTATGAAGCCATACAGAAGGCTATCGAAAAAGACATCAAAAAGAAAAAATTTGCCATCGGGGGAAGCACTATAAGTCAGCAACTGGCGAAGAATCTCTATCTTTCTCCTTCAAAAAACCCCATCCGTAAAATCAAGGAGGCAATCATCACCTGGAGGATGGAAAATAATCTTTCCAAGAAAAGAATTATTGAGCTCTATATGAATGTTGCTGAATGGGGTGATGGGCTCTTCGGTATCGAGGCCGCAGCCCGTAGATACTTTGGCAAACCGGCCTCAGCACTGACGGCCAGGGAGGCAGCACGACTGGCGTCCGTCCTTCCCAATCCCCGTAAGTTCAATCCCACGGGCACATCGAAATATGTGGAACATCGCTCGGAGCGAATCTATCAGATCATGGTAAGAAGGGGTATTGTAGTGCAGGAATACGAGGAGATGATGAGTGAACCCCATAGCGCTGATGAAGGAAATCAGGAGGCATCTCAGGAACCAATGCCATCAGATGCGAAGGAGTTTTCTGCAGAATATCCTCAAAAAGTCGATAATAGTGCAGGCAGCGGCAATCAGGATGATGCATCTCAGTCAAACGCAAAAGAATCCGGGAAGGAATAATAAAAGCCCTTGAAAATCTCCGTGTAGTGTCTCCGTAAGGATACACGGGGCAATGAGCGACGCGGAGGATTATTTCTCGTTGACAGATGGGGGTATTTCTTGTATTGTCACGCTCACTGTGACGTTTTTTAATAAAGTGTAATTTTTAAGAATATTGCTTCAGCATACCGGAACACGGTGAAAGACCGTGGCGGTCCCGCCGCTGTAATCGGGGACATGGGTTGCGAGTGAGGGAAAAGCCACTGTCAGGGAATACCCTGATGGGAAGGCATCAACCCGGTGGATGATCCGAGAGCCAGAAGACCTGTTGAGGCGAATATTTGTAGGGAATCTGATGGTAAAGGGTTCCTGCGGATCGTTGTATCCGCAGGAACCCTTTTTTATTGGGCAATAACCTGTGGGAGACTTTTAAAAATGAATGCAAGGTTTTGTCATTGAAGTCCGAAACGGCAAAGAAGAAGTTCGAGGTGTTTTATTATGAAGGCGGTGATTGTTGAAGAAATTGGTTCTTTTACAATTGGTGACGTCGATATTCCCATACCTGCCACTAACCATGTCTTGGTGCGTGTAAACGTTACTGGTCTATGTAGAACAGACTTGAAAATCATACGGGTAGGACACAGGGATCTTGTCCTTCCCCGCGTCCCGGGTGAAGAAGTTGTGGGAACGATATGTGAATTAGGCAATGGTGTGAGTGAATATTCAATAGGTCAGCGCGTATATGTCTATCCAGGTACAAGCTGCGGTATTTGCGGTCCGTGCAGGCAAGGGGCGGAAAATTTGTGCAAGGGTATGCAGATCATGGGATTCCACCGTGATGGGGGTTTTGCGGAGTACATCATGGCTCCTGCACAAAGCCTCATCGTGCTGCCGGATATCCTTACAGACGAGGAGGCGGTTTTCGCTGAACCGCTCTCGTGCTGTTTCAATGCCCTTGAGTTGGCAGATCTTAAACCGAATGAAACAATAGGAATCTGGGGCGGAGGTCCGGCAGGGACACTTCTTTCCCGTGCTTCCATGGCCTTAGGGGCAATTCCTTCTGTCATTGAGCCTGATACAAACCGCCGCTCCTCTTTTCCGAGCGGTTATGCAACGCCACCTGAAATGTTATTTGATGTCTGTATCGTGGCAGTGGGTTCAGACGAGGCGTATGGTCAGGCGCTTTCTCATCTCAACGTGCGGGGGAGGCTTGTCATATTTTCAGGGCTTCCACCCGGCAAGTCAGGTATCAGGGTTGATTTCAATCAGCTCCATTATTGTCAGCACACCATCGTGGGTGCGTATGGATGTGCGTATCGTCATGGTAAACGGGCATTGGACTATATCATGGCCGGCAAAATAGAAGTGCTCGACATGGTTTCTCACAGGATGCCTCTGTGGGAACTTGAACATGCTCTTCATTTGGTTGAAACACGCGATTGCATGAAAATACTCCTGTACCCATAACAAAGTTCAGCGATGAGCGGTCCTAAAGATATTCGGGCCTGGGTATAGAAAATGAAATAATCTACGAGTTGTTCTTGTCATCAGGGTTCAAGGGGCCAAGGATTCAAGTGAAACCTGGAAAATACACATATGAATCCTTGAATCCTCAGAGTCTTTTTACAGGGAATGGGGAGAGAAACATTAATTTCATAGCCAGGAGGAAATAGTGGATGCTTCAAAAATAAAAGATTTCGGCGCGAAGATCCAGAAACTGATCGAGGGCAAGGATCTGTCAAGAGATGAAACGTACTGGATGTTCAGGGAAGTGCTGCTGAACCGGCAACCGGAACTCCAACAGGGCGCCTTTCTCGCGGCGCTGGTAGCCAAGGGGGAAACGGTTGAAGAAATAGCAGGGGCGTGGGCTGCGATTGATGAAATCGATACGGTACATGTATATCCTGATATACATGGTGCCCTGTTTGAAAATTCCGGAACGGGAATGGATACATTAAAGACATTCAATGTCAGCAGTGCCGCTGCTATCGTTGCTGCCGCATGCGGCGTCACTATGTCCCGCCACGGGGCGAGGGCGATTACGTCTTGCTGTGGTACTGTCGATGTTCTGGAAGCTGTCGGCATTGATGTCGAATGTGATGTGGAGGTAGTGGGAAACAGTATCAAAGAAGCGGGGATAGGCATTTTCAATGGCATGAGTCCGAAAGTGCATCCAGGGGCTTTAGGGCGGATACTCAGCCAGATACGCTTTGGCTCAACTTTGAATATCGCCGCCTCCCTTGCCAATCCCTGCCGGCCAACCCTCGGTCTGCGCGGTGTATATATGGAAAAACTGCTGAGAAAAGCTGCCCTCGTAATGCGGTCTATCGGGTATGAAAAAGGGATGGTCGTATATGGGAAGGACGCGGGTTCCGGGTATGGCATGGATGAGGTTTCCATATCAGGTGAAACCAAAGTAATAGAATTCGATCATCGTGTACAGAACGAATACACAATCCATCCTGAGGATGCAGGTCTGAAAAAGGCGCCTTTTGAAGAAATAGCATCTTTGAGTGATACTGTCCGCGAGTCGGTGCGCTTTGTGCAGGTGCTTTCGGGCATAAACAATACGTCGTGTGTGGATTTCACCTGCCTGAACGCGGGCGCAATACTGTATACCGCGGGGAAATGCGACAGCATAAAAAAGGGTGTGGAGATGAGCCGTGGCGCAATTGAAGACAGCAGGGCCATAGAAAAGCTCAGACAATGGGCAATGTGTCAGGATTCATCAGATGGCGAGGGACTGCACAGGTTAGAGTCGCTCCTGAAAAGATCGGGGATGTCTTAGTGTGTATTACATGTATGCACATTTCTCGATGTGTGTACTATGACTTTGTAATGTAAACTGACGAAAATCGTACAAATCTGCAGCTACATAAGAAACAAATGATATGTATAACAAGCCTGTTGTTTCCTGACACTATGTGAATCCACCAATGTTGTTTGGGTACTAAAATGACCTTGACATAATGAAGCAATCATATATATTTCAAACAACACGATGAGCTCTTTCATTGTCTTTTTAAAATAAAACTTTATATCATGTCGTTACAACAAATGGTCCGGATATTATTATCCGGGAGCTTTTCTGGTTTTCGGTCAGCCATTTGATCAGAATCAGGCCGCAGCTCTTTTTACTTTTATCTTCTTTCAGGCGAGGGGTAAGCATGGGCGTTTTTATGTCTGTCGTAAAGAATACCCGGTCTGGGGAGGAAATGTCCACAATGCGGAACAGAAAAGGGTATTCCTGAAAGCAAACGGTCGGAATCAGGTACATGTAAAGTCTGAAGATCAAAAATACATCCGAAGAAATAACAGCACACAAAGTTAATTTCCATGCATGGACTACTTTCTGAAATAGGCATAGCAATTCTCGCGGCTACCTTGCTTGGTTTTGTCTTCCAGCTTTTTCGTCAGCCTGTCATTCTCGGTTATCTCCTGGCAGGGGCTGTCATAGGACCGGAGATCGGGCTCCGCTTAGTTGTGGATCCAAGCAATATCCAGGTCATATCTGAGATCGGACTCATTCTTCTTCTCTTCATCATTGGCCTCGAGCTGAATCCCGCGAAGATGCTCTCGTCGGGCAGGCAGTTGGTGTATTCCGGAGTAGGGCAATTCATTTTTTGCGTTTTAATCGGGTTTGGTTTTTTTCTGCTGTGGGACAAGGGTATTCAAAGCAGTAACATTGATGCCTTATATCTTGCGATCTTCTGCGCTCTCAGCAGCACCGCAATCGTCGTCAAGCTGCTTTATGACAAGTTTGAGCTCGATACACTGCCCGGTCGCATTTCACTGGGAGTTTTGATTTTTCAGGATATCTGGGCCATTTTAGTCCTCGCCCTTCAGCCTCATTTTACAAATCCGAA